>NZ_CBCPHV010000044.1:0-562 GCF_965118635.1 Empedobacter brevis | reverse complement strand
CCCACTTATATAAAAAAACTGCCTACTTATAATTTACCTAATCTAAACAACGGTACTTACAGAATGTTCCAGGTAGCCGGGGACTCAATGGAGCCTACAATACAAAATCAATCGTATGTAGTAGGCGAATGGAAAGAGAATTGGCAAGTAGATATAAAAGACGGTCGTGTATATGTATTTGTAATACAATCAGAAGATTACGAGGGTATTTTGGTTAAACGCGCTTTAAACAGAATAGAGAAATACGGCAATCTTTTTCTAAAATCAGATAACCGTATCTATGCCTCTAAAGTATTTTTACCTGAAGATATAAAAGAAGTTTGGGAAGTTAAAGTATATTTGTCTTTCAATATTCCAGACCCGTCAACTATGTACGATCGCCTAAATGATCTGGAAGCCGATATATTTGAATTGAGAGATCAATTAAAGCGGTTAACATAAAGCAAAAAGGCCTTTTAGTTGATGCGATTGGCCTTTCACATAAACCTCACATCAAGCAAATTTAAAAAACTTAAACCAACAAGCCCCTAAATAAGCTGTACTTTTCGTATAGCCCCTCACA
>NZ_CBCPHV010000043.1:0-617 GCF_965118635.1 Empedobacter brevis | reverse complement strand
AATAAACCCCAATAGATTTTCTATTGGGGTTTTGTTTTTTCGATACTTTAGAATTTATTAAAAATAGAAATTTCTAATATTGATTGGTTAAAGTATAACCTTTATCTAAAACAAAACAAGTCCGATTTTCAATCGGACTTATTTTTATAAGAAATAATATTTTTAAGTTTAATTACCTAAATAAACGAATATATACGTTAATAAATATTTAGGTTCTACTGTTAGAGGATAATTTTTACCTCCAGAATTAACAGTATAGTTATGAGTGTGACCTCCTGCACCATCTGTAGTCCTCTCAGCCACTTTAGTGTCATCAATAATAGTTTTAGTACTTCCTCTTTCTATACTATAGATAGATCCAACACCTCTTTCATTATAATTATGACTATGTGTAGAGTTATCTGTTTTTCCTTTTAATGTTATGTTAGGTAAATTCGCTTGCACTAGTACTTCAGATTTTGACCCAACAGCTTCTCCTAAACTTTCAGTAGATGCTATATTCTTAAGATATCGATCACTAGCATTAGGTAAATTACCTATAAAACCTAATTCTGTTGCTTTTTGAGAAGGATTTCCTGACAAAGATGATAATTGCCTACCATCAAGTAAATACCATC
>NZ_CBCPHV010000042.1:0-646 GCF_965118635.1 Empedobacter brevis | reverse complement strand
CGCACAAATCGTAAAGAAATCATTTTTAAAAGGTATTCCTAACAGCTTGAAACGATCATTTTCCAATTGATTTTCTAAGAAAAGAAACCAAGCTTTGGCTCTTGCCATTTGCACGGCTTCCGTTTGGACAAAAGTTGTTCCTGCATCATACATATAATAGATTATATCCTTATTGTTGATGTAGCTTTCAACCTTTTTCAAAATATCTGATTCAATTAAATCAGCTGTTTTATTCTTATTGGTACTCAGTAGAGCTTCATACTGTTGTAAAAGCTCATACTTTGTACCCAATTTACTTCTGTAATGTGTAGGCTTACGGTCTGGTATTCTATCATAATCATAATAAAATTGCCCTTTTACACGTGCCCAACGCCATGCTTTTTTTACATCTGGAAGGAAATCACCTGTTTTATATCCTTTTAAATAGGATTTAAACATAGGGCGAACTCTACATCTCAAATGCTCCTCTGAAACCCCACATACTTGCATAACAAGACGCTGAGACACCCAAACAGTATCTTCGTCCTTGTTTTTTCGTAGTATTATGTCGTTATTCAGTAGATTCATTTTTATTGTTGTTTAAACTTGTTTTAAACTTTGTTCCTGTCAACGGCTCGAACGTTGATGCTTGCCAACCAGGATGATG
>NZ_CBCPHV010000041.1:0-649 GCF_965118635.1 Empedobacter brevis | reverse complement strand
AATCATCCTGATTGGCAAGCATCAACGTTCGAGCCGTTGACAGGAACAAAGTTTAAAACAAGTTTAAACAACAATAAAAATGAATCTACTGAATAACGACATAATACTACGCAAAAACAAGGATGAAGATACTCTTTGGGTGTCTCAGCGTCTTGTAATGCAATTCTGTGGGATTTCAGAGGAGTTTTTAAGAACACGGTCTAGAAAATCATACAAAGAGTTTTTACCAAAAGGTAAAAAGTTTGGAGATTTCCTTCCAGATGTAAAAAAAGCATGGCGTTGGGCACGTGTAAAAGGGCAATTTTATTATGATTATGATAGAATACCAGACCGTAAGCCTACACATTATAGATCAAAATTAGGTACAAAGTATGAGCTTTTACAACAGTATGAAGCTCTACTGAGTACCAATAAGAATAAAACAGCTGATTTGATAGAATCAGAGATATTGAAAAAGGTTGAAAGCTACATCAATAATAAGGATATAATCTATTATATGTATGATGCAGGAATAACTTTTGTCCAAACGGAAGCCGTGCAAATGGCAAGGGCTAAAGCTTGGTTTCTTTTCTTGGAAAATCAATTGGAAAATGATCGTTTCAAGCTGTTAGGAATACCTTTTAAAAATGATTTCTTTACGATCTGTGCT
>NZ_CBCPHV010000040.1:0-705 GCF_965118635.1 Empedobacter brevis | reverse complement strand
ATCCTTTTTAATAGATTCATAAGACTCCATTATAATTCGTCCGGCTTTGCTATCTGCATTTCGTTGACCTGTTAATACTTTGTAGCAAGTATTGTAAGGATAACCAGTAATCTCTGAGAGTATCGTATAAATGCTCTTTGGTTTGGTTAGTGTTATTTGATTACTCATATACTTGATTTTTAATTATTATACTTATTTGTATTATATTTTATACTTTTGTACATAATTGTTTGACAAATATACGTGTTTTTAATATTAAAAACATAAATAATATTAAATATTTTAATAATCATGTCTATAGGATTGAGAATTAAGGAAATAAGGAATTTTTTAGGACTAAATCAAATTGATTTTGCCAAAAAAATAGGTATTAAGCAGTCGCCTTTATCACAAATGGAAGGAGGAAGGATACTTCCATCTATAGACACAATATCTGAAATTATACGTAATTTTAATATTTCTTATGATTGGCTAATCGATGGGAAAGGTCAAATGTTGAAGGAAAATTCCGAAAAAAAAAGTGTTACAAAAAGTGTTACATTTTTGCAAGATTCGAAAAGTACAGAAAATGTAACACTTTTAGATGAACCAAAGCAAGACTACTCAATTTTGCCAAAAGTTGTAACAGTAGACAATTACGGACGTGATAATGTAGTATTGGTTCCTAATAAAGCAGCTGCAGGATACCTTGCAGGATATGGAGAT
>NZ_CBCPHV010000039.1:0-737 GCF_965118635.1 Empedobacter brevis | reverse complement strand
GTCTCCATATCCTGCAAGGTATCCTGCAGCTGCTTTATTAGGAACCAATACTACATTATCACGTCCGTAATTGTCAACTGTTACCACTTTTGGTAAAACGGAGTAATCTTGTTTACCTTCATTGAAAACCGCCACATTTTCTGTATTTTTCGAATCTTCTAAAAATGTGGCGGTTTTTGTGGCGGTTTTTTTTTCTGATTTTCCCTTCAACATTTCACCTTCTCCAGTTAATAACCATTCAGCAGATATTTCAGGGAACGACTGTAAGATATATTCTACTTTATCAACTCCTATTGTCTTATTATTCTTATACTGACTAGCAAAAGAACCATTCGAAAAACCTACAGTTTCTTCAAATTTTCTTACAGAAATCCCTTTAAAATCAATAAACTCTTTAATTCTTGTAACTGTATTAGACATAATGAATAATTATTATATAGGAAATATCTTACGATTATTTTGTTTTTGTAGAATATTTCTTATAGATTTGTAAAACAATATTACACAAAAGTATGTATTTATTTACAAACTCATACATGTAAGAATGTTGAATATAAAAAATCAAGTATATGAGTAATAAGATCACTTTAACCAAGCCAAAGAGTATCTACACGATACTCTCAGAGATTACCGGTTATCCTTATAGTACTTGTTATGCAATATTAACAGGTCAACGAAATGCAGAAAGCAAAGCCGGACGAATTATAATGGAATCTTATGAATCTATTAAAAAGGAC
>NZ_CBCPHV010000038.1:0-768 GCF_965118635.1 Empedobacter brevis | reverse complement strand
ATTAAGTATTAAGTATTAAGTATTAAGTATTAAGTATTAAGTATTAAGTATTAAGTATTAAGTTGATCTTATAAACACACAAATTATACCTTGAAAAGATTCTTAACTTCACTTTTGCTATGTTCTGAATGACATTTGCAATTAATACTTAAAAACTGCGTTAGGGATAGCAGTGGAAATAATTAAACTTGTGTATTGTTCAAAGCAATAAAAAAATAAGAGACTTTATAATATTTTAAAAAATTGAAAACTAAATTTAGGCTTATATAATTTAAAACTAAAAAGGTTTTCTAGATTAAATTCTTATGTTTAATAAATATGAATTTTCAACTTAAAACTATTTGAAAAGAATGCATATAAACTCTTCAATAAATTAAATTGAGAAATATTTGATAAACATTTGATAAACATTATAAATCTTCTTAGATCTAATTATTTATTGTCTGATCAGATAATTTATATTCTTGAATTATTTTATTAACGAATTTCGGTTATCAATACCTAAAAGCGTATAAATACTTTTTAAGTGATATTTAACTGTGTTTTCTGAAATAAATAATTTTTCGGCAATTTCTTTATTTGTCAATCCTTTCTTTACAAGATCAACTATTTCAAGTTGTCTTTCAGAAAGAGTTTCTATGTTATAATTAGAGTTTTCATTTTTATTTATCAACTGATGTGATAGTTCGGCTAATTTATCTCTCATATGTTGATTATCATTCTCTACTAAAATTCTCTTTTGATTATTTATTTGATATAGTTTGTATA
>NZ_CBCPHV010000037.1:0-781 GCF_965118635.1 Empedobacter brevis | reverse complement strand
GCGTTTAGCTCTCTCCAGGGCTTTGTTTGTTTTTTTACTTTCTGTTTCAGTTGGTTTTGCCTGTTTTTTTGCTCTTTTCTGGTTTGATTGAATTTGCTCATTAATTATATTTGCTTCAGCTTCAACCATCATTGTGTTATAAGATTCTTTATCACCTCCAAGAGCCATCATATCCAAATAATCAAGTTCAGCCATCGAATCTGCTACAGCTTGCTGTAATTCGGTAATATGCTTTTTATGTTCTTCTTTACGGTTGTAGTGATGTTCTAAGGCATTTTTATGATCTTCTGTCATTTCTGCATGGGACTGTATTCCTCTTAGTGCTTTTGGACATGTCATAATATATTTACCTTCCAAAGTGTATAAATCAGCTTCATTTTCATCCCAAAAGACTTGTACTTTAACAGAATATTTATTTTTAACTGATTTACTAATCGTTTTAATACCTTCACCTGCATAATCTGGAATTTCAAATAAATGATCTTCACGATAATGATAACCTTGCGCTTTTGATACTTTTACAAAACCTCGCATTTCATTTAGCGTAACTTTTGTCTTTTCTCCAAACAAATAGCGTAAAACGACACTATCAATAGGTGTACAAGAAGGGTGTATACTTACGTTGTATATATCATTTGGCGAAACTTCATTTCTTAAAGGAGCGTCGTTCCATCTTTTTATTAAATGGTGCATCATTATGCAGGCATCCTGATAATTAGGAAGATTATCATAACTTAAATAATCAGGGTTTGACTTTCCTTCAATATCTACATTCCAAGAT
>NZ_CBCPHV010000036.1:0-781 GCF_965118635.1 Empedobacter brevis | reverse complement strand
GTCTTGGAATGTAGGTATTGAAGGAAAGTCAAACCCTGATTATTTAAGTTATGACAATCTTCCTAATTATCAGGATGCCTGCATAATGATGCACCATTTGATAAAAAGATGGAACGACGCTCCTTTAAGAAATGGAATTTCACCAAATGATATATACAACGTAAGTATACACCCTTCTTGTACACCGATTGATAGTGTTGTTTTACGCTATTTGTTTGGAGAAAAAACAAAAGTTACGCTAAATGAAATGCGAGGTTTTGTAAAAGTATCAAAAGCACAAGGTTATCATTATCGTGAAGATCATTTGTTTGAGATCCCGGATTATGCAGGTGAAGGTATTAAGACGATTAGTAAATCGGTTAAAAACAAATATTCTGTTAAGGTACAAGTCTTTTGGGATGAAAATGAAGCCGATTTATACACTTTGGAAGGTAAATATATTATGACATGTCCAAAAGCACTAAGAGGAATACAGTCCCATGCCGAAATGACAGAAGATCATAAATATGCCTTAGAACATCACTACAACCGTAAAGAAGAACATAAAAAACATATTACCGAATTACAGCAAGCTGTAGCAGATTCGATGGCTGAACTTGATTATTTGGATATGATGGCTCTTGGAGGTGATAAAGAATCTTATAACACAATGATGGTTGAAGCTGAAGCGAATATAATTAATGAGCAAATTCAATCAAATCAAAAAAGAGCTAAAAAACAGGTGAAATCGACTGAAACAGAAAGTAAAAAAACAAACAAAGCCCTGGAAAGAGCTAAACGT
>NZ_CBCPHV010000035.1:0-798 GCF_965118635.1 Empedobacter brevis | reverse complement strand
TTTTATTTTTTAGATTGTTTTTCAATCTGGAAATTATACTGACATTCAAGGTGATAAAGTTCATCTAAGAAATATCGGTAATCGCATTGCAAGCCAAGTTCTTCCAACTGGTGAAAAGATTTTTTAGTAAAACCTCTAGTCATTTTCCTCTTTCCTTTATTTAGTTTGAAAAAGCATTCAATCATTTTTTTTGAATGATAATGCTTTTGATTTTCTTCTAGTTTTCTTAACAAGAAATCTGGAAAAGGTACTATCGGACTAATAGGCATAAATCCTGGCCATTTAGAAACAGTAGGAGATTTTCCAATAATTAAATCATCTATTGAACAATTCTCTAAATATTTCACAAACTCTTCGTGAAAGTTTTTACTAAATGATTTTTTAGGTTCAGTAACTTCATCAATTTTTGATTTACTTGCCAAATTGCCTACATGCAATTCTGCTTTCTTTGGTTCTGCTGGGTGATTGTGAACCACCAATTTTTTAATTACTATTTTCATCGTTATTTAATAATTCGTTAAACAATTCGTTCATTTTTGTTTGATATTCTTGAAATTTCGTTTCGAACTCTTCTTTTGTAATTTCTTTTAGATCCTTATTATTTTCATAAAAGACATAATGAACGTCAATAAAATGATCAATAGAAACACTCCTTTCAGTTTTCCAAACAAGTACTCCCAAAGGCTCTTGTAAGTGATCTAATTCAACTACTTTAATTATACAGTTTTCATCAGCATAATATTTTCCGATTTCTGGTTTTATCATTTTATATAAAGTTTAATTGTTTACTATTTCGTA
>NZ_CBCPHV010000034.1:0-1065 GCF_965118635.1 Empedobacter brevis | reverse complement strand
AAAAAACTTTCATAATTTTTATTTCAATAAGTCTTTTCAACTTTACTCCCTAACCCCTTTCGGAATCGGATTGCAAAGGTAACTCTTATTTTCAAACTCGCAAATTTATTTTTAAATATTTTATGTCGTTTAAAACTCCTTATATCAACTTCAATACTACTCGTCTTTCGTATTGGGGTTGCAAATATACGCACCATTTTTACGAACTTCCAAACATATTTTACAATTTATTTACATAAACACCTTAACTTACTGTTATCATGTAAAATATTTTTTAAACTTTTTTGATTCAAGTCCTTTTATAAGCCTTTTTATAGCGAAAATACTCTTTTATGTAATAGAAAAGTGAGAGATGTTTTTCGTAAACTGAACTAATTTATTCAAGGAAATAAATAAACTTGTAATTTTGTAACGATTGAAAATACCCTTCACAATCATATATAATAATAGTACGTAAAATGATTTCAAAAGAAAAAGAATACTTTGATATAATAAATAAGATTTACTCAAAAGTAATTGAAGAAGAAAATTTAGGTGAAACAGCGAACTACATCCCTGAATTATCTAAAATAAATGGGGATAAATTTGGCGTATCATTATTGTTTACGGATCAACTTCAGTTTGGATTTGGAGATTGTGAAGAAAAATTTTCGATTCAAAGTATCTCAAAAGTTTTGCTTTTGGCTTTGGTTTATAAAGAAATTGGAGAAAAAATTTGGGAAAGAGTCGATGTAGAACCTTCTGGAACATCTTTTAATTCATTATTACAATTAGAAGCAGACAATGGAATTCCTAGAAATCCTTTTATCAATTCGGGAGCTTTGGTTGTTTGTGATATCTTAATTGATATTTGTGATGATCCTAAAACTTATTTTTTAGATTTTATCAAAAGAGTTTCTGGAAACAACTCAATACAATATTCAGATAAAATTGCACAAAGTGAGTTTACGACAGCTTATAGAAATGCAGCTTTGACAAATTTTATCAAATCATTAGGTAACATTAATAATTCTCCTGACGAAGTCTTAGATTTATATGTCTATATCTGCTCAATTGAAATGACAT
>NZ_CBCPHV010000033.1:0-1254 GCF_965118635.1 Empedobacter brevis | reverse complement strand
TGTAATCTTCCCCTTGTTAGGAACATTTAAAAGTATAGTTTTTATTTAATATTATTGTATTATTATTTTGATTAATTTGAAATGTAGGAAAATCATTAGGATTTTTGACCTTACCATATTTCAATAAAAAATTTCTAGGAGAAAGATATTGTAAAGAACTGTGTGGTCTTTCATTGTTATACATCCACATCCAAATTTCTGTATAATTTTTCATTTCTTTGATATTTTCAAATAAATAAGCATTTAAAAAATCTGTTCTAAAAGTTCTATTAAATCTTTCAATCAACGAATTTTGCGTAGGTTTCCCAGGTTGAATATAATATAATTCAATGGCTTTTTTTTGACAAAATAGTTTTAGTTTTTCAGCAATAAATTCTGGACCATTATCTACTCTAATTTTCTCAGGTTTCCCTCGCCATTCGATTAGTTTTTCAAGTTCAGAAATTACTTTAGCTGAAGGTAAGCTTGTGTCGATACAAATACTCAAAATTTCTCGATTAAAATCGTCTATAATATTCAAACTTCTCACGCTTTTTCCGTTTTCTAAACTATCATGCATGAAATCCATACTCCACGTTACATTTGGATAAATCGGACGTAAAAGCGGCTCTTTAATCCTTGCAGGAAGTCTTTTTTTACGTTTATTACGTAGGTTAAGTTTCATCGAAGTATAAATTCGATAAACTCGTTTATGGTTCCAAGTAAATCCTAAATTTCGTAAACGATGATGCATCATCCAAAAGCCCCAAGTTTGATGCTCGTTGGATAGCGCTATCAATTGAAAACGTATTTTATCATCCTCATCTTTACGTACTTTTTGATAATAAAAAACGGATGTTCTTAAGCTAAATAGACGACAAGCCCTGCGAGAACTTAGCTGATGTTTTTCTTTTGAATACAACACCAACTCTCGTTTTTCACAAGGCGTTATAGCTTTTTTTCGATAACATCTTTTAAAACTACGTTTTCCAAAGTAAGCTCTGCTACAATTTTTTTATATTGGGACAATTGCTTCTCTAGTTCTTTTAATTGAGCTAATTGATGGGCTTCCATTCCGCCATATTTACTCTTCCATTTATAAAAAGTGGGTTGACTTATTCCATGTTCACGACAAATTTCATTGACTGTTTTGCCTTGATTTTGTTCTGATAAGATCTTGACGATCTGAACTTCTGTAAAATTGCTCTGTTTCATAATTATCCCTAAGTTAATAAACTATATTTTTAAACGGTCCGGTTTTTAGGGAAGATTACA
>NZ_CBCPHV010000032.1:0-1319 GCF_965118635.1 Empedobacter brevis | reverse complement strand
AATAGGCAACTCTTCCTCACTAAAAATACTCCAAACACCATCTAACTTCTTAAATAACGTCGTATAATTCTCTTTTGCTGTTAATCCAATTGAAGTATAAACACCTGTTGTTTTTGGCTTATAAATACCATCCTGCAATACATTTGCATCTTCAGACGTAATAGTTGGTTCAATATTATTGATAATTCCATTAGCAGCTAAAGCCACGCCTAATACTTCTTTCAATCCATTAATATCATCAACATCTAAATTAGAACCATCTCGTTTTGCTAAATCCAAATGCAGATGCTCTCGTTCAGCTTTATTATTTAACACATCAGTTAACTGATAGATTTGTTCAACAGGAATATTTTCTGACTTGTGGAAAAACGATTTCCAAGTCGTTTCAAATTGCACATTAGTTGGCTGTGCATCTTCAGCAAACCAACCAATAATGGTACTTAATGGAGCGATTGTTTGATTTAAATTTGCCATAATTAGATAATTGGTTCAATAAATAATACGATTTTAACAGGTGGGATTATTGAAAAAGCTTCACCACTACCAACAGATTCTGTATAACTCTCATTTTCTGTTTGATTCACATAATAACCTTCACGACCTCCTTTTGGTCCAAATGATAATGGAATGGTTGGTTTTTTAAATTTATGTGTATGTGGTGGTAAATTTTGAACAGATAAAGTTGTTGTTTTAGAGCCTTTTTTAACACCAATAAATGCGAAATCTTCATCATCAGGATTTAAACCCATTGGCATTCTGCCACGCCAATCTTCGACTTCGCGCCATCCTTCAGGAATTTGATCTGCGGGTTTATTCCAAAATACCATCGAGCCACCTTGAGCGAAAGGACGAGCGAATAATTCTAATTTTTCTACACGAGTCAGCAATGAATTAAAAGCTTGCAATCCTACTTTTTGTGCTAGATCAAGTTCTAATTGTTTAATAGATTTCACGCGATAAAAATCAGCCCAATTGTAAGATTTGGTCGAAACGCCAAACTCAACCCAACGTTCAATTAAAACATCTTTATTTTGCCCAGTTTTAAACGCTCGCTTTGTTTTCTTTTCGACAATAACAACTGTATTTCCTTTAGCTGATTGCTTAAAAGGAAGAATTTCGCCATTGATGAACACGGTTCCATTATTCACAACATTATTGTTTTCTGTACAACCATTGATAATTGCTAAATCGTGAGCTAAATAGCCTAATAGTTGAGTTATTTTGGGTGCATCAAATGCAAATTCTAATATATCTGTATCAAGACGTAAACCGCCTGTTTGATTAACATCTGCTTTATTCATAATTTATTAATTTGAATT
>NZ_CBCPHV010000031.1:0-1376 GCF_965118635.1 Empedobacter brevis | reverse complement strand
CATAGGCATTGCTTCCTCACTAAACACACTCCAAATACCATCTAACTTTTTAAAAAGTGTTGTGTAATTTTCTTTAGCTGTTAAACCAATTGACACATAAACACCTGTTGTTTTGGGCTTATAAATACCATCAGGAAGCGCAACAGCTACTTCAGAAGTTACATCTGTGCTTATATTATTAATGATACCTTGAGCAGCTAAGGCTACGCCTAAAACTTCTTTCAATCCATTAATATCTTCTACTGATAAATTTGAACCATCTTTCTTCGCCAAATCAAAATGCATGTGATCTCGTTCAGCTTTTAAATTTAAAATTTCAGCTAATTGGTAAATTTGTTCTACTGGAATGTTTTCGGATTTATGAAAAAATGATTTCCAAGTGGTTTCAAATTGTGTTTCAGTTGGAGTAGCATCTTCTGCAAACCATGAAATAATTGTGCTAAGCGGCGCTACTGTTTGATTTAAATCTGCCATAATTAAGGGATTGGAATTGGTTCTATGTACATAACTACTCTATATGGTGGCATATGGTTAATGCTTTCGCCATTTCCTATAACATCAGTTTCAGCACGGCGATAATATAATGTGTTATTATCGGAATCAGTTCCATTAGCACCACCATAATTAGATCCTAAAGGTATTTTGCCTGAAACAGCTGTCGTATTTACGCCAGACGCTTCGATATAATAAGCATCATTAAATCCTATTGTAACATTGGGTAACTGAGATTTTGAAATCTGATGAGTTTCAGAACCTCCAGTATTTCCAATAGTTTGATAAGTTTCGGAATCAGGATTCCAACCCATCGCAATTCGTTCGCGCCAATCTTCAACTTCGCGCCAACCTTCAGGAATTTGATCGGCTGGTTTATTCCAGAAAAGCATTGAACCGCCAACAGCAAAAGGACGTGCAAATAACTCTAATTTCTCTACACGAGTAATCAACGAATTAAAAGTTTGCAAACTTGCTTTTTGTGCCAAATCTAGTTCTAATTGTTTAAGTGATTTTACACGATAAAATGAAGCCCAATTAAAACTTTGTGTTGAAACTCCAAATTCTACCCAACGTTCAATTAAAACATCTTTATTTTGTCCTGTCTTGAACGCTCGTTTTGTTTTCTTTTCAACAATCACAACGGTATTACCTTTAGCTGATTGTTTGAATGGTAATATTTCACCATTAATGAAAACAGTTCCATTATTTACAACGTTATTGTTTTCTGAACATCCGTTAATAATTGCTAAATCATGAGCCAAAAAACCTAATAATTGCGTTATTTTGGGTGCATCAAATGCAAATTCTAACATATCTGTATCGAGGCGTAAACCGCCTGTTTGATTAACATCTGCTTTATTCATAATTTATTAATTTGAATC
>NZ_CBCPHV010000030.1:0-1696 GCF_965118635.1 Empedobacter brevis | reverse complement strand
TTTGCTTAAGATGAGAAGTTCATTTGAAATTATAAAATAAACAGAAGAAAAAATAGCCGAATAAAACGAAGTCAATCCTTGAATAATGGAGCTATAGGAAATTCGAAGTTGTAAAAAACAGAAGCTAACGCTTCAAACGAAATTATTTACAATGGAGAGTTTGATCCTGGCTCAGGATGAACGCTAGCGGGAGGCCTAACACATGCAAGCCGAGGGGTATGATTCTTTCGGGAATTTGAGACCGGCGCACGGGTGCGTAACGCGTATGCAACTTGCCTTACTGAAAAGGATAGCCCTTCGAAAGGAGGATTAATACTTTATAATAGATTTAATGGCATCATTAGATTTTGAAAGATTTATCGCAGTGAGATAGGCATGCGTAAGATTAGTTAGTTGGAGAGGTAACGGCTCACCAAGACGATGATCTTTAGGGGGCCTGAGAGGGTGAACCCCCACACTGGTACTGAGACACGGACCAGACTCCTACGGGAGGCAGCAGTGAGGAATATTGGACAATGGGTGGAAGCCTGATCCAGCCATCCCGCGTGTAGGATGACGGCCTTATGGGTTGTAAACTACTTTTATCTGGGGATAAACCTACTTACGTGTAAGTAGCTGAAGGTACCAGAAGAATAAGCACCGGCTAACTCCGTGCCAGCAGCCGCGGTAATACGGAGGGTGCAAGCGTTATCCGGATTTATTGGGTTTAAAGGGTCCGTAGGCGGATTAATCAGTCAGTGGTGAAATCTCATAGCTTAACTATGAAACTGCCATTGATACTGTTAGTCTTGAGTGATGTTGAAGTGGCTGGAATGTGTAGTGTAGCGGTGAAATGCTTAGATATTACGCAGAACACCAATTGCGAAGGCAGGTCACTAAGTATCAACTGACGCTGATGGACGAAAGCGTGGGGAGCGAACAGGATTAGATACCCTGGTAGTCCACGCCGTAAACGATGGATACTTGCTGTTGGGGTTTCGGCTTCAGTGGCTAAGCGAAAGTTATAAGTATCCCACCTGGGGAGTACGTTCGCAAGAATGAAACTCAAAGGAATTGACGGGGGCCCGCACAAGCGGTGGAGCATGTGGTTTAATTCGATGATACGCGAGGAACCTTACCAAGGCTTAAATGCAATTTGACAGATCTAGAAATAGATTTTTCTTCGGACAGACTGCAAGGTGCTGCATGGCTGTCGTCAGCTCGTGCCGTGAGGTGTTAGGTTAAGTCCTGCAACGAGCGCAACCCCTATCATTAGTTGCCAGCGTTTAAAGACGGGGACTCTAATGAGACTGCCGGTGCAAACCGCGAGGAAGGTGGGGACGACGTCAAGTCATCACGGCCCTTACGTCTTGGGCTACACACGTGCTACAATGGTAAGTACAGAGGGCAGCTACTTGGCAACAAGATGCGAATCTCGAAAACTTATCTCAGTTCGGATTGGAGTCTGCAACTCGACTCTATGAAGCTGGAATCGCTAGTAATCGCATATCAGCCATGATGCGGTGAATACGTTCCCGGGCCTTGTACACACCGCCCGTCAAGCCATGGAAGCTGGGGGTACCTGAAGTCGGTGACCGTAAAAGGAGCTGCCTAGGGTAAAACTGGTAACTAGGGCTAAGTCGTAACAAGGTAGCCGTACCGGAAGGTGCGGCTGGAACATCTCATATTTAGAGAACGACGAATTTTCTTCTATTGT
>NZ_CBCPHV010000029.1:0-1869 GCF_965118635.1 Empedobacter brevis | reverse complement strand
AAGAAAACCCAATAGAGTAATCTGTTGGGTTTTTTGTTTTTCAGTTTTTTGTACTTAAATTATTAATAAAAAAATTATATAAGTATAAACTCGTATTTATTATCTATGAGTTTTTTAAATGTTCAAAAAAAATCATTTTTATTTACATTATTAATAATAAATTTTCGTTCATTACGATTGCATTAACAAAAGCTAATACAGTTTTGTATTGCCTTTTTTGTAATTTTAGTATTTTAGAAAATGAATAATGATAGCTGAAATTGAAACCTATTTAAACCATATAAAAAATGTTTGTCCTGAATTAACCGAGACTGAACTGAAAATATTTTCCAAAAAATTAACCGTAGCTTATCTTGAAAAAGGGATGTGTTATATTTCGTCAGGTCAAACCCAAAAGCAGGGTGGCTTTTTGGTGAAAGGACTGATCCGAGCATTTCATATTGATGATTTTGGAAATGAAAAGAACATCTATTTTATACCCGAAAATGAATATTCCTTTCATTACGCATCATTTATGGATAGAAAGCCAAGTCCACTTACATTTCAATGCTTAGAACCTTCGATTATTGTTAATTTCCCAATAGAGCATCTTCATGCAGCTTATGCGCAAATACCTAAATTTGAAAAATATGGACGGCTTATTGTCGAAACAAAATTAAAAAATCAGCAGGAAAGACTTGAAAGTTTTTTATTCCAAAATGTCGAAGAGCGCTATTTGGAGTTTATAAATCAATATCCACAATTATTTAATCGGATAACTGTATCCCAACTTTGTAGTTATCTTGGTGTAGAGCGCCAAACCTTGACGAGAATTAGAAAAAAAATATCACAACAGTACTAGTTTGACACAAATGTGTCAGTATACGTTCTTCTATAATTTTCATTTTTGCCTTAAATAAAAAAAAGCAGAAATGAATAATTTATACAATTGGACGGACGTTGAAGATATTTTGAATAGAATTGAAAAACTTAATCCAAAAGCACAAAGACAATGGGGAAAAATGACCGTTAATCAAATGCTTGCCCATTTGAATATTTCTCTTGAAACTCCGTTAGGTCTTAACTTTCCTAAAAGAGCTTTTCTGGGAAGAGTAATAGGTGGAATAATAATACACAAACAACTTGCCGATAAACCATTACCTAAAAATTCACCTACAGATCTTAGCTATAAAATTTTTGATAATCCCGATTTTGAAAAGGAAAAAATTAAGACAATCGAGCTTGTGAAAACCTTTTATCAAAATGGTGCTGGCAAATGCTCTACACATCCACATTCTTTTTTCGGAAAACTAACACCAGAACAGTGGGCAGTACTTCAATGGAAACACTTCGATCATCATTTACGACAGTTTGGGGTTTAGTTTTTGATGTTCATACTAATCAGGTTGTTTTCCAAAATTTTATGAAATACTTAAAATATATTTTTTATACACTATTATTTTTTTCCTGTACCAATAAACATGAAAAACATGAAAATCAAATAAATATAAGTAAATACGAATTGAATATTCTCAAGGATACAATAGCTATTAATGATTCTATAGAAATAAAATTTTCTTCAAGTTATAATGATTATTATCTTGTAAGGAGTAATGTTTTAAATGAAATTATCAGTATTAATACTATTGATAATAGTATTGATAATAGTATTGATAGTAATAGTCTAAATATCATTTTTACGAACGATAAAGGTGAAATTTTAAACGAATATTCTATGACTAATATAGATGCAGATTTGAATAATAATTCATTAAAAAAAATAAATAATCCTTGTAGTAGAGAAAATATAATTGAGTTTGTTTTAAACAAGGATAAAGTATTAAAACTAAAGATGATTGATATAAATACGCTAAAAAATATTATTGGATC
>NZ_CBCPHV010000028.1:0-2240 GCF_965118635.1 Empedobacter brevis | reverse complement strand
TTTCTGAGTACAAGTTCAAAAGGGATTTAAGAATACAACTCGAATACGATAATTACTCTACTACTGAAATTGACACAAAAGAAGGAATTGAAAACACTAAAATTACAATTTAATGAAACTAATCAACTACATATTAGACGGATTTGGCTTTAAGAATTTTCAAGATTTTATGAGTTCAACATTTGGATTTATGAATTCGCAAATCGTTTTAAAATGGGATATTATTTTGAGTACAATCATTTCAATAGTTAGTTTCTTATTTGGTTTTAATCACTTTTTTTTGTTTGCTTTTGTCATTCTGTTAGCCTTTGAATGGTACACAGGTGTCAAAGCATCTTTAAAACGTGGTGAAAAACATAAGAGTCGAAAAATGGGGCGAATGCTTTTGAAAATAGCAACTTATTTAACGCCAATTTACATCCTCAACACATTTGCATCCAATTCACAATTTCCTGTCATTATGGGCTACGAGGTTGATCCTTTTATTTGGTTGTATTGGATTTTTCTAATTGGTGTAATATGGCAATTGTTTGTTTCGCTATTAGAGAATTACAAATGCTTAGGTTACAATTGGGCTGATGTCCTTTTGAAAATTATTAACAAGAAGTTTTACCAACAATTCGATATTGAAGATGACAATCAAAGTCCTACATAATCAGACATTACTTGATATCGCTATTCAACAATACGGTTCTGCAACTATGGCAATCAATTTGGCAATTGAAAATAACTTGAGTTTAACTGAAGTAAATGAGGTTGGAACTCATTTGATTGCTCCATCAAAAGATAATGAAACAAGGCTAATAGCTGAGTATTTCCAAAATAAGGGATTAAAACCTGCAACTCAACTAACAGAAGAAATTAATGTTTTTGTTCCTTCTGAATTGGGAATCGGAAAAATGAGAGTTGGGTCAACCTTTAAAGTAAAATAATATGTTTAGAACTATTCCTGAAATACAAGAATCTATATTTAAAATGAAAGCAAGTTACGAAGAGTTGAATGGTCTAACTTCAACTTCTAAAACTGCTATTTGGCGACTGTGGATTTACATTATGGCATTTTGCATTTATACTTTAGAAAGGTTATTTGACACTCATGCTAATGAAGTAACAAAGGTTTTATCTGAACAAAAAGCACACACGCCTGCGTGGTATCGTAAACAGGCATTAGATTTTCAATTTGGATTTACATTCGATGAGAATATAGGAATTTTCGATGATGAAAATTCAACGAATGAGCAAATTGAAGCTTCTAAAATAATCAAATATTGTGCTGTCAATGAAAGTGATGATGAAAGTACTTTAGTTGTAAAAATTGCAGGTGAAACCGATGGTGTTTTAAATCCAATTACTCCAGAACAAATCACCTCATTTACTTCATACATGAAGCGTGTTCGTGATGTTGGGGTTAAGGTAAATGTCATTAATTATCCTGCTGATTATTTAAAGTTGGATTTGAAAATCGAATATGATCCGTTGGTTCTTGATGCAAATGGAATGAATCAACGTACAGGTGCTTTTCCAGTTAACAATGCATTGAATGAATTCTTAAAAGAATTGCCATTTAATGGTGAATTAATATTGGCGAAATTGGTTGATAAATTACAGCTGATTGAAGGTGTAAGAATTCCAACGATAAATGCAGCGTGGAGTAAATGGATAGATAAAGATCAATTAGATGTTTATGTTGATTATTCAGAAATACAAATAAAGCGAATTCCTGAAAGTGGATATTTTAAACTTGATTTAGAAACGACTATTGATTATGTGGCACAAAGTTAATTTTCATCAGTTGATTGTGCAATTAATGCCAACGTTCTTACGAAAACCACGTCATATTTCATTTCTGATGTTGTTTTCTACGGAAATTCAAGATGTATATAACAATTGGAAAGAAAAACGTAAACGTGATCTCATTTGGCTCAATCATAATTCGCAAGTGTTTTCAATCGAAAAAATATTGAATGATGAATTTGATAATATAGATCGTCGAATTAGAATTCTTGATTCAGTTCTCTACGAACCGCAATACGTGTGGACACTTGGAGAAAATAATCCGATGATTTTGTATAAACTAAATGAGATGCAGCCTTCAGATGTTGAGGATATATATATATGGCAGGATAATGATTACGACGGCGGTGTTGACTTTTATGTCGCATTACCATATCAAATGAATGTAGAAGCTTTAACAATTCAAATCTCAGCAGTTTTAAAACGCTACAAATTAGCAAGTAAAA
>NZ_CBCPHV010000027.1:0-3141 GCF_965118635.1 Empedobacter brevis | reverse complement strand
TTACAACTTTAGACGATTTAGACCAAATTGACCAAGCATCTTTTAATGAACCAAAAATTATTTACAAACACAGTAAAACTTGTGGATTATGTGATATTATTTGGAATATTATAAAAGAAAGTGATTTTGAACTGAATTATTTAGATTTATTAACATATAGACCAATATCCAATGAGATTGAACGTCGTTACAATGTTCTGCACGAATCTCCACAAATCTTAATAATAAAAGATGGAAAATGTGTGTACAATGCATCACATCGTAAAATAAAAAATGAAGAAATTCAAAAACAACTAGATCAATTAGTTAATCAGTGATTGGATTGAACAATCTTCTTTGAAAAGTGCATTATATGGCACTAAATATGTTTTTTAACGCTCAAACATTACAATATTATTTAAAAAGTGCAATTAATTGCACTTTTTAATTACTCTTCATCGTATTTTTTTATAATCTCAAGAAATTGAGATTTTGTGATTCCCTTCTTGGATTTTAAATTGAAATCAATAATAAAATCAGTATCCAATCGTTCTGTTAGGCAAATCGTATCAACTAAATGATTGATAGAATATTGCTTAGAATCAATTGCATAAATCCATCCATTTGCAGAATCAATTGTTAATGATTGCTTTTCAGGTGTAAAATATTCGTGGTATTTAATAGTAACACTATAGTCACTGGTTGTAGATTCATATGGTTTTGAAAAATTAGAGTAGGCGATTCCCATTGTAATTGGCACAAAATTCCAAAATATATGGCAAACTATAGTTGAAATTAAATTAAATCTAACTCTCATAAAAGTATATAAATAACCGCCTATTGTTTGTGATCCAATTAAAATGGGTGATAAAAGTATGAGTTGTAAATTATATTGATTGTAATTGGTTAAATGAACGAAGCCAAATAAAAGTGGAATAGAGTAAACTAAATATCTAAATATATTTTTCCATTGTTTTTCTGTAATAAATTTTGCGAAGAGTGAGTTACGTCTTAGCGGGAAACGAAAGATTATTTCTTCTAGAATTGGAACAAAAAATATAGAAAAGATAATTATAAATGGTAGTGTTTCCGTTCTATAATCTAATTTCTCAATAATCTTCGGGGAAAGATTAAGCAATTCTAACACATACATCAATAGCAAAATTGGTAAGCATAATATAAAATCTAACAAAAAAGTATAAATGATATAGACTATATTTTTTTTAATAGAATAATCTTTAATTCGTTCGTCTGTTGGATTTTTATAAAAGGCAATTAATTGTTGTAGATAGATTTTCATTTATTATGTTAAGATTAGATACTGTAAATTTAGAATTATTAATTATACATATAAATAAATGAAATTTTTAAAGTTATTCAGAATTTGACGATCTAAGATGATAAAGAGATAAACAAAATGTCCGTTATTCTACACTAATTTCCGGTGACTGAGCGGAGTCGAAGTAATATTTCGTAGTCGAAGCCACCAATTTTTCTCCATTGAACTGTTGTTTTTTCTCTGTCTCTGTTTAACTACTAAATTCCGGTGACTGAGCGGAGTCGAAGTCATATTTCGAAGTCGAAGCCACCAATTTTTCTCCACTTAACTGTTGTTTTTTCTCAGTCTCTGTTTAATTACTAAATTCCGGTGACTGAGCGGAGTCGAAGTCATATTTCGAAGTCGAAGGGATATTTTTATTTCTTAAAATTTTTATAATGACTTTCATTCATACATTCTGCAGCATTTTTTAAATCTTCTGTTGCATTATTAATTAAGGATTCTTTCTTTTTTCGACTCCAACCCTGAATCTGTTTTTCTCTATAAAATGCCTCATCTATTCGTTGAAATTCTTCATAATATAAAAGTTTTACCGGCAAATGGTTACGTGTGTGATTTGAACCTTCTCCAATTTGATGTTGCTGTAAACGCAATTCTAAATTAGTTGTACTACCAATGTAGTAACTTCCGTCCGAACATAATAAAACATACATATAACCTTTCATATGTCTAATTTAATATTTTTTTTCTCTCCTCTGGTGACTGAGCGGAGTCGAAGTCATATTTCTGATTCGAAGCCACAAATTTTTCTCCATTGAACTGTTGTTTTTTCTCAATCGCTGTTTAATTACTAACTTCCGGTGACTGAGCGTAGTCGAAGTCATATTTCGGAGTCGAAATCACTAATTTTTCTCCACTGAACTGTTATTTTTCTCTGTCTAACTACTAAATTCCGGTGGCTGAGCGGAGTCGAAGTCATATTTCGTAGTCGAAGCCACCAATTTTTCTCCACTGAACTGTCGTTTTTTCTCTATCTCTGTTTAATTACTAAATTCCGGTAACTGAGCGGAGTCGAAATCATATTTTGGAGTGAAGCCACCAATTTTTCTCTACTTAACTGTTATTTTTTCTCTGTCTCTATTTAATTACTAAATTCCAGTGACTGAGCGTAGTCGAAGTCATATTTCGGATTCGAAGCTACAAATTTTTCTCCACTTAACTGTTATTTTTTGTCTGTCTCTGTTTAACTACTAAATTCCGGTAACTGAGCGGAGTCGAAATCATATTTTGGAGTGAAGCCACCAATTTTTCTCCACTGAACTGTTGTTTTTCTCTATCGCTGTTTAACTACTAAATTCTGGCGACTGAGCTGAGTCGAAGTCATATTTCGAAGTCTAAACCACAAATATTTCTCCACTTAACTGTTGTTTTCTCTCCGTCTCTGTTTAATTACTAAATTCCGGTGACTGAGCGGAGTCGAAGTCATATTTCGTAGTCGAAGCCACTAATTTTTCTCCACTGAATTGTTGTTTTTTCTCTGTCTCTGTTTAACTACTAAATTCTGGTGACTGAGCGTAGTCGAAGTCATATTTCGTAGTCGAAGCCACCAATTTTTCTCCACTAAACTGTTATCTTTTATGTATCTCTGTTTAACTTCTAAATTCCGGTGACTGAGCGTAGTCGAAGTCATATTTTCTTCAATTTATCGTCACCTTTTCTCTGTCTCTGTTTAACTACTAAATTCTGGTGGCTGAGCGGAGTCGAAGTCATATTTAGGAGTCGAAGTCATCAATTTTCTCCACTGAACTGTCGTTTTTTCTCTGTCTCTGTTTAATTACTAACTTTCTGTGAATGAGTGGAGTCGAAGTCATATTTCGTAGTCG
>NZ_CBCPHV010000025.1:0-3819 GCF_965118635.1 Empedobacter brevis | reverse complement strand
TATAATCCGCAAAACGAAATGTACACTTTTTCAAAACGAAATGTACAATAAAATCGTAAAACTTATCTCAAATACAAAAGCCGTTTAAATATGTTTTAAACAGCTTTTATATTATCTATTTTTCCCAATTGAATTTAAAATCAGGAGCTTTAATCTTATAAAAAAATTCTAAAGGAGACTCAATTTTAATACTCTTATCTAAAGTTGCTTTATTTCCTGGCATAACTCCACCAATATCCTTAATGTTAATTTCAAAAACTGAGAAAAAGGTATTATTATAGCATTCACTTAATAATAAGATAATATCATTAGTAGATACTTCATATGGAGTAATTATCACCCAATTCAAAGGGAAATAGCGCCACCAATCAAATTTTTTTTCAATTATTTTGTTAAAAAAATTTTGATCATCTTTTTCAGAATTTATATCAGATAAATTTACACTGTAAATTCTATATCTTTTATTATCATTCATTTTCTAGCATTTTTCTGTCATTATCTCCTTTAATTATTACATACTCAGAAGTAGGTAAATTTATTGAAGCTTTCTTTTCACTGTCTCCTACAATTGAAACTTTTTCAATTGCATTTTTTTCTAAATTATACTTTTCAGATCTAAGTAAATCAGGATTTTTAAATAAGCAATAAAAATAAGTGAATAACATTCCAATACCACATATTGTTATTAAAACCATAAAAATATATGGTATAAATGGAATTTCATAATACTTAGTAGCAATAACACCTAGTAAAAAAATCACCATCATACCTAGCAAAGGTTTTATAATATTAGATTTATAACCTTGTGAGGCTACTTGTTCAACCAAAGTTTTAAACAATATCGACATATTGTATTTTTTTTCAAATATAATATTAAAAATTTTCATTTAATGATTATTTACATTTAGATATTATTACTCTTCCACCTATCCAAACTAAGAAGATCACAAAACAGACTACTCCAAACCCTGTTAGATAAGCACCGAATTGAAAGCCTATTGTATCATTCTCTTTGTTGGATTTAAAATAATCAATCAAACGTTGCTCTCTTTGTACTAAATCTTGTTGAAGTTTTACACTATAAATAGAATCCATCAACTTAATCATTTCTGCTTTTGTAAAATTCTCGTCTTTTTGTTGAGCTTGATCTAAAGCCATCGCAATAGCGCCTTGTATATCGAGTTCTAAGCCGTCTTTTGTTTGTTTTAAGGAAACTTTACCTTTATCCTCATTAGTTTTACCAGCATAGGTTAAACCGAGCTTTTGTAGTAGAGTTTCGCTTTTTGAATAGTTTTGCAAATAATCATAGCTAGATTTCTGCAACTGTAGATTTACTGACGAATCATTCTTTACAACATTCTCAGTCTTAACTTCTAACTTCTCTACATCCTTCGTTTTTCGCTTTGTTGCGCAAGATGCTAACGACATCAATGTCGCTACCATCATTATAATTAGTGTTCTCATACTCGTAAATCTTCGAATTGTTTTAAAATCTTAGCATAGGATTTCGCTAACTCTGGTAAAGCTTTTTTGTATGCTTTAATATCATTTGCATTACTAATGAAACCAACTTCAACTAACGCAGCAATACCAGCTCCTTTATGCAGAATACCAATACGTGAATGTTGCGAATCACTTTCTTTTTTCACACCACGATTTGGCAATCCTGTTGCCGAAATTGTTGCCTTTAGAATTTCTGATGCAAACAATCTTGAATCTCCATTAGCATCATTCGCTACTAATACTTCGACACCGCTTGCATTAGATGTTGCAGAATTGAAGTGAATATCTAACAGAACCGATCCACTTCCTGGTTTAATTCTACCTTGGTATTGTGAATTCGTTTCCCAATCTTTATCCAAGATGTATTTTACACCTAATTTGTCAAGTTCTTTGACAATGGCATTTCTGAATTCTATTGTCAAATCGGCTTCTCTATAACCATTGCCAACCGCGCCACTATCGGCGTTGTGATGACCTGCTGATAAATATATCATACCTTAATTTTTAAAATGAGTTTATCCTGCACGTGTAAAAATTACACGTGCTTTAAATTGTTTTTAAATACTGTTTTAATTACATTATACAGCTACGAATAAATGCTGCTACTTGCTCAGAAAATAGTTTATAACCTGCTACATTAGGGTGAACACCGTCTACAAAATATATTGAGTGGTTGTACTGAGAAAATCCTGATTCGCGATACATATCTTTTACTGGAGAAAAGTTTTGGTTTGATGCACTTTTTATAGCGTCCACATAATCGATCAATTTTTTACCAAGAACATTTGTATAAGTATCTGAATCGTTTTTTAATGATGCTTCCATATATCTATGAGTAGGAGTTATGAAATAAAGTTTAATTTTTGGATATTTCAATAAAATTTGTTTAATTCCATAATTCAACGCACCTATTAATGTTGTTACATCTAAATTACTTTTATCAATTAAGCCGATGTCATTACCTCCTGTAAAATCATTTGTTCCGTATTGAATAACAATAAAATCTATTTTACTCCAATCTGTATTTATTAAATTGTTTTTCGTTGTTGTTAATCTTTGTGCCTTTGCTGTATCGCTAGTTTGATAAATTAAATTATCTAATGCAGTTTTTATAATTGACCAATCGCCTGAATTAATAGCTTCTGCAATTTTATAAAAACTTAAATCCTTATAATCTGATAATGTATGTACTGCCATTCTTGTTCCTCCAACACCACAATTTTTAATGTCATATCCTAACAAAGAACCTACTTGTGTTGGTATTGTACCAAATTCGACTGTTGAATCTCCTAAATAAGCACCATTTTTTGAAACACTTTTATTCTGTTGTATGGATGAAGCAAATAAATAAGCTGTATTTAACTCTAAAGTATCAGATAAAGAAATGTTAGTATCAATACTTTTAACTAAATATTTAGTATCAAGCAAAATTCTCATATTAATTCCAGAACTTGAAACCTCTGTTAAATTGACGTTTATGTAACCATTTTTGTCAACAACTTTTTGATTATCACTCCCAATGAAAGTAGACACAGAAATATCATTAACACCAGTAGAGTTGCTTGTTTCATTATATTTAGAAATTTGAACGATAGTAGAGCTAACATTATCTATCTCTAATATTCTTATAAATGATATAAACAATCTCAACCATTCACCCTCCGCATTTTTAAGTTTTGCTTCAATAGGATTAACTAATTCAATATTTTGAATTGCACGGTAATCAAAATTGTTTCGTTTTGGGTTTAATAAATAAGGAGCTGTTTTAGCTCGAATTGAATCAAGTAAATTTTCTGATCCATCTCTTTTTATAAATATTTCATCAGTTAAATTTTCATAAGCTTCTGGAGTAGTTAAGTAAAGAAAACCACTATAATTACTATCTAATTGTCCATTTCTTACACAAAGTATAATTTCTACTTCATTTGGACTTGTCGTAAATTCCCATTCAGTTGTTCCTGCATAAACTCCTTGTTTCGAAAATGATTGCACAATTTTACCATCACTATCTAATGTGTGAAAGTAAACTAAATCAGTTAGGTATAAATTTGTTTTGTGAATTCCAACTGTTATTTTTCTTCTTGTGGTCTTCCACCCATTAGAATTAGCAGTATTAGCATCTTTTAAAACTACTGTATTAGATTTCCACTGATTTTGATCATTAAAATTATCAAACTTAAAAATACTTTCATTTTTGTTAATTCTATTTAACCCTATTAATACAGGTGACACAGCGTTTTCTTCAATATACACTGCAACGGCTTTTTCTTTTGGTAAATCTTCTCCTGTTGGTGATAATACATCAACACCTGTTTG
>NZ_CBCPHV010000024.1:0-5190 GCF_965118635.1 Empedobacter brevis | reverse complement strand
GAACGAGAGATGTTCAAATTGCTGTACAAATGACATATAAATTGTTCAAAGATGCTATCTCTTCAACTGAAACATCTGATGAAAAATATCTTCAAAGAAGAAAATTAGCTTTTTGCATTCATAAATTGCAACTATTTGCCAGAACAAGAGTACTTAAAGATATTATTGATTTTAATGAGATTATACAATTTATTCTAAAGGAATTTGAAAATCAACCTTGGTTAACTTCTTCATTTATTAAATTATTAATGTCTGTTGAAAAATCGTATTTTAAAAAAGAAGATTTTGAAGTTTTGAAAGGTATTATTAAAAATAACTTGAAAAATATATATGAGAGTCAGACTTACTTCATATGGATATTTTTGAGTTACATGCAGTATAAAGACAACCAATTGATTGAAATAGCTATAAGAAACATTAAGAGTACGAATCAGATAAATCAAGCAAATACAGCAGGTTCTTATATTTATTTAGCATCAATTAATTGGAGAAATTATAAACAAGTAATGTTAAGTTCTTTTAATAAAGGAAATTTAAAGGGTAATTACTTTCTACAAAGAAATGCATTAATTGCACTACGTAATGTTAATCCTGATGAAATCGAGCACAAACATATTGAAGATGATTTAGAAGATTTACATAAAAAACTGTACGAAGAAGGAAAAGAAATTTATGTTTCTGATTTATCAAAATTGAAAATATCAGAACTTATACATAACACCCCAACCATTATCTCATTATAAATATGGATGTAATTGTAATTAAAATAGTTAAATATAATAAAGGTACTATAGAAAACATATACCATATAAAAGAAATAGGAAAAAGTTTAGAAACTCAAAAGGGAAAATTAGTTCTTAAAAATGTAAATACATTAATTTCCTTTGATTTTGCTAATATTTTAGTCGATATCCCTTTAGATGATAATATACATTATTTTGATTTAGAGAAAACTAATAGACAGCTTATTGGAAGATCTAAAAAAGAATTTTTGCCTAATAAATACCCATGGGTCATATGGAATGCACTGAAAAATATTGATTTTACACAACTAAACATTTCTGAAAAAGAATTCTTGACAAAATTAAAGAATTCTCGATGCTACTATTTAGGAATTGGAGATTATATTGACATAAGTTCTACTGTTCTTTTTTTAATGGATTGTTTAGAAATACTATATAAAAACATATTAAATAATTTAAATTCATCAAAAGAAAAAAATAGATACTTTAATATTGAAAGAAAACTTAATTCTATTTTATTCAAGGCAACAAAAAGAGGTATTCAAATTGATAAAGACAAGGTAAAAAATCATATAAAGGAAATCGATAAAGAATTATATAATCAGAGAAATTTACTTCAATTAAAATATGGAATATTTTCAAATAGTGATTATGAAAATATAAAATTGAATTTAGAACCAAAAATTCAATCCAACGTAACTTTAAATAGTAAAGAATTTTGGTCTTACTTAAAGATTAATAAAAATAATTACAAAATATTTGAAACCCTTCTATTAGAAAGAAGATTATCAAAAAACAAAACCATATTATCAAGAATAGGTAATCTAGAATCTGAAATTATTTATCCAAATTATGACTATTTTGGAACTATTACTGGTAGAATATTAGTTTATAATCCATCTTTACAGCAATTAAGTAGAAAATTCAGAGATATTATCCAACCAGAAACAGGTAAAAAATTATTATACCTGGATTTTTGCCAATTTGAAGCTGGTATTTTAGCAAGTGAAGCTAAAGATGATTTACTTATAAAAATGTACAATAATGAAGATATATACGACTCCATTGTTAAAAGTATTGGAAAAGAAACAATAAATAGGGAGCAAGCAAAAGAAATATTCTATTCTTATTGTTATGGAATGAAATTTCAAACTGATAATGATTTCTTTAGGCAATTTACTTCTTTACTTATTTATTCCAATGATATAAAAGTTGAGTTTGCTAATAACAATTATATATCTACAGCAAATGGTAATTTAAGATATAAAACACGAAATGTAAAAGATATAAATTCTGAAAATTGGTTAATTAGTCAAAAAATTCAAGGATTATCTTCCATTATTTTAAAAGAAATAATTATTAATGTATATGAAAATTATCCAGATATAGATTTTTTATTACCAATGCATGATGCTGTTCTTTATCAAGTTCCTGCAGAAAAATATGTTTCATATTCAAATATATTACAAGAAGTATTTAAATTAACATTGAAGAAGTATTGTCCCAAATTAAATCCTAAAGTTTCCGAAAAGAATTTTATTTAATGAAATATAATTAAATATACTTCACAAAACATTAAATAAAATAATTATACAAAACAATTAATTTTAAAAAGGTATTATTGTAAATATTTAAAATGAAATAAATATAGACTCCACTAAAAAAAGCTCTTATCCAAGAGCTTTTTTGTTAAAGAAATGTTTTGGGTAAAAGTACTTTTTACCGAGCTTAAAACAAGGAATCGTCTTGTTTCTGCTCATGCGATACAACGTTTTGTCACTAACGTTAAGCAGCCTTTTTAGATTTGTACTGTCATAGAATCCGTGATCTTTGACCGTGGGTTGTATATTCGAAATCAATTCAACTAAAAGAAGTTTTAACTCGTTGCTATCCTTCTCATTTTGTGTAAAAAAGGAAGTGTTTTGCTTGTTGTTTAATTATTTAAATACCAGCGAAATCCAAGTTATTATTAAATAAAAGAAATCATAAGAAGAAATGGAATAGAAGGGAGGATTGTATATTTCTTTTTTAATATTCAGATTCACTTTTAATAATGAATTTAAAATCCGACGATTTAGAATCGAGATGCAATTCAGCTCTAAATTATTGGAATAGATAAGTTGGAGTGTTTGAGTGAAACGAGTTGACAACTTTATGGAAATAATTTAGTTATTTGAATCATTGAGAGTCTACTGTCGGCATCTTTTTTTGTTTCGTTTTTTTAGATGAGTTTCCCCGAAGGGCATATGAATTCATTATTCATAAAATAATAAAGACTATGAATAAAAGTGAATGAAATATAGTTTTGAAAAACGAGAATAATCTTTCTATCACTTTTTTGAGAGCAAAAAAGTAATCAAAAAACTCTTGGCTGTAAACCTCTCTACTAAAAATGTTCTCATTTCACTAAACATTTTACAAACCCTTCGGGCTAAAATCTTTTTAACGCTGCATTCAAACATTTTCTTAACGTGAGATTTTTAATGCCATTTTTCCAATCCTTTTACAATATTCAAATTCACTTTTTAACAACAGATTCTAAAAACCGGCCCTATTTAAGAATGTTTATTTGTTGATATTTAATACTTTACATTGGCGTGTTGTTAATTAAAAAGAATTTAAACTCCGACGATTTAGAATCGAGATGCAGTTCAACTCTAAATTATTGGAGTAAAAAAGTTGGAGTGTTTGAGTGCAACGAGTTGCCAACTTTATGGAAATGATTTAGTTAGTTGAATCATTGAGAGTCTACTGTCGGCATCTTTTTTTGTTTCCTTTTTTTGGATGCTCAAAAAAATGAAAGTAAGAAATAAGTATTACCTAAGCTCCACTGGAGCTTCTCCTCTTAATTTCAAATGTTTTTGTGTCAAGACAAAAATGAACGTAATAAAATAATCAACTACTAATTTTCTTCTTGTTATCGTAAATTCAATTTAGAATTTCATTTCGTTGTCATTCTGAGTTTATCGAAGAATCTCATTATCTAATTATGATTTCGACTCCGCTCAATCAACGATTAACAATCTTAATATCATTTTCTAACCACATTTATTTAGTTTTACGTTCTACGCTTAACGTTTTACGTTTTTATTCTTTTTTAATATTCAAATTCGTTATCATTTAAATTCTCTCATCCCGCACCTCGAATTTCGAATTTCGCATCTCTCATCTCTCATCTCTCATCTAATCTGTACATACTACTTAATACTCAAAACTCAAAACTAACCACTCACCACTCATCTCGCACCTCTCACTTCGCACTTCGAATTTATACATACTACATAAGACATAATACTTAATACATTTTCGCGTCTCGCACCTCTCATTCCGCACTTCGCATCTCACATTTCGCATCTTACACCTAATTTGTACATACTACTCAAAACTCAAAACTCAAAACTAACCACTCACCACTCATACCGCACTTCGCACCCCGCATCTTTAAACCAAAAAAAACCGAGAATAAACGTCTATTTCTAAAACTTTATTCTCGGTCATAAAAAACAAATAATTGATTCTCGTACAAATCATACTTTTGTTACAACATTTTGTGTTTTCCTAGGTAAATACTAGTACTAGCTTGCGTTCTTTTCTCTGTGTTGAGGTAGATCCAAACATCAATTTCTTTGTTTTGATAGGAGCTAGGTAACTGAATACTTGCTGTAAGCGCATCACGAGTCGCAATCTCTTCAGAGATATAGAAGCTATTCAGATCCTCAGAATAACAAACTACATTCACCAAATCTGTTTCCTTCGCATTTCCTTGTCCTGAGTTATCTTCCCAACTAAAACTAAATGTTCCAGCTGTAGTAGCATCTATCTCGGGAAGTTGAAAATCGACCAATTCGCCTTTGGTGATGAGAACACGTGCTACGATAATAACAGGTAAGTTTTGTACCATTTCAACCGCATTGGTTAGGGTATAGGAAGTTGCGTTATTAAAACGAGATTGTTTACCTGCTTTACTTCCAAAATACATGTTTTGGATAGAGCGTAAAGGTTGTAAAAAATCGATGGTTTTCCTAAACTTTAACCGTTGGATTAATTGCTCCTCTGTGGGGGCTTTTTTTGATGTTTTTGGTAGACTTCGGATAATATCCTTTCCACGCCAGTTGACACCAATCACTGTTCCTACTTTTCCTGAGAATCCACCAAGGATTCCCTTTTTAATTTCTGCCATAATATCAAATTTTTTAGTTATGCAGTTGCAAGTTAGTGGTTTAATGTGTTGGTTTTTAGATTGATGGCGTAAGATGACCATTAAAGACAATTTTTGACCATAAAAGACCATTTTTGACAAATATGGCAGAAAATAGAAAAAAGACATAAAATGTAACCTTTCCTTTATTTAAGTGGGTTTGATGCAAAAATGATAAAATTAGAAATAAGGTTTCTTCGAGTGTTGTTCGAGTGTCCTTCGACAACTCTTCGGAAAAAGGGGTGTTTT
>NZ_CBCPHV010000023.1:0-9651 GCF_965118635.1 Empedobacter brevis | reverse complement strand
ATAACAGCAATGGAATTAGACAAATAAAAATTAATATGTCAAAATAGTAGATATTTGAATATGATTTTAAGCTTAATAAATTGGTAGAATATTTAAATCTTATAATAATAAAAAGGATAAGGATAAAACTAGTTTTTATTATTTGGCTTTCTTTTATATAATAATTGTTTTTAGCCTTTGGGATAAAATAATATAGAATTGAGAAAAAGATGAAAATAGTAAAAACTAAATCTAATAAATATGTTGAATTAATATGAATTAAAATTTCTTCTACTATGTATTGTTGAAATTTTGCAGATATTAAATCAAAAAATGCGATCAATATGATTACACAAAAAATATAGATTTTGTTCTGATCTATGAATTCTTTTATTTTATCGTTAAAATATGATAGTTTCAAAATGTTGATTTTATTATTTAAGTTATTATTTAATATTTTCTCTAAGAATTTAATATTTCCAAGAAGAATATGTTATTTTATTGTTTATAGTGAGAACAATTCATGTTTATGTAATCTGCGATAGTAATAATTTATTATATAAATGATTATCAATGTATTATAAAACACCTAAAAACTATCTCTCAACAAATTACGGTTTCCCGTAAAAACAAAAAACCTCCTTAAAACGGTTGCTAAGCTTGCTGAAGTATTAAAGAGGTTGTTATCTATACTATTTTGGTTTTTATACCTAAAATAGAAGCTGTGCGACAGTTACAAATTTTTATAAGCATTAGTATTATAAATCTGTGTTTCTATCACTTAATTCAAAATAATAACATTTCCTATAATTATCTTTATCGTGATAATATCCGAGTAAAAAAGGTATTTCTTCAGAATAATGTCTTTGATTATGATATTCAACGAATAATGTTGGATAACCATAAATATCGTCTGGTGACATATCAAGTTTTATAATACATTCATATGGTATTCTTTGCAAAATATGTGCTCTTTCAATTTTATATCCAGCTGAAATACTTTCTCTGTTTCGATCATCTTCAAAAAAATTCCATTTACATTCTTTATCTACGATTATTTCATAAGTCATTGGTAACATAATCTCTATCCCATATTCATATAAATCATGGATTTCGGTTTTAAACCAAGTCGAAATAGGATGAGATTCATCATCGTCAATATTTGGATATGCAGTATCTTCTATTGACCTAATAATTAGTCTATCATATTTGAATTTATTATATGGACAATAATAAATAATTTCCCAATCAAATTTATCTAAGTCACTTCTGATAAGATTCTTCTCAATTAAGGCTTTAATTCGTTGTCTTTTTTTGAATTTCGTTACAGAATTCGAATTATTAACTGATAATTTATCAGATTTAAAAATTTTATGGATTTTTTCAATTTTTGAAAGAGGTAATAATGTAAGTTTTGATACAATAGAACTAAAATCAATAATATGTTCTTCTTTAATAAAATGTAATTCTCTAATATTTAAATTATCGTATTTTTTTAATTTTTGCCCTAAGATAAATATTATTAGTGTTGAATATTTATCATTTAATCCATTATCTAAAAATTTGTTAATTGTTTCTTGTATCTTGGTTTTTCGATTGTTTGCTGTTACTTGCACCGCAATTGAATTTACTTTATCTTCTAAATCAATTGCTACAACATTACTTTTTGCAATATTGGCATTCCTTAAATTTAGATCATAAATAATATTTAATATTTCTTGAATATGATATTCACTTAAAATATTTATATCGTTAAGATTAACACCAGAGAGCAATTCAATCTTTGTTTTTAAAATACTTAATTCTTCAATTATTTCTTTAATATATAATTCTCTTTTCAATTTTGTCGGTTATTTTTGTAATGCTGCAAGTTACTTCGTAATTTACGAAGTAAAGGATAGAAAAGTTTCGTAAAAAACCAAATATACAAACAAAACTACATTATACGCTTTGTTACGTAAATACAAAAAACCTCCTTAAAACAGTTGCTAAGCTTGCCGAAGTATTAAAGAGGTTCTTATTTATATATTTTGTATTTTTGTACCTGAAATTATCGTTGCGCAATAGTTACCGATGTTATTATGAGTAGTTATAATTTATTTTCTTTTCTTACACCTCGTAAATCGTACATAAGATCTTCACCAGCTTTTGTTAATTTCCAAAATAGCCCCATATTTCCATTAGTAGATTTAGAATATACAATATCTACAAGTTTTAGTAGTTTAAATTGTATCTTAATGGTCTCATAAATTTCAGAATTTATTGATGGATAAAAACCCGAATTAGAATTACCAGTTTTATTAAATAATTCCCTTGCTAATTTTTCTTTGACAATTGAATCAACAGGATTCTCTAATAAATAAGGAGATATTATATAAAAAAGGGTTTGCCAACTAATTTTAATTTCCCAACTATTGCTATACTTACCAGTGTTCTTTCCTTTTACGATAATTTCTTGACTTAAATCTGCTAAATCGTCAAAAACTGGTTTTATGTCTAAATTTTTCTTTAATTTATCTAATTCATTTTTCAACTCATCATTGAGCTTTCTTTGTTGATTTAACTCTTCAAGGGCTTCAATATTAGAAGTTGTATTTCCTCTTACCCAACCAATTGCTGGATAAGTTTTAATAGTTTTGGAAAGACTTAAGGCAACTAGACCTGCAAGCTCTTCAGCATTATTCCAAAACTTGACCAATCTTCCCGTTGTAACTCTTTGTTTAAAATCTTCTAATTTTTGTCTTAATTTGTCATCTTTTTCAGATTTGCCTAAAGGAATTGAATCTGGATTAGCATGAATAAGAGCGATAACTTTTATATCTTTTTCTAATGCATAATTGTATTCCTTTTCAGTATAACTTACACCATCTTCTGATAAACTTCCATATCTTCCCCCGACAATTAAAATGTAATAGTCACAATCATCAATTACTTTTTTAATAAATTCAAACTGTTCTTCATCTATTGCTGGAAAGATCTCCATTCCAGCTGGAATACAATCTAATTCCATAATAGTTTGAATAACTTTTGATCTTTCTTCTTGTAAATCAGCAAAAGTTGAACTAACAAACACTTGGTATCTTTTATTCATATAGTTTTTCAGTTTAATTACGCCAAACGCCTGGACTTAGTTTATTTCTGTTTTGTTTTGGTTTATTATTTTTGATTTATTTATTGCTGATTTAATTTTATTTTCAAATCTTTAAATCTTTCAATATGTTCTTCTAAAATTTTAGGTGAAGGTATTATACCAAATTCGTCAGAAGGCAAGTGTCCTTCAATTAAATCTGAAATTTCTCCATGATTTTCAATTACTTCTAATATTAATGACTTTTCATATTTAATATCTTTTAATCTCCCCATTCTAATTTGAGGATCAAATCGTTGAACAGTACCTCCTAAAACTGTAAATATAGCTAACGCTTCATATGAACTTCGCAATGCAGATAATCCAGCTTTCGCATTGTCAATTTTTTCGTTTCCACTTGAATTTTTACTTTTTTGTAACCATTCTTCGGCCTTCGTTGGTTTATTATATTGTCCTTCATTTGCAGGACTAGTATTTGCAACTACTTTACCGCAAAATGGACTATCTTTTTCTAAAGAATGATGAAAAAAGCTGTCATTAATACCGTTTAAAAATTTCTTACTGAAATTTTTAATGTGATAAAAGAAAACTAAATCGTGTGTAAAAATGATTACTTGTTTTAAAGTAGCTTGAAACGCTAAGCGTTCAGCAATTTGTTTCTTTCTGTCATTATCTAATGAAGTAACTGGGTCGTCAAAAATAATTCCTTTATTTACTTCTGATAAATTCATTTCTGCAAGAAAATCAGCAATGGCTATTACTTTTTGTTCTCCCTCACTTAATACCTCATTCGGTCTTTTTCCTTTTAATTTTAGTTGACGGGAAGATTTTCCTGCTGAACCAGTGGTGCTTATTTCAATTCCAAAATGGCCATTAAGTTTTTGACATTCTTCGTTAAAAGTATCAATATATTTTTGATTAAAATATTTGTTTGATAAAATCTTTTCAGTGTCAGTAATGTCTTTTTTTAATTTTCTGAAATTTGCTTCGTTGGCTTTTTTTATAAAAACTTGATTATTGACAAATGTTTCAAATTTTGAAAAATGCATGTTGAACTTTTCTTTGTGTTCTATTAGCGTTTTTGAGTTTAATAATTTTTCTAATTCTTTAATTTGCTTATCTTCTTTTAGAAATTTAATTGAATTATCAATAGCTGTTTCAATCGTTGTATGCTGTTCAACACTAATTTGTATTTCTAGTCTATCGTTTATAGTCTTATTTTGAATATCACCAATGATACTTTGACTAAGAATTTTTAGTTTAGAAAGATTTTGCGTTAATACTTTTAGTTCGTTTGGATATTTTTCCTTAAGCCAAACTGTAAGTGTATTGTCTTGTGGAAATAAATCGAAGTTTAAATTCTCGTAGTTTCCTTTTGCTTTATCCAACTTTTCTTGTGCTTGTTTTGCGTTTTGCTCTGCAACACTTTTTATAAAAGTCCAATAATTTGAAATTAACTTTTGGGCTTCCTTTGAAAGTGGCTGTTGGCAAAGCAAACAATTGTCATCATTTTCGGGATAAACTATATTTTCTGATTTTTGAATTTTTGCAAACTCTTCAGCAGAAATGATAAAATTTTTCCATTCTGTTGTGCCAACATTTTCAATTTTGTCAGTTTTGAAATTTTCTATTCCTTCCGCTTTTGCTTTTGCTTCTTTTGAAACACAATCCGTAATAGCTGTTCTTACTTTCTCAATTAATTCGGTTGTGAAAAACTGATTAAGTTTTTCAATTGCTTGTTTGTTTTGAACTAATAAGCCTTTAATACTTTCAAACGTTTTTATTTCTTTTTCTTTTCCTTTGGAAGCTAAAAGAAGTTCATCATATTGTTTTTGTATATCTTCTTTTTGACTTTTATCTTCATCAGAAAAAGGCGTGTATTTTTTTAAGTCGTCAATTTTTGTTTCTGCTTGCAGATTTTGAACGATAGTTTTTATTTCAGAATTACCATCAAATAAAGTAGATAAGTCGTTTGCTGTATATTCTGTTTGTTTGGCTTGAATTTCAGTGTTTAATTTTTGCTCTACACGAATAATTGAATTTGTGTAATCAGCAAAAAAACTTAATCCTGCTGGTCTAAATTCAAATTCGTTTTTATTTTCAAGATGTTTTAAAACACTATTTCCGTCAAAAACTGCAAATTGTTCAAATTCTGCATTGTCTTTATCCGTAAATTCTAACGAGTTTTCGACGTTGTTTGATTTAAAAGTAAACTTTGCATTAACAGGTTTATGTCCATTGTCAATATGTACATTTGGCAAAATTTTTTCTGGTACTTTTGAATAAAAAACATCTTTCAAAAGTCTTACATAACCTGATTTTCCTGAACCATTTGCACCATAAACAATAGTTAAATTCGGACTAAATTCAATCGTTTGGTTTTCGATTAAAGCGTTTACACCTTCAACATTTTCAAGTTTTGCTAGAAGTAAATCTGATTTATAATCTCCTGAATTTCCTGTATTGTAGTCAATAGAAATTTCAGGTTTCGAAGTTTCATCTATTAGCTTTAGATGTTCAAGCAAATAAGAATATGAGGTTTCAATATCGTTGTCAGAAATATTATTGCCCGATAAGATTTTTTCTGCAAGAAATTTAGCCCAATAAGAAAGCCCATCTGCGAATTTATTAACATCTGTTTCAAGTGTTAACATCTGTTCTTTTAGTGTAGAATTTTCTTCCATAATTCAGTCAGTTTTTTGACGATAGATTGGTAAAACCTTGCTAATAACATTGTTTTTTAAGAAACTACCATATCTATCTTTATTTCTTAATATTATTCCAAACATACAACAACTATTTAACAACAAATTACGGTTTCAAGTAAGCATAAAAAAATCTCTCTAAAATTGCTTTCAAAGAGGTTGTTATTTATACTATTTTGTGTACCTAAAATTAGAGTTGTGCAACGGTTACCGCTGTTGTACGCTGTGATGCTAATTTTTGGTAATAACTAAATCAATTTTTCACGTTGTTTTGTAAAATTACGGTTAAAGAAAAAAGTATTGGCGGATTAAAAACTCCAAATATTCTATTTAGCACAAAACCCTTCATTTTACCAATGCGATGTTACTTGCTTGCTTTTTCAAGTTTGTCATTTACAAGATATTTAATTTCTCCAGTTCCAATGAGTTTCGCGCCTTCTCTAAATTCAAAATTCATTCCTTCTATCAAACTGTCGGCAAAATAGTCTGGTGACAATATTTTGATTTTGGCATCGACTTTTTCGCCTGGATAAACTATTTCTTTGTCAATAAATATTTGTTGTCCCGATGTTTGCATTTCGGTAAAGTCAAATTTCACTTGTGGTCTGTATCCAGATTTTACTGGTGTTTTTCGTCCTCCTTGTTCAGTTGTCAAATATTGAAGTTCGGCAATAAAGTCCACTTTTTTAAATTCTTCATTGTAAAAACCAAGAACACTATCAATTATTTTGTCGAAATCAGGTTGATTACAAAATCTCGTTGATAGGTCAATAAGTTCAGTAATTGAACTACCTGCTTCAACTTGCCAAGCATTTTGTCTGTCAAACTTTTTTTTGTCAATTTTCTCAATTGTTAACGGAAAACCAAAGTATGATTTAAGTTCTTTTATAAAATCTTGAATGTTGGTTTGATTATAAGTTGACCAATCGTTCATTACTTTTAAAAATAAAGTCGCAAGGTCTTTCAACTTATGGTCTTTTTGGTCGATGTCAACCAAATTACAAAGTGTCAAATATGTTGTTATTTTGATGTCCATTATCGTTATCTAAGCTTGCAGGTAACATTGTTTTTGCACGAAACTACTATAGCTATCTTTATTTCGTAATATTATTCCAAACATACAACAATCATTTAATAATAATCTAGGTTTTACGTTTAAAAAAAACTCATTTTAAAAAGGTTTAACGAGATTACATTTTTATTTTTTCATAAGCAATAACCCTATTTTATTTGTTCCGACGTTTATATCTAAAAGCAATGTGAATTCTCCTATATCCCAAAATCTCCCTGACCATTCATTAATCTCTAATTCCTTTTTATCAATTTCCCAAGTGAACTTCTCTTTTCCATTGAAATCTAATCCAAATAATCTATAGCAATTATTTACAATAATTTCAGTTTCACGATAAAAATCGTAAGAGGAATAGTTTATTATTTTCTTATATAAGTATATATAGCTAATATTATCTTCTAACATTTGATCAATTCTATTAAAATGACCTAAATAATTATGAGTTGGCTTTAATTCAATTGTAATTCTGTTATATTTTATCGATTTTTTTGTGTTAATAATAATTGCATTTTCTAAATCATGTAATAATAAACTAAGGAAATTATTAAAATCTTTCTCCACTCCATCTATAGTAAATGAGAAAGTATTAATAAACTCATCAATATGTAAAACTTTTGTTTCAATATTAAGTAATCTGTATAAAGCTTTAGTCTTTTTTAAAAAGCCATTATCATCAGAAACAACTATATCACAATATGCTCCATAAAAGCTATGTAAACCATCATTTAAAACATTTCTGAACTTTACTGATTTTGTAGGCTCTTTGCTTATACCTAATAAATCAAGAGAAAAATATGCGCTATTAAAAAAATCATACCTTGTTACTTCTTTATCACCATTTGGATTTAAATTGCTATTTACAAAATCAATAAAAGTTTTTTGTAAAATAGAATTTTTCATTTCATTGTTAAAATCAATGTTATCATATTCGACAGTAAATTTCCCATTGTTAAGATATTTATCAGATATATTTCTTAATCCTTTGTAAACATTTTTATCTTCTTCCATTAATTTATTAGTATCCATAAATTTTTGAGCTAATTCAAAGAAATTCATTGGTCCAGAGTCTATGGGTAATATTTTTTTTAAAGTAGAAGAAACTTCTTCAGGTACATTTTGTAATTGTATAAAATTGAAATCAAATTTAAGTTCTTGTATTATTTTTTTAGCAAACTCTATTTGTTGGACTTGTCCCGAATCTAAAATACTATAATCAATTTCGTCAAAAATATTAGAAAAATTGATTTCCAAATTTTCTTCTAAATTTTCTAAATCTTTAAAAGCGTCGATTGGCTTAGCTAAATAATATAAAGTCTCTTTTTTTATTGAATCATATTGTAAATAATTATCATCAACTATTTTTTCGATAAATTTTAATTCTTCATATTTAATTTCTGTTTTGTCATTCTTTAAGTCTTCTAAATGAGCATGAGAGTAACAATAGATATGATTTTGTTTGGAAAAAAATATTTTGTCTAAAAGTTTTACATATGATTCTTTTTCACCTTTGAATAAATGACTAAAAATTTGTTTATCGAAATAAATTCTCATATTTTGTTATATTATTTTTAATATTATGAAGCTGATTATCAATTACATAAGTTAAAAACAGTTTATTCAATCACAATTTTTTTAAGTTCAATTTCTAGATTTTTTCCACTCATTGTGTATAATTTTTGAACTAACTCAGCATAATTCCTATTATATTCTAATCCTTGTATATTTAAAAAACAAAATATTCCTTTTGTAAAAAAACGTACATAACTATCATACTCTTCATATTCAAATACATCATCATCTTCGTTGATTTCATCTTGATAAACAATAGTACCATTTTCGATATTCTGATAATAAGTAATTGATTTTATATCATTATATTCAAATAAAAATTCTTTTTCCCATTCAGAATCAGAAAGTTCAATATTATCAGATTCAATAAAAATTATTGGAGATTGATTAGTAACAATATTAGGTATATGAATGATTATACTTTTGATTTTAAATTCAAAATATACATTATTATCGTCAGTGTATATCTCAATAATATTATTAGATTTTCTCTTAATTTTTATAACTCTACCAGAGCAATAGCCATTGTATAAATCTGTTCCAAAAACTAAATCAGATTCAAAAATCTCATTTAAAAATTTGATACAGGAATTAATATTTGTTATACGTTTAACTTCGTTACTACCTATACTAATATTTGAGTGGTTTAGAGCTTTTAGTATAGCCTCAATTGAATGCTTCTTAAGAACAAATTCTTTCTTTTCTAATAAAGTCTTGTATTTATTTATATTTTTCATTAGAGCTCCGTATCCGCTGATAGTTTTATATTTAGCTCCAATATTCTTAATAAAAAAAGTATCTAAATCATCTGAAAGGCCATCTAATGTATTATTGATTTGAGATTCATTTAAATGCGGTTCAGAATGCATAATAATATTTCTATAACTTTCTAAATCTATAAGCCTATTTTCTAAAGACTTAGAAACATCAACATTAGGAATTATTTTTAGTCTTTCGATTGATTCCAAAAATGACACAGTATGAATTTTATTTTTCAAATCAGATTCGAAAACACTATTTAAATTTCTATGTTTTTTTTGAAGAAATGCTTTTTTGACATTTGAATCTATATGCGAAAATATTAAATACTCGCTGTGTTGAATTATGATATTTTTAAAAAGAATTTCTATTCCATGCTGTATGAAAAGAATAGCATCTTTTAAAAAATAAAATCTCTTTTCTTTAGTTCTTTTACTAACATTGCTATAGTTTATATTTTCATATTCGTAAAGATATTC
>NZ_CBCPHV010000022.1:0-9776 GCF_965118635.1 Empedobacter brevis | reverse complement strand
TTAGTATTTCAAATACTAAGGCTTTATTTTATATTTTTTAACAATTCTTTTATTTCTTCATCTGAAATAGAATCTTGATCGCTTTTATCATAAATAGATAGTAGATAAACAGTTTCGTTTTCGATTAAGATATGAGTAATGACTCTTGCTCCACCACTTTTACCCTTTCCTTTAGATTTTATAGCTAAACGTACCTTGTAGCAGTTGTTTCCTAAGTTTGTTCCAAGAGTAGGATTTTGCTCTAACTCCTCAAATAGAGAAGAAAGTTCGTCTTTAATTGAGCGGTACTTTTTCCCTAATCTTTTCGCTTGTTTTAGAAACTCTGGAACAGCAATAATACTATAACTCATTTAGTAATTCTTTAGTCGAAACACCTTTTAATTTACCGTCCTTTATTAAATTTAATTCATTAACAGCTTTAGAAATTTCATCTTTGATATTACTTGAATTATTTTGTTTTGTAATTTTTATTTTTAAAGCTTTTGCAAACGCTTTTAATGCTTTAGCTTCTTCGGATGTAGATGGTTCTACTATATAGATTTCTTGTGTTGTCATAATTTTAATTCTTTAATAATGAACATAACTAATCTAAAAACAAAAATACAAAAACTGTAAAAGTTATTTTTATTGAGTTGCTTGTTTATTTATTTCATCTAAAATAGATAATTGATTTTTAACAGCGTCTTTTTGTTTTCTTTCCTCTTTTTCTATCGTGATAGAATGTTCTTTTTATTTAAAAAGGTCTGAATGGGTACCTGTTCGAACTAACTCCAGAAGCATTATTTCTGAATCTTCATTCCAAATCAACAGTAAATCAGGTTTTACATGGCACTCCCAATAACCATTATATTCGCCTTTTAATTTGTGAGGTTTATGTTTTTTACTAATCCCTTTATTTCCTTGTTCAGCAAGGTTATTTAAAAAGGTTTGTAAAATAATGAAATCAGAATCACTACGTTTCTTGAGTAATTTTAAGTCTTTTAGAAATTTATTAGAAGCAACAATTTTAAACATTATTAGATGCTTTTAAATAATTCGTCAACACTATTAAATTTAACGCCCTTACCTTCTTTAAGCTCTTTTATTGCTTCAATAGTATCTTTATTAGGTTCGTTATAGTTTAAAGCTTGAGAAATAATTGTTTCTAATAAATTACTGATACTTCTATTCTCTTTTTTTGCACGCTCCTCGATTTTTACATAAAGAGCTTGGTTTAGTCTTAAAGAGGTTGCTTTTTTTGGTTCTTTTGTATTCATTTTACATCTGTTTAAATACAAATTTACTGTTTTTTCAATTCATCTAATATAGAAAGTTGATTTTTAACAGCATCTTTTTTGTTTTTTTCTTCCTTTTCTATTTTAATCAAGTGTTCATTTCCGTGTTGAAAAAGTATATATTCGATATATTTTTTCAAACTCATTCCGTTTGCAGAAGCAAGGATAGATAAACGTCTTTCTGTTTCTAAATCCAAATCAATTAATTTTCTTTTCATAACTGGAGGAATTATTGGTCTAATCCTTTTTCTTTTGCTTCAATAAAATTGCGTTGTTGAAAAACATCAATCATTTTTTGATGCATTTCTAAATGCTTTTGGTAAGTCTGTTTATGATACTCTAATTCATTTAGAAGTGTCTGAATATATTCTTTAGAATCATCTAATCTATTTTTTGATTCTTCAATCTTCTCTTTCAATAAAGGGTATTCAGTTAGTCTTTTTTGAAACTCTAAATATTCTTCTTGAGAAAAAGCTTCAATAATATCAAATTCTTCATTTTCTACATCAGAATTAGTGTCCGCAGGCTGTCCGTAGGTTGTCCGTAGGTTGTCCGCTGAATATTTATTTATAATAAAATTAAATGCGTCTTCTGATAATAGATATTTACCTTCTATTTTAGATATTTCCTTATCTATGTATCTTCTGACTGTTCTGTCAGAGACTTTTAGTTTTTTTGAAATATCGGTTGTGGTGAATTTTATTTCCTCCATTTTGTTTAATGATTTACATGTCCGCAGGTTGTCCGTAGGTTGTCCGCGTATTTAGAAATTTATTTTCAAATATTTGTTCAAACTTCTTCTTTAATGCTCCAATAATAAATCCTTTTCGATTGTCTGCATATGTTGAAGGTTCTCGAAGATCGGTAAGAAAATCTAATAAAACTTCTTCAGATAAATTATTATACAAACTTTCAAATAAATTCAAATTATTGTTCAATTCTTTATCTGTAAAATCGAAATTATGTTTTAAATAATCCTCAATATTTTTTGGAATAAACCAACGATTAGACATTTGTTTATTCAAGTTCTTTCTTTGGATATTTTCACTATCAAATTGAGGTTGATAAATAGGAATAAATCTTATAGAAGTTATTTTTTTACCTGTTTTGATTTTCTCATAGTGAAATGTGTAAGGAGATTTTTCGTCTAATTCCTTTTTTGCAGAATCAACGACCCTTTTTATAAAATTATTTGTATCCTGATATTTATTCTCAATTAAGAACATTTTTTTTAAGTTGTCAATAGAATAACTAATCGGTTTTTTTTGTTCCGAAATAAGCTCATAAAATCGCATAGCGTAAGTTGTTTCAAAACTAAGCGCAATATCTAATCTTAATTTCCTAAAACCTTTCGCAAAATTTATTAGAACTTCAACAACTCTTGGGTTTAGTTCAAACTCTACATATTCATTTCTTTTGTATGCTTTAGGTTTTTCAATTAATCGAACTAATTCCCATAAGTCGTCATCTTCATACTCAAATGATTTACTTTCTAAAGATTTTAGAGCATTTTTAAATTGCTGATGATTTTTATCGTCGGTAGATTTTAGAAGAGAATTATAGGGAATTTTAATTTTATAACTATCGTCATCTTTTTTAATTAGAGAATATTTTTTATTCAACTCCTTCCCTTCAATTAAGAACTGAAACTGTTCAATAATTCTATAAAAAATTCTTTTCTCAAAAACTTTATAATCGTATTTTGCGGTTGTCAAAATATACGACTGTATTAGTTCCTTCTCTTTAATAATCATTCAAGTATGGTTTATCTCCAACAAAATTAATACTAAAAAATTTAAAAACCAACATATAACTTTGTAAGTTGGAGTTAGTATTACAAAAGTTGGAGTTGGATTGTTTTTTAGTATTACAAAAGTTGGAGTTAAGTATTACAGAAGTTGGAGTTGATAATTTTTAAACCTCTTTAATTACTATGATATTCAATTTAATATCCGTTTTTTGTCGAAAGTCGATAAGTAATGTATAATAAGCTATGTTTAATTAATACAAAAACATGGTAATTTTTTAGTTTTTAAGGGTGTGATTTTCTTCGAAAATTCACTTTTGGGAGCTTGCTTGAAATCCAGTTTTTTCGTTGGAGTGAAAAAAACAAAAACAAAAAAAGGAAATAGCAGACCGCAGGTCGCACCAAGGGGGCGGGCGGACTTTTTATTTTTGATAGATTTTATATATTTTAATTAGTTGATTTTTAGTTTATTAATGTATTTTTGTGATTCAAATTTAATGTTTAACCATAAATTTGAAAGCGAAACGATTTTAAAACGGCTTCTTTTGAGGTCGTTTTTTGCATTTATAAATTAGTTCTTATCATTTCGTTGTTTAATGTATTTGGATCTTCTGAGTGTTAAATAAAAGGCATCTACGAAGGTGTTTTATTATTTTATTTTGAGAATGTTTTAGTTTATTTTTTACCTGAATTATGAGAGTGATTTTTATTATTGGGTTTAAAATGAGTAAAAAAAGAATGAAAAAAGTTTTAGAATTTCGGAAAATTGGTTAATTTAGAGAAAGTTAGAAAGTAGAATAGGTCGAGATGTGTGTTTGTACGTACAAAATAGGCGATTTTCGCCCTATTTTTTACGTCAACACTACTCTCGCATTCTCCCGATGGTCGAACGATTTTTTTAAGTTTTTAAGATGAATAAAACCAAACGAATTGAAATCCGATTAACCCTTTTAGAAGAAAAACTTTTAAAAGTCAAAGCAAAGGAAACAGGTCTTCCTGTTTCAACCTATGTTCGAAATTGTGCCTTGGGTAAAAAATCACCCAAACAATTAAGTGAATCTGAATTGGAAGTTTATAAAGAGCTGAAGAAATTTTATAATAACTTTTCGTCCATTTCCAATCTTTTGAAAAAAGGCGATTACGGAAGTATGCTTTCAGAAATCAGTATTCTTCAACAAGAAATGTTGGTTCATTTAAAAAAGATACGTCATGATAAGTAAAGCCAAAGCAACGAAAGGAAGTGCAGCTGCTATTGATTACATTATGAAGGAAGAAAAGCAATCCTTTGAATTGTACCGAAATGATGTCATTGGAAAAAAAGGATCTGAAATACTTTCAGAGTTTAGGGAAGTACAGGCAATGAATGAGAATTGTTCCAACAATACTTTTTCGATTGTTCTTAGTCCAAATATTGATGTCGTTCATAATCGGCAAGAATTATTGCGTTATACGCAAGATCATTTGAAAAATTTAGGTTTAGAAAATAATCAATGTATTGCCTATGTTCATCAAAATACAAAAGCAACTCATGTTCATATTATAGCGAATCGTATTGATGAAAAAGGAAAGGCTTTGGATGATTCTTATATTGGGTTTAAGGCTCAAAATTCTGCTGAAAAGATCGCTCTTGAAAATGGGTTAAAAACAGCCAAAGAGGCGCGACAAGAAAAGGTCATTGAACGAACATTGGATAAGGAGTTGAATAAAGAACTGAAGGCTGATATTTTGAAAAAGCACAATATTTCGGTGAAGCAATCACGTACTTTTTCAGACTATATGCAAAATATGTATGATAAGGGATGTCGTATAGAACCAACCATTAATAAAGGTGGAAAGTTGCAAGGTTTTCGTATTTATGATAAAATGAGTGGACTCGATTTTAAGGCTTCTGAAATTCATAAGAGTTGTGGAATGAAAAATATGATTGAGAAAGGGGTTTCTTTTAAAGGAATGACCATGCAGACAGAAGTTGTGAAGGGATTAACCAAAGAACTTGTTACAAAACCGGTAGAAGTTTTATCTCTTTTACAACCGGCGATTAAAATAGCGGATGTTGCACTTAAAGTAGGACGTTCGATTGACAGAGGAATGTCGTTATAAATTTAAAAAATTAGCATTATGAATATGACCAGTCAACAACTTATGAAAATGATTTTAGAAGAAAGTGAAATTATTTCAGATAAAATTAAACGATTAGAACAGTTATCTGATCAAATTGAACAATCGAATCAACAGTATTTGAACGAGCTTAAACGAACGGATATTAAGGTAGATAATTCAGGAGTGAAGCAAAGTATTGATACATTTAGAAATGTTGTTGAAAACGCGAATAAAACGATTGATAGAACGCAAAAAAGGTTTAATGTATTGTTGTATTCAGTTATTTTTTGTGCAATAGGGTTAGCATCGCTGTTTTTTGCTTTTCGTTTTGGATTTCAAGCTAAATCGGAGATTAGAAATGAATTTTACAATGAATTGAATAATGAAAATAGAATTTTATCAAAAGAAGATGCTCTTTTTATACAGAAGTTCAGAAAATGGAAATGGAAAAATCCAAAGGATAATAAAAAATTGATGATAGAAGTTGAAAAAATGGAATAAAAAATAGCCAACATCAAATTTTTGAGGTTGGCTATTTTACATAAAAGGTGTTATAGCTTTTACTGAACCGAAGTTGTACGCTGTCTTTTATTCTTTACATAAATTTTCTCTAAGGATTTGTCCAATCCAACTTATACTAGCTACAATTTCAAAATCTGTAATTTCTAAACGATCTGCTAATATTTCATTATCTGATGGAATATATTTATCTCCATAATATTTTTCATCACCAACTTTAATATTGGGTTTTGTTACTCTGATTTCCATTAAGCCATATGATACAAATTCAGAACCACCATTGTCTAATTCCAATTCTTCAACATCATTTTCTATGAAAAACATTAAATCAGGCAACGGAGTTTTTTCAATAATATTTGTTCCTGTAATGAATTGGTCATAATCAATTTTTTTCTCTAAAAATGATTTAAAAAGTAAACCAGTAAGTGATGCTTTGTCTGTGTCTTCACACTTGTCAATAATAAATAATAATTTTTCGCCAACTTTTGTTCTATACTTTAAATCTTCTTCTATTTTATTAATTTGTTCTTCTATTTTATTTTCAGAAATTGATTTTAGTTCATATAAAAATGTAAGAATTTTTTTAAGAAATAGCTTATCCTTGATATTGGTTACTGTATTAAAAGTTCCTATAATTGTTGAAAGTAGTGGGACATCTTTTAGTAATCCTTCAGCAATATTTGAATCAATTACCACTTCAGTTAAGTCTTTGGTAACAGCTTGAAATTCCTTATCTTTTATGACTTGAATAAGATTTGTACCGAGTGAACTCATTTAATAATTTAGTTTTAGTAAGGTTGCGTACAACGTGCCTGTGATTTGCGAAGTTGCGGAATTTAAAGCCAAAACTTTGGACTAAAAAAACAACTTAAGCAAAAGGCAACTAATTGATAAATTTAAACAAATTATTCAATTAGTTGCCTTTTGCGATATTTATTCTAAATCTTTAATTCTATCTCGAACCCGCAATTTAGCAAAATACATGTTACATGAAGTTATTTTTTTAAAGTTTGTTTAATTGATAATGCTATTGCTTTTGCCAATAATGGAGGTACTGCATTTCCGATTTGTACCATCTGTTTGGACTTTGTTCCTTTGAATATGAAATCATCAGGAAATGATTGAAGTCGAGCCATTTCTCTAACTGTTATAACTCTTGGTTCAATTGGATGTATATTTACCCCTCCATGATTTTCTTTAATTGTGCAACTTGCTTCATTCCAAGGACATTTTTTCCATGAATCAGAATATTTGTCATATAAACTTTTTCCTTCAGGGACTTTAGCTAATCTTTCTTTCATATCATCGGAATGCTTTGTTCTGACATGGTTGATTTTAGGGTTGTCTTTTACTTTTACTAAATCTCCAATTGCTTCTTTTGTTGTTATGTATGAATCAGATTCTAAAATCGGTGAAGGATGATAGTTTTTTTTGCCAATTCTGTTAGCAATAAAAATTACTCTTTCTCTTTTTTGAGGAACGTAATAATCAGCAGAATTAAGAACTGTTACATTTACGTTATAACCAAGGCTTTCAATATCTTTTCTAATTTTATCTTCAACTTTACCTTTCAACATAGAACGAAGACCCTTTACATTTTCTGCAACAATAAATTCGGGTTGAAGTTCTTTGATAATTTCAAGCATATCTTTGTATAAAGAGTTTCTTGGGTCTTCGACAACTCTGTTGCCAGACATACTAAAACCTTGACAAGGAAAACCACCTGAAAGAACCGTTAGGTTCTTTCCTTTTAGTTTTTCTTTAACGGTATTTATAAATTTATCTTTTACTTCTTTTTTGGTTATATCGCCTTCAATTAGAGAATGAGAAAAATTTTCTCTATAAGTCATACCAGCTTCCTTGAACCAGTCCAATCCACAAAGTTGTTTAAAACCTGCCATCTCAAAACCTTTTGCCATACCACCAGCACCACAGAATAGGTCAGCAGAAGTTAAATCTAACTTTTGAATGTTATCCCATTCATCTGAAATGTCAATCCAATTAACACTATCTGTTTTTATTGATTTCGGTTTAGAAAGTATAACATCTTCTATTTCTGGAGAAAATAATGATTTTTGAACAAAATATTCTAATTCACTTTCTTCAACTCTGTGTACACCTCCAATTTTATTTGATTTTAGTTTACCTGAGTGTATATATCTTCTAACTGATTTTTGTGAAACATTAAGTTTACTTGCTATCTCTTCAATTCTTAATAACTTACCTTGCTTGTCCATAATTGTCCAATTTTGTCCAATTTTGTCCAAAGGTAATTTATCTTTTTTATATAGACAACAGATTATTGAAATTGAATCTAAACTTTAGCGAATTTCTTGCTGAATGTACTTGAAATTCTCCTAATGAGATGTTATTATTGCCATACTTTATGGTTACGCTACTTTTATTAATAAAGTCGTTTGAGTAATCAATTAAATTCGGATTAAATGTAATATTTTCTAAATCGGATTTTCCAACAAGTTTTGAGTTAATATTGTTTTCATTTAGAAATAATGACCATAGAATATAATCGCATTCATTTAGAAATTTGACATATTCACTCAATAGTAAAGATAACTTTTCTTTATCTCTTACTAAATTTCTAAACTTTTCTTCATTCATATTTCCATCATACCAACCTTTTTCAGAAAAATGTAGGTCAAATGTTTTAGGAGAAGGTTGTCCGACTTCTGGAGGGCAAACTTTGAAAGACTTTGATTTGTTCGTTTTTACTGATAAAGTTGCATTTTTTTCAAGGAAAAAGTCCACTCCACTTTTACTGTGACCTCCACGTTCTCGTTTTTCTGTCCCAGAATATTTTATTGGTTTTAGCGGAAATAAATTTGTCTTATTCTGTGTGTAATGTTTTTCAAATGCCTTTAAAATTATTTTATCAGAATTATTTAGTAATCTATCATTGTTAGCTCCAGAATTAAGATCAAAAACATTACAAATTGCTAATTCTGCTGTATCTCCAAGTAAAGAATTGTTTATTACTTTTTCTACTTTTAATAATAACGGAAAATTTTCTCTATGTAATCTAATCTTGTATCCTGCTCTATTTGTATGCAACTGTAGTTCTAAAACTGTTTTTCCTTTATATTTTATCGTGTTTGACTCAATCCATTCTTTTGCTGATTGTTTTGTAAAAGAAAAATTCTTAAAGTCAAATGTTAATTCGGGTAAATCATCTCGTTTTAAAATTTCATAATTAAAATTATTGTCTTTGATGTAAAACCAACAATTGTAATCACTTACTAATGCATAATCAACGATAATAGGTAGCATTTCATCAATGTGATTTAAGCAAAATTCTTTAAAGTTTTTTCTTGAAATTTCTTCTGATGATAAATGGCCAAAGAAATGATTAAATGTATCATCTCCAGCTTGTCCCACGACTTTTGGAGCAAACATTTTGCCAGTTCCCTGAAATGTTCTTACAGAAAAAGTTTCATCATTTGCAAGTAAAAAATTATGAGGACAACGCTTAATAAAATGTGAAGTGAATTCTTTTGAATCAGATAAATATTTAATTGGCTTTCTTCCTCTAAATATCTTAGAAATCATCTTTGAATTTATGAATAACTCAAGTAAATCGTTATTTACCCTTTCCAAAGATATATTGTTTTCTAATTTGTATTGTTGACAGATTGCATATTGGAAAGTTATTCCAAAAGTTTCGTTGTTCATTTTATTAACTTTTAAACAATTCAAAAATACAGTTTTATATTTGACTTCCGTTCGTTAATAATTTCATGTAACATAGTAATTTACGAAGTAAATAATAGAAAAGTTTCGTGAAATATTCCCTATATCCGTATTTCGTGTAATTACTTTGTTAAAAGTAATAAATTCTTTGATAGTCTATGTTATCTAAATAACATTTGTATGAATAGCGAGGTTTTTATTTAATATTTTTAAATTCTCAATCATGGATCACGAAACTCTACAATTGATACTTTCTTAATCTATTTCATTACTTAACATAAACATTATTATATACCAATATTTTTTAGGTTAAAACACTGATATTGTGAGAGTGCCGTTTTGAATAAGTGAAATTGATCTTGAAACTGCTCTGCAAGGTGCATTTTTCCGTTAGAACTGCATATTCAAAGCAGACAAAAATAAAGCCTTAG
>NZ_CBCPHV010000021.1:0-12399 GCF_965118635.1 Empedobacter brevis | reverse complement strand
CTCTTTATATTTTTTATGACTATCATCACCTTCTGAAGATAACCAACTTATGTATCTATAATCATTTTTATCAATAAGAAAATACCATTTATTTGAAAAATGATTTGCTAATAGAATTGTTAAAAACGAAAACATAATTGAAGTAATTACAATTTTAATAATTTTGCCATCAATAATTACGTTATTTTTTTCATAAGAATTAGTTATGATTTCATCAGAACTTTCTAAAATTTCAATTGGTGGAGGTAATATGTGAGAAGTTTCATAAAATAGCGGAGGATTATATGCAATTAAATTTTTAATTTCTACAATGTCAGAAGCTTTTTTCCAATTATCCAAATCTTTTCTCCAAACCAATGTTTCTTCATTAATTTTCTTTTCAATTAATTGTTCTAAAGTGAAAGGGCCTTCTTGATTACCATCTATTATTATGAAATATAAATATTTAACATTTGTACTTTCATTTATTTTTGGAGGAAAATGATTTTGTGAAGAGAGGTTGATTTTCAATCTATCAAAATAAAATTTTGGATTTAAATTAATTACTTTTCCACTAGAAAGTTGAATTAAATATAATCCCAATATTATTAATGCAATAAAAATATATCCTTGTTTTCCACCTGTTGCTACAAATGGAATAATGTTTAAAAAACCAAAAATTAAAGAAATGATTCCCCATATTTTATAATTTTTACTACCCTTTGTTGGATCTTTTTTTGCTGATGGACTAAAAATTAATGCTAAAAGTCCAGGTAAAAATCCTCCAACTAATAAAAAAAATGTCCACCATCTTCCAATATGTTTTGCTCTTCCAAAAATTTCAGAAATCATTAGAAATATAATACAGATTATACAAAAGATAATTAATGCTTCATTCATCGTTATTGTTTTATGACGGGAGTTTGTAATAAAATTTGAAATTGGTTTTTAATTAACCTAATGATTAGGCTATAACAATGATATAAAAAATTATAATAAAAAAACAATAACATAAAAAATAAATCTATATAGTTAATTTAAAATGGATAATTTTCGGATTATTGAAAAATGCATATACTACTAAATATAATTAGTAGTATAGAACAAAAAAACATGCTAATTAACATGGTTTTATATGTACTTTACATACTTTATATCTGTTATAGTTTTACCAAACTTTGAGTTACAGGCTGGCTTTTTATTTTGTCTTGTAGTTTTCCATCAAATTGATTAAACATTCTTTCATTTGTTTGTGAAATGTCGTTGCTTTTTCTGTGTCCATTAAATTAGGGTGTGCCGATTGATTTCGATAGTCTCTGATTATAGTTTTTATATCGTCAAGATATTCAATATTTAAAAGATCCTTTTCAAATCTGTTTAAAACAAAATATTTTAAATCTTGCAATAACGGGCTTTTTTCAATTGTTCTGCCTGTTAAATATCTAAGATTCACTTCCATTGAGCCTAATTCAAAAAACCATTCTTCCGTATTTTTAGTAAGACACTTTTGAATATGCTTCGATAGCCTAAATGTATTCTCATCATTTGGTTTACCTGATTCTTTTTTTCCTAAATCCCAAGCAAATTGCGTTTCAAAAGTAATTTTTCTATCAATGAGCGATTGAACATAAGCTCTAAATATTTTGCTTAACAATTCGTTTTCCAATGCTCTACAATATTGAAGAATGAAAGGTGAGTAGTCTGGATTGTCAAGTTTTGAAATGTGGTCAAAGATATATTCAGCTTCAGGTAAATATTTTTGACTTTTTAATTCTAATAAGTCATAATAGTCAAACCAATTTTTAATTTCTTTGATATACGTGTCAATTTGTTTTTGTTCAAAATGCAGATTGGAAATTTGTTCTTCCAATTTTTTGTTTAATAGTGATATTTTCTCTTCAATTTCACGTGGCAAATTTTGTATTTCTTTAAAATCATTAGATAAACTGAGAATTACAGTTTTAATATCATCAATTTTATTTTCAATTACAGTAAGCTTTCGAGTGTGTTCTTGTTGATTTGATAAAACTTGCTGTAAAGTATTTTGCAAACTTTGTAATTGTTCCTCGTGTGGACTAACTGCTTTTTCATTTTTAAGATTTGTATACTTTGTTTTTAATAAATCGTATTTCTCCTTTATATCAAGAAGTTGTTGATACGATAATTTTTCAAGTCTACTTTTTGAAGCATATTCTAAATCTGCTATTGGAAGAATTGGGATTTGAATATTTTTCAGGTCTTGTAATGATATTATTGGAAGTGTTGCACCTTTTGCGTGTCTTTTAATTTGTTGATTAAATAGATTTAAACCGCTATCTGTGTTAAGGTAAGTTGCAACATATTCAGCATTTATACCACGAAGTATAACAATATGTTGATTAGCTATAAATTTATTGTCATCTGAATTGTGAACATATATCGCAACTTTTTCTCTGTTGAATCGAGGAAAAAGTATATCTCCTTTTCGTAGGATTGCTTTTTGTTCACTTGTATTGAAATTATCCCTTTCGATAAAATTATCGCTTGTTGTTTCTTCAAGAAAACCGTTCAAAATATTTCTTGGCGAAAGAATTTTATAGGTTCCTTTGGGTTTCCTTTCATCTTGGTTAAAAGAGTTTCCAAGGCAAATTTCAACTAAATCTTCAATCTTTTTGGTTTTGTTTTCGTTTAATTGCTCTTGGTACTTTTGATTTTGGGGGTTATGAAAATTAAAATCCCATCTTTCGGCTAATTCTTCTTTGGAAACTGAGAAAGTTGGTTTTGCATTTTTAAAATTAAAACCCTGATTAACAGTGTAATAATCCGTTTTTGAAACATTGGCTTTGCTTACTACTAAAATAGATAGTTCAATCACTGTGTTTCTGATTGTTCCTTTCGGTAATGATAAGATTTTGCTTAATCCAAAATTATTTAGAATTAAATTTCTTTGTTCAGAGTAAACTGGTGCTGTTAAGAAATTGCTTGATAAAATGAAAATGGCAAAGCCATTTTCATTAAGCAATTCAAGTGCTTTTTCAATATATAATATTTCGCTTGAAGTTCTTCTTCCGTTAAATTCAAGTCTTTGTCCAAGCGGTGGAAATGTAACAACAAGATCAAATTTGTCAGATAAAGAATAATTTAAAGGGTCTGAATTTATAAATGTTAGTTTAGGGTTTAGATATTTAGAAAGTTCAATGTTGTTTGCATTTACGTCAACATTTACAAGATTTTCAATTTCAGTAAGTTTTGAAGAAATTTCGCCATAGTTTGAATTAAGAACAATAGCATTCTTTGGATCTGAAATATTTGCTAAGTCTGCAACTATATTTGATATAGTGTCAGGCACAAAGAATAAATCCTCTTGTCGACCACGATTTGATAATAATTCAAATTCGGCTAAGGTTTTTATATTTTTTGAATTCAATTCGTCTATTGTCATTTTTTGCGTCTGTTTTTTTTAAGCTTTCCTGTAATATAGTACTTTACGAAGTAAATAATAGAAAAGTTTCGTGAAATATTCTCTATATCCGTATATCGTATAATTACTTTGTTAAAAGTAATAAATTCTTTAATGGTATATTGTATTTAAATAGGATTTGTATGAATAGCGAGATTTTTATTTAATATTTTTAAATTCTCAATCATGGAAAACGAAACTCTACAATTGATACTTTTTTAATCTATTTCATTACTTAACATAATTCTTATTATGCTGCCTAAAAAAACCTCCATTTAGGAGGTTTTTCGGTTATATTTCAATCGATATTTTTACTTTTCCACCTAACCCTTTTTCTACTATATCAAATAAAGTTTTAAGAGTTAAATTACTTCCATTATTTTCAATTCGTGAAATGTATTCACGTTTTTTATCTACCAATTCTGCAAGTTCTAGTTGTGTCAAATGTTTGTCTTCACGAGCTTTTTTTAATAGTAATCCTATTTTAAAAGATTCAAATTCCCTTTCCAATTCGTCTCTTCTTTCTGTACCAACAGAACCATAAACATCATTTTTAATATCTTTCCAGCTTTTAGTTTCCATTTCTTTTTGATTTTTGTTCGTAATACTCAACCATTATTTTAGAAGCTTTTTCTATTTCATTTTTAGGTGTTTTTTGGGTCTTTTTTTGGAATCCATTCATTAACACTACTAATTTTTCTCCATCAAAGAAACAAAACACTCTCCAAATGTTAGATCCTAATTGAATTCTAGCTTCATATAATCCTTCAGTTCCAACTAAATGTTTTAAATAGTTTGATGGAACACGTTCTAGAGTTTCAATAGCTTCAATTATTTTAAAGATTTTATCCTGTACTTTTTGTGGTTGATCTTTTAAGAAATCTTCAAAATAGTTTTTAAATGCTATAACTTCTCTTACCTTCACGACACAATAGTAACTTAAAAGTTACTATTTTACAAAACGTATTCACTTAACATAACTCTTATTATAAGCCATAAAAAAGACTCCCAATAATAAGGATTTTTTTATGGCTTATTCTATCTATTTATCTTCAAGTATCTTTAATAATTTATGATTAAGATAAAGTTTCTCTTTTCCTATTTTAATTGATTGGAGTATTCCATTTTCTTCTAGAGCAATTAAGTAATTACCTACAGTTTTAGCAGTTCCTAGATTTTCATCAATTAAATTCTGTCTTTTTGTATAAGGAAGTTTAAATAAAATCTCAATTAAGTCTTTGGAATAAATTTTAGGTAATTTCGTTTTAATTTCAATGGTCATTTCTTCCATTGCATTTGTTATTAAATTTAAACGATCTAATCCTTTTAAAGCTGTATTTTCAATCATATCGAGCATATATAAAATAAAACCTTCCCAATTGTTATTTTCGGTAACATCTCTTAATTTTTCATAGTAATCTTGTTTATTCTGAATGATATATTCACTTAAGTAAATAGCAGGAACTTCTAATAATCCAGATAGTTTTAAATATAATAAAAGTAATATCCTTCCTGTTCTACCATTTCCATCAGCAAATGGATGTATAGCCTCAAATTGATAATGTAATAGTGCCATTTTAATTAAAGGGTCAAGATTATTGTCATTATTGATGAATTGTTCTAGATTAGCTAATTTCTCTCTAATAATTGATTCTCCACTAGGAGGAGTGTAAATAACTTCTCCTTGATTATTTGTTAAAGTTGTACCTGGTGTTACTCTTATTGATGAATTATTCTGTTTGATACATTGAACAATTTTAATGCAAAGATTTGTAGTTATGAATGGTTTATTTTTTAATTCTTCTAATCCTAACCAAAGAGCTTCTTTGTAACTTAAAACTTCTTTAGTAGGAGAGTTTTCTATTTTTTTTTCAGAAACGAATGATTGATATAATTCATCATTTGTTGTTATGATATTTTCAACTTCCGAACTAGCTTTTGCTTCTTGTAAATAGATTGTATCTAAAAATAATGTAGGGTTCGGTAGATTTAATAAAGTACCATTTAATTGAGCTAATGCTCGACCAGCTGAAATAGTTTTCTTTAATACGTTTTTAGTTTCAATATCATTTTCAGGTGGTAATAGAGGCAGATTGTTATATGGTGTTTTCCTATTGAATTCAATCATTTCTTCAGTATTGATTTATTAACGAGTGTAAAAATATAAAAAAATTACTCTCGAAATAACATCAAAGGTAAATATTACTCTTGTTTAAAAATGCGTATTTATTACTTAACATAAGTATTATTATCTACCAATAATTTTTAGGTTAAAATGCTGATTTTAAACAAGTGCCGTTTTGGATAAATGAGTTTGTGTTTAAAAACGCTCGGAAAACCGCATTTTACTGTTTAGTAAGGATATTCAAAACAGACAAAAAACATTATACAATATAAGCAAGTAGTATAAAACGCCTCGTTTTATTAAATTTAGTAGAACTAAATCTTTATAAATCTAAAACTGCCACCACTTTTTTTTATTTTCTGGAATATGTATAGGCTGTTCTAAATCAACATCTTTTTTAGGAGCATCTAACAAAAGAATTGTTTTTTGTAAATCCATAATTCTACCCTCTTTTTCTTGTAAAAGCAAGTCTTTATTTTTTAATTCTTGTTCATGTATAGCTTTATTTAAACGTATTTCTTGCTCATATAAAGCTAGTTTAGTCTTTAATTCATTAAATTCTTCTTGAGCAGGACTAATGTTAGTCATGTCTATGTTTTGACTATGCTCTTTTTGGTTATCTTTTACAGCTTCGTAAATTGAAAAAAGATAATTTACTTCAATAAGGTTTTTATTCCCTTTTTTTTGAATATATGGCTTAGATTCTTCTTTAGAAAATAATCTTCTTATTGTTTTTTCACTTTTATTTGTTTTTTTACAAGCTTCTTTTACATCAATGTAATTCATATATGGATGATTTATTTAGTTGGTCAAATGTAGGTCATGTCTAATTAATGACCATTGTTTAGAAGTGGTCATTTTTTAAATATTTTTGTTCAAAAATTTGTTCCATTCTCTTTTTTAAAGCACCAATAATAAAACCTTTTCTATTGTCGGCATATACAGAAGGTTCTCGAAGTTCTGTTAAGAAATCTAATAAATGTTCTTCAGATAAATTGTTGTACAAATTTTCAAAAAGATTTAAATTATTCTTCAATTCTTTATCTGAGAAATCAAAATTGTATTTTAAATAATCCTCTATGTTTTTAGGAATAAACCAACGATTTGACATCTGTTTATTTAAACGTTGTTTTTTTATTTCTGCATCTTCAAATTGTGGTTGATGAATAGGAATAAAACGAATACCTGTTATTTTACGACCAGTTTTTATTTTTTCATAATGAAATGTATAAGGACTACATTTATCTAATTCTTTTTTTGCTGGTTCTATTACATATCTAAAAAAATCAGCGGTTAACTTGTACTTATTTTCAATTTGAAACATTTTTTTTAAACTATCAATAGAATAATTGATCGGAGTTTTTTGATTAGAAAGAAGTTCATAAAAACGCATTGAAAAAGTACTTTCAAACTCCATTGCAGTTTTTAATTCATATTTTTTATAACCTTTTGAGAAGTCTAAAAATGCTTGTATTATTTCTTCTCTTAAAGTAAAGCCTATATATTCTTTATTTTTAAAAACTTTAGGAAGATATAGGATGTTTATTGTTTCCCACGTTTCAGAATCTTCATACTCAAATCCTTTTTTTTCTAAAGAAAGTAATGCTTTCTTTATTTGTGCATGGTTTTTATCTTCTTCACTTTTTTTAAAAGCAGAAAAAGGGAAAGTAAATTTAAAGAGTTTCATATCATCATAAGAAAACTCTTTCATAGAGTAATTTTTATTTAATTCTTTTCCTTCTATTAAACTTTGCAATTGTTCAATTATTCGATATAAAATACGTTTTTCATATACTGAATAATCATATTTGGCTGTAGTTAGGATATAAGATTGGATAACCTCTTTATTATTGATTTTCATTTAATAATTGTTTTAACTATGAGTTGATTAATACAAATATAATACTTTCTATGAGTTGTAAAAATATAACTCATAGAAAGTATTATAAAACTCATAGTTTAGCTTTTTTAAGGTATTATAAAACTCATATTAAGGTATTATAAAACTCATAGTTCGTATTTTTAAAATACTTGTAACATATATGATAATTAATGTTTTATCTATTTTTTATCGAAAATCGATAAGTAATGTTAGATAAGTTATGTTTATTTAATACAAAAACATGGTAATTTTTTAGTTTTTAAGGGTGTGATTTTCTACGAAAAATCACTTTTGGGAACTTGCTTGAAATGCAGTGTTTTCGTTGCAGTGAAAAACAAAAACAAATTGACGTGACTTTTTTATGTGCACCAAGGGGCGGGCGGTTTTTTTAATTAAATAACGTAATTTATTGATTATTAAAATATTAATGTATTTTTGTACTTGAAATTTAATGTTTAACGTTGAATTTGAAAGCGAAACGATGATAAACGACTTCTTTTTGAGGTCGTTTTTATTTTTTTAGAACTATATTTGTGTACACAAATAGTTACATAATGACGATCGTAGAAACAACAAGTAGACAGTTTAGAGAACGTCAGAAAGATTTTTTTGATATGGTCGACAAAGGAAAAAAAGTAGTCATTAGAAGAGGAAGTAAGAAAGCTTATGTGCTAACACCTATTTCTATAAATGATCTTTATTTTTCAGAAGAAATGATCCAAAGAATTAAAGATGCTGAACAAGAAATCAAACAAGGAAAAGGAATAATTATAAAATCAAAACAGGATTTAGACGCGTATTTTGATAGTTTATGAGTTATAAAATTATTTTTTATCAGCGAAAGGACATTACAACGATAAATGATGCTAAAAATTAAACTAAAACTAAATATAAGCAACTTAAATGCAATCTTGCATGTATTGAATAGTTACGATAAAGAGTTTAAAGGTGATAATTTTGCGTTTAAAGCCATTTTATCTATTTCTGATGACTTATATAGTAAATTGATTAGAAAAGCGATTACAGAGCGTAAAAACGATAAAATATTTACAATTTCATTCAAGTATCATGAAGCTTATGCACTTGAAGCCATTTTAAGGCACTTTATTTCAAATACCGATGAAAGCTATTCAGATACTTATGTAAAAAACACGGCTCATGTTATCGCGAATAAAATTCATCAAGAGTTATAATTATTTCAATAAAATTTAGCTTTACTGCACTTATGTAAATCCTTTCTTTTTTCTCTTAAAATTTCATTTAGATGCAAGATATGGATTTGTCTACACACTACAAATCACAACCTGCCTTTTTAGATAGAAGAAAAATCAAAATTCGGAACTCATTTTTAATAAAAAGTTTGATAGCAAGAGGGTGCTTATATCCTACCGAATATAAACATGTATTTAGTTGATTATCAGTAATATGATGTTTTGAAAATATAATATTCGAATATAACTTGATTATATTTTACATTTAAAAATCTGATTATTAAATTTTTAAATGTAAAAGTGAAATATATTTCTGTACTCTTTCTACACGATTTTATTTTTTAATTTAATGGAGAAAAATCGATTAAAATTAAGTTGTCAAAAATGACCATTTTTATGTTTTTGAAAAAAAGCAAGAGGATACCGAACAAGGTTCGGTATTTACTTAATTTCCAATGTGTTGAAAATTGCAATTTTTACAAAAATGGAGCATTTTTTAAGTAAATAATTGAAAATCAACATCAAAAAATGGAGTATTTAATAATTTTTAACATAAAATAAGCTTTTTTTGAATAAAATACAATAATGTAATATGTTTAAAATTTTAATATAATTGATGGAATTTTAAAAAAGGAAAAAAAGTATAATGTAGGGGGAGTGATTTTCGATGAATTATTAATAGTTTAAATCTATAGTTTAAACTGTGAAATTGAGATGGAAAAAATAGTATTCCGAATGAAAGTAGGAATAGCAAGCAGTAATCACGGAGACCGAGATTGTTTTTATATTCCTATGATTTACAGATGATTACAAAATGTAATTACTAATTTCTATAAATAAAAGTAGTAATTTTAGTTATAACTAATTGATATATTGTATAGTTAGCTTGTTTTTTTTAAATAGTATTTTATAGAAATACTAAGTTGTATAAAATGAAATTTATCTAATCAAAAGAAAATATAACAAGGTGTTTTTGTAACAAAAAAAGCTTAGAATAATGACATAAAAAAAACCTCCATTTGGAGGTTTTGTATTTCTATTTTACATAAAATCTGTTATAGGTTTACTAAGCTTTGAGTTATTAGCTACAGTTTTTAGCTTATATAGATTGATAAATCATTATTTAATTCAACGATTTGTGCATCATTCATTTTTTCAACTAGTCTTGTTGCATTTGGATTATGCGATTCAATTATGAAGAAAGTTTCTAAAACAATTTTAGACTTATCGTGTTTATATTCATTGAAAAACAGGGCGTAATCATGCCCGTGAAATTTAATTAAGATAGATTGTCCTTTTTCTACTACAATTTTATTTTCAATTCCATTGGCTCTAATTAATGAAATTAAGTCTTGAATGAATATGTGAATTGTGTAGGGATTAATTTTAGTATTGTGAAAGCTTTTCGTTGTTACAATACTTTGTGATGAAAGCATCTCAGCATAATGTCTGTTAATTATGTGAATAAATGAATAAAGATTGATTTCAAAACTCACATTGTTTAGAGTAAAAAATCTATTTTCATTTCTTGAATCTATTGAATTGATGATTTTAGTTGACTCGTTATAAGTGTAAAATGACTTTAAAAGACCTTTAAATACATCTTTACTCTTACTTTCCGCTAAAGTTCCATTCCGATAATCTTCAATATTTTTCTTTTTTATTGTATCTCTGGTCTCTTTTGCTATGTTTTTTAATTCCTCAACGGAGTGTCTTTCATCTAGGCAAATATCTGCCCAATATTTAGCAGAATTTTCCAAAAATGCCTTGTCTTTTTGTAACTCTGATTCGCTTACAGGAATTATTAATTCATTAATGATTTTAAAATCTTGCAATGATTTATAGATTTCTGGATTATATTCCTTTTCGTTTATTTCTTTAAGTTTTTCTAAATCAATATATTGGCTTGCTGTTTTATTTGGATTAGGCTTATAGAAAATTGATTTGAATTCCAAGTCAAAACCATAAATTAAATACAAATTTCGAAATTTCGAATAATCAAACCTGTTATCAGATAAAGCGATTTGATTATTCGAAATTTGATAAAAAAGAAACAAATTCTCTAATTCTTCAAAAGTTAATTCTTGCTTATCATTGAATTTTGTTTCAATTGATTCTATCTTTTCAATAGCTTTAAGTACTTCGTTTTTTATATAATCATTCATTTCTAGTCGGTTTCAAATTTCAGCTAACTGCGCAAAGTCACTTGAATAATTTAGCTTTAATTATTTATTGTTATATATCTGGTTTCAAATGTATTACTTATTATGTGTAAATTAAATAATAAGTAACAGTAAAATATTTAACACCAAACTATTACTAAACATAATCATTATTCTAGAACATAATAAAGCCTCCTAATTGGAGGCTTTGATTTTTCTATTTCACATAAAATCTGTTATTGGTTTTACCAAACCGAATTTGTAGGAGTTTTTTTTATTTACAACTTTTAGTTACGTTACTAATTACTTCTTGTTTAAGTAGATTACTTATATTTTCTGATATATTTACATCAAATTCAACTCTATATTTTGAAGCACCATTTGGAATTCTTGAATAAACCCTTGCTGATTCAGATGAATGGGGTCGAATTGTATTAAAAAAATATAAAGGTGATGATTCAATTATATTGTTGTTATAATCTAGTATAAGTAAATTGCATTTTATACTACTATAGTCTAGATAAACATTATTATTGTTTGAAATAGTTACACTTCCACTTAAAGTGGGAAAATAACCACCAGACACATAAATATTTTCTTCTTTCTTTATGTTATCATAATATTCTGCAATTTTTGTAGAAGTATCTATATTTAGATTTGATTCTAAATCTTTGCTTTTTGCAATTTTTCCTAGTTCAACATCGTCTTCATTACCAGTTAGACATCCTTTCTTTATTCCGTAACTTCTTATTTCATTATAGTAATAATAAGATAATCCTTTGGAACTGATTATTTTATTTTTGAAATTTTCTCGTGTAACTTCTACAGTTATTGGAATTTTTTTATTGTACGTTGCAAATATATCATAATTTCCAAATGAATTTTTTGAGACGTTGTTTATTTCAATTTTTTCTTTCAATAATAATCTCTGTCCGATTTTTGAATAATTTGGATAGATTTTTTCAAGTTCATCTTGATTTGGATTTTCAAGCGAGAGCAAAGAAAAAAGTCTTTCTGTCTCTTTTTTTGCCATTTCTTCTGTGAAACTAAATTTATTGAACAGAAAAAAAGACAATGTACTAACAGCAATTATAGCGAGAATAATTAAAAAAAGTTTATTACTATTTTTTTTCTTTTTAATTGTTTGATCCTTTACATAATTTTGATATTCCAAAAAATCTGGTAAAGATTCAAAAACAGTCCAATCTTTAATTCCGTTATACCAAACTTTTGATTTTGGGTTTATATTATGCTTAAATAATTCTTCAAAATTAAAAGGACCTTTTTGTTCTTTACCAATAATTATCCAATATTTTTTCATATAATTTCTACGTAATTACTATTTTATTGTTCTTATTGAATACACGAATTGTTATAATTATAAAAGATAAGATTATGAAATAAATCCAATCTTTCATTGTTAGAAGAAAATAGAAATAAAGATTATAAAAATAATTTTTAAATTTTCCTCTTTTAAAATCTCCTTTTATCCAGCCATCAACTTCTATATCATTCCAAATATATTCAGTGTTATCATTTTTTTTAATTTTACTTCCAAAAAGAGAGGTTATTTCATACGAAATAATATTAATTTTCATTGC
>NZ_CBCPHV010000020.1:0-19536 GCF_965118635.1 Empedobacter brevis | reverse complement strand
GATCATATAAAGGGGTCATATATTTTTATATTGAGTATAAATCATATATGGATATAGTGATGAGTTGTTCAAGTGATTATTATAGAGGTAAAATAATAAATGGATCATTAAACGTATTCACAGGAAAGTTAAAAAGTAATTTAGTTTATCTGAATATTAAGTAATTAATAATATATTCCTAGTTTCCTCATATTATTTTTCAATTTGTCTACCCCAAATATTATGGTTAGCGTCTTTTACTTTAGCCATAACTGTTTCAAATTTTTCTCCATCTTTTCCTTCAATGTTTAATGTTAAGTTTATTTTGTCACCAATTCTCTTAAAATCAAAATTATAGCTGTGTGGCTTTGGTACTCCATCATAAAAGTCATTTGGAATAAAGTGTCGGACTATGGCATAAAATTCATTGTCGTAAACAATAAGAAAGTCATTTTCACCGCATATCGTCTCAAAACTTGTAGCTTTACTGTCACTATAAACTACTTTGTCAAGACCCATTTTTACTAGGTTTTCGTCAGAACCTTCGTTAATAGAATAGAACCCCTTGTCAATACGGATTTTGTTAGTGGAAAGAGAATTGTCAACCGTTACAAATATTTGATTTTGGTCTTTTTTGTTAAGTAAAAAATAAGTCAAAAGTCCACTAATAATTAGTGTAATAAGTCCGAATTTTAAAACTTTTTTTCTGTTCATTATTTTTGTCTTAGTATTATCACAGCCTGACCGCTAATGGAAAAATTATTAACGAAGTGTTGGTTTAATTGAACGTAAAGTTCAATTCAGTCGAAACGAAGCCGATGTGTTTAACAAAAGCTAACTTAAAGAAAAAAGTTGAATGCTGACACATTAGTTGGATATAAAAGCTAATTTTCTACCTAGTATAAAACTAGTTATTTTGCAATGCGATGTTAGTAGAAGTCATTTTATTCTTTCAATTTTTTCATATACAAATACTTTAAAATATTTTTCTTTTGGCTCAAAGCTTAAATTGTTTGAAGTTCTTTGTAACTCGAAAATTTTATTGGGATAAAATTCATCAAACATTTTTGTTTTATAATATTTTCCATAAAAACGAACTGCTTTTCCATTTTTAAAATCTGTAATAATTTCTGGCAAAAAAATTTTGAATTGAATCATATTTTGTGTCCAAATAAAAACAAAAATCTATAAGGTTATCACTATTTTTGTTCTTCTTGTAATCTTCTGTAGTAATAAAATTAGGTCTATCAGTTACAGACCAAACGATATGTTTTACCTCGATGATTTCCGTTTTTTCACTGATCAATTTATAAAATGAAAATCGCTTACTTTCTTTTGTAGTTTGTTTATTTTCGATTAAATAAGATGATTTTTTGTTTTCATTTTTTTTACATCCAAAAGTCAAAAGGATGATCAATAGTATTAAAACCTTATTAGTCATTTTACTTTTTTTTAGATTTAAGTTGGTATGTATAATAATTTCTGCAACTAGACTTGGCTAAGTACGGACTTGAATTGAGCAAGTGTTCAATTCAGAACAAACGAAGTCAAAGCTATTCCACTATTTGTAAACTTACGAAAATATGAATATGGGTATTTTATAGAATTAGAAAAAAATAACTTTTATCAACAAAAACTCCCTAAAATTTCTTCTAAAAAAGAGGCCGTTTTTATACTATTTTGTGTTTTTGTACCTAAAATTGGAGTTGTGCAATAGTTACAGATGTTACCTGTAGTTTTATCTTTTGTAAGAATCCTAAATAAAGTTGTGTTTTTACTTATCTTCTTCGTCAATCCTTAGACCTTTGTACGACAAAACACCCTTTTTCTCGAACCATTGTCGAAGGGCACTCGAAAAAACCCCGAATAAATAGATTATTTTGTTATTGTAAAATAGATGACAAAATAAGAAGTATACTTTGTTGTGTAAAAGAAAAAAGTGGTTGTAAATGCAGAAGATTATTATTTCAGTTCCGCACGTAATTATGTAGCTTTGGATAATGATCTGGAAGTTGAGGTAGTGTTACAGGGTAGACAAAGGCACGGATTGCAAATCCGCGACATCGAGGATAAATATACTGATCTTGAAACTATAGTTCATAAATTTAGACATTATGTTCAAAGTCTAAATAAAGGTTGTTAAATTTTCATGCACATGGAATTTATGAACAATTTTTAGATACAGTCCTTCGAATTTCAGTATATTATTGGAGAAAATACAGTGATGATTATCAAGAGTCTGAAGCCTAATACGATAGTGATCACTTTATATTAACTACAAAATAAAAAGTAAAAAATGAAGAAAATTAAATTAATCTCTTTTTCAATATTATTATTAATATTATGTAGCTGTGCACCTCATAATCATTATTATAAATCATTAGGAAGAGACAATGAAGATAAATTAAAAATTTTTTGTACAGAAAAAGAAAAAATTTGGCTTTTTGATGGATATAGTAGTGATTCTATTTTAATACAATCGAAACATTTTAAAGAACTTATAAATTTCCAAGTTATGGATACTTTATCTTATCGTTCAAAAAATACTCAGAAAACGTTTTTAATTAAAATAAATGATAATAAATTTCATAATCAAGTTAAAGATGATACTATTTCCCTAGAATACAAAAAGAATGGTACTTGGATGGAAGAAAAGTTTATAATAATAAAGGATAATAGAATTAAATAACATATAAGGTTGTCTTTCAGAAGTGTTTTTTCCTCATAGAAACACACAATTTTAAATAACTTAACCCAATAGAGTATTAAACACTATTCATGCCCCAAAAGTTAAACACTTTCTGGGACATTTTTGTGATTTTAAATTCCAATTTTGTTTAATTTTAAAAGTAACAATGCTCATTTTATTTGTGTTTTATAAAAAAGTGATTAATTAAGAAATATCATAAAATTGTACGTTAGTATTTTAAATATTTGTTATTTTATAAAATTCTCTCAAACTATAGCATTTAACGCAAAAAATAATAAGTTAACTAAAGTGTATTTTTTGATGTATCTTGTTCGAGTATCCTTCGACAATGGTCGAAGGATACTCGAACAAACCCCGAAGAAATAGACTATTTTATCCTTAAAGAAAATGACGACAAAATAAGAATTATGCCTTATTGTGCAAAGCAAAAAACCTCCCTAAAACGGTTGCTGAGATTGCCGAAGTATTAAAGAGGTTATTATTTATACTATTTTGTGTTTTGTACCTAAAATTGTGTCGGCTTGTAAATAACCTTTGGAATTAAATCAATTGTCAAATTGTTTGTGATTTCTTTTCGTCTTGGCATAAAACTTTGCTAAAGTTTACCTAGTTTTTAGTTTGCAAAATTCATTGTTAGAAACTTTCCAACTAATTTCTTTTCGTCTACTATTTCAATCTTTGGTTTCATTTTTCTATATCAATATCATATTTGTTCAAAAGTCCTGAAATGCCTAAAATAGAAAATTTTGCTTTTTTAATTCGGTTAATTTCTGGATCAATGGAATAATTGTAAGAAGTCCGAAAGTCGGCTTTTTCCAGTATTGTATGATCAAAAATGGCTTGTGTCAAATCGCAGTTATCAAACACCGCACTTGTCAAGTCAGTTTCTGTAAAGTCGGTTTCTTGTAATTGCGAATTTTTGAAAACCGTTTTTTTGATTTTGATCTTGTAAAATGAAGAATGATTGAGTTGACAACCATCAAACGAAAAAGAAAGACCAAATTCGTTGCAAGTATCAAACCGAAGTCCTAACATTTTGCAGTCTTTGAGCTTTACATTTTGAAACGAAGTATTGTTGAGTTTTGCCAAACTGAAATTACAACCATTAAATGAGCAGTCAATAAACCTAAATTCTGAGAGGTTACTTTCAGTAAAGTTGCAATTATTAAAAATACAGTTTTCGTATTCACCTTTTGTTAGCAAATTATTTTTGTCAAATGTTTTGTCTTGTGTGTATGTTTCTTGCATTTGTATGTTCTATCATTTGGGATGGTGTCGTCTCACACTTGTCACTAATATTGACTTTTTACGAAACTATTAGTCGTTTCGTAAAGAATCAGCTATATCTATATTTCGTAATATTTTTCAAACATACAACAACCATTTAATAAAAATTTAAGGTTTCACTTAAAAACAAAAAACCTCCCTAAAACGGTTGCTGAGCTTGCTGAAGTATTAAAGAGGCCGTTTTTATACTATTTTGTGTTTTTTGTACCTAAAATTAGAGTTGTGTAACAACTATCTATGTTAGTTGATGAATATTATGGTTTACAGTAAATTGTAACTTCTGTGCTTAATTCTGAGGTATTCAAATTCTCAATTAAGTAGGGATATCCACATTTTATATTGAAAACCATTTGAAAAAAAGTTTTTTTCTTTTTTATAATGATTTCAAATTCTAAATAAAAAGTTAATATTTTTTCTTTATAATAATTGTTTTTATTTAGAATAATTTAAAATAAGATGTAGTTTTGACAAAATTTTAATTAATCATGAAAAAATATACAATAGCACTATTTACATTAACTTCATTGTTATCTTATGCTAAAACAACCAATAATGTATCAATTATAACAGAAATTTCGATATTTCATGAGGGTATTTTGAAAGGTAGAGTTACTGCTCCAGATGGACAACCACTTGTTGGAGCTGATGTTAATTTAGGAAATGAATCTACAGTTACTAATGAAAAAGGAGAATATAGTTTTTCTAACTTATCAAGTGGAGAGTATCAATTAATTGTTACTTATAATGGAATTCAGGAGACTTCTCAAGTTATTGTGAAGGATGGGGAGACGACGATTCAGAATATTATTTATTCTTCGGAAGATCAGTTAAATTTACAAGAAGTTATTGTAGATGCCTCTAAGATTTTTGCAGAAAAAAAATCTGATCAAGTAGCAAGAATGCCTCTTAGTAATCTAGAAAATCCTCAAGTTTATACAGTTGTTCCAAAAGAATTATTACAGGAGCAAGTTGCAACAGACTTTAGAGGAGCATTATTGTCATCTCCTGGTGTTACCAATGTTACTTTAGGAGTTGGTTCTGGAGGTACAGGTTTAGCTATGATGATGCGTGGTTTTTCTGGGGCAGATGGAGCAGGAGCTATACGTAATGGTATGGCAACTAATTTTGTATCATTATCAGACCCTGTTAATTTAGAGAGATTAGAGATTATAAAAGGGCCTTCTTCTACTTTATTCGGTTCTACATTAGTATCTTATGGAGGGTTAGTAAACAGAGTAACAAAACAAGCTTTTGTAGGAAAAAAAGGTGAAATAAGCTTAACAGGAGGAGGTTATAATATGGGACGTTTTACAGTAGATTATAATACTCCATTAGACGATTCTAACCAAACTTTATTTAGAATAAATGCTTCAGTATTAAATGAAAAATCTTTCCAAGATCAAGGAATAAACAAAACAATCATGATTGCCCCCACTTTGAAGTATATTGTGAATGATCGTTTTACACTTAATTTTGATATGGAATATTTTCATTCAAATCGAAATAGTACATACGTCGGTATTTCCTCTGGAATTAAAAATCTAGACGAATTAGACTGGGATTTCAAAAAATCATACACAAGCAATGATATTACAAGTAAAGCAGATGTTGTAAACATTTTTGCAGATGCTAATTATAAAATAAATGATAATTGGACTTCAGATACTCGTTTATCTTATTCTAATACAGATAATGATGCAAATTATTTATTTCTTATTGTAAAAGATGGAGCTGGAGATTATTTAGGAAAAAAACTTTTACAAAGGAGATTGATGAATATTCCAAGTAATTTTAATACCATACAGGTACAACAAAATTTTACAGCGGTGCACGAATTCGGAAAAATTAAAAATAAGTTTTTAGCAGGTATAGATTTTACCCAATTAAGAACATCCGATTCACGTACTAGTGTAAATGACTACGATGCATTTGCAACTACATATTTAGGGCTTACAACTCCACAAGTTACGGTAATGAATGGTGTAGCACCAGTTATTAATAGAGATATATATGATGTCGCTTTATCTAAAACTACACGTGCAGCAAATGCAAGAGATACACATACATATAGCGCATATATTTCTAATGTACTGACATTTTTTGATCGTTTAAATGTAATGGCAAGTTTACGCGTTGATCGATATAATGATCGTGCTAATAATTACATGCAAACTGCTTGGTCTCCAAAATTAGGTTTAGTTTTTCAAGTAATTGAAAATCAATTGTCAGTTTTTGGGAATTATATGAATGGTTTCAAAAATGTGGCACCTAGTTTACTTTCAAATAATGTAAAACAAATATTTAAACCTGAACAAGCAAACCAATTTGAAGGAGGAATAAAATTTGAATTATTAAAAGGAAAAATCAATGGTACAGCAAGTTACTATAACATCAAAGTACAAGACAAAGTACGAAGTGTAATTAACGATAAACAAGAAACAGTAAGCGTACAAGATGGTACACAACGAAGCAAAGGATTTGAATTTGATCTTATAGCTAATCCAGTAAATGGTTTACATTTAATAGTTGGTTATGGTTATAATGATAGTAAATTTGAAAAATCTGCAATAGATAAAAATGGAAATACTGTAGAAGGAAATACTCCTGCAGGAGTGCCTCATAACAGTGCAAATTATTGGGTAAGTTATAAATTTAACCAAAGTTCTCTAAAAGGAATTGGATTAGGATTTGGAGGAAATTATTCAGATGGATATTTTTTCAATGATGCAAATACTATCCGAGTATCTGGTTTTCATACAATGGATGCCACAGTTTTTTATGAAAAAACAAAATACAAATTAGCTTTAAAAATGAATAATATTTCAGATAAAAATTATTGGACTACTCTTTCATGGGCAATGCCACAAGAAGGAAGAACATTTTTGGCGAGTTTAACATTTAAGTTTTAACTAATTTATTTGATTCTATTTTAAAAAAGAATAGAATCATTTTTTTTAATATGAAAAAATATTTAAATATACTGTTTTCGATATTCTTTTTTACTCATTTATTTGCTCAAGAGAGTCTGTCAAATACAATAGTAAAAAAAATCCATTCCGATGTTCTAAATGAAGATCGTGTAATTGATATACAGTTGCCTAAAAATTATGCGAACAATACTTACGATTTAGCAAAATATCCTGTCATATATGTTCTTGATGGCGAAAATAATTTTACTTATATAGCCTCTTTAGAGCGCTTTGGTACAAAATTTTTGTACAGAAATTTCCCCGAAATGATAGTTGTAGGAATAAGAAATACAGATCGTACAAGAGATTTTACTCCTACTGTTCCTAAAAATGATTTTACACCACATCAAAAATCTTTTGTAAACGGAGGTGGAGCCGATAATTTCATAAAGTTTATAGAAACGGAGTTACAGCCATTTATCAACACTAATTATCGTACAAATGGATTTGATATCCTACACGGACACTCTTTTGGTGGACTTTTTTCTATTTATACTCTACTATCTAATCAAAGCTTATTTGATGCCTATATCGCATTAGATCCTAGTTTATGGTGGGATAACAAAGTTGTTTATAATAAAGCAAAAAATGATTTTGTAAGCAGTAATTATCAAAATAAATCATTGTTTGTAGCTTTGGCTTACGAAGCTGAGCAAGATGCTAAAGATCGTTTACAGCATGGTAATACAATCCGAAATTTCTGTGAAACGATTTTACCATCCTATCCAAAGAAAAACTTTTTTTATAATTGGAAATATTATCCGGATTATGATCATGGTACAGTTCCAATACCAGCTAGTTTTGACGCTTTAATAAAAATATTTAAGGGGATAGAATTACCTGTAAAAGAAATTCCAAAAAATCCTCAGTTATTAATAGATCATTATCAAAAATTATCAGAGAAACTAGGTTTTTATTTTATACCTGAAGAATCACTTTTAATAGAGTTAATTAAGTATTGCAAAAGTGTAAATAAACCCGAAAGTGCAAAATTTATTGTAAATTATGCATTAAAAATATATCCAAATAACCAGTTATTATTAAAGATGAAATCGGAATGAAAGGATCGAAAAAAAAACAAAGTCTCTTTAATAGAATTATAGCTTGGCTTCACCTTTGGCCAAGTATAGTAGCTGGAATCATTGTTGTTTTTATAAGTATTACGGGGACAATTATTGTTTATAGTGATGAAATAATTGATTTTTCTGCGGGCGATGCAAAATATGTAGAAATTCCTCTAAATAATAAGCATATCTCGCAAGACCAAATTTTTAAAGCGGTAGAAGAAATTAATCCAAAATATGAAATTTCTGAATTTATCTTTTTTAAAGATCCAAAAAGAAGTATAAGATTAAGATGTTTTGATTTAGAGCACAAAAAATTGATCATGCTTTATGTAAATCCATACACAGGAAAAGTACTAATGGAAGACGACACAATACATTTCTTTTTCATAACTGCACATTTACATTCTGCATTATTAGCAGGTAAAATTGGAGGTTGGATTGTTATATTAAGCACCATTATATTTACAATTAGTTGTCTAACAGGTCTTATACTTTGGTGGCCTAAACGCTGGACAAAAACAACAAGACAAGCAAGTTTTACAGTGAAATGGAGAGCAAGATTTAAACGTCTTAATTATGATTTACATAATGTTTATGGTTTTTACTCATTAATCCTTTGTTTGATTCTTGGCGTTACAGGATTAATAATTTTCTTTCGACCTTTGATGAATACAACTATAAAAGTGTCTGGGGGAAGTCCAATTCATCTTGAAGATGTTCTACCAAAAATAGATTCCACAACAGTAACAAAAGATTTTGTATACTTAGCTTATTCAAGTTTAGAAGCAAAGCAAAAAAATGAAATTAGTATGTGGAACCAAGAAGATCCAACAATTGGAGCTTATTCATTTTCATTTGGAAATACAGGTTTACGAAGTGTAGAAAATAAAGAAATGTTAATTTTAGATCGCATATCGGGTAAAGAAATTTCAATTGGTAAACAATATATAAAACACGAAACAACAGAGAATACAGTTTGGCAATTACACATGGGACAATGGTGGGGACAAATTGGTAAATTATCTACTTTTTTGGCTGGAATTGTTGCTACAACATTACCAATAACGGGTTTTATTATTTGGTGGGGAAAACAAAAAAAGAAAAAAAAAAGAAAAATATTCAAAAATTAACATGTTAATACCTAGTTATTTTAAATATTTATATTTCTATCTTTTTGAAATATTTTATGCCTTTTTAATGATCTTAAAAAATGATTTTAAATTATTACAAGTAAATAATATATTAAATCATAAATTAAAATTCACAATAACACAAAAGGCAAACATTGGTTTGCCTTTTGTTATTTTATTAAAACTCTATTAAACTATAGAATTTTACGCAAAAAATAATACATCTAAATAAAGTTGTGTTTTTACTTATCTTCTTCGTTAATCCTTCGACCTTTGTACGACTGTTGTTCGAGAAAACACCCTTTTTCTCGAATAAATCCTGAAAAAACTGGCTATTTTATTATTGTAAAAAATAGACGACAAAATAAGAAATATACCTTATTATGTAAAACAATAAACCTCCCTAAAATGGTTGCTGAGCTTGCCGAAGTATTAAAGAGGTTGTTTTATGTTATTTGTCTTCAATCGTTTTTTAATTCATTTCATGCACTCCGAGGAAGACGAAAGCTTAGTTATTAGCCGTAGTGCTTGCTATCAGAGGTTATTAAATTTTCTTAACTTTTCTAAAGTATCAAATAGCTCGTCGTCTTCATCTATATTTAATTTCTTTATTAGATTAGTCATATTGTCTAAAATTTGATTATTCTTTTCTCTAATTTCATTATTTTTACTCTTACTCTTTGTTAGTAAATGCTTGGTTAATTTCAATGTTAAATCAAACATTTTATTTAGTATGTCTAAAAACGGGATTAATTTTTGAAAAGTTTCTTCTGGAAGTATTTGAGTAATTTCATCATATACTTTTGTCATTTCGAAATCATAATGTATTGAAAGGTTTCTTGTATCTTGAAAATTATTTAGTTTTTCATCCCAAAATAGGTCGAGTATATCTGTTATTGAATTAAATTCATTTGCAAGTTCGGGAATTTCACAATCTATTATTCCCTTGATATCTTTTATCCAAAATGATTTATTTCGATTTACAAAGTCTATTTCACCATTTTTTTTAGTATTTGTAAAATGATAAATTTTTTTATAACCTTCATTTATACATACAATAATTAATCTTACAGAATATATTTTTTCATATTTTGATTTAGAATTTAGATAAAACAGAATAGCTGAGCTAATATCAGATATTAGCAAATTAAGAAATAGTCTGTAATTAACAACTTTTTTAAAGCTATCTAATTCAATTTCAATATTTAAATTATTATTTAATTCATTAATTTTTTCTGTCTTTCTGAAAATTTCATTTCTTAAATAATCAGCATCTTCTATTGATAATTTAAGTCTATTTTCAACTTCTACAAGTAAATTTTTGTTCATTATATAATCTTGGTTGGGAGCATTACAGCTAACGCTCGTCGGATTTGTGATAGTCCAAAATTTAGTAACGAAGTTACGTGAATTTTGGTTTCACAAATCCTATGATGTAGCGCAATTCGTAGCATAGCGGAGAATTGCGTCACATTATTTTATAGCTTAAGTTTCGTAAAAATCATCTTTTATTCGTAAAATTATTTCAAACTTACAACAACCATTTAATAAAAATTTAAGGTTTCACTTAAAAACAAAAAACTCCCTAAAACGGTTGCTGAGTTTGCCGAAGTATTAAAGAGGTTGTTATTTATACTATTTTGTGTTTTTGTACCTAAAATAGGAGTTGTGCAACAGTTACCCGTGTTATACGCAGGCTTTTTTTACCATAAATCCTTAGCTTTTCCTGCGCCTTGTGTTAATACCCAACTTATTAACTCATCAACTGCAACTCTTCTCACATGTCCGGCAAATGTTAGTAGTTTGTTTTTTTTAGGTTTGGGAATATTTTTACTGTCTTCTATATAGTTTTCAACAGTTGAATAAAGTTCTTGAAATGCAAACATTTTATCATTCTGTTCTAATTCTACTATTTCTAAGTTCTCAACTTCTTTATCAATCATTTTGAAGAAAACAACACAAGGCAACTCTGCGGTATTTTTTATTTCAAATGCTCCAACAAAAATGTGGTTAAAAGCTTTTACTAATTTCTTGTCGTCTGAATGGATGTAAAAAATGGATAACTCTGAACCAGAAAGTCTGTCTAGTTTTGCAAAACCTCCTTGGTTTTTTAGAATTTCTCTAATTTGCTTGTCGTGAAAGTCATAAAGTATAAATGCAAAAGACTTTGCTCGTCCATTCTCTAAATGATTTTCACATATTTTTATGAAAGAATTTAGGAAACTATTGAATCCGTGTCCAATTCCTTGTTGGTATCCTTGTTCGTAGATTGGAATCATAATGCAGGGTGTTTAAAGCTTGCGTATGACAGGCCGCGGCTTGGCGATAGTGCGGACTTGAATTGAGCGAAAGTTCAATTCTGACCGAAACTGAGCCAAAGCTGTGAGCCTTTTGGTAAATTTAATAAAAAAACAAAAGCAAACAGCTTTTGGCGGATAAATAGGCGAGAAGTTCAATTTTGCATTTAACCCCGCATTTCGTCAAGCCGATGTTAGCAGTAGTTTTTATATTTTTTCAAACAAGTCACTTGTTATTGGGGATTTAAAGGATTTCTCGTTATGTTTTAAATGGTTAATAACGTAGCCAGAAAAGCCAATATGTTTCAAAATTAATTTATTCAACAGGTTGTTTAGCCTTAAAGTGATTTCAAATATTTTGATGTAGTCTTCTGTATTTTCGTCTGTTTGGATTTTTCTTCCGTGTAAAAATTTATTTCGGTTGTCAATTGCTTCTTCGTCTTCTTTACTAATGTTTATTTTGAGGATTTCAAAAGGTTTTAGTAGCTTATCTCTGTTAGTCGGATTGTTTATTTTATCTATGTTCTTTCTTAAGATTGTAACCGAGTCTTCATTGCCGACATTATTTATATCGTCATTATAATGTTCTAAAACATCTAAAAGACTTTGTCTAAATTTCTTTGATAATCCTTTGTCAGGAATTGGTTTTAGCCCTTTATTTTCTTCAACAATAATGTTTGTGATTTTCTCCAACGCAACAGCATAACCCGCAGGGCGAAGAATTAAACTTGATGCGTTAGCTTCAAGAATAAGTAAAATTAGAATCGTATAGTCTTCTTGTTTGTAAATTTTAGCACAAAGGTCTGAGAAAAGTTTATCGTCAAAAACGTTAAGCTGTTTACCTACTATATTTATGATAGTTTTATCTTTCGTATAGCCATAAGGATTAGAATATATTGGATTGCAAGTGCCTTGAGAATCAATTGAAGGTCTTAATTGCGAATATGAAAAATCTGTTATTGTATCAAATTCTGCGTTATCTGATTTAAAATAATAGGCTTCATTTTGTATGAGGTTTGCCGATAAAAAACCAAAGCCTACCATAATTGAATAGCAGATGTCGGCAAATTTTTCAAATTCAATTTTATTTTTTGAATCAATAATGAAGTAGTATTTCCCCTTTTTTGATTTTTCATAGATTGTAAACTCTTCATCTTCTATTTTTATTACCACTCTTCCAAATGAGTGGATTTCAGATTCGTCTTTGTATATTGACGCTTTTACGTAGTAGTTCAGTTGTGAACTACCTATTGGAATAATAAACCTATTGAATGCTTTTTCTTTTTTGCCATTTTTTAATTCAAGTTTATGTATTTTTCCTGTAAAAACTAATCTCCCTGAAAAAAACTCATTGTGCGTATTCTTTGTAAGTGTTGTTCCTCGCATTGTAATAAATAAATCTTCAATGCGATATGTCTTTTCATTGATTTGTAGGTCTATTTCATAGGACTCTGACATATCGCTTACGATGCTTTCAATGTCAAGAACAAAACCTCCATTTTCATTTTTGGATAATAAAGCAGGTTGGTCTTTTATGTTGTATTTATGGACAGATATAAGTACGCTCTGATTCTCTGTCAAGTTAGAAATATAGTCAAATGAAGATTCAAACTTTGCTTTCGGCAAAGAGTCTACACATTCCTTCATTTCTTCAATTTTTTGTTCAAGTTGTTCGTCCATAAAATTACTGCTAACATAGGATTTTACGAAGTAAAATATAATCAAGTTTCGTAAAAAAACACCTATATCTGTATTTCGTTAAATTCCTCGCTAATATAATTATTTATATGTGAATTAAGACTTTAATAAAATATAATTTATGGTTAGCGAAATTATTAAGCTTAAAATAAAAATATGTAAGTATGGATAGCGAAACTCTTAAAACTGTTCAATAGTATTTTAAACAAAAAAACTCCTTAAAATCGCTTTTAAAGAGGTTAATATTTTGTTTAGTGATATCACATGCATCCTTACAAAACGAAAGCTTAGTTTTTAGATGCAGTAACATTATCCTTTTATTTGTTGTCTAAAATTTATTCCAATCTCCATAATAAGATTATCATATTTTTTTTTCCAATCTATATTATTAGTTATTGTTTCCTGTGTTTCATCTTGTGTAATTCCCATTTCTTCAATTTCATTACTTGATTTATTTTTTAAATCCCTTAGTAAAAATGTAGCAATTTTGAATTTCTCAAATTGTTCAATTAATTCAGATAATTTATTATAATGGGCTTCTTCGATTAATAACATATTATCATCAACAGCATTTTTTGTTAATTGAATCTGTTCTATAAAAGATGGTATTTTTTCAGAAGTTGTTTTTTCCCATAAGAAATCTGCTTGTTGTTTAGTATATAGTAAAACTTTCCATAAATCATTATATAAGACAAATTGTTTTTCTGAATATCTTAGAAATAAACTTTTGGACTTGTCTAATTCACTCTTAGAACTTTCTAACTCTTTTTGATATTTATTTTTAATCTTCTCTAATTCTGAAGAATGTTTATTATTATAATTATCAAGTAGTCTTTTAGATATAAAATCTCCAAACCATTTAGATAGTGCAATTACGATAACTGTTGTGCCTCCAATTGAAGTTACTAATGCTGCTATTAATTTTAAATAATCTGTATATTCCATTATTAATACCTTAAATTGTTATACATCATCCAATCAACTAATTCATCTGGATCTATTCTATTCATTCCAGCGTATCTATTTTTCGTGAGAAGACCAACATTTCGCCCTCTCAAATATATTATGGGTGGAGTTGATGTATACATATTAAACGGACTTAATGAAGAATATTTACTACCATAAGTACTATATTGATTAAATATGGAAGTTGAAGAATACTTACTTCCATATGAACCATATTTATTCATAATTGATTCTGAATCATATTGACTCATTGATAATTTTCCTAAAAATTGTCCATCATTCGCAACTATGAATGATTCATTTCTTTCTATTCTTTCCTTTATATTCTTTAGCATTGTAATGGTCAAATATTATTGCACCTACTGGACTTGGCTTGGCGAAGTGCGGGCTTGAATTGAGCGAATGTTCAATTCAGACCAAGCGAAGCCAAAGCTGTTCCACTATTTGTAAACTTACAAAAAATAAGAATATGGACAGCTTTTGGCGGATTAGAAAACAAAAACGTTCAATTCAGCCAAAACCCCGCATTTTGCCAAGACGATGTTATAGACAGTTATTGATTTTCGTAATCATTGATAATTTCATTTACAACATCTGTTGAATATTTAATCAATAAGATGCTATCGTCATATAGCTCCTTAAGTTCTTTAAAATTAATTACATCATCTTTGTCTTCTACATCTTTGCTGTCAAAATTCGGTGTAACTCCATCATTTTTTACTGGATAACGAAAAGCATAAGATAACTCATCTAACTTGTGAATTTCTTTTTTTAAACTTGTTAGTTTAGTGTTTAATTTATTGTATTGTTTAACTATATCTTGATCTGCATTAAATTTTTTAAAAATTGCTTTCATTTGTATATTAAACTCTCGATGTAAATCATCTATTCTATGAGCTGACTTTCCTTTATATTCAATTTTTGCTTTTATTTCTGATACTTTTTCTAATTCTATTAGATTCATTTTGTATCCAAGTTCCAATGTGTGCCTTATTAAAAAAGCAAGTGGTAATGATATTATAGTAATTTCGCCACCTGTTATTGATTTAAACAACATATCTACAGAGTATTGATATTCACCGAAATACCTCCACCATTCAGATTTATAAGTAAGCTTTTGATCGTAGTTAAGCTCTATGCGTTTCTCTTTCATAATTGCTTATAACATATTATTTTACGAATAAAATATAATCTATATCTCAATTCCGTAAATCAACCTCAAATATACAAACAAAACTATATTATATACTTTATTGTTTAATTAATATTGTATAAAAGAAAATGCTCCATATTGGAGCATTTATTTTTTAGGTTTTCTATAAATAGCCTTCCTACCAGTTGTTTCTTCTGAACTGACCAACTCATCATTTTTTAAGTTCCTCATAACACCAGCGATAGCAACAGAAGTTATATCTTTTGGTACTAATTTTAATCGAATTAACTCCTCTTTTATTTCAGCAACAGTTCTACCTTTATTAAGAAAGTTACTATTTACTATGTGCTCCCTAATTTTTGAAGTCAATTTTAATGATTCTAATCTATCTTTAGGTAATTCATTTAGAGGTTTAAGAGGAATATTAAAATCTAATAATGTTTCCAAAGGATACTGAACCGCTTTTGCATATTCTACGTAATAATCTATATTAGTAGTTATACCTTTTTCAATACTATTAATTGTGTTTTCTGTTATAGTTGTCAATATAGAAATATCTTTTCTAGTATAGTTTAATTCTATACGTTTATACAATAAAGATTTACCTAACTTTTCTCTATAAACAGGTGAAACTAATCTATCTTTTCTATTATTACTACTCAATACTAATGTTATTTTAAATTAATTAGATATAAATTTGCATGTAACAAAATATTTATCTATATTTGACTATAATTAATTAAGCGACAGTTATTAAACTCGAGTCTTGTTATCGAAAACGGCTAATTTAAGATGACGCAAGACCAATAGGGTTGTCGCTACCTCATATTTTGTATATTTGCATTTTATGGGGTGGTTTTCTCTATCGGATATTTCGTCAAAGGTTCTTAGCCGTACCTCGATATAAATTGAAGATAGGAAATTGCCCCTCTTCATATCTTGACTCGTTCCATAAAACCCAACACAAAATGAGAACGAAACAATTTCCATTCATCCGTAAAAAACCACCAGACCGAGTCTGTTCGTTTTTCCCTTTATTTAATAACTAATCCTCCGTTTTTATAACATTTAACGGATCGTAAAGCAAGGGTTCCCCTTTCTTTACACGCTCTCTATCAGAGCCTCGGTAATGAGACTTTGACTGTTAGGTTATACTTTTATTTTTCGCACATTAAAAGTAAACCCTTTATTGCCATTTTCCAAATTTATTGGGGTTCTGCTACCTATTATTTAGATGTTAGATTTTAGTATTGAGAGGATTGTATTATGTAATAAATAGTAGGTACAGATTAGATTTCTCGAAATGACACAAAATCACTTTTTGTAAATGATTATAAAAATGAGGTAGGTTGATGAAGAGCCTTTGAGAATCACTTTAATCGTAAGAATATATGACCACAAGTGGTTTTAATTGTGATACTACTTGATATTCGATGTTGTAGTTAAAGTGATTCGAACCTCTAGAATAAAAATAATTAGATGAAATTATTAGACAAACTAGAATAAAATGAAAAGAAAGACATTTCGATATTATTTTCTTTTCTATGAAACGAAAATCACTCAATGTGACAACAAGATAAAACCTATAATATAAGAAAATATAGACTCACATTCTATCCCCCGAAGGCACCCAAATAAAAAAGTAAATGATCTTTATAAAGTAATAGTGTTAATTTTTTATTCATTTATTAATGTAATTTTTAAAACCAGTTGGAGGGGGATTTATTTTCAGGTAAAACTGCGAGATGCAAGGTGAGGGATATGAAAAGCGAAAAGCGAAAAGCGAAATTTGAGATTTTAAATGAAAAAGAATTTGATTATTGAAAAAGAATAAAACCGTAGAACGTTAAGCGTAGACCGTAAAACTTAATAAATGTGGTTAGAAAATAATAATCGTTGATTGAGCGTAGTCGTGTTGATTGAGCGTAGTCGAAATCCTAAGTATAGGATGCGATTCTTCGGCAAGCTCAGAATGACAAAACCCGTTATAAAAAGTGGATTTGAATATCAAAAAAGAATGATAAAAACCCGACGATTTAGAATCGAAATGATAACGAATTTGATTAATGAAAAAGGATTAAGAAAATGGCATTAAAACTCTCACGTTAAGAAAATGTTTGAATGTAGCGTTAAGATGCGGAATGCGAGGTGCGAAATGCGAAATTCGAGGTGCGGGATTTGAGAATTTATATGACAATGAATTTGAATATTGAAAATGGACTAGAAAATCCGACGATTTAGAATCAAGATGATAACGAAATTGATTATTGAAACAGGATTAGAAAACTGGCATTAAAACTCTCACGTTAAGAAAATGTTTGAATGTAGCGTTAAAAAGATTTTAGCCCGTAGGGTTTGTAAAATGTTTAGCGAAACGAGAATATTTTTAGTAGAGAGGTTTACAGCCAAGAGTTTTTTGATTACTTTTTTGCTCTCAAAAAAGTGATAGAAAGGATATTACTTTCATTTTTTTTCTTGATAAAAAAAACGAAACAAAAAAAATCAAGTCTATGCTTCCAAGTCGGTCAATAACGGCTATTCGCTAAATGTTTTAAATCATTCGCATATGAAATGCGAACAGTAAACCATTTTTAACGCTCACTACGCCGAATTGACACTCGACTTTTCAGCAAGGACGCTTTCTAGAATTCGTTGCTATAAGTGGATTTGAATATTGAAAAATAATAAAAACGTAAAACGTTAAGCGTAGAACATAAAACTAAATAAATGTGGTTATAAAGATTGGTAATCGTTGATTTAGCGTAGTCGAAATCATGAGATTCTTTGATAAACTCAAAATGACAAAATCCATTGTTAAAAACGAATTTTAATATTGAAATTGGATTAGAAAAATGGCATTAAAACTCTCACGTTAAGAAAATGTTTGAATGTAACGTTAAGATGTGCAATGCGGGGTGCGAGACGCGAAATTCGAAATTCGAGCTGCGGGATGAGAGATTTTAAATGACAATGAATTTTAATATTGAAAAAAGGAATTAAAAACCCGACGATTTAGAATCGAAATACAATTCAACTCGAAATTATTGAAATAAAAAAAGTTGGAGTGTTTGAGTGAAACGAGTTGCCAACTTTATGGAAATAATTTAGTTAGTTGAATCATTGAGAGTCTACTGTCGGCATCTTTTTTTGTTTCGTTTTTTGGATGCTCTTCCCCGAAGGACATATGAATTCAATATTCATAAAATAATAAAGACTATGAATAAAAAAATGAAAGTAAGACATTCTTGGACAAGCTCAAAATGACAAAATCTATTGTTAAAAACGAATTTGAATGTTTAAATCAGAATTAAAACCCGACGATTTAGAATCGAAATGTAATTCAACTCTAAATTATTGGAATAAAAAAAGTTGGAGTGTTTGATTGAAACGAGTTGCCAACTTTATGGAAATAATTTAGTTAGTTGAATTATTGAGAGTCTACTGTCGGCATCTTTTTTTGTTTCGTTTTTTTGGATACTCAAAAAAATGAAAATAACGAACAAATCATCTTTCCCATAAACAAAGTTGGCGCGATATACAAGGAAAAGGAATGGCTTATTTTTTTTTGGATGCTCTTCCCCGAAGGACATATGAATTCAATATTCATAAAATAATAAAGACTATGAATAAAAAATGAAAATAAACTAACTGTCATTCCGAAGTAGTGAGAACGAATGAGGAATCTAATACCTTAAGAGAACAAATTGTTGAGATTCTGAGACAAGCCCAGAATGACAAGAAAGAATATTCACCACATAGGTACATAGAACTGATGAATAAAAATGAGAGGATCAAAAGAGATAAATCTTTTAACATAGAAAGCAAATCGCTATGTTTCAGTTTACTGAACTATTTAATTTCTTAAAAGATAGAATTGACATAGAAAAGACATTTCGATAGAATATTCTTTTTCTATGAAACGAAAATTACTCAATGTGACAGCAAGAAAGAAAACAAGTAAAACTTAATAAAATCTATGTTCCTATTGTGGTTATAAAATTAGTGATGATTGATTGAGCGGAGACGTGTTGATTGAGCGTAGTCGTGTTGATTGAGCGTAGTCGAAATCCTAAGTAGACGATAAGATTCTTCGATAAACTCAGAATGACAAAATCCGCTGTTACAAACGAATTTGAATGTTTAAATAAGAATTAAAACTCCGACGATTTAGAATCGAAATACAATTCAATTCGAAATTATTGAAATAAAAAAAGTTGGAGTGTTTGAGTGAAGCGAGTTGCCAACTTTATGGAAATAATTTAGCAAGTTGAATCATTGAG
>NZ_CBCPHV010000019.1:0-22831 GCF_965118635.1 Empedobacter brevis | reverse complement strand
TATTTGTTTTGATGTAATTAATTGCACCGAATCCAACTAATGGAAATTCTTTGAATTCGCTTTTTTGAGCGATGAAAATATCTTCGATATGTTGTTGATCACTTTCATCGATCACAAAGTCACCATTTCCAATTTCTAAATCTTGAGAATCTGTACGTTTTAAATCTTTCATTACTCTATTTTTCCTTGTCCTGTAAAAGCTCCTTGGTTCGATGTTCCTGTTATCTGAATGACTGATGACATTAAATAATCCTTGATTGCTTGCATCAACTTTTCAGCATAAATACGTTTACTTTCTTCGTAGTTTTCTGATTGGATCATTTCGTCTTGAATTGAAATTATATCCTGTACTAATTGTTCGTCATTTAAAGCCATTAGAATAAAAGTTTATCAATTTGTTTATTAAGCGATTTGAATTTTTGTTTATTGATTTCAATAAATTTTCCTGCTCCCGAAGGCGTTTGAATAATTGAATTTTCAAGCGTCGAAAACAAATCGTTTAAAATTGTTTTAAGATTAGAATTTTCATTTAAAACTCTGAATTTGCCATCTTTCATTTCAAAAACTTGTTGATCCATTTTGATTACAATTCGGTCTATTTCTGAATATTGAATAATAACAAGTTCGTCCTGGTTATCTAATCGTGCTACAGTGATCTTAGATCCTATTTTAGGATAAATTGTAAAAGAACTTTTTAAATCATCAATAATTGAGTTTAACCGAACTTCTGTATCATTGTCTATAATGCAATAGTTATCTTCTACTTTTTGAACTGAAACAACTGAAATAGATTCTAATCCAATGTTTTTTCGACCACTATTTATTACTTGAGAAAATAATTCTTCTACATTCATTTTAAATCAATTTATGACTGAGTTCATTACTCCTTTTAATTCCTACTTCCTTATTTATATCAATTGTAACGGCTTTAATAAAATAAGTTCCATTTTGGTGTCCATCTGAATAAATAGGCCTTGTAATCTGTGCAGAATCTCCAGGATTTGTTCTAGGTATACACCAACTGTCTAACGTTCCTTTTAAACCTCCAATTTCTTCTTGTTGAATAAAACTATCTCCCCACTTTTTAAGCTCTGCTTTGTTGAGATTTGGCCATACGATTTTAGTTTTTGATTCTCCTTTAGGATCACCTGTAGTGTAGCTTAATTTTTCACCGTTTTTTTGCATCGATTCTACAATAATCTGTCTTGGAGTATCATCATTGATCACAAATTTTAAATCTGATTCACGTCGAACATTTCGAGAGAAATTAAATTCATGTACGGCATCAGGTTTAAAATCTGTCATCATTCCAACTATTATAGTTTTAGAATCAATAAAATTGAACCTTAAACCAACTTTTTCCTGTAATTCTGTCAAAACCTCATAAGGAGTTGCATTCTTAATAATCCATTTACCGATTTGATACGTCTCATTACAAATAATCTCATATTTGTCCGGAATGATTTCTTTTAAAATATCCAATAGCTTTCCGGAACTGATTGTTTTAGTTACCCTTTTAGCTTTTTTTAATTGATACATTTCATCTTCACACTCCAATACAAGCGGTGCATCAGCTCCAATACTTTTGATATATCCTCTAAATTCAGTTTCTAAATCTTCATCATAACCAAATGAAATACGAATCGGATCTCCTTTCGAAATAAATTCTAAAATGCTTTTACTTGATAAATCAAGATCTTTATCTGCTTTAGAAAGCGCATTTCTAAACTCTCTAGGAAGGACAAGTGTTGCTGTATTGGTAAGCGTTTCAACACTTTTTTTAATCTGAATCGATTCACACACAGTAAATCTTACCCGATTTGCGATGTTAATGTTTAAATCGATATTATGATAGAGGTAATTCATCTTCTACGGTTACATCTCCAGTTATTATCTTTGCTGAATTAGGTTTTAAAAGCGTAAAATTGACAGACTTAATCGAAAAAGCTGAAATAGAAAACTGAATTGTATCTTCAAACCCTTCAATGGGTGTAAATTCAATCGATTCGAATACAATAGAATCAATGCCTTTTTCTAAAAATTGTTTTCCTACTACTTCTACAACCCCTTTATAATTCCACGAATTATTTAGTTTTATAATCTCATCACTGGGATAAGTACGATTGTCCAGGTCAATTAAAAGTCCATTTATTTTAATATTCCAAGGCTGCATCCCCCAACGTTCAATAACTACAAAATCATCATCATTGACCTCTGTTTTTACTAATGACTTTTCTCTGGAGAAAGTCATTAGTAAAGGAGGTGCAAAAACATTTTCTGTTTTTGCGGTTAAAGCAGTTGAAAATTCTAAAGGATTCTGATCAGGAATTGTAAACTTGACATATTCACTTTCAAAATTTGTTTTTGGATAAAGTTCAAAATTGTAATCTTGATCCTTTTTTTTCTCAACAAATAATTTTTGCGCAGCTTTTCCAACAGCTAACATTCCAAAGGCAGCAGCATAACGTTTAGATAAATCAATTACATTCATTATAGATTTGCTTTTTTAGGTGCTAAAATTCCGTTATCTGCTAGATATTTTACTTGAGCAATTTTCATTACCCAAGTTTCATCATCTAACAATTCAGGAAATGGAATGTGTAAAAAGTGAGAAATAAGCGCATCGTATTTGAAAATTTCATCCTTTTCAGCATCATCAATTAATCCAGGACAATCGTCGATTACTTTTTTAGCCTTCCTTCTCGAATAGGAATTAGATCAGCCAAAACAGAGACAAGTGTTAAGAAAAGTGCATCATCTGCCAAAACTTTATCTTTCTCAGTTAAAAGGCAACCTTTTACTAAAATCTCTTGTGCTTTTAAAGGATTTGCATTTTGAAACTTCATGTATTGTCCCATTACTTGTCTCGATGGAATTCTAACAGTTACCTCCAGGAATTCATTTGCATTATCATCTAGTGGTAATTCTACAACTCTTAAATTTCTCTCACCTCCATTTTTTTCGATTTCTTCTGGAGTTAATTTGAATTTATTTTCGTCCATTTTATTTTTTTTGGATTGTTTAAACTTGTTTTAAAAAATATTTTTCTTGTATTCTGGTAAAAATGATCACCCTACATTAAAATCTACATCTAGCGTAAATAATTCATAAGACATTTGTAATCCCATTTCACCTGTAACATCACGCCCTTGATTTTGAAATTTTGCCAAAATAGTATCAACAATAACATCATTGTATTCATTGACAAACTCAACTGTAATAACAAAAGGTTTTATACTCAACAAATCACCGCCTGCTGCTCTTTCTAAAGGAACAACATCTGCCATCATTATATCAATCGTGCAGGCTGGTGTGATTTTTCCTGCAGACCAAGAACTTGCTTTATTCGAAAGAGTATGATTTAGCTGATGTTCTTGTTGTTTACTATAATTTATTTTAACTACATCAAGATTTACTGCATTGATAAATACTTTTACGTCACCTGAATCATAGGATTTTCCATTTCTTGTTATATCTGCCATTATACTTGTGTTTTAAGGTGAATTGTTCCGTTAATCTCAGAAAGAGTTCCAAGTGGTTGAACCACATAATTTGCAATAAGAATCTTCTTTACTAACAAATCACTTTTAGAATCAATCTGAACTTTCCCTGCAGATATTTCATTATCTCGAACCATATCGGCAAAAACTTGATTACCGATTTCTTCAAGCGAAACTCTAACAGCTGGAGGAATTTTACCCTCTTTATCCACTGGGTAAGTTTTTTTAACTTTCGGTAAATAAACCGATCTTAATTGCCTTACTGCATCATCCATTACACGACCGTAAGCAATTGTATGCTCGTTCATGTTTCCATCTTGATCGACGATGATTGGAGCACATACATGGTCGTTATTGATACGGATTCCTGCTAAACCTGCATAAGACAAACCGAAAATATATCCTTTATCTTCAAAGGTTTGAAGCTGAGAATAAACTTCAGTATTCTTTTTGTGATTCGATAATCCTGGAATCATCCAAGTATCTTTTGTTGAATCGTTTAAGTCAAACGCTTCATTATCTCCAATGTTTTGAGAGATACTCGCAGACGAGCATACGCCTAAAACAGTTCCGACATCAGCAAACTTTTGTGCTAAGCCTGTTTTTGTATCAGCATATTTCCAGTCCTGTCCTATAATAACAGAAACCTTAGTGGCTTCAACATTATCGATTGCTCGTAAATCTTCCACAACATTTGAATTCCCATCTAAGCCGTATCCTTCTAAAAATACCTGACAAGGCATATTTTGTTCAAATGCCCAAAGAGCTAAACCTTGAGCGAAAGGAATCGCTTCAATTACATCAGTTGGTAAGCCGTCAACTATTACTGGAGCTTCAGTTGGATTAAGAGCAAATGCAATTTGACGTATTTCATAATCGGCATGAGCCAATAATGTTTTAATACTTTCAGATTGAACTAACGTTTTAAGTGTTTCCGTTTGTGATACAAGCATTAAATGTAATTCAGTACCTGAACCTGACATTCTATAAAACTCAGAAACATGACGATAAACATTGACATTATTTGTTTTATCAAATTCTGCATCTAATCCATAGGTAATTAAATCGTCAGTGCTGTAAACAGTTACAGGTGTATTAAAAGCTAAGTTTGCTAGTACAACTGAGCTAATGACTAAAGCTGAAACAGCACGTTTATTATTAGATCGATTAGCACCTACTTTTCCTTTTTTGGTTGTAACACCATTAAGATTGCTCATTGTCTTTTATATTTTCCTGTTTAACAAATTTCTTTGGAGTTTCGCCTAACTTCATTGTCTTCAAGGCTTTTTGTTCACTTGAAAACAATTCATCTTGTTTATTTGCCCAAAGCTCTAAATGATCACTTTGAGCAAACGTTCTATTTACTTTTTGTTGGAGCGTTTCCTTCATCTTTTACGGTTTCAGGTTTACTCTCAAGCTGAGTAATTCGAGCCTTTAATGCTTCGTTTTCTTTTTCCAATCCTTTCAACTTTTCTTCGTTTTGTTGATTCAAAGTTGAAATTTTTTCGATATTGGAATTATTTTCTTCAATAGTTGATAAAGCTTCTTCGTATAACTCACGATGTTTATTATCTGATTTTTTGTAAGATTCCAATTCGATTAAAAGATCATTTTTGTCTGATTTTAATTGGATCATTTTTGAAGTGTCATTTTCCTCCAGACCTTCATAATCATCCTTAGATAAAATTTCAGTCTTAGATCCTTCACGAAAAAAGACCTTAGGGTCTTTTTTGATACCGTGTTTTTTATGATGATCTTTTGCTAATTCCTCTAATAAAAAAGCTTGATTATCAAATGTTATCCACACGGCATTTGATTGAGTGTTTTGTTCTAAAACACTCAATGCAATTTCCTGTTTTTGTTTATCTACTGCCATCTTTCTAAATTTTTGTAGATACAATGGCAGCAGATGCCTTTTCTTGCTTTTTCTCAGTTAAACCCCAAGTATGCAAACGCATTTCAGATTGAGGATCTGCACTACGTGTATCCATTGACATTGGCTTATACAATGTTTTTACACCATCAATATGATGAACAATGTTTGGAGCGTAATAGAAAATTGAAGCATTCATATCTGTTGATTGGGCAACTGCATCACGTGCAACCAATGTATTAGCTGCAGTATATTTCACATTATGATTGTTCTCAAAAAATTTCAATTTGAAAAAACGTTTAATTTCCCCTGTTTGTGGATCAATTTGAACATCACGATAATTATTCGTTGAACCTCTATCATCAATTAAATCTTGACGATGTTCAGCACATAAAATCGAATAGGCTTTATCCCAATACTCTAAATTCATCCCTTCTAATTGCATATAAAAAGTGATTAAATCAGAATAAGTTAATTTTTTTCTACCTTTTCCATCATCTGCACCAGATGTTCTCAAAATCGGTGTATCGTTTGTTTCTTTAAGCGGTGCAGCTTTGTGCATTGCATAATTACGAACTCCAATTTTCCAAGCATTTGAATGTAATACTCTATATTCAGCTTCACGGTCAAATGCCATTGCTCGAATTTCTGAATCTGTGATAATTGTTGGAGTTGTTCCAAGTACATCCCATTCAATTAAGCCTTTACCTCCTTTGATTTTTTGTGGGATAAAATCTTGAGTAGGATTGACAACAAATCCAATATCATTATTTAATTTATTGAACTTGATCCCGTCTGTGTCAATTGCTCCTGTAGATGGAGCGGAAAAAGTTCCAATAAAATCATCTTTGTAGTTTTTGAAATCTTCCAAAAGTTGAGGATCGACATAGGTTCTTGTCCATAATCCTTCTTCAAAATCTGCCATTATTTTGTTTTTCTAGCGTTAAACAATTTTTCGAATTCCTCCGGTTTTTCCTGAGAAAGTTTTTCTAATCCTTTAGGATCATTTTCTTGCCACTGGGCAAACGTCCAAGTTTCGCGTCCTGCAATAGGCGTTTTTCCTGAATTGTTTTGAATTTGACCGTAAATCGTTTTATGTTCTTGTACAGGTGTACTTTCTCCTAAAACAGTTCTTAAAGCTTCAATTCCGGATGTTTTACCAATACCTTCATAGGTCTCGCGAGCTTCTTTTTTGAAAGCCCCGGCATTCTCTTTTTCATCCAAAAATGCTTTAATTTCGTTTTCAGATTGCGCATTTAATTTTGCTTGTAAATCAGCCGTTTTTTTCTTTTCGGCTTCTAAATCTTTTTCAAGCTGACTTTTATCGGCTTCATTTTTAGCCTTTACGGCATCAATAACAGCCGTATCCGAACTTTGTTCGTTTACACCTTGTAATCCCAAGGCTTGAATAAGTGGCATTTTCATTTCTTCGTTTGTTGAATTATTATTAACATTATTTGGAATATACAAGGCTGCAAATCGTGCAAAGGCCTCGTTATTTGTTTCTTGTGTAGGATCGAAACGTTCAACATCTGTTTTAGGTTCGATAATTCCTGCAATTATTTTTTCTTTTAAGGCTTGTTCTGCAGAAAACCAATTGTCTCCAATAAGCCATTTATCAACATACTCCTTTGATTGTCCTGTTACTCTTTGTAGCTTCTTACTGAAGTTTGCTTCTATTTCACGTAGTAAACGGGCGTATTTTTCAAATTCGTCTGCAGTACCATAAGTATAGCCTGAGGGTGCGTGGATCATCATAAATCCATTTTCTACCATATATACTTTCCTTGTCGATTGACTGATCACAGCACCCATCGAGGCTGCAATACCTATGATATGTATTTCAATATTCTTTTTAGAATTATTAATTGCATTAAAAATCAAATTACCATCAAAAACGCTTCCTCCATTTGTGTGTAGTTCTATTGTAATATCATCATACGAGTTTTCAATTGGTTGAAAAGCTTTGATAAAGCTTTCACCATCTCCATCCCATATCGTGCCTATTGCTCTTAGTACATTTTTATTCGTTGTAAAAATCACGTCGTAAATAATTTGATAAGGCAAATATTGAAAGGTTTTCAGGTCAATCCTAAATCTTCAGCAAGGCTTTCGGGTTTATTAGTTTACCCCTTGAACTTCAATGAATTTTGTTCTAAAACCCAAAAAGTATGGAGGTAATTAAAGGAGGTGGAGGGACAAATAACAATTTCAAAAAAGAGACTGCAGAAAAGCTATTTATTGAAGATGGATTAATGCTAAAAGAGATTTCTGTTATTGTTGGATTTTCAGTACAAACTCTCTCTAAATGGAAAAAAGACGGGAATTGGGAAAATAAACGAAATGAATTTTTAGCAGCTCCACATAAGATCAAAGAAGTCTTAATGGAGGAATTGAAAAATATTGCGAGTGGATATGAATCTAAAATAGATGCAGACGCCTTAGCAAAAGTGAGTAAGGTAATTGAAACACTTTCCTCTCGTACTTCCGTACAGGTTATTTTCTCAGTCTTTAAAGAATTTGATAACTGGATGGCAGATCAAGAACCACGTTTAGCGATTCAGTTTACTGAATGGCATAAACGCTTTTTACAATATCGAATTAACCAGGAGGAATAATGACGAAAAGTTTTGAAAAACTACTTAAACAGTACGAGGAACATTGTCGCAAAATTGAGCAATCTGCAACGGTTAATATTAATGAAACCCCTAAGGAGAAATTAAATCGTATTAAGGAGCTTGAAAAAGATTATGTCGCTTGGTTCGAGTACTATTTTCAAATGTATGCCAAAAGTAAGTGTGCAAAGTTTCACAAGAAAATGGCAAATACTATTATCGATAATCCAGACGGTTCGCTTTTAGGTGAAATCTATCGTTCCGGGGCAAAGTCGGTTCATTTAGATATGGGTATTCCTCTGTTTTTATACCTGGTTAAAAAGGATCTGTTTTTCATGTTACTAATCGGAGAAACCGTTGATAAAGCAAAAAAACTGATTTCAGATATTCAAGCTCAATTACAACATAATCCACGATTAATAAACGATTACGGAAAACGCTTTAAATACGGAGATTGGGGTGAAGGTGATTTTTCTACAATTGATGGAGTTCGATTTGTTTCAAAAGGATTTCGTCAATCTGTAAGGGGACTTCGAGAAGGTGCACAACGTCCGGATTATATTGTTGTGGATGATGTTGACACTAAGAAATTATGTAATAACGAAAAGCTCTCAAGACGTGCTTATGAATGGGTTTGGGAGGATTTACAAGGTACTTTCGATGAAGGGGCTTCACGTAAAAGATTTGTCGTTGCAAATAACAACTTTCATAAGAACACCATTATTAATCAGTTAAAACAGGAGTTTAACCGAATTAACGAAAAAGCAAAACAGGCAGGACGTAAGATTAAACATTTTGTTATCACAGTTGCTGCAGTAAAATCACTAGTAACATTTGAGCCTAGTTGGCCAGAAAAAACATCGGCTGAATATTGGCGTAACAAATACGATTCAACTCCCTATCGATCATTTATGAGGGAGTATATGCACAAACATATACAGGACGGTGAAATTTTTAAACCAGAATATATCCAGTATAAAAAAAGGCTTCGATTTGATCAGTATGATGCGCTTTGTTTTTATGGCGATTTATCCTACAAAGATGCCGGGGATTACAAAGGGATGGGACTAGTTGGACGTATTGGAAAGGAATATCATTTGATTTTTTGCTTTCTAAGACAATCAAGTCGTAAAGCGGTTGCAGAATGGTTATATGATATTGTAGAAGAACACAACCTTTTAAAATACAATATAAAATACAAGATTGAAGGACTGTTTGCAATGGATGAGTTTGTGACAGACTTCGATTTAGTAGGAGAAGAACGTGGGTTTTTCATTCCAGTTACTGCAGATAAAAAGTCGAAAACAGATAAATATGATCGTATCGAGTCTATGGCTGGTTTCTTTGAAAGACTAAATGTCTATTTCAATGAGAAATATAAAGAATCAAATGACTTTTCTACCATGGAAGATCAATTGTATGCTTTCGAAAAAGGAAGTACGGCAAATGATGATGGACCCGATTTTCTACAATCAGCTATGGCAGATGTAAATAGAGCGTCTTTCGTAGACAAGTTTAAACCTCGCACAAAATCACGAAAAGAATTACAAGCAAACAAGAAAAACAGATTTTAACATGAGTTTTATTACCGACGAAGATTACAGTGTTTTGATTCGAAAAGAAATCAAAACAGTTTTATTAGAGAATTATTCTGAAACCAAATTAAAAGGAGCAGAACAAATGGCTATTGATCAAATTAAAAATTATATCAGTGGCTTTTATGATACTGTAAAAATATTCTCTGCACAAGGAACCGAAAGGAATTCATTTATCGTAATGATCACCATTGACTGCGCATTATATCATTTATACACTTCTTTAGCACCTAACCATATTCCGAAACATCGTACAGATCGTTATGCCGATGCTTTAGAGTGGTTAAAAGGGATTGCTGGAGGTAAAAAAGCAGATTTACCTCGAATTGTAGACGAACAAACAGGAAAGCCAAAAAGTACAATCCGTATAGTTTCAAAACATAGACAGGAAAATAACAAGTGGTAATAGTGTTTAAACAATGTTTAAACTTTAATCTAAGACACTTTAATAATATTCACGATGAAATTATTTAATAAATTTTTAAAAGCATCTAAAACGCCTAAAAATACTTTTTCAAAAACAAGCCCCAAAAATGGAGTAAGTAATGAAAATATGCTAAAGATTATCGATAAGATTACAACTCAGTTTAAAGATATGTCTAGAAAAGACATTGATAAATGGAGACAGTCTTTAATGCTTGTAGATCATATCGAAAAACCAAACTTTACTGTATACTGTGATTTAATTGACGACTTACTTACTGATGCGACTGTAAAAGCACTTATGCAATTGCGATTTTCTGCAACACTTAGTATTGATACACAGATCAGAAATAAAAAAACGGGTGAAGTAAATGAGAAAGCAACTGAGCTTTTTAATCAAAAGTGGTTTTTCAAATACAAAACAAAGTATTTAGAAGCGATTGTTTCGGGTGCTAAAGTCATTGAGTTTTATTCTTTCAAAGGACACAACATAGAATTTAATGAAATTCCAAAACGAAATACAGCTACGAATTTTAAACGCATTTATCCGAATTTAAATTCTAATTCTTACATCGATTACACAAATCCAATTTATAAAAAATGGATTTTACAATTAACAGATGATGATTTAGGATTAATGAACAATATTGTTCCTAACATTCTTTGGAAACGAAATGTAGCACAATCTTGGGCTGAATTCTGCGAGAAATTTGGAATGCCATTAGTTTCTGCTACAACAAATAAGGGTGATGATGAACATTTAGATGCAGTTGAAAAACAACTATTAAATTTAGCTGAAGCTTCAATTGGGGTTTTTCCTGATGGAACAACAATCAAATTTGATGAAGCAAACAGAACGGATGCCTATAACGTCTATTCAAAATTCATTGAACAAAACAGTAATGAAATTTCGGCGGTGATTGTCGGGTCAAACACCTTAACTGCGAACGCTGCAAATAGATCGCAAACAGAAGTACACGAAAGATCATTAGACTTTAAAATCTCACAAGCAGATAGACGGGACATCACATTTAACGTAAACGATGAGCTTATTCCTCTTTTAATTTCTCAGGGATATACTGAATTATCTGAAGATGATGTACTAGAATGGATAGAATCCAAAGAAGAAATTGGCTTAATGGATTATTGGACAATTGTTAAGGGGGTAATGCAAAGCCGGGAAATTCCGGATGAATGGCTTTCATCAACGTTTAATATCCCTATTACAGGTAAAAAAGTTGTGACATTCTTTCCTGGTGCCGGAAATGATAATTCAGCCTTATCTGAAGCACTGGCAAGAAGTGAAGCTGTATCAAAGCTCAATTTAATCGAAATAATAAACGCAGTAGCAAACAATCCAAACGATTTACAAAATGCAATTCAAAATTTCAATTCCAAACAAGAAAATAGCAATCAACCGTCATCCACTTGGAAACGTCCAGAATATTGATCCATGTTGCGCACATCATCCTATTTCATCAAAGAAAAATGATGAAATAAATAAACTCATTGAAATTTGGATGGAAGGGCTTTACAAGGAAGATGAGAACCTTTCAGATCGTGCAAATGTTATCGCATCAGAATTTAATCATTTAACAAGTGGTTTAAAAGAAGGCTATGGCGTTCTTATCGGTTATAACACGCCAGATACATTAGCTTATCAATTAATGGAGTATAATCTATTTGAGTTTTGCGAATCTAAAACAGAGGCTCGCTTAGCTGCAATGACTGATTTGTTAATCGATAAAGAAAAATTAGAAATCAGATCCTTTTCAGATTTTAAAGATAGAGCATCTAAAATCAACAAGGAGTTTAACGAAGATTGGTTATTGACTGAATATAATCTTTCGATTGCTGTAGGGCAAAGTTCTGCAGCTTATCAGCGTTTTATTGCAGAAAAAGATACGGTAACCTCTTACGTTCAATATCAAACTATTGGAGACAGTAAAGTAAGGGAACAACATAAGATCCTAAACGGTCGAATTTTTAACCTATCTGATAAAGAAGCTATGAAATTCAATCCTCCTAATGGTTTTGGTTGTCGCTGTGAATTTATTCAGTATATCGATCCAGTTGGATCGGAAGATATTACTTCTGGAAAACAGATGTGGGAACTTATGAACCGTACGCAATCTAATTTCAAGGACTCACAATTTGCTGTTAATAGAGGAGATTTAAAAGAAGTGTTCACCAAAGCACAATTCTATACTGATGGAAAAGCGACTAATGTTATTAACGATTTAACCTACAAGGATTATAATTTGGATGCAACACAGGATAAAAAAGGCTTAAACCCTCTGAAACTTGATAATACCATCACAAAAGACAATGTTAAGGAATTATTTAAACCTGTGAAGGATGAGAATTTCATGGGATTTGATGATTATTTAGGTAGAAAATTGATGTTAGATAAATCTGTTTTTGATTTTCATACAAAAGGAAAATACTTAAATGATCAAGAAAATAGACATCAGCTTTTTCCTTATGTAAAAGATATTATCAAAAACCCGGATGAAGTTTGGTACAATACTCAGGATAAAAATTCTACTAAATATCAATCGAGATATATCAAGTATTATAAAGGTGAAGCAATTGTAATTGATACAGAGTTTGCAAAAGACGGTTTACAAGTTAAAACCTGGTATAAAGCAAAAAAAGAAGACCATCTCTTTAGAAAAGGCCTTCTTATTAGGAGAAAAGACGGTAAAACACCCACCATTTAAGGCTCTCATCACGCTATATTTCTCCTACTCAGTGAGCGTTAGTGTTAGAGGCTTTTACGACGTCTTGTATTACAAAGATATAAAAAAAATAAAATAAATGGCAAGCAAATCGAAAATTGAACTATTACTTGAATTAGGTGATAAGTTGTTTAATAGTCGTTTAAACAAAGTTCAAGACAAGCTTAACTCTACTTTAAACAAAATGGAGGGGCGACTTGGAAGATTTAAAGCAAGGGCAGAAAAAGCCTTAAATAGTTTCGGTTCTAAATCTGAATCTAGTTTCTCTTTTGGGATTGGTGCTGGTTTAGGAATGAAAGTTTTTGATGTCGTAACATCTGCAATATCAAACTTAACTAGTGAAGCGGTTAATTCAGCGGATTCCCTCGAAAAGTTTAAATCCACAATGAATTTTGCTGGATTTGATTCTGGGCAAATACAAAAGGCTCAAACTGAAGTGAAAAAATATGCAGATGATACTGTATATGATTTAAATACAATTGCAAATACATCAGCTCAATTAGCGGCAAATGGTGTAAAAGATTATATCGATTTAACAAAAGCTGCAGGGAATTTAAATGCAGTAGCTGGAGGAAGTGCAGACACATATAAATCCGTAGCTTTAGTTTTAACGCAAGTAAATGGAGCAGGAAAGCTTATAACGCAAGACTGGAACCAAATGGCAAATGCTATTCCGGGAGCTTCAGGAAAGATGCAAGAAGCACTTCGAAAAAACGGAGCTTTTACCGGGAATTTCAGAGATGCAATGGAAGATGGAAAAATTTCTGCAGATGAGTTTAATAAAGCTATTATGGATTTAGGGTTTCAACAAGCTGCAATTGATGCAGCAAAATCGACATCCACTTTTGAGGGAGCTATAGGGCAATTGGAAGCTGAAATCGTAAACGGACTTATGGCAGTCATTGATGCCATTGGAATGGATAATATTACAGGAGCTATCAATACGCTTACTTCTTTCGTTGGAACGCTTACAGGGGTTTTTGTTTGGTTTTTTAATGAAATTAATAATGGAAATCCAGTTATGCAGATATTAGCAACAATAATAGGCGCTTTAGCTTTAGGTCTAGGAACGTATTTAGGCGTTATAAATGCAGTGATTATTGTAACGAAACTTTGGACGTTGTACCAAACTGCGCTAAATGCTAATTTTTATGCTAATCCTATTGGATTAATCATTGGGGCTATTGTAGTTCTAATTGCTTTAGTCTATACTGCTATACAAAAATATGATGAGTGGGGCGCTGCTTTACTTCAATTTTTAGGGCCTATTGGATGGGTAATTAATGCCTTTAAATCCATATACGATCATTGGGAAAGTATTAAAAAGGCATTTCAAACAGATGGAATTAGTGGAGCTCTTCGAAGAATTGGTATTGTCTTAATGGATGTCGTTTTAAAGCCTTTAAAACAGATTTTAGAACTTATTTCCGAATATGATCCAACTGGAATATCAAAAGGGCTTTTAAATAAAGTAAACGATGTTAGAAGTCGTTTAGATTTAGAAACTGATGGAGAAAAAGATGCCAAAAGAAAATTAGAATGGGAGAATTCTAGCGAACGTAAAGGCTATTTAGATGCCATGACTGCGCATAATAATAGTATTAAACCTAAAAAAGTTCAAAGTTTATACGCTGGAGGTACTTCAGATGATGACAAGAAAAAAGGCAAAGGAGGTAAAAAGAAAGGCGAACATCTTAATTCAATTACAGGAGCTTCAAATCAAGTAAGAAATATTACAATCCAAATTGATTCCTTCAACAAAGGGGGTATAAATATCGCAAGATCTGAAACTGTTGGAATGACAAAAGATGATGTAGAAGCTTGGTTTATGGAGATGATGCGTAGAACATTAATAAATGCAGAAAATGGCTAGAAATAACAGTTTTTTAACACGATTAAGTAAATTACAGAAGTTACATCAAAAGTTTCCTCAAATGGCAGCTATTTTAGCTGAAAGATTTTCAAAAGAACGATTTATCCAAAAAAATTGGGTAGATCGTTCTAATTCAAGATGGGAACCTCGAAAAAGAGAAAGTACAGGATCGTTAATGGCTAAATCTGGAAGGCTAAAAAAGTCTGTAAGAAAATTAAAAGTAACACGTAACTCGGTTACTATTGGTACAGACGTCCCGTACGCACAAATTCATAATGAAGGTGGTACAATTCACAAAACCGTTAATGTTAGATCACATTCACGTACCAGGAAAGGACGCGGGGAAAATGTTCGTTCACACACCCGAAAAATGAATTTAAAAATGCCTAAAAGACAGTTTTTGGGTGAATCTGCTATTTTACAGCGACGTATTGAACGAATGTTAGATAAGCAGATTAAACAAATTTTAAAATAGGTTTAAACAAGATTTAAAATGAAGAATTTATATAAAAAAATTATTTCAACATTTGATAAAGATGAAATTATAGATCGTTTTGTCTCGAAACAAATTACTCCAGTTAAATATATTGATATATACGCAGAACAATATTTGGATGAAGAAAATTTTGAATTATTCTCCAGTACAAGTTTACTTGTCGAATGGAATATCGACCATAATCAAAACCCTGCTATTGCTACTGTTACATTTCATGTTTGTTATGAACAATTAAGAGATACAAGTAACATCTCTTACAATAGAGAATTAGGACTTAATTTTTTAGATTTTATTGACCTGGTTAATGATGTTCTTTTAGAAATTGAAACCGAGAGTACAGGAAAATTAAAATTGATTAATGAGGGGTTTAACCAAATGGATAGTATTATAGATGTTTACCTACTTCAATATGAATGTAGTTATTTTGGTAAAATAAAAAACCCTCAAGATAATTATCTTGAGGGTTCTTATGAAAAACTAAATTTAGAAGGAAACCTTGTAAATAAGTTCGGTTTTGATTAGAGGGTAATTACCCTCTATAATGCCAAAAGCTTTTCAGGGTTTCTAGTTTCAACAACAAAATATTGATTATCTCGTTTAATGATTTCTAAGGTTAATTTACCTTTATGTTTATATTTTGGGCGTTTTGTGTTTTTCATAAAACGCTCAATTTGTGTTTTTAACTCAGGTGTTAAAGTTCGACTATTTCGTTCAAATTCTAACCCATATAAACTATTTGTAACTGTTATAGAGAATGATTCACTATCTCTATAACTTACTTTTTCATTCGCCCTTGCATCATATAAACTTTGAGCATGGCAAGAAAAAGAAAGTAATATAAATAATATAAGTATTTTCATCTGTTATTTATTTTGTATTTCAAGAATAGATTTATATAATTCATCATCTTTTGAAATTCCATTTTCAGATAAATAAACCAAAAAGTCATCTATTTTTTGTTCTATTTTTTGTTCCCTATTCTGCTTTGCTTTTTCGGTTTTTAAAACTTTTATTTTTTCTTGATCTTCAATAAGACTATTTGTTAAACATTCAAAAGCAGATCTTTTAAAAAATACGGCTAAATCAAAATATTCAGGATTAGGATTAAATAAATTACTACGCAAAATAGCAGTATCTCTGTCTGGATATTTTTTTCTATAATTAAGTATCGCTTTCCCAAAATTTTGGTTATAACGAGTTGTTTTCTTAAATGCAATTAATTGTCGTAATTTTTCTAAAAAGAAATCAAATCTAGATTTATATGTATCTATATTTTTTGTGTTCGTCAAAATATGAAAAGTTTCAAAACTTTGAAACATTATGGCCTGCATTTGTCGTTCATTAAATTTCCTAGTAAAAGAATCTTCTTTACTAATGTTATAAATAGCAATTACAATTGCTGAAATTATAACAAAACCAAATAATAATAACCAAAACATTATTAAATAAATTAAAATATCCGTTCAAAATTAAACGTATACAATATTAAAAATAATATTTTTTTATTTTACGGTTTACCATAATTTATTAGAATTAATCATTTCTGTAAAATTTACCAGTGATTTTATTCATATTGATTCGAGAACCAACCCAGCCAAAAGAAATCAAGCATATTTGGTTCTTGATCTGTTTTTGAGCTAAACTCAATCGAATTGGATGTATAAATGATAGTATATTTTTCTTGTATAGCAATTCCAATCGAGCTTGTTTCAATAGCTTCTGTGATTTGATTAATTACAGAGTTATCTGCTGTTATTTTCATATAAGTAAATTTAGTTTAATTGATAATAAATAAATTACGCTTTCACGTAAAAACAAAAAAACACTCAAATTAATGAGTGTTTTCACAACAATAATCAGCAAAACGCCAATCGTAGTATTTTCCACAAATACCGCATTTACGCCAAATTTCATGATTTTTAAAATTAAGCAGCTCCATAAATTTGTTTTAAAGCTGATTCAGAAAGTGTAAAATGTTCTTCAGCAAGATCAATTAATTTTAAGCCCTTTAATTCTTCAAAATCTAAAAACATTGTCATAGTTTCACTGATTTTAAAAACTAAATATTCGTTTTCAAAATCATACGTCCAACCTTCGAATAAAACACATTGTTTAGCTATTCGATATAATAATACACCTTGATAATTATTGTCAGCAACATTTTTACCTAGTGGATTATCATTCTCATCTGTAGGAATAAACATACCTAATTCAACATCCTTGTTTAAAAATGCTTTATAGCGTGCTTTTAATTCATAATAACCAAAATCTTTAATATGATTCCATATAAAATTTTGAAGTGGAATCATGTGAATTATTTTTTCCATTTATAATCTGATTTAAAAATTAAAAGGATTATAAACTTTGCCGTCAAAATCAAGTGTGAAAATTTTATAATTAAAATCTCCATTTGCTTTCATTTTCCAAACTTCGACGCTTGTAGGATTTCGAGCTGTCATTTTATATGAGTATTCAGCTGAAAAAATATTCGTCCTTTTTATTGTTAAAAGTTCTCTTTTAAATTCTTCCTCAAATTGCCCTGCTTCTTTTGCTACAGTAGTTTCAGCTAAAAATTTTAATTTACCACTCATATTTAAGTCCATACTTGAACTCACTACTTTATGTTGTTTTACTTTCCAAGCCATAATTTATTCTTTAATATTTTAAATTTGTCCAATGAATGATAAATCCAGAATATGATCCATTTATCATTTTTGATTTGAAATAGGTTTTAAACGCTTCTAAGCTTTCAAAACCATCATTGATTGCGAGTTGTTCAATAAGTGCATTACTTCTTATAATACCGTCTATATTTACCGTAAATCCAAACCCTTCAGGCTCATCTATTATCCAAATTTGTTGGATTGAACGGACATAAAGTGTTGGTGTAAATGCAAATTCTTTCGGAGTTCCTTTGTTTATCACTAATTCAACCTCGCTTTCATCATTTAACAATCCTGTTTTAGTTCGAATGGTATGGAACTTAGGACAAGGTTTTAAATTATCTTCATCCATGTTATCCCATTCTTTACCGAATTGTAACTGATAACCGTCTAAAAATTGATTGTAATAATAATCGCATCGATGTAGATTATTATGGAAAAAGCCTTCCCAAATCTTATAAATAAAATAGGAAGGCTTTTCGTTTATTGTTTCTGAGAAATCTATTTTTTGCATAGTTTTCCTTTTACGAATTTGAGTTTTAAAATTGAATGATTCTTTTTGGAATTATGAATAAAAGTTACAGGCTCTCCATAATCATTTAAACTTTGTATTTTATCTAACTTGTTTAAAATTGTTTGATTAATAGGTAAATTTCCTTCTGAATTATGATAATCATTAATAACTTGCTCATATTGTCCAGACGCTTCTAAATAATATGTATAACCTTGATTGTTACTTCTCCATAAAGTAATCGATTCATCTTCTTTATTAGTGTGTTTTAAAGATAAAATAAGGTACATCTTAAAATCTAAATTTAGGAGGTCTACTTTTTACAACAGCAGTACCAATAACAGTGTTTTCACGTCCAAAACCTTGCATAATACTCATCACATGGTTAACATCTCGTGTTTGTAATTCATAAAATACAACATCATCCTTTCCAGAAGCTCTTTTGCGAATTATAACTACAGAACTAAAGTCATGAACTGAATTTGCTATATCTGCAGCTGCAAAGAAATTAGAATTTAGAAATTCTAAATGCTTTCTGAGAGTTGAATAATCTTCATTTACAGAGCGTAATTCATGTTCATTTAGTCTAAAATTCTTATCGTAAGTTTTTAAAGCTAAATCAATACGTCTTAATCTTGCTAAAATGGTATCTATTCCTAACCATTTTAAAATAAATTCTTTGATTTTTTTCATCTTATTTGTAAATTTTGAGTTAAAAACTGATCTAATTCACCGTAAAAATTGAGTACTTTAAGACTGGTATAATTTGAAACCTCCAAAGTGTGCGAAATTTTACCGATTTCATCATGTAATAAATACGCTTCGTGGTATTTTAAAGTTAAATTTTTAAGGTTTAAAGTCATCGTTTTTTTCGATAACATAACAAATAGATCAGCTTTAACAGATTGTTTAAATTTTTCTTCCTGATTGTCAATGAACGGCTCGTTTAATCCGTTAATTATGATATTGATTAAGGCTCTTAAAACCTCGTAATCAATTTTTAACTTAATTTTTCTCATTAAAACAGTGGGATTTGGTTAGAATCGTCTTTTTGCAAATCTTTTAACTGCTTTTTGGCATTTACACCTAAATAATTCTCGTAGGTTCTTTGACAGATGTCAAATTGATTTTCTATATATTTATGAAAAATCTCTTTGAAATATAACCCTCGAGCCCTGTGCTCAAGGGTTATTTGCTGAACTTTAAGAACTTTTTTAAGATAATTTCTGCGGTTGTATGCCATTTTGACTTAAGTTTAATATCTTTGCCTTTGCTAGGGGGCTTGGGATATTTTTCTCAAGTCTTTTTTTAATTTAGACCAATTGGAGCAAATTTGTGTTTATGTCTCCAGGCCTTAGTTCCTGTTTTTTCAGCAGATTTTTTGTAATTACTTTCAATCCCTCTGAATTGCTTGATAAGCTTATCTAATTCATCTGAATTATACTTGTGGAGCTCTTTTTTCTGCACACTACTATTTAGCATCCATTCATTGAACTTAGTCCATGAATCAGGCTCTTTAATGCCTGTTCTAGTAGCAATAGTTAAGACTATGCTTCGTTTTTCTCGATCTGTCATAAAACTAATTTTAGGTTAAACATTCATTTTGTATTATTGTTCCCAAAGGAGGAATCGAACCTCCTTTAAAAAACCGTTTGGGAGTTATTGAGCAATTAAAAGCTAAATGAGAAGTAGAATTAAAAACACTTTCCACCAATTGACCGGATTATTAGGTTTTTCTGTGATTTCCATAATCTTTGTTTTTCTCGTTAAATAATTCAGCGTTTAAACGTTGTTTAAATGCTGTCGCTTCAGCTTCTGTTAATGATTCTATTTGAGGGATCCATTTGTGATCATCTTCTAAAATCATCGTTTTACCATTTACGATATACTGGCTATTTGTAATTTTTGTGATTTCGATTTTCATTTTGTTATGTTGTTGTTTTTTGAAATAATAGATTGAGATAATGAATACAGTTATAAATACTATGAAATGATTCAGAAGATCTATTATCATATTTTGTCGTTTGCTTTGTTATATAAATAAATGATACATCCTAATACTATAAAATATAATATACAGGCAATTCAGAAGGCTATATATCCAATCATAAGCTTGAAAAGTTTAAAGAGATGTCCGTCCAACCGCCCTTTTGGTTTTTTGTATACACACGGCTATATTTCACAGTTCCGACAACTTTCAAGCAATCTGTTAATTTTTCAAACTCATCAATTAAACGTTGATCGCCAATTTTTTTAACTTGACTGCGTGCTTTGGTTAATAATTTTGCATCGTAATCACCTTTAGAATTACGCATTAAGATAGAATCTAATAAATCGTACATTCCTTTATTACGGCCTTCAAATTTTTCTTTAAAAATTGCTTTAATTGCTTCAATGTGTACGATAGCTTCGTCTGTAAAATCGAAACGTTCTTGATTTTCAATAACCTGTTTGATTGTTTCAGATTTTAATTCGAAAGATTTCGCTTCTTTTGGCGTTTTACCGTCCAATTCGTACTTTAGATTGTTGAATTTTTCAGCATTTTCAACCTCGTATTGCTTCAATTCAATCATTTTTTGTTGAATTTCAAAACGACGGTTTGCGATTTCTTGCAAGTAATCAGTCTTATCTGTTAAGTATTGATTCTTTGCTTTTACAGCTTCTTTTTCGATTTCAGCTCTTTTTGTATCTGCCAACGCCAATAATTCGTCTACTGACATTTCGCTTACTGGTTTGTTCATAATTGATGCTTCCATATTGTATTATTTTATTGTTTTTACCACCAAAAGCGGGTATTATCCCGCTTGTTTTATTTTTTTTTCTGGTTGAATAATAAAATCCGTCCTTAATTTTGTACACTTTGTGACTTCGTAATTAAATAAATCTTTCATTTCTGGATTTTGTTGATTTAATTCACTTTTAAGCATTTTTAAAGCTTGTTCAGACGCTTCCTTCGGAGCTTTTGCTATTGAAATACCTTCAAAAAATTTTGTTTTGTATCCGTTTGCTGAAACTCTTATTTTTACTGCGTATGTTTTATAACTCATATTATCGTTTTTTATATTTTTTTACTAATTCTAATAATTCTATTAAGGGTACTGTATCACAAGATTTATGATCATATAATTCTTTTGAGAAATAACTATTATAGTTGAATTTAAAATCATGAGAATGAACTGAAATACAGCTAACTTTAGTATTTATATCAAGATTTAATTCTTTATTAATGACTACACTTGTAATCTTTTTTACTAAGTCAATCCTTTTCTTTTGCTCTAATTCGATATTCTTTAAATACTTTTTCATGTACTCAGGATCAACTATATCTAAAAAATCCCCTTTCATACTATTCTGTGATATAAACAGTGTTATTAATAATCTTTTCGTTTACTATTTGTCCTGTGTAAACCTTTTTTATTTTGCCTTTTTCATCTCGAAAAACAAGCATCATTTTTGACAAGTAAAGTGTTCCCATATTAGTCTAATATTTTGTTGTTATTTGGTTCAAATAAGTCTTCCAGTAATTCCCTTGATACAGTTGTTTCTGATGCTTCAGCTTCATCTAAAGCCAAAGTGATGATATTTTCAAGTGATCCGAAATTGGTTGCTTTTTTCTTAATCCATTTTTTGGCAGCAGCATTTTTAATTCCCATTTCAAAACATATTTTTTCAACATCATCCGAGATGTTAGATTCTAACTCTGTCCATCCAGATTCCCAACGTCTATTCACTTGTATAGCACCGTCTTTTGCTCGCTCAGCCTGAGTTCTAAACATCTTTTGAGACCCAATCCCTAAAAGAGTTATTCCTACTTTATGCTCCAGGTCGTCTGCAATTTCTTTGATAATTGGTAGAAGGGTGTCCCTTGCGTTCTCCAACTCATCAATGATTAATAAAGCACTATCAACATCATTTATAAGCGCTTCACAACTTTGTTCGATTAAACTATTCTTAGATCCACGGATCGGAAAACGTTTATTTTTAGTTAAAAGCTCATTTACTTTTGTTGCAAAATGAACAGCAAACTCTTTTGTAGTTCTTGATTTTTTACAAGTCAATAAAACAGTATTCTTAGGAAAAGAGTTTTTGCATTTTCGTGCCGTATATGTCTTTCCAAGTCCTGTATATCCATCAATCGCATTACGTTTTTTAAATTTTCTTGCTTCATCAAGTGTATTAGCGATCAAAAGGAAGTTATCCGTTTCAAAATGTCTCCATTTTACGTCAACAAGCGAATAACCAATCGCAAAACATATTTTTTCGTACTGTTTATCTGATATTCTTGCTTGCGTATCAGCAGTAGGGATGTATTCTTCACCTTTCAGAATATAGTTTAAAGTTGATTTACTTACTTTTGATAAGCGAGAAACAGACGACTGATCTGCACCTACACGATTCATGTATTCTTTTATTGCTTGTGGAATATCAATTGTTCGCTGATTTTTTGTTAAATTTGCCATACAATATTTTTTAGTTATCTAAAATTCTACTATCTAAGTTTATCAATTATTCAGACTAGCCCAGGTTTTTGCTACTTCATT
>NZ_CBCPHV010000018.1:0-27326 GCF_965118635.1 Empedobacter brevis | reverse complement strand
GTAATATCTATTTTTTTCATTTTTATTTTAATTATTTCATCTATAAAATTACAGTGAAAAGAAGAAAAAACCTATTAAATTACGAAATACATCTATTATATGTTTATTTGTAGTTTTTATAAAATTAGTTGAAAAAAATGTACTTCGAGTCAACTATTTATACTTCTATTAAAGCTTGACGAATTGTATCATAAATATAATTTAGATCTTCAGTCGAAATACAATAAGGAGGAACTAAATAAATGATATTTCCTAATGGACGCAATAATATCCCTTTCTCTAAAAAATAAGGATATAACTTTTCGTGAATATCACTAAAATAAGATGTTTCTTGGTCTGTATTCCATTCCAACGCTAAAATAGTTCCGCATTGTCTAATTACTTTTACTTTGGGATGATGTTGAATAGATGCAACAAAAAGTTGATGTTGATGAACTATATTTTCAATTTGTTGTTGTGTAGAAGTTTGTAGCAATAAATCGAGACTTGCTAATGCAGCCGTACATGCTAGTGGACTTGCTGTAAAAGAATGACCATGAAATAATGTTTTATTTAAATCATCTGCATAAAATGCTTGGTAAATATCGTCTGTACAAGTTGTAATGCCCAAAGGCAAAGTACCTCCTGTTAAACCTTTTGAAAAACACATGATATCTGGAACTTCGGTAAGATGATTTGCTGCAAATAGTTTTCCTGTACGCCCAAATCCTACAAAAATTTCATCTTGAATCATTAAAATATGATGCGCTCTACAACAACGCATCAATTGATCTAAATATTCAGCTTGATGCATCAACATTCCTGAAGCTCCTTGCACCAAAGGTTCGTAAATAAAACATGCTACTTTGGTTGCAACTTCTTTTATTTGGGATTTGATCGCTTCTATATTTTCGGCATTTGGTGTATCAATGAATATAACATCAAAAAGCTTTTCGCTAAAAGGTTCTGTCCAAATTCCTCTTCCACTTACTGACATTGCACCAAAAGTATCGCCATGATAGGCATTTTTGAATGCTAAAATTATAGGTTTATCTTCTTTTTTATTGAAATGATATTGTAAACACATTTTTAGTGCAACCTCAATCGCTGTTGAGCCATTATCGCTGTAAAATGCTTTCTTTTGATTTTGAGGTAAAAGCGCTAACAAACGTTCAGATAATTCTATTGCAGGTTGATGTGTAAATCCTGCAAAAATAACATGCTCTAAAGTTGTTAACTGTTCATACATTTTCTTTGCAATATATGGATGTGCATGTCCATGTAATGTTACCCACCACGAAGAAACAGCGTCTATATATTGTTTGTTATTTTCATCGTAAATATAACTTCCTTCTCCTCTTACGATTGGAATAATATTATTGGCTTTTTTCATCTGTGTGTAAGGATGCCAATTCACTAACTGATCGCGCTCTTTTAATGTGTACATGTCTGAGCTGTTTCTTGTTTAACCATTGATATTAATCCTAAATTTTTAAACATTTGCATGTCCTCTGTTACGCCAGGGTTAGGTGTTACCAATAAGGTTTCGCGTTCTCCTGTAAAAATCGAATTTGCCCCAGCCATAAAACACCAAGCTTGTTCTACTTCTGTCATTTCTATTCGACCGGCACTTAAACGTACAACTGAAGAAGGCATCACAATACGAGCTGTCGCAATCATACGAACCATATCCCAAATATCTACTTTCGGATTATTTTCTAAAGGCGTTCCTTTTACTCTTGCTAAAGCATTTACAGGTACAGATTCTGGATGTTTTGGCATTGTTGCTAAAGTTAACAGCATAGAAATTCGATCTTGATGTGTTTCTCCTAAACCAATAATTCCGCCCGAACAAACTGTAATTCCTGCTTTTCGTACATTTTGAATGGTATTGATTCGATTATCGAATTTACGTGTAGAAATAATCTCATCGTAATAAGCTTCAGAAGTATCTAAATTATGATTATAAGCGTGTAAACCTGATTCTTGCAAACGAATCGCCTGCTCTTCTGTTAACATTCCTAATGTACAACATACTTCTAATCCCAACTCATTTACACCTTTCACCATTTCGATGATTCGATCAAAATCTCGATTATTTCGTACTTCTCGCCAAGCAGCTGCCATACAAAAACGTGATGAGCCCGCTTCTTTTGCTTTCTTAGCATGCGCTAATACCGTTGCTGTTGGTAACAACGCTTCTACTTTAATATCGGTATGGTAACGCGCTGCTTGTCCACAATAGGAACAATCTTCGGGACAACCACCAGTTTTTACAGAAAGTAATGTACATACTTGTACTTCTCTTGGATTGTGCCATTCTCTGTGAACTTTTGCAGCTTGGTAAACTAATTCTAATAATGGTTGATGATAGATTTTTTCAATTTCTTCTTTCGTCCAATCGTGACGTATTTCGTTTGACATTTTCATTGAATTTTAAATATTAACTTGATGTTTAATTGCTTCTGCTTTATTTTTCACTTCGTTTGAATTTATTGAATTGAGTTTTGGTATACTGATGATCGAAATATCGGAAGGCAAATGATTTTTTATAACACGAGCAGTATCTTCATCAAATTCACCATTAAACACAAAATATTCGATAGGGATATTTCTCATTTTTAGCACTTCAATCGTCAATAATGTATGGTTAATACAACCCAAATAATTTGTGGCTACAACAACTGTTGGAAGATTAAATTGCTGAATAAGACCGATCATAAAATCTTCTTCATTGATTGGTACAAATAATCCGCCCGCTCCTTCAATAATAAGGGAATTGGTTGTTTTGGGGAGTTCAAAGTCATTTAAATTGATTTCAATCGCTTCTTCCTTTGCAGATTGATGTGGTGAAGCGGCTTTTTGTAAGCGATAACATTCTTGATGAATCTTCAATTCGGGAGAAGTTAAAGATTTGACCAACAAACTATCTGATGATTCTAAATCTCCTGCTTGTATTGGTTTCCAATAATCCGCTTGTAAAGCTTCAGTAAATATTGCTGAAACAATTGTTTTCCCCACTCCTGTTCCTATTCCTGTAACAAATAATTGTTTAGACATTTTCTTTTATCTTTTCTACTAATTGATTGATTTCTTCTTGTGTGTTAAAAGCATGCAAACAGATTCGTAAGCGCTCTTCTGCTACTGTAGGAGGAAATACTGCAAAAGTGTTTATTCCTGCATCTTCTAATTTATTTTTAACTTTGGTTAGTTGATTTGTAGATTCAAACTTTAGAATTTGAATTGGACTATTTTTATTCGAAGAACTCGTTAAGCCACTATTTCTAAAATGTTTGATATTATGCTGTAATCTTTCTTGAAGCGATTTATTTTCTTTGATAAATTGATAACCTTTTCGTAAACCTACCATATGAAAGTTAGCAATAGCTGTGGTGTAAATAAAAGGTGAAGCATAATTAATGAGATAATCAATGACTAACTGATTAGCTAAAATTGAAGCTCCGCTCATTCCCATCGCTTTTCCATAGGTTACAACCGTTGCAAACACTTTGCATTGTAATCCCAATTGATGAACCAATCCATAACCAAAAACACCAAAAGCATGAGCTTCATCAACTACTAATGCTGCATTATATTTATCAGCTAATTGAACCAATTCAATTAATGGTGCGAAATCGCCATCCATGGAATACAAACTTTCTACCGCGATAAAGCAACCTCCTCCTACTCTTTGTAATAGTCTTTCTAAATGATCTAAATCGTTATGTTTAAATTTTAACTTTTTTGCATTGGATAATTTAATCCCATCATATACTGATCGATGTATATTTTCGTCAACTAAAACAGTATCATGTCGTGATAAAAGTGTAGAAAAAAGTGCTAAATTGGCATTATATCCAGATGAAAAAAGCAATGCTGCTTCCACTTTATGTTCATTCGCAATCAACTTTTCCATTTCATTCAGATAACTTGAATTTCCACTAATCAACCGTGCTCCAGTAGAACCGTAAAGTAAAGATGGTTGGGCTATGAACTCATTTAAAATCTGCTGATGTAAGCTTTCATTTTTAGCTAATCCTAAATAATCATTGCTATAAAAATCAATTCTTGAAGAGGAAAGTTTTAAAGTTCTTTTAATTCCTTTTCGCTCCCTTTCGGATAAAGAAAGTTGCAATGAATTAAGAATTTTCGACATTATTCAATTCATTTTCAATTGCCAAAACCCAATCCTCAAATAATGCTTCTTCTAATTTTATGACTTGATTTGCGTACATTTCCCATTCATTATGAAATTCTTTTAATTGAGAAATCATTTCTTCGAGATGACCTTCTTCTTCGACAATAATAGATTTCACCATCACTTTTTGTTGATGCGTCGTCAAAACTTCTTGATATATTGGATACAATTGATCTGCTCTAACTTCAATCGCATATGTCACAAATAAATAGGCAGCATATTTTAAATCTTCGTCTTCAAGATTAAATTCTTTCTTCAATAAACGACAAACCTGAATATCTAATTGATGCAAATAATACATTGTTGCCTTTGGTGCCAAAAGATAAATAGGCTCGTAATTGATACATGTATCAGGAATTAATTTTTGAATTTGTTTTTTCAAATAATAAGCATGTCGATGTTCTTCTGCTGCATGTTTCAGTTGAATGAGATTCACAAAAGTTTTGTGTTCACATGCCGAAATTTTTCTCGCTCCAGCGTTTTCCATATACGAAAGTGTATTGAGTAACTTTGCATGTAATTTTGGTTCTAAAACAATGTGATTTAATAAATTTTTCAATTGATTTTATTTTTGTCCAAAATTATAAGTCAAACGGATCATGCTAATACGCCACTTTTGTAATAAATGATAGTCCGGATATATTTAAAACTGTTTTAGAATCTCTTAAAAACTTTTAGAATCATCAATATAAAGAAGTTGAATGATTCAACTAATAAACTATTATATTTGTTTTCTAAGCTAGACTTTATTTAAAATGAAATATTTTATATTTTTACTTCTACTCCTAAGCTTTAAAATAGGTGCTCAAAATAGAATTAATACTGATTTTATTGAAATAAACCTGATAGATGCATTCAATTATTATACATTAGAAATTGTTGGAGATAAATTGAAAGATTCTACATATCATGTAAAATATTCATCAAATGAATTTATTAATAAACAAAAAGTAACTAAAATTGAAACGATTGAAATTAGTAAAGCCCAAATGTATTCAATTCAAGAAAAACTGTTAAACATAGATAATATTGCTTTCAAAAGAAAGTCTGAAGCTTGTTTAGATGGTTTATCTTTATCAATCGTTTTTTTTGACAATTATTTTAATCATTCCGTGGAACAAAGGTATTTATGTATAAGCAAAGATGATGAGCTTTTTAAAGCTATTTCTGCTATTTATGATTTAATCCCTCTTAAGGATAAAAAATATTTTAGCAACTAAAATTACTTTTCATTTCCATTATTTGCTTATTAATCTCTTGATTTGTTCAAAAGCTTTTGGAATATATTTTTGGAATAAAGTCTTTTGAATTCGTCTTTAAAAAATTATTTATTAGAGCTATTTCATTGGGTTCAGCTAAAACATAGGCAACTATCTTATTGGCTAGTTTTGGAAGATGAAGTTTAAGAAGTTTTAGTATATCTTCGGGGTTTTGTGCATCAAGAAAATAGGTGCTCAATGGAAAACTATGGTCAATATCAGGAAAAATTTGACTGATATTAGTTGTAAAAATAATACTATGAATTTTCTTACTAATTGCTATCGATCTGTTTAACTCATAGAAATAAGGTAAAGATGCTATATTTCCGATGAATAAATATTCTGCTGCTGTATCGTCTAAAACTAATTCAACTATTGGTTCTTTAAAAAATACTTTGTCTCCTATTTGTACTGATTTTATCCAAATTGCTGTTTCACTTTTATGACGAGTATTGATCACAATATCAATGGTATTGAAAACCGGTTCAAAATTCCAAACTGAAAATTTTTGGAACAATGATTCTGCATTGGCATAAGGATTTGACAAATAAACTTCTAGAGTAAGACCTGCAACATATCTAAATTTAGCAAGGTTTGTACTTTGAAGTTTTATATGGTATATGTTTTTAGCTATTTGGCTATGATGAATCACTGTACCACAATAAATAGTAGATGCTAGATGTTGATTAATCATTTTTTTAAGAAATTTATTCGATTTTAGTTTTCAGAATTCGTTATTATCGCTAAAAAGTTTAGGTTTTAATCGACTCAATGTCGCTTGTGATATATTAAGATAAGAAGCTACCATTTTGTTAGATAATCGTCGAACAATACTTGGATTTTCCTCCAATAATTGACGGTACTTTTCTAAAGCATCTTGAACTAAAAAAGACATTAATCTTTTTGTATTGGTAACATAGGCAATTTCAAGATAAATTCGATAGAACTTTTCCCACTGTGGAACAATTTCTAACAAATGGTAAAAATCTTTATGTGTGATATAATAAACTTCTGAGTCTTCTACTGCTTGTAGATATTCTTCTGAAGGTTCGGCTGTTATGAAACTAACTAAAGCTGTAGCAAACTGATTTTCAAAAGCAAAATATCGAGTAGAATCTTGTCCATCTTCATTGATAAAGAATATGCGTAAACATCCTTTCGTAACAAAAAATGTGCGTTGACTAGACTGTCCATGCGTTAAGAGTAACTCATTTTTCTTTAATTTTAAAGGTTTGAAATAAGCTAAGATCGTTACAAGATCTTCATCTGTAACCGAAATTTTACTTTTGATATAGGAGATTAATAATTCTTCCATTTTTTGAAATCAGTGTAGGACAAATTTACCAATAAAACTCAGAAAAGTTTAAGATCTATCTTTACTGCGGTTAACTTTTTAATTAAAATCTTCTGCTGATCCTGCCTTCCAATAACTGCATGTAAAAATTAGATCAGAATCCCAATTCAATGTTTTTCGATAATATTCTCTTACTTCTTTTACAGTTCTATATTCTGCTGCACAGTAAACAAAATTATGCGCATTTTTATTCTCAAATTGATGAGTGATTGCTTTTTTAGCTAAGTAGCTTCCCATTTTTGGATTGCTATTGTGTAACCATTCTATTTCTACCTTTGCTTTGGAATACATTATTATCTCATCATCTTTAGAAGGAACTTCTAGTATTACTTTTACTGAAACCTTAGCAGTTAGGCTTTCTAAAATAGCGGCTATAACAGGGATTGCTGTTGCATCTCCTATAAGTAAATAATGATCTGCTTTACCTATTAATGGTTTTCTTACATCTTTCATTGCAATGCCTAAAGGATCTCCTATTTTGGCAGATATTGCCCAAGCCGAAGCGGGACTAGTAGTTCCATGTGCAACAAAATCAATCGTTAATTCTTTATTTCTCAAATCAATTTTTCTATTGGTATACGTACGTGTTTTAGCAGTTAATGATGTATTGAGACTAACTTCTTTATTTGGAAAATAAATTAAACCAACTCCTTTAGGAGGAATAAATATTTTATTATTTGAACCTTCTTGTATATTTTCAAGCAGTTTACATTGTTCATCTGACATTTCAAAAATGACACGTATAAAATTGGGTGTTAAGAATTCTTTTCTTTTTACTGTAAAAATAGAGCGTATTATTTTCATTTGATTTATTTTTAATATTTTCAATAGATAAAATCATTCATAGTAACGAAGCCTATAATTTTTGAACATCTAAAATTTCTTCTTGAAAATGTTATTATCATTCGTGAGTATTGAAAAAAATAATCTTGTAATCGAATTTTGATGTTTCTTAAGCTATTGAAACAGAAATTGGAAAACTAATTATCCTTTTTTTCGAATTTATTTTTTATTAAACATTAAGATTACTATTGCTAATACACAGCTAATACCACCAAATAAATACACCGATTGATAGCTGAACCAAGCTGCAATTAATCCTGCTAATGGTCCTGCTATTGCTAGAGATAAATCGACAAAAGCGACATAAGCTCCTAATGCAGTACCTCTCATTTGTGGTTGTACCTTTTTTATCGCCAAAACTCCTAAAGCTGGAAATACAAGCGAAAATCCTATTCCTGTTAAACCACATCCAATAATTGCAATTGATTTATTTACAGCTGTCCATATAAGAAGTTGACCTGTAATTTCGATAACTAGCGAAATTAATGCTATTTTATATCCTCCATATTTATCCGGAAAAGAAGCAAAAAAAAGTCTTGTTAATACATAACAAACTCCAAAAACCATAAATGCTAACGAAGCATCCCCCCAGTTTCTTTCATTAAAAAATAGCGCGATAAAAGAAGCTATACATCCAAAAGCTAAAGATGAAAATGCTAAACTTAACCCTTGACCTGATATTGCTCCGATAACCTTGTAAAATGGTGTTCTGACATGATTTTTATCCACTGCTAAAGTTGGTAGTTTCGCCGTAACAACCCAACTTACGAAAGGCATTATCACAATTAGCACAAAAGCAGGCAAAACTCCGTACTCAGAACTTAACCATATACTTAAAGGTGCTCCTATTGCAATACCTGCGTACATCGCAATACCATTCCAAGTCATTACTTTACCAGAATTCTCATTGCCAACTAATCCAATTCCCCAAGTTAAGGCGCCTGTCACCAAAAAGCTTTCACCTACTCCATGAATTAGGCGAGCAACTAATAATATGATAAAGGATAAACCTCTGTTTTCTTGAGATAAAAAAGCTAATACATAAGCAAAACCTGCAATAACAGCTAAAATAACGCCTATCAAATTACTTTTTTTTGCTCCTTTTGTATCTGTTATTTTTCCAGAATAAGCGCGAGTTATTAGTGTAGATAAAGATTGTAAACCAATTGCTAATCCAACACTAAGACTTCCGAATCCAAGATTATTCTGTACAAATCTAGGAAGTACACCAAATGCAATACCTATGGTAAGATATACGCCAAAAACTGAAATGATAATAGGAATTATAGCTTCGTAGAAACGAAGCGTTTTTTGTGGTTGTAATGTTACACTCATAAATTTTGTTTTAAAATTATTTCGAGAGCAAAATTGCGATTGGTTAAGGATAAAAACTTTGACTCAGGTCAAAAAAAGAACTAATCTTGTTTTTTATTTTTTTTATCAAATTCTGATGATGCTATTGTTCTTGATATTATATAAAAAGCGCCATTCTTTTTTATAGATTTTATAGAAAAAATAACGCCTACTGTAGATATTATTAAAAACAAAATAACACCTAATATCAAACCGTGTTTATGCTCAATATTTTCATATAGAATATATCCTAAAAAACTTCCTATAATCAGAAAAGGTATTATGATTATTATGAAACCCCATATTTCTGAAATTAATTCAAATATTTTGTACTTTTTAATCATAGAAACTCATTTAGATGTTGATTATTGCTTATTATTTTTTATCTTTTTTGATTTAAAATCGAATGATTCAAAATCTATTTTACTGCAGGAATAGTTTCTAAAATGACTTGCTTAATTATTTCTAAATCTGATTCTGTAGTGCGCCAATTTACAAAAGCTGTTCGAATTCCTTTTCGACCATTATACACGGTTGGAGTCATAAAAACTTTGTGTGAGTCATTAATTCTTGATAAAAATTCTTCTACTTTTTCTTGGTTTTCATCTCCCATTAACGAAAAACAAACCGTATTCAATCTTACAGGAGCTAGAAGTTCTAAACTATTATTTTCTGTAATAAATTGACCAAATTGCTTTGATAGTTGAATTGAATTATCTACAATATCTTGGTAACCTTTTGTACCATAAGCTTTGAGAGTAAACCAAACAGGTAAAGCTCGTAATCTTCTAGAATTTTCAGGAAGAAAATTTAAATAATTAAAATTATCCAATGGATCTCCCAAATACGGCGCATTTGAATTTTGAAAACTTTCTACTTGTAGTAATTTATATTTTTCCTTTACAAAGAAAAATGCATTATCGTAAGGTACATTTAGCCATTTGTGTCCATCAATTGTGATACTATCGGCATATTCCCAACCAGAAACCAACTGTTTAAAATGAGAAGAGCATGCTGCGAATCCACCAAAAGCAGCATCGATATGCCACCAAAAATTATATTTTTCTTTTAAATTTTTAATTTGTTCAAAATCATCAAAATCTACAGTATTTACTGTTCCTGCACTAGAAATTAAAATAAATGGTTTTCCTTCTATTTTTTTTATTTGTCTCTCTAAATCATCAATATCAATTGCTTCTCTATTGCCTTCAGCTGTTTTGATTTTGATTAAATTATTACTTCCAATTCCCAACATTGCTAATGATTTAATAGAAGAAGAATGAGGCGTTGCAGACATAACAGTTACCTGTTCAGTAATCCCATCTCTCGCAAAATCTTTCCCTAATTCCTTCCCTAACCATTGTTTTGCAATCGCTAGACATGTAAAATTGGACATTGTCGCTCCTGTTACAAAACCTCCTAAAAAATCTTTTGGAAGATTAAATAAATCTAATAACAATTGAATTGTTTCTAATTCTACATTCGCGGAAATATCTCCATAACCTTTTACAGCTTGTGTGTTTTGATCGAAAATAGTTGCTAACCAATCACCAACAATAGATGCTGGAGTTGAACCTCCTGTCACAAATCCCAAATATCGAGGTCCAGTAGAACTTACAATAATAGATTCAAAACGTTGGATGAATTCATTCAATGACGCCTCTCCTCCTATTCCTTCCTTTGAAAGTTGATTTACACATTCAACAAATTCATCTTTCGAAGAAGTTGGACGTTTATCGATATTTTTCAAAAAATTAAAACTATATTCTTTCGAGAGTTGTAGTAAAGCTTCTAAATTATCATGATCATTTTGGAGCAAAGAATTCATATTTCAAATATTTTATATGAAGTTAATTATTATATCCTAAAATACTATTAATCTTTATCTTGAAAATAATGTTAAGTTGTGAGATTTCTTGGAAGATATTTTAATTCTAAACAATATTTAAAACCATATTTTTTACTAATCAACTTTGTGTATATAAGTTTAGTTTTTTAATGAATTATCTGTATATTCCACATAAATACTTTGTTATTACATCATTTTATAAAAATAAGTTATGAATAAACTATTTTTCTTTCTACTTTTTTCATGAATTGTTTTGGTCAACAATATGATAAACTTTTTATTGAAAAATCTAAAATTGATAAAAATAATATCATTTATTCCGTAGGAAATACCTTTGTTTATGAGATAGAAGTACTCACTCCTGATGGAGTAAATTATATCGATAAAAACGACAAAGATTCTCTTACTTTTGGAAATGAAAATGCGCTACAAAAAATTCAATTAAATGTTGAAAAATCGAAACTTTTTGGAAGAACAAACAAAAATCAAACGGAAATAAAATATAACGATTATCCAAATCCTACTTTTAGAACCTCGACAGGATTGGTTGAAAATGAAATAAATATTTGGCTTCACCCTCCTAGATTTGGTTTTTTGAGAGCTTTGGAAACTTGTCCTTTTCCTTATATAAAATTAAATGAACAAATAGGATTTAAGTGGAAAGATGAAATGCTTATAAGCGACTATTGGTCTGATAAAAGATGGGAAATTTGGAAAGATAAACTTTTACTAAAATATAATTACGAAATTGTTGGAGAAGAAACGATAAATACAGAATTTGGAAAACTAAATACGACAAAAATTTATGCAACAGCCAATTCTGAAATTGGTCAAAGTTCACTAACTTCCTATTTTAATGAAAAATATGGTTTTGTAAAACTTGAATATATTTTATTTAGCGGAATTAAAATCAATTTGAATCTTAAAGAATATATAAATGAAAAAAATTAATTTTCAGCATACTGGATCAAGAACAAATCTCATTATAATTTTATTATTAGGATTTTGTGTAACAATAACTTTCTTAATAGTTTGTGACTATTTAATTTTAGGTAATATTTTTATACAGAAATTATTTCCAATTCTGACGTATTCTTTTTTAGCTATTTATGCATATAAATTCTATTGGTATAAAAACGTATTTCAATGGAATAAAAACAGCTTTAGTTCTAGAATTAATAATTTTTGGGGAATAAATAAAAAATTTAAGGATATTGATAAAGTTGATTTCAATAAAAATAAGATTGTCATTCTTGATAAATATGGTGCGTGTGATATTATAAATTTGGAGAATATTAATTCGGAAAGTAAAGCTAAACTGCTTGAAATTTTCAAATCAAAATTGAAATAAATTGAAATATTTTTTTCGTCTAACGGTATATAACTTACAGCATATTTTATTAAAATATAACACTTTACAACTTTTCTTAACTCTTTAAACTTTTTAATAAAGATACGTTATGTCTTAAATCAATAGTAGTTTTACGAATACAATCTATTTATAATAGAATAATATAATTCATTATGAAAAATATATTTTACAAAATCTTAGAAAGCATTCCTATCATATTGACAAGAGAAGTTATCATCTGTTTAATTCTATTTTTATACCATTTATTTACAAGATAACTTTGGATATAAACTAAATAGAAAGAACATTTAAAATATGTAAACAATTAATCGACGATTATTTTATTGACAATAAAAAAATCATAATAATTTAATCAAGATCAAATTATTATGATTTTTCAGAAGTTATATTTTATTTTTAAAATATTTTTAAACCTACTATTCCTGCAACAATTAAAGCAGCGGATAATAGTCGTAATATACTTGCTGAATCATTAAAAAATATAATTCCAACAATTAATGTTCCTACCGCTCCAATTCCTGTCCATACAGCATATGCTGTTCCTATTGGAATTGTTTTTTGAGAATAAAATAAAAATGCGCCACTAATAGCCATAGAACATATTGCTAATAGAATCCATCCCCACTTGTTGCCTTCTGTATCTTGTGCCATTTTTAGTCCTAATGGCCATCCAATTTCAAATAGTCCTGCTATAACTAATGCAATCCAATTCATCTTTTTAAAATTTTAATTGTTCATATTTATCTTATTATCTATAATGAAGATAGACAATTGTATAGCTCTAAATTAAAAAAAATATTCAGAGAAGAATAACTTTTTAGTGTTAAGCATTTATTTAATATTAAAATAACAATAAACTAAAATTCAAACTGTTAAAAAATTCCAATTAGTCATTCATAAAATAAGTTTGATACAAAACTGTTTGATATGAAACTATTTTTGTAAATTTGCTTCATGTTTGAACAAGAATTTATAAAGACCATGCATTTGTACTTTAACACTATCCTTCGAATGAGACAGGATTTGCGTAACCGAGTGCAGAAAAAACTTACGGAAGGTGGCCATAGTAATGTTACAATGGAAATGACACAAATTCTATATTATATCCATTTTATGGCAAAAGATCAGATGACCAATCAACAAGATATTGCTGATAAAACTGGGAAAAATAAATCGAGTGTGACTTCGCTTATTGATAATCTTGTAAAACGGAATCTGGTCGAACGAAAAATGAGTCCTACTGATAGAAGAAGCAATATTATCACACTTACACCAGAAGGTTATCAATTTGTAACAGAAATATATGATACTGTGTACAAAACATATGAAATGAATAAAACTGGTATTACATTAGAACAATTTAGACAAATGACTCAAATAATGGAAAACCTTATGGAGAGTTAATATCTGTTATGAAAAATGTTATATTATCTATGCTAATATTTTTTAGTTCGACAACTTTAGTATTGGCTCAAGAAAAACTTCTGTTACAAGTTGACAGTATGTTTACTCTTGCAGAACATAATAGCAAACAGTTAGATATTATTCGTTACAAGATAGGTGTTGCAGAAAATTCTACTTTAATCGAGAAAGAAAAAGCATATTTACCAAATGCCGAAGCTTCTTTTGGGCTTGGTTATATAAGTAATGCTCATGTTTGGGATAACAAGTTTGATTTCGAAAACACGGTAAAAATGCCTCATGTTGCGAATAATTTTTCAATCGCAGCAGGTTATACGGTTTTTAACGGAGGAGCTTCCAAAAATAGAATAGCAAAAGCAAAATTAGAAGAACAAATTGCGCAATTAGATTATGAAAAAAATAAAGAGGATATTCAGTTTCTTCTTTTAGCGAAATACCTTGATCTTTTTGCTTATCAAAACCAAGAAAACGTCTATCAACAAAATATTTTATTAGCCAATAAACGTCTTTCTAATATTGAAAAACTTATTGAACAAGGAATGCTTACACATAACGACAAAGTAAGAAGTGAATTACAGCTTACTGATTTTAAGCAAAAACTAAATGAACTACATAACAATATTTCTGTCGTTAATCATGAACTTACTACAATTTTAGGACTTCCAAAAGAAACTGAAATAGAAGTAGATACTTTGTTATATGCTAAAAATTTAAAAAATTATGACACAATAAGCAATGCAGATAATCTTGCGGTTAAAATTCCTGAAATAAAAATAGCAGATATACATACCAAATTGGCTGAAAAGCAAATAAATATTGCAAAATCTAGCTTGTTACCTTCTGTTTCACTTTATGCCGAAGATATCTTTAATCGTCCATTTATCTCTGCAATTCCACCAGCAGACATTTATATGCACCTTTTTCAAGTTGGCGTTAAAGTAAAATATGATATAGGTTCTCTCTACAAAAACAAACATATTATTCAACAAGCTAATATGGAGCGCAATCTTTCACAAAAAAATGCTGAATGGTTAACTCAAAAATCTGAAATGGAAATTCATACTGCTCTTATAAAACTACAAGATGCGCAAGAAAAATACATTTCTCAACAAGAAAGCTATCGCTTAGCACAAGACAATTACCATGTTGTGGAACAAAAATACCTTAATAAATTCGTTACCATTACCGATATGCTCGATGCGAGTACTTCGCTTCTTGCAGCACAAATTAATATGAATAATGCACGAATAGGTATTATTTATCAATATTATCATTTATACAAAACTTCAGGGCTTTGGGAAGAAGTCAACAATTAAAATCTAGTTTAATTCAGTAAAAAAACAATGTCAGAAAATAAACAACCAAAAGAAAAAAAAGCAGTTTCTAAAAAATGGAAAATTTTAGGAAATTCATTGGCTATAGTATTACTCTCTTTACTTATATTCTGGGGATTAGCTGTCTTTTTTCATATCGGAGATGTAGAATATACTGAAGATGCACAAGTTGAAGAATATGTAAGTCCAATCAGTACCAAAGTAACAGGTTACCTTAAAGAAATTCGTTTTGATGAACATCAAACTGTTCACAAAGGAGATACTTTGGCTGTGATAGATGATAGAGAATTCAAAATTCAATTGTTACAAGCAGAAGCTGCATTGAAACAAGCAGAAGCCGGTAAAACTGTCATCGGATCTGATGTAAATTTATCTCAAAGTAATACGCAAATTTCGGAAGCAAATATTGATGAATTAAAAGCTCGCTTGGAAAACCAACGCCAAAATCTAGAAAGATATGCGAATCTTTTGAAAGCAGATGTTATTCCTCAATTTGAATATGATCAAGTTAAAACTGAATATGAAGCTATAAAAGCTCGTTATGAATCCTCTTTACGACAAAAACAATCGTCTCAACTTAATACTAAAACTATTGCAAACAAAATGAAAGTTTCTGATGGAGATATTATGCGAGCACAAGCAATTGTTGATATGGCGAAGTTGAATCTTTCTTATTGTTATATAATCGCTCCTTATGATGGAATTATGGGACGAAGAAAAATAACGCAAGATCAACTCGTACAAGCAGGTCAAACTCTATCTACTATTGTTCAATCTGGAGATAAATGGGTAACAGCAAATTATACAGAGGATCAAATTGAAGATATTAGAATTGGAGATAAAATGAATATTAAAGTAGATGGAATTAAAAACCAAACATTTGCTGGTGAAGTAATCGCTATTTCAGGTGCTACTGGTAGCAAATATTCTGCAACGCCAGTTGATAATTCTACAGGAAATTTTGTAAAAGTTCAACAACGTATTCCTGTTCGAATAAAATTTTTAAATACTAAAAAAGATATAGAAAAAATACGTGCAGGAATGAATGTGCAGGTTTCAAAAAAGTAATAAAAAGAAATGAAAAATTCAATATTTTACGAACCTGTTTCCAATCAACTCGAAAAGATTTGTCTTATCGTTTTGTTATGCTCACAAATATTTGTTAGTGGAATTCCGGCAAATGCTGTAGCAATCTTAACTTCATCTTTGGGTGATGAAAAAGATACAGTACAATTTATTTATTATGGTGGTACCATAGCTGGAGCAGCTTTTTATCCATTGATCGGACGTTTTATGCGTTATTTTCAGATCAGAAAATTACTCTTATTGTGTCTTTCTCTTGAGATTATTTTACTCATTTTATCTGTTTGTAGTCAAAATAATTTACAATTATTTATAAGCAATTTTCTGCTTTCATCTATTAAGATGTTAGGATTAATGGCTACGATGAGTATTTTCTTACAAAAGTTTAACCCAAGCAATAGCCGAGGATTATTATACGGATTTGTCTATACAATTCTCTATAGTTTAGGACAATTGTACACTTATTTTGTGGCACTTATACTTCAAAATTATACATGGAAATATACTTTTTTGCTTAGTCTTCCAGGTGTTTTTATTAGTTTATTAATTGTTGTTTTTCTCATGCACCCTCAAAGAACAGCAAGAAAATATCCGATGTATCAAATTGATTGGATTGGTTATTTATTATTTACCTTATCTAGCTTATGTTTTTCATTTGCTTGCATTTTTGGAGAAAGACTCAATTGGTTCGATAATAAACTTATCTCTTTTACATTTGGTGTTGCCATCGTCGGAATTATTGTATGGACAATCAGAATGCTTAATATACGTAGACCATATGTAAATGTGAAAGTATTATTCAAATATAGTCATGTAACTGTTGGTGTATTATTAATGATATTATTATTTTTCATTTACAATACTTTCAGTATCTCAACAGAATTTATGAAAGTAAATTTAGGTTATACTGATACATATATCGCAGCAGTTAATCTTTATTTGATTTTAGCTTTTGTTATATCGATTCCCCTTACAGGAATATGGTTACACAAAGTACATCGTGTACGTGAAAGTCTTTTTGTTGGTTTTGCTTTATTTGCTGTTTATTATCTTTATACAGCTAAATATTTTTATCCAGAAGCTAACGAACATTTTTTCTTTATTCCAATGATTATTAGAGGAGCAGCTTATGGTATTAGCATTACATCTTTGTCTTATTATGCTTCTGTAAATGTACCTTTCTATGACAATTCAGACAGAGCTTTCTTTTCCATTGCTTCACGTACAGTATTTGCTGCACCTATTACAAGTGCTCTTTGTCTTAATCAATTCAATTTTTTAAAACAAAAACAGTACGACATTATATCTGCACAATATACGATGGATGATTATCGAGTATCCAATTTATGGAAAAGTTTAATTTCCGGACATTTAAGAAATGGAAGTAGCGTAGAACAAGCAGAACAATTAGCACAAGGGACAATTCATCATATGATTTATAAAGAAGCATTAATCCTTAGTGCACAGAATATTTATTATATTCTAGCTGCTATCAGTATTATATTAGCAATATTAGCTCTTAGTTTAAAGATTTTGAACATACATTATCTAAAAGAAAAGAACAAATATTCCCTAACATATGTAGATGTTTAAAAGATAAATTATTTCAAATTATCTTTGAATATCAAAGAGTTCTTAAAGAATTTTCACTTATAAGCTTTTTAGAATAACATCTTCTATAAAATTAAAATTGCCACAAATATTAAAACATTTGTGACAATTTTATAGGTGTTTTATCTTATGATAATACTGATAATCAATAAAATGACATTCAATACATAAGATTTTTTTATTTGTTTATTGATACGGATGCAAAAGAGTAGTTGTTAATATAGTATTAGCCATTTCTTGGTTTAAGGTATTTGTATCTACTGGACGACCAATTCCTAAGTTAACTAAACTTCTACCAGAGCCTAATTGTCTATTTCTACAAGCTGCTTTTACTTCATAACTTCCTTGCTCTAACTCTTCTATGGTTGCATTTAAGTTAAAAATTTTATATGCACCCGGATTACCTATTACAACATCAGACCTAACAGCTTTTAATTGAAAGCTACCATTATTTCTTTTCATAAAGATACCACATGCAAAACTTGCTGAAGTTCCTGATGAATTACTCCCTCTGTTTATTTGAGCTGTAGTTTGAAAACTCAAAACAACTTTGCTCGCTCCTGATCCATCAGTAACAACAAAGCTATCCACGTTTCCTTCCATAAAAGTCCAACCACTAGAATTATCATTAGCTTTATAAGGATTAGTGTCACCAGTTTTATTGAAATACAATCCTTTACGGTCAACTGTTGTTTTAAGATAATATAAAGAAAGACTACCAGTACCATCTGCTACTTTATATGTTCGCCATGTGTTGTGGTTGTCTGCATCATCTGCAACTTGTAAAACTTGGTTTACTTTACCTGCATCTCCTAATGTTTGATCATTACCCCCTAAGCGTAATTCTTTTCTCAAATTAAGATCTCCATTAACATCCAATATTTTTGTTGGCTTATTGGTGTTGACTCCAACTTGAGCTTGCACAGAAGCAAAAGAGGCAAAACTTATAAATAATATGTTAAGATATAATTTCATTTTAATCGAATATTGTGTTAAAATTTTCTGGAATTTCATATACATCAACTTTTAATGATGATTGAGTCATAAAAGCATTAGTGTTAGAATTTCTAACTGATCTTCCTATCCCAAAAGTGATTGTAGTACCGGAAAATTTTGCACAAGCAACATTTACACTATGTGTACCTACTGGTAATCCAGAAGCCCCTCCAATTTGGGTATGTGTTAAAAAAGTACCAGCAGAAGGATTGGGAGATAAAGTATTTACTCTAACTGATTTTAATTGCTTATCAATAAAAATACCACAAGCATATTTTATATTTTCTCCATCAGTTAAGTTAGTATTATTCTGTTGTACAACTGTTTCGAACTGAAAATAAACTTTACTCACTTTACTGTTAATCGTAAAAGTTTTAGCTAAATCTTCAATTTCTTGAAATCCTTTACTTAACAAATTACTTAATTGTGCGTTTTCAACAACTTCATTTTCTAAATTAGCTGAAGAATTTTGATTACCAGAATACCCAAGTCCTTTAAGATCTGAAAACGAATCATTAAAAATTAAATAAAACTTGTTTGGCTCATATTCAGGAATACGTAGAGTTTTCCAAGTAGGTGGTAAACCTTCTCCTTGAGAAACTAATATCTGTCCTTTATTTCCTTTGGATTCTTTGCCATTGTTATCTAAAAAAATTCTTTTTCTTAGACCAAAATCTCCATTTACATCAACACTAGATTTGGGAGAATCTGTATTCACCCCCATTTGTGGTTTTGTTTGAGCATATGTTTGATTATGCAAAAAAATAGAGAATATAATTAATAAAGTTTTTTTCATTTTTATTCTATTTTAAATGTAACAAATTCAGCTAAATCTATTTTTATAAAAGATTTTAACATAAAAGCATTTGAGACATGTGATCCTTCAGTGTTTGTACCTATTGCTAATCTATGATTGCTTCCTTCTATTCTTCTACACGCTACTTCTATCATATATTTTCTTTTATCAAGATTATCGTCAGTATAATTTAGAGTATAAATGTATTGAATAGGTGCATTTATTGATTGTGTTGTAATCTTGTCAGGACGTAGCGCAACAAGTTTGCTATCTTTAAATATTCCACATAAAAATTTAACTTCTCCTGGAGCGACATCAGTTACAGCTTCTACCCCAGTTTGAAATTGATAAGTCGTTTTATTCTTATCAGATTTTATTTCAATTTCTGTTTTTAGAGCATCTATTTTTTTCCAAGAACTGTCAAGAGGATCACCAATTGAACTAAGATACTTTCCATCAGAATCATTCATTGATTTTATTCCAATCTGATCATCAATAACATATGTATTGATTAATTTGTATTGTCCATTTTCTATGAATGGAATATTTGTATACCTCCATGTTGGAGGTAAACCTTCTCCTTGCGAGATCAATATTTGATCTTTTAAGCCCGCATCTCCTTTTGTTTTATCTGTTCCGCCAACTCGTAAAGAGTTTCTTAATACGACTTCCCCTTCAACATCGAGAGTACTTTTTGGTAGTTCTGTATTAATTCCTACTTGACAAAATGAATAAGTAGAAATTAAGACAGTAATTAAATTAATTACCTTCATTTCGATATAATTCTGTTTAAATAATGTTTGCTATACTAAAAATGTTAGCATAGATAAATTGAAGTAGTTTGAAAAAATCAAACATAATTTTCCTTATTCATAACCTTTTAGTGAAGGATTATGATAAAAAAGAATTTATGTAGTTAATGTTTTTAAACTTATAACTTGTTCGATATCCATTCCGTGATCATCAGAATTTGATGACTTAAAAAGAATAGAAAAATGATTGAAAGTTAAATAACTAAAGAGTAGATCGACTGATTTTTTTTTCATTTTATTTGATTTAGGTAGTTGTCTTGCAAATATATAAAATAAAAAAATAAAAAAATGTTAAAATAAATTCCTGCTTAATTTTAACATTGTCATTTACAATTTATTGCCAATTATATTTGTCTTTTTAAATTTCAGACAAAAAAAATTTAATTGAATAAATCACTAATAAACAATATCTTAATTAATATGTAAATAATTTTAAGGAAAAGTATAATCTTAAAGCAAATAAAATTATTTTTTTTTCAAATTTTCCACAATTTATCTTAAAATAATAGACGTTTTAATATAAATATTAACAAATCGTTATCTTAATTACTTCGCTAAAAATCAAATTTAATACAATAGATGACATTTTTTAGAAGTATTATGAACCTCAAAAAGATAAATCTTTATTATTTTGTAAACGATTTATTCTTGTTGATTATTTACGAACAATAAAAAAATAGAATAAGATTTTTAAAAAAAAATGGAAATATATTCAATTAAAGACATTATCCCTGAAGTAAAAGAATGCGCCCAATATTATCTCGATGTTTTTGAAGAAACAGCTTATCCTGATATAGAATGGCCTCATTCGCCATTCATTTTATTCTCTTGTTTGGTTTACGAAAGGAAGCGGAATTAATGTGATTGATTTTGATGAATATGAAATTTTACCCAATAGAATTTTCGTTATCAATCCAAAACAAGTACACAATTGGAGTTATTCTTCTGATACTTGCGGATATACTTTGCTTATTGATGAACCTTTTGCTAAAAATCTGAATATTGACTTTTCATTTCCATTAAATAGATTTACAACAAGGTGATGTACAATTTATTGATGAAATTTTTAAACGAATGTTATCCAGAAAAAATGAATTAATAGCGATATCATATTTATTTTCACTTCTAAACAATTCGAGCACATCAAAAAAAAGTAATACAATAACAAAATTCAAAAAATTGATTAATGAAAATTTAGATAAGAAACTCTCTGTTGAGCAATATATAGAGAAAACTGGAGTTTCTATCGAAACATTTAATCAATTTTGCAAAGCTGAAACTGGATTTACGGCAAAACAACTTTTATTAGATGTTAAAATAACCGAAGCAAAAATGCTGCGCATCATATTCCTCTAGAAAATCCTGAGGAAACAAATCGTCTGATTATTAATTTTTTGAAATAAACTACATCTATAACTTAAGATTAATGTTCTAATTTTTAAATAGTTAAAAAAATCTTTATTTATTGTATTATAATTTTTAAGATAGGCTCGTTATTTGAATAGACTTTCAGCAATCAGTAAAAAGTATCCGTTTATCGATGAAATGTATCCTACGATTTCTTTCTTGAATGTATATTTTTGTAGAATATTTTGAAAACAATGGTCAAAAAGATATTTAAAATACAAGATTTTGTAGAATATGCAAAGTTTTCACCTTTAAAAAACGATCAATTGCATGTTATTGATTTTTCGAATGAAAAAGAGTTTTTGCATAAATCTGAAAAGATAAATATTGATTTTTATCTTTTAGCGATTAAACCTCCTATGGATAAAAATCAGCTAATTGAACAAAAATTTGAAGATCAGGCGAATTCTTTTTTATATGTGGATTGCCCGCAAAATACAATGGCTTGGGATGTAAATGAACCCGATTCTGGTTATATTATTATGGTTGATACAAAGCTGATAGAGCGCGTTGCCAAAACCTACAATTTTGTCCATTATAATAATCATGAAGCTTTATATTTAACAAAAGACGAAGAGATTTTATTGTGGGATTTATTCAAGAAAGTCTACGATGAATTTCAAAAAACAGATTATTCCAAAGAAGTTATTATTTCTTATGTTTATCTTATTTTGTCGTATACGCAGATTTATTACAATCGTCAATTTGATACAAGAAGTGAAGTTTATCATAATGTGGTTGAAAATTTTTATGAAAAATTACACGAATATTATAGCAAATCTGAAGGAGTTTCGGGAATGCCATCAGTTGCATTTTTTGCGCAGAAAGCAAATTTATCTCCTAACTATTTTGGTGATTTAATTAAGCATTTTACAGGCGAATCTCCTATTGAACATATTCAAGAATATGTATTAAAATTAGCCAAAGAAAAACTGAAAAATACTTCGATGTCTGTTTCTGAAATTTCGTATAGTTTAGGCTTTGATTATCCTAATTATTTTGCTCGTTTTTTCAAGAAGAAAACAGGAATGTCTCCGAAGGTTTTTAAAAATATATAATATAAAAAGCTGTCCAAATTTGGACAGCTTTTATAATTTAAAAATTATCCAAAATATGCAGCACTTGGATAAATAGCATCTTTTATTTCGAATTCATTTTTATCATTTACAATTCCCAATACTTTATCACTTAAAAATAAATCATAGGCGAATCCTGCCATTTTTTCAGCTGAAATAAACATATCTGGAGTAAACAAATCATCTCCGCTAATAGCACCATTTGCTTGTCCAACAAATTCTGTTTCGGTCGCTCCCGGAGCCAATACTTTTACACGCATTTTTTTATTTTTAACTGCCAATGCAAGTCCTTCTGTAAAAGATGCTACATAGAATTTTGTTGCACAATAAGTTACTGCAAAATCTAACTGTGTATAACCTCCGATAGAAGCTGTATTGATTAAGGTTACATCTTTATCCACATTATCTTTAATGTACAATAAAGAAAGCGATGTCAATGCTTTTATATTAATATCAATCATTGCTTCTGCTTTTGAGAGACCAAGTTCCCAAGGCATTCCATAATCACCAAATCCTGCATTATTGAACCATACGTCGATATGTGTCGATTTTACTTTATCATATAATGCTTGAGCATTTCCTTCTTTTCCTAAATCGCAAGGTTCTACTTGAACTTTTACAGCATATTTTGATTCAATATCTTTTTTGATTTCTTCCAAACTATCTGCACGTCTAGCAACGATAATTAGATTATAATTCTCTGAAGCAAATTTATAACTTAATGCTTTTCCTATTCCTGAGCTTGCTCCTGTAATTAATGCTGTTTTCATTTTCAAATTCTTTATTTATTTCAACTTTTAATGACACAAATTTACATCTCGAAACTAGCTGAAAACGTGGACAGATTACGGAAGAAAGGATACATTTTACTTTTATTGAAATCTAAAAATGTTTACAAAAAAACAGCTTCCAAATTGGAAGCTATTTTTTTTTGTATTAAATTCTATTATAATATAATTTCCTTAAATTCAACATTATCAAAAGCTGTATCTATTCCTGCTTCTCGCCATGAATTGATATCTGTAAGACGCGCCTGAATAGTTGAATCCCAAATAGAAAAAGCATCTTGTCCAAGCATCAAACGAGTTGGTGGATTTGTACTTTCTACAACTTCAATCATTCGTTTTGCTGCTTTTGAAGGGTCTCCTATCTGTTTTCCTGCAGAAGTCTCTAAATAAGTTTCAAAAGGTTCTACAACAGAACGATAATCTTCAATATTTTTTACTGGACGCATATTGACATCACCAGCAAACTCAGTACGGAAAGCACCTGGCTCTACCAATGTTACATTAATTCCTAAATGTTTTACTTCAAGTGCAAGTGATTCTGTCCAACCTTCGATTGCAAATTTTGCTGCACAATAAGGTCCTGCCGCATTCATAGCAACTAATCCTGCAATACTACTTAATGTAATAATATTCCCTGAACCTTGTTGACGCATATAAGGAAGTACTTCTCTCGTCATTTCGGCTGCACCAAAGAAATTTAATTCCATTTGTTCACGAAGTTGTTCCAAATTAAATTCTTCACAAGCACCAGCAACACCTCTTCCTGCAATATTTGCTAATACATCAATTCTTCCGAAACGTTCTATTGTTTGTTGAACTGCTTTTGTTCTTGCTTCAGCATTGGTAACATCCATTGCAATTGTCAAAACTTGTTCTTCGTGTCTTTTAGCAATTTCCTGTAAACGATCTTCACGACGCGCAGTAATAACTACAAAATCTCCATGTTCAATTACTGTTTGAGCAAGAGCCTTTCCTAATCCAGATGAAGCTCCTGTTATAAACCATACTTTTTTCATTGTTTTTTTATTTAATTAAATAGCTGTTAAACCACCGTCTACAAGAATTTCTGTAGCCGTAATGTATGAAGCTTCGTCACTTGCTAAAAAGAGAATAGCAGTTGCAACTTCTTCTGATAATCCAGCTCTACCCGATGGAATAGCCGTTTTTAAATAGGCCATTGCTTCTGGATCTTCTGTATAATGTGTTGCCATTGGAGTAGCGATTAATCCAGGAAGAATTGCATTTACACGAATATTCTTTTTCGCTAAATCTACACCTGCGGATTTAGATAACATTCTAGAAGCTCCTTTAGAAGCAGCATAACCAGGATTAACATCTGGGAAAGCGATAACACCTGCTGCAGAAGCTACATTTACGATAGATCCTCCTCCTATTTTTTCCATATAAGGAAGTACTTTTTGAATTCCTAAAAATTGTGATGTTAAGTTAGTTGCCATAACAGCATTAACATCTGCTACAGAAGTTACTTCCCAATCTCCACGTGGTCCTGGAGTTCCTGCATTATTTACAAGAATATCAATCTTACCAAAAGTATCAACTGTAAATTTCACTACTGTTTCCCACTCTTTTTCATCAGCAACATCAAGAAAAGCATAAGCCGCTTTATAACCATTATCTGTTAGCTCTTTTACAAGGCTTTCTAAGTTTTCTTTTGAATGTGATCTACCTGTTACAACAACAGAAGCACCTTCTTTTGCAAACAATTTAGCAGTTTCGGCACCTATTCCATAACCACTACCTGCTCCTGTTATTATCGCTGTTTTATTTTCTAATCTTTTCATGATTTTTTATTTTAATTATTACTCATTTTTAATCATACAAATGTATACTCCATCACTTCTACAAAACGTAGACAGATTACGGAAGAAAGGATACATTTTACTGCTAATGAAAATGTTTACTAAGTCTTATATAAATATCTTTTATAAACAAAAACAGCTTCCGAATTGGAAGCTGTTTTACTTTAGAAATTTTATTTTAAAGATTGTTCTCAAAAAACGGAATCATTTTTTCTACTGCCTGATTTACATATTCAGGTTTATCATAAAGATCGAAATGATTTCCTCCTTCCAAAATGATTAATTCTTTGTTTTCACTTGCCGCTTTTTCATAAAGTAGTTTACTGCTCCACAAAGTACCAGCTTCACTTCCTGCAATAATCAAAAGAGGTTGTGTTAATAAAGTATCCACTCTATCATATGCTCTAAATGCGATTAATCCTTGTAAATCTACAAAACGTAGTTCTCCAGAAGCATTGCAATGTTGTGCTCTGTCTGTTTTATAATATTCGTAACCTTCCAACATTTCAGGAAGCTGAATATCTTCTTTTTTTCCGATCCAATCTAAATGTAAAGTTTCTGCTCCATTAGCTTCGGCAGTACGTTGTTTTCCTACTGCTTCAAGCGTTGCTGCAATATCCATATCTGGTCCGTTTCCGTTCCATCCTACTTGATACATTTCACCTATATCCACACCACTTACAGAAACCATTGCTTTGATACGATGATCTTGTTTTGTAGCTGCACTTACATATCCACCACTTGCACAAATACCAACTGCTCCTATTTTATCTGTATCAACATAAGATAATGTTGTTAGAAAATCTACAGCTGCGCTAATGTCTCCTACTCTTGCACTTGGGTCTTCTAAATGGCGTGGATTACCTGTGCTTTCTCCTTGATAAGTAGCATCAAAAACAAGTGATACAAATCCATGTTCTGCCATTTTTTCTGCATAAATACTTGCAGTTTGTTCCTTTACACCTCCTGCAGGATGACTTACTACAATTGCGGCATATTTTTTATTTTCGTTAAAATCTTTTGGTTGGAAAATAATTCCAGCCATTGTCAAATCTCTATTTCTGAAATTTACTTTTTGTCTTTCCATTCTATTTATGATTTTAAATTATTATTCATTTTTATTAAGACAAATTTATGTCTAATAACACTTTAAAAATGTAGACAGATTACGGAAGAAAGGATACATTTTACAGATTTGAGATTTATTAATGATTTACTTTAAAATCCATTTCAATAAAGAATTTATAAGATTTAGAAAAAGTAAAAAGAGATTCAGAATCTGAATCTCTTTTATATATTAATTATTGTTTTCTTCTATACGAACGCTATCTAAATCATAATAAATAGCGATAGATTTATTTATATAACTATTTGCATCTGTTGAAGCATCTTTAAACATTAAGGATCTTGGAGGATTCTGAATTGGTTTTATCATACAATCTCCTTTACATTTTTTTAGATCAATGTCACGCTGAATAACTTGTTTTTCATACGAGAAAACTTTTCCTATAAATATATCTTCATAAACTAATTTTATGTTAGAATCTCTTTGGAATTCATTCTTTGGTAAAAAAACATAAACAACAGCTACAATAATACCTAATGTGTAAATCACTTGAGAATTAATATTGTATTTATTTATCACTTTTATGGCTATAAAGAACAAAAAGAAAAATGATACGAAAATTAGCATGTTCTCAACTCTTGGAGGGAAATTAGCTTTCACTCCGTAGATTGATATAACTATACCGGTAAGCAAGAAACCATTCATTAAAATCAATAATCCCCATATTGGGATTTTAGAAAAAATATAATTTTCAATGTTTACTATTTTTGCTAGGACTAAGAAGAATATAAAAGCCATAATATTATATCTTATATTAATGACTATAAATTTCTTTAAACTTAAAACAATTAAATCTATATATGTAAAATCATGAGGATGTAATAAACTACGTGCTTTGTTCCCTGGAG
>NZ_CBCPHV010000017.1:0-35104 GCF_965118635.1 Empedobacter brevis | reverse complement strand
ATTCGAAACCTTTTTTAAGAGAATCGATACCACTATTGAGAAAGTTTAGTTTCATATCAATGTATATTAAAAACTGTGTTTAATAAATCAAAATTTAGCATCAGAGACAAAAATTGAAGAAAAAAAGTTGGATTTCGACATCACTGAGCAAAAATCATTTGTATTTCTTATAAACCCAAATATACAAATAAAACTACATTTTATACCTTGTTGCGTAAAATAATGAAACCTCTCTAAAAATCGCTTTTAAAGAGGTTGTTATTTATAAAATTTACATTTTGTGCCTAAAATTGGAATTATGCGATGGTTATCCTTACTATGTGTAGTTTATTTTTTTGCAATTTCTAATATGTATTCACTATATTCTATTCTTTCCTTCTCGAAATCTTCATTTGGATATTTGATTAGATAAATTCGAACTAACGCATTAAGTAAAAGATTTAAGGAATATATTATATTAGATAATTCTTTTTCTTTAAATAGTTTTATCTCTTCTTGTGATTCTGGTCTTTTATCTTTTAGTTCAGTTAAGCCTAAAGTGAACATCGCTCCAAATGTTGTACCGTGTAAAACTTCTGACGAATATCTATAAATTACAAAAAGTGGTATTGCGAAAGCTATTCCAATATGTTCACCGAATTCTTTAGTAATTTGTTCTATTTTTTGTGTAATAGTTTTTTTATCTACACCTGTCCAATCTCTAATTTCTTCACCTGTTGATAGATCTGTAAACTTTTTAATAGAATTTTCTAATTTATCACTTTTAATAACGCTCTCGACATTATCTAATTTGATGTTTATGTTTAAGTTCCCAATATTCAAATTCCTATCTAAATCTCGATACATTTTTTGATATGCATATTCTAATGATTTATCTATAAGTTCTTTTGGCTTTGAAGCTATGAAACAAATATTTGTAGATGTTTCTAAAATCATTCTAGAAATTGCATAAGAGTCATTTAGTTTATTATGGATTGACAGTGTTAAAAGTGTATCAGAACTTTCAATTATTCTTGTCCCATAGAAAAGAAACATCATTTTTAAAGAATCTTTGATATCTGGTTTGTCAATTGTTACTTTCTGAACTAATTTGATATGCAGTAAAAATGCTTCTTGATATTGTCTTAATTTGTCGTATTGTTTGGGAATATGCATTGTCTTAAAATAGTATGTAAGATTGTTTTTTACGAAACTACTATAGCTTTAGTTTCGCTTAAATAACAAATATATAAATAAAACTATATTATAACCATTGTTGTGTAAATAAAAAAGAGCTCTACATTGAGCCCTTTGTTTATATTTAATATGAAGTATTTATCTATAATAAAAAACTCAGGAGTTAATCAACCTAAAAATTAACTCCTGAGTATTTAACATTAACCATGCCTATAGATTAATAATACCAATTTAGATGTTTTTATTTTAAATGAAACATTTTTAATTACTTAATGTCCTTTACTCACTTTACAAACTCCTCGTAGGTATCAGATTTTTCATTTTCTCAGTTCGTAGGCTCTATTAAATCATAAATACTTACCCTTAATAGATTTATCTAAATAGATTCAATCTTCACCACCTCACTTTTAATTACTTTAGTACCTGCTTCATTATAAGTTTGTTCTACAGTAACTTTAATTCTATCGTATTGTGGAGTTGGAAAATCTAATAATTCTCCAATATTTTTATATCCAAATGCTTTTGCTAAAAGTGTTATATGACGAGTTGAGTACTTGTGTCGTTGTGTAGTAGATTCAACATTACCTACAAAAGATTTAGCAACACCCATTTTCAAGCTAAGCTCATCTTTAGTAAATCCATGTAATTTCCTAAGAACTTTAACATGATTTATTAAGTCAAAATCAAATTGAGTAGTTTCAAATTCAAATAATTTATTCATTTATTATAAATTTATTTATCCAACTTGTTGGATATTAAAATAATTGTATTATATTTGTTATAGCGATTTGATAATTAGACTTTTAATAGTCTTAATTAAACGATGTTTTCTCGAGTCAAAACGACCAATTTTCCATCGAGAACACCGTGAAATCGCTCCATGTCTAAAAAAGTATTACTTTTGTATAAGGCATGTGGGCGGTTCTCACGTTAGCTTTAGATGGAAACTTTATTATCCTCGGATTTTAAAGATGGGTTTGGTCGCCCTTGGCTCTAAAGTGTGAGACTGCTCCTTGCTTTTTTAGTAAGAGATTCTTCATACCCGAGAAACATCGTTCCATAAACCAAACACAAAATGAGAACGAAACAATTTCCATTCATCTGTAAAAAACCACCAGACCGAGTCTGTTCGTTTTTCCCTTTCTTTTAAAGAATCAATCCTCCGTTTTTATAACATTTAACGGATCGTAAAGAAAAGGTTCTCCTTTCTTTACACACTCTCTATCAGTGCCTCAGTAATGAGACTTTGACAGCTATCTTATACTTTTATTTTTCGCACACTAAATGTATAGCGATTCTTGTCATTTTCCAAATTTATTGGGGCCTACCTTTTTTGAAATGCGGGATGCGAAATTCGAGGTTCGGGATTTGAGAATTGAGAAATGTATTATGTAGTATGTATTATGTCTTATGTAGTAAGTATTGAAATGAGGAGTGAGAGATACGGAATGCGAGAAGTGTATTATGTCTTAAGTCCTAAGTAGTATGTACAAATTAGATTTAAGTATTGAGATTTGAGTATTGAGAATTTATATGACAATGAATTTGATTATTGAAAAAAGGATAAAAACGTAGAACGTTAAGCCGTAGACCGTAAAACTAAATAAATGTGGTCATAAAGATTGGTAATCGTTGATTATGCGTAGTCGTGTTGATTGAGTGTAGTCGCAATCATAAGTAGATAATGAGATTCTTCGATAAGCTTAGAATTAGAAAATAGTTTATATAAAAAAAGTATCCCCTGAAAGCTTAAAAATAGGAAAAGAAAGTCTTTTCATAAAAAAGTTTAGGTTGAGGTAAGTGAGTAAGGGGATCTTTTGATAAAAGTAGTATGGTAAATGTACAGGTGTTGCCTATAACTAAAATCCACAAAAAACAAGATAGCGAACATTCCTTAACATTTTATACACATTGTTGGAGACATTTTCTCTTTTAAAACAGAAACTACTTGTAGTTTACCTAGCCCTTTTATTAAGCTGGGAGGGTTAGGGTTTTTTAATGCGGGATGAGTTTTGAGAAATGCGAGGTGCAGGAAGCGAAATTCGAGGTGCGAAATGCGAAAATGTATTAAGTCTTATGTAGTATGTACAGATTAGATGTGAGAAGTGAGAAGTGAAATGCGAGATGAGAGATTCGGAATGCGAAAAGCGGGATTTTAGATTTTAAATGACAAGTGGATTTGAATATTGAAAAAAGAATTAAAAACCCGACGATTTAGAATGGAAATGCAATTCAACTCTAAATTATTGGAATAAGAAAAGTTGGAGTGTTTGAGTGAAGCGAGTTGCCAACTTTATGGAAATAATTTAGTTAGTTGAATCATTGAGAGTCTACTGTCGGCATCTTTTTTTGTTTCGTTTTTTTGGATGAGCAAAAAAATGAAAGGAAAAGACTCTTCAGCAAGGACGGTTTTAGAATCTGTTTTTAAAAAGTGGATTTCAATATTGAAAAAGAATAAAAACGTTAAGCGTATCACGTATAACTTAATAAATGTGGTTATAAAGATTGGTAATCGTTGATTGAGCGGAGTCGAAATCATAAGTAGATAATGAGATTCTTCGACAGGCTCAGAATGACAAAACTCGTTATAAAAAGTGGATTTGAATATTAAAAAAGAATAAAAACGTAAAACGTTAACCGTAAAACTTATAACGAAAAAATAACCCCCTTTCCCCAAAACAAAGTTGGCACGATGTACAAGGAAAAGGAGTGGCTTTTAAAACTAATGTTTAACTAAAAACTATTGTAAATCATGAAAGAGTAAAAAGACTCAAATTCTGTCCCCCGACAACGCCTTAAGAAGTAAGTAAATGATCTTCATAAAGTGATTAGTGTTAATTTTGTTTCATTTATTAATTTAATTTTTAAAACTAGTTGGAGGGGGATTTATTTAGGAGAGAAATTGCGGGATGCGAGATGCGAGATTCGAGGTGCGGGATGAGAAATGCGGGATTTGAGATGTGAGATGTGAGTATTGAGTATTGAGAATTTATATGACAATGAATTTGATTATTGAAAAAGGATAAAAACGTAGAACGTTAAGCGTATAACGTAAAACTTAATAAATGTAGTTATAAAGATTGGTAATCGTTGATTGAGCGGAGTCGAAATCATAAGTAGATAATGAGATTCTTCGACAGGCTCAGAATGACAAAACCCGTTGTTAAAAGTGATAACAAATTTGAATATTGAAAAAGGAATTAAAAACCCGACGATTTAGAATCGAAATGCAATTCAACTCTAAATTATTGGAATAAAAAAGTTGGAGTGTCTGAGTGCAGCGAGTTGCCAACTTTATGGAAATAATTTAGTTAGTTGAATCATTGAGAGTCTACTGTCGGCATCTTTTTTTGTTTCGTTTTTTTTGATGAGAAAAAAAATGAAAGGAAGAGAATCTTCAGCAAGGACGGTTTTAGAATCTGTTTTTAAAAAGTGGATTTGAATATTAAAAATGAATAAAAACGTAGAACGTTAAGCGTATCACGTATAACTTAATAAATGTGGTTAGAAAATAATAATCGTTGATTGAGCGGAGTCGCGTTGATTGAGCGTAGTCGAAATCATGAGTAGATAAGATGATATGTTCATTTTTGTCTTGACACAAAAACGAACCAAAAAGGTCAAGTCTGTGCTTCCAAGTCGGTCAATAACGGCTATTCACTAAATGTTTTAAATCATTCGCATATGAAATGCGAACAGTAAACCATTTTTAACGCTCACTACGCCGAATTGACACTCGACTCTTCAGCAAGGACGGTTTTTAGAATCTGTTTTTAAAAAGTGAATTTGAATATTAATAAGAATAAAAACGTAGAACGTAAAGCGTATCACGTAAAACATAACAAAAAACCCCTTTCCCAAAAACAAAGTTGGCGCGATGTACAGGGAAAAGGAGTGGCTTTTAAAACTAATGTTGAATTAAAAACTATGTAAAATTATGAAAATATTTTACTTTAAACTCAATAGGCATACAATAAGTGTGCTATTGGGATTGGTTTGTGCTACACCCCTATTTGCACAAACAGGAAAAACCGTGACTGGAACGGTGAAAGATCAATCTAGTCCCCTATTAGGTGTGACAGTGATGGAAATAGGTACCGATAATAAAACTATTACAAACGAAAAAGGTGAATATTCTATTACTCTACAGAATGAAAATTCAGCTTTGCACTTTGAGCGCTTTGATTACTTTGGTGTTAAACTTTCTGTAAGAGAATCTAATGTATTGGATATTAATTTAGAAAGAGATAAGGAAAGTATAGCGTTGAATGAAGTGGTTGTAAATGCGGGATACTATACCGTAAAAGATAAAGCACGAACGGGTTCTATTGCGCGTGTTACGGCTAAGGAAATAGAGAATCAGCCGGTAAACAATGTACTTTCTGCTATGCAAGGTCGTATGGCAGGTGTGAGTATCGTACAAAATTCTGGGGTTGCTGGTGGTGGGTACGATATACAAATACGCGGACGTAATAGCTTGAGAAGTTTTGCTTTAAAAAGTGGATATGAAGCCAATACACCTTTGTATGTAGTAGATGGGGTTATTGTATCAGCTGCAAATGAATATGCTTCAGGCTTATCAGGGGCTATTTTCCCTTATCAAGATGTGAATCCATTAAATTTTTTAAGTCCATCTGATATTGAAAGCATCGAAGTGTTGAAAGATGCAGATGCAACCGCTATTTATGGATCGCGTGGTGCAAATGGGGTTGTTCTTATTACGACAAAAAAAGGAAAAAACGCCAAAACAACGATACAATATGCAACCTCCTATACAATTGGGGAAGTAGCACAACTTCCAAAGATGATGTCGACTGCTGATTATCTAGAAATGCGTAAAAATGCTTTTGCTAATGATGGTCTTACAACTTATCCCGCGAATGCCTATGATATTAATGGTGCATGGGATCCCACAAAAAATACCAATTGGCAAAAGTATTTTGTCGGTGGTAAATCAATCCGAAGCTCAAATGAAGTTCGATTATCTGGTGGGAACGCTCAAACGAAATTTATGGTAAGTGGAGGTCATCAAGAAGAAACCACTATTTTTCCTGGGGATTATCGGTACAAGAGAACGAAAATGGGATTGAATCTTTCTCATGAAAGTGTAGATAAACGATTAAGACTTCAGTTGAATAGTTTTTATACGCTACAAAATAACTATCTCCCTCCGACCGATTTTATGAGCATTTACCAATCATTAGCACCAAATGCTCCAGATTTATATGATGAAAATGGAGTAATTAATTGGGCGAATAATACGTTTGCAAATCCCATGGCTGCTGCTACACAGAATTATAAAAGTAATCAAACCAATTTTCTTAGTCAGCTAAGTCTAAATTACAAAATCATAAATGGTTTAACGGTTCAACTTAATAGTGGTTACACAACTAATGACGCTGATGAACGAATGATTTATCCAAAAACCTTGTACAATCCTATTTACAACTATGGAAGTGAACGGTCAAGCTTGTCAACTTCTCAAACGCAACAACAGAATTGGATGGTTGAGCCCCAATTGAATTATCAGAAAAAATGGAATAAACATAAAATTGAAGCGTTAGTGGGGACAACTTTTCAGCACACATCTTCTGATTATTTGATGCAAAATGGATTGAATTTTACTTCAGACGAATTCATTGAAAATATGGGAGCAGCCACTACAGTTAGAATAACACGTGATGCTTCATCTACTTACCGTTATACAGCACTTTATGGACGCTTGAATTACCAATATGCTAACCGATATTACATTAATTTAACGGGAAGACGTGATGGATCGAGCAGATTTGGACCAAATAATCGTTTTGCTAACTTTGGTGCTGTAGGAGCTGCATGGATTTTCTCGAATGAAAAATTTTTACAAGATTCTAATTGGTTGTCATTTGGAAAAATTAGATCAAGTTATGGTACAGCAGGAAGTGATAACATAGGCAATTACCAGTTTTATGATACCTATGCTCAAACTTCAACTGTTTATAATGGAACGCAAGGAATAGTACCCAGTCGATTGTTTAATGCCAATTATGGTTGGGAAACCACACGTAAATTTGAAGTAGCATTGGAATTAGGGTTTTTACGTGATCGAATTCAATTAACTTCAGCCTATTACCGTAACCGTTCGGGCAATCAATTAGTCGGTATTCCATTACCTAGTACAACAGGTTTCACTTCTGTACAAGCAAATTTGGATGCAGTTGTTCAGAATCAAGGATTTGAATTTACATTAACAGCTAAACCCGTAAACCACGCTAATTTCCAATGGGAATCATCCGTTAATTTTAGTGTTCCTCAAAATAAATTAATCTCTTTTCCAAATTTAGAGGCCTCTACTTATGCTTCTACTTTGGTAATTGGTAAATCGATGACCTTAAAAAAGATGTACCACTATTTAGGAGTTGATCCCTTAACAGGTGTTTATCAATTTGAAGATGTGAACAATGATGGGAAATTGGATGTAAACGACCGTACAGTCGTTAAAGAATTAGGAGTAAAATGGTATGGTGGATTACAAAATAACTTCCGATACAAAAACTTTCAGTTGGATGTATTGATGCAAGTTTCGTCACAAACGCGAGGGAATATCGTCTCAATGATGGGTAATTTGGGCTCTATAGGAAATTATAGTACTGAATTTTTGGATTATTGGACGCCTACAAATACTGATGCGCGTTATCAAAAACCGACCAGTGGTGCTAGTAGTGTATTGAGTACTGCTAATGCTAATTTCAGGTTAAGTGATGCCAGTGTAATGGATTCTTACTACATCCGTCTCAAAAATATTCAACTCAGTTATCAACTCCCTCTAAAAACATTGAAACGCTTTCAGGGGACAGTCTTTTTTCAAGGACAAAATTTATGGACATCAACCAATTACAAAGGGCTAGATCCTGAATTTAATCTTTCAGGGTATACACCCGCTTTACGTACATGGTCATTTGGGTTTAACTTAACATATTAACAATGAAAAAAATTATTATCCTATTATTCGTAGTATCGTATTCGAGTTGCGAAAAATTTATTGACCTCGATTTGCCAAAAGATCAAATTACACAAGAAACGGTATTTAAAGATGGTAGATTAGCTCAATCAGCCTTAGCAGGGCTATATCAGTCTTTAAGAGAAAATGGATTTCTATCTGGTGGTTTTTTGGGAGGCGGAGTTTATTTTGGATGTTATACCGACGAATTGGTTTCTTATCAAACAGCTAATAGTTCGGTTGATCAATTTTATCAATTAAATTTAAATCCAACTTCCAGCGCTGTCAAAGAATTATGGCAAACAACTTATAATCAGATATACAAAGCCAATCGGATTATTGAAGGCCTAGAAAATTCAAATACAATCGAGTTATCTACGAAGAATCAACTGAAAGGTGAAGCGTTGTTTATTCGTGGATTGTTGCATTTGTATTTAGTTCAAAGCTATGGAGAAATCCCTTATATTACTACTAGTGATTATAAAGTAACACAACATGTTTCTAAGAATACGATTGAAGAAGTTTATCAAAAAATAGAAGAAGATGTATTACTAGCCCAGCAATTATTAGCGTTAAATACTCCAGTTGGTAATCGATTTATCCCATCAAAAGAAGCAACTGAATTAGTTTTATCACGCTTGTATTTGCTTCAGAAAAGATGGGATGACGCGATTAAGGTTACTACAAATTTAGCTCAAAATGATTCCTATAAATTAAGACAAGATATCAGTAAAACGTATTTAAAAGATAATTCATCTACTATTTGGCAATATGCACCAGCTTCAGCTTCAGCAACAACTTTAGAAGCAAGTATTTATCTCATGTTTTTTGCTCCACCTTATATTGTGGCTTTACAACCATCTTTCGTCGATTCTTTTCAAACAGGAGATTTACGTTTTCAAAACTGGATAGGAACGATTGCTGATTTTACAGGTAAAAAGTATTACTATGCCTCTAAATACAAGCAATACTCCACAGCTGATGGACAGAATGAATATTCGATCATTTTACGTAACGAAGAAACGATCCTTAATCGAGCTGAAGCTTATATTCAAAAAGGAGATTTAGCAAATGGGGTCATGTATTTGAACAAAATTGTAACACGTGCAGGTTTGACCGCTGTAACAATGGGGACAAAAGAACAATTGTTGGAACGTGTCTTAGAGGAGCGTCAACATGAATTGTTTACAGAATATGGTGCACGTTTTTTCGACTTGAAAAGACTGAATCAACTGAATGCTAAAATGATTGCATTGAAACCTAAATGGAAATCGACATTTGAATTATTCCCACTTCCTGAAAGTGAACTTTTATTGAATCCTAATTTAAATCCGCAGAATGATGGTTACTAAAATAATTTTACAAATTTTACTTCTTCTTTTTGTATTGCTCGGTCAACTAAAACCTGTTATGGCACAAACCGTCAAAGAGTTTAGCGATTCTTATAAAGACTACCATATAAGTACTTTATATGAACAAAGTCCTAACTTGGATTGGATGATTGTACGACATTTGTATGGAGAAGGAAAAGTGGAATATGAACTTGTTTCTTTAGAGAAGAATAGAACGAGTAGATTATTACCTGAAACATCTTCATTTAAATTCACAAGTGATTCGGTTTTAGTGTATCAATTGCCTAACAAAGAGGTGGTGTTTGAAAATTTGTATACACGAAAGAAAAAGAAATTTGAGGGTGTTATAAATCTTATTCATCTTCCATCTAGTCAAACTCTTATTTTAAAACCGATTGATCTAACTGAAATGATTATTACTGATGCAAATGGTAAGGTGAAACACTACTTAAAACATTTGAAGAATAATCGAATCGATTTTATATCTCAGAAAATATATTTTGAAACTGATGCTGTTTGGAATGTTTTAGACCTAAAGCAGAATAAAACTAACCAACTCTTCAATTTTCCAACTGTCGATTGGTTGCATGAAAATAATACAAAATGGATAGGGCTAAAAAAAGAGAATGATCAAATGCGTTTGATGGAAAAAGATAAAAGCAATCAAATAATTTCTGAATCGATTATTCTACCTCCAAACCCATCTCTTTTTACGGAAAATTATATTACCAACCTTGAAATAAGGGAGGAACGATATCTTTTGTTTAAGCTTGCTTTAGAAAATAAAAAAAATCAATTAGCAGAAATAAGTTATACCAATCAATACAGTCCTAAATTTTCCTCTAGTTTACAATTAGGTATTTATGATCTACAAGAAAAAAAATGGACATGGGAACCGGATAAAACTAAACCCTATCAAAGACAAAAGTTTTTAACAAAAGGTGGTGATTTTATGTTGTTTGATCAAGCATTGAATGTTGTTGATACGTTAACCAATGATAGATTACCCATGCACTTGGTGAGAGATTACGGAAGGATTCAACAACCTATTGCCAATCAATATACACATGAATTTAATTATTATTATGATCCAAATACAGATTATGTTCTTTATTTCGAAAAAGGAAGATGGAAAAGTGAAAACTTATCTACACACGAAATCAAAGAAGCACCATTTGAAGCGAATGTTATTTTGGTTAATGGTAAATACAATAATTTAGGTGATGTACCTAAGGAGAAAATTACCCCTACTTTTCAAAAAGGTATTTTTATAGTAAAATCTGAATATGATTTGTACAGTTGGGATATCCTAAAAAATACAATCCAATTGTTAACCAATGGGGCTTCTGATCAAATAAATTATGAATTGAAAGAACAACCTCTTTGGATAATGGGAGAATCACCTTTGAATGTTGTCAAAAATCGACCTGTGGATTTGAAAAAGCCACTTTTGGTTAGAGGAATTTCAATGAAAGATTATACCACAAATTTAGGAATCATCAAAGGAAATAAATTTAAAATTATTGCACAATCAGATTTTACCATCAAAGATTTTGAAGGCGGAGAAAGAATTGTCTACACAACATCAGGCTACAATGAACCTTTAAAAATTTATGAAGTAAAAGGAAATAAATCCGACTTAAAATATGCAAGCAAAGGGATGAAAACTGGCACTCGCCCTCCACTAAAAAAGAAATTGCTGCATTATACAGTGGATGGTCAAGAATTAAATGCCTATTTATTTTATCCGATAGATTACGATTCGACAAAAGTTTACCCAATGGTAGTTCGGGTTTATGAAAAACTTTCGTACGATTTTAGAGAGGATGATATACCTAGTTTATTTTCTGGAATAGGTTTTAATTTTATGCATTATGTATACAACGGTTATTTTGTTTTGATACCCGATTTGGCCTATAAAGTGAATGACTCACAAAAAACAGCAATCAAAAGTATCGAATATTTAATAAATGATATCAAGTCTATTCCACAAATTGATTCCAAGCATATTGGACTTACAGGTCAATCTTTTGGCGGGTATGAAGCAGCTCTGTTTATGGGAACAACCAATCTATTTGCAACAGCGATGATAGGTGTTCCTGTGATTGATATTCCTAGAAAATATTTGACAGAGTATAAATTTAATAAAAATTTTTATTCAGATTATGCGAGAGAAGAGCGTCAACAAACACGAATGAACAGTAGTTTATTTGATAATTGGCAAGGTTATTTGGAAGCTTCCCCTATTTACCATGTGAAGAAGGTACAAAAACCACTCTTACTTTGGGGAGGTAGTTTAGATGAAAATATATTACCAGAACAAGTACGTTCTTATTTTTATGGTTTAACACGAGTTCGTAAAAAAGCTGTCTACCTTAATTATCCAGATGAAGGGCATAGTATATTAAAAAAACAAAATCGTTTAGACTTAAATTATAAAGTATGGCAATGGATGGAACATTTTCTGAAAGGAAAACCCGCTGCAGATTGGATACAACCCATGTTAGAGAATTAATATAAATAATTTTTAAGTTTAAAAACTTTAAAAAAAAGATAGCTCCCAATTGGGAGCTATTTTTTTAAGGTTTGTATACACTTCTTTGCGACCTTATGATTACATAAAACAGATAAAACGTAATTTGAAATGGGATGAACTGAACAAATAATTAACGTTTCCATTATTTTTTCGTGTATTTGAAGCCTTTCGTTAAATAAAAGTATATCAACATTAAAATCATCTTCGTATCTTCACCTCTCAAACAACAAATAATGAAATTCGTTACTTTCCTAGAAAATCAACAAGAAAAAGTAGGCCTTGTTTGGCAAGATGCTATCTATGATTTAACAAAAATTAATCACAACTTACCCACTACCCTAATTGATATTTTAGCTGATGATGAATTTTCACTTTTAATCTGTGAACAGATTACGAACGAAATTTCACGTGGTGAATACAAAAAAGCGATTGTAAATGAACCGCAAATTTTAGCTCCTATACCTCATCCATCAAGTTTTAGAGATGCGTATGCTTTTCGCCAACATGTGGAAACTTCGCGCTTGAATAGAGGTTTGGACATGATTCCTGAATTTGATCAATTTCCTGTATTCTATTTTTCTAATCACCAAGCTGTGCAAGGTCCAGGAAAGGTGTATGCTATGGAAAAACATTTTGACCGCATGGATTTTGAACTTGAAATTGCGATTGTCATAAAAAAAGAAGGAATCAATATAAAAGCAGAAAATGCAGATGAATACATTGGTGGTTTTATGGTTTTGAATGATTTGAGTGCGCGTGCTTTGCAAATGGACGAAATGAAACTAAACCTTGGTCCTGCTAAAGGAAAAGATTTTGCGTCGATGTTTGGGCCATATTTGGTGACGCCAAATGAAATTGAGAAATATAAAGTCGCTCCTAAAGAAGGACATATCGGAAACTGCTATGATTTGGAAATGACATGTGCTGTCAATAACATTGAGGTTTCTAGAGGAAACTTTAAAGATATGCATTGGACTTTCGCAGAAATTATAGAACGTATTTCTTATGGCGTTAAACTATTTCCTGGGGATGTTATCGGTTCTGGAACTGTAGGCACTGGTTGTTTTCTTGAGCTGAATGGAACAGGAAAACGCAAGGACGCAGCATACCAAGAACAATGGTTACAGCCAAATGATACTGTAGAAATGTCTGTAACAGAATTAGGAAAATTAGTAAATTCTATTCATCTTTATAATCAATAAACTCAATTTATGCAACATACAAAATCTTTCGAGCCAAATACAAGTCAATTTGATGATATTTTCAAACATGCTATTTCTCCTCGTCCTATTTGCTTTGCAAGTACAATAGATAAAGATGGAAATGTGAATTTGAGTCCTTTTTCATTCTTTAATATGATGGGGCAAAACCCTCCTATTTGTGTCTTTTCTCCATTAAGAAAAATGAGAGATGGTTCTACAAAACATACTTTAGAGAATATATGGGAGCATCCGGAATGTGTTATAAATATTGTCAATTATAACATTGTTCAACAACAGTCATTGGCAAGTGTTGAATATCCGAAGGGTGTAAATGAATTTGTGAAAGCTGGTTTTACAGAGCTTCCATCAGAATTGGTAAAACCTCCTCGCGTTGCCGAATCGCCTGTGCAATTGGAATGTAAAGTACGCGAAGTAATTTCGGTTACAGATCAGCCAGGAGCTGCGAATTTAGTTATTGCAGAAGTGGTTCGTTTACATATTCACAAAGATTTGTTGGACGATAACAACAAAGTTTCTCCTTATGACTTAGATTTAGTAGGTCGTTTGGGAGGAGATTATTATTGTCGTATTATTCCAGAATCTATTTTCGAGGTCGAAAAACCGACGCGTACCGTTGGTTTAGGAATAGATCAGCTACCTGATGAGGTAAAAAATTCGAATTATTTGTCAGGAAACAATTTAGGTCAACTGGGAAATGTAGAGAAATTACCAACTGAGGAAATGATTCTTAATTTCAAAGAACAATTAATGCAACGACTAGATATTCAGAAGTTTAAATCTGTTGAAGTGCGTCATCAAGTTGCCGCAAAACTTTTGGAACAAGGTGATGTGAATGGTGCGTGGTATTGGTTATTAATGGAAATTTAAAACGATGAAAACAGCATTAATTTTAGGGAGCACAGGTTTAATAGGTTCTCTTCTCTTAGAAAAGTTATTGAACCATCCTGAATATTCAACAATCGTTTCGGTTGTTCGAAAACCACAAAACATGAATCATCCGAAAGTGGTTGAGGTCATTACTGATTTCAATTCGGAACCTAATTTAGATGACGTAAAACAGATCGATTCTATATTTTCTTGCTTAGGTACAACACGCAAGAAAACACCCGATTTAGAAGCGTATCATAAAATAGAAGTGGATATTCCTGTACATTTTGCACAACTTGGAGTTGACAAAGGCTTGACAAAGTTTCATTATATTTCGTCTGTTGGAGCTAATGCAGATTCGTCAAACTTTTATTTAAAAACAAAAGGAGAAGCTGAACAAAAACTGCAGAACATCGGAATAAAACATTTGTATTTGTATCGCCCTTCTTTGTTGACTGGACATCGTGGTGAATTCCGTTTCGTGGAAAAAATGAGTGAAAAAATAGCTCCATTCATTAATCTATTTTTACAAGGAAGCCTTTCGAAATATAAATCGATAGATGCGGAGAAAGTTGCAGAATCGCTTCTCATAAATGATTTGAAAACTGATTCTCACAAAGTATCAATTTTACATTTTAACGAAATTATTAATTCAAATCCTAAAATATAATGATCATATTAGCCGTACTCTTACCTTGGTTATCTTTTATCTTAAGAGGAAAAATAATACAAGGCGTTATTTGCTTAATCTTACAAATCACCTTGATTGGATGGTTGCCCGCAGCAATTTGGGCTGTAGCATCGCTCCTTGATGGGCGTAATAAAAGCAGAATGAAAAATTTGAAAGACAACTAACTTAGTTGTCTTTTTTTATTATCGTCCTAGTGAAATTCAATATTTATAGTGATTTTTTTGTATTTGCTTTTCTATAATTTAGCCCTATCGAATTACAAAAAAATGATATGAAAAGGATAAGGTTACTAATTGCTATTTGTCTTCTGACATTTGTTGCTCATGCGCAAGAATATTCTACCAATAACCTTGTTATAAAACAAGGGCACAACGTATATACTATTTATGATGCGGAACAAACGATAAAATTACGTCCAGCAGAATTTAGTATCGAATATTTGAATAAACCTTATCAAGAAAATAAAAATCTCTTTTATGCTGCGCAAGCTTTGGTTACAGATAGCGCTGTAGACACAAAATTGCAAGAAGGAATGAAAATAGATGACATTCCTTATTTTGAACCAGGAGCAGGTTTTGCGGCAGAGAAAAATCAACAAATCTATTATCCTTTTTTATCTGCTGATGGACACCAATATTTATACTACGTTTCGAAAAAAGATAAGCGCGTAGAAAAAATAGGAACATCTGGTGATTGGGATATCTATAAATGGACATTGAAAGGTGTTTTTCAATATGATGCTGACATGGATTGGGAATTGTATGATACAACGGAAGTGAATATTATGCTAATTATTGATCGCAATCTAGATGGTATTCTACAGAAAGGAGAATTCTTTCACATTCATATTGATTTTGATGAATAACAGTCTCTATTAACCTACCTATATTTATGTGTAAACTAAAACAGTCTTCGGATTGTTTTAGTTTCTTTCATTCTAGAAAAAGGCTTTATATTAGCTTATTCAAAAAAATTCTATATCTCGAAATGTTAACAAAAAGACTTGCATTAAAATCATTTGTAGCTCAGCTTATAGTTGGTTGTTTCTTCTTTTTAAGCTCAATTATTTATGCACAAGAAGTTCTAACAAATTTCGAAAACCAATACAATAAAACTCAAAGTAACACGAACGAACGATACGAAGTTGCTGGGAAATATGCACAAGCATTGTTCTTTAACAATCAGAAAGAAAAGGCTTTTTCTATTCTCAAACAAAATATAGCAACTGCAGAAAAGCTAAAAGATGGCAAATATGCGGCCTATTTATATGCTATTTCAGCAATGAATAATCGGATAGAAAATAATTTTACAGCCTCTAAACTTAATTTGCAAAAAGCAATTTATTATGGAGAAAGAACAACCGATCTATCAACAAAAGGTTATATAAAGTATTGTGAAGGTTGGTTGGATTTAAATAATCATGAAGATGCGAAAGCTGTAAAAAACTATATAGAAGCTTTAAAATTTTATGATAAAGCTCCTGCTACACCTATTGTTTACACAAGAATGACTTCTGTTTACAACCAATTAACAGGAATCTATTCGCGATTGGATGAGTATGAGTTGCAAGAAAAATATAGTAAACTAGCATTAGATGTTGCGTTAAAACAAAACGATCCTAACTTAATCTTTTCGGCCTATATGTCAATTGGTTATTTGTATGAGCAAAAGTTTATGCAAAATGAGAAGAATATTTACATGCGAGATTTAGCTGAAAAATATTATACAAACGCCATCAACACTTATTATCAGAATAAAAAGGAGATGATGACTCCTACAGATTTATCTTTTGTTGCCATTAATTTAGCGAATTTATACCTTAACTTTTATCCTAAACTTTATCAAAATAGAGTAACGAAATATGCAGAATTAGCAAAGGAAATTGCTTTAGAAACAAATCAATCTAATCATTTTGCTGCTGCAAATGGTATTTTATCAGAATTAGCTTTGCAACAAAACGATATACAAACAGCTAAAAACTATTTGCTGAACTCTATTGTAAAAGTGAATCAAAATACAATTCCTGACAAGAATATTCTACTTTCATTGTATTTGAGTTTATCTGAAATAGAAGATAAACAAGGAAATTTTAAAGAAGCATTGCGTTATCATAAATTATATACTGGCATGTATAAAGAGGTTTATGATAATGAACAAGCGCTAATCAGTAAACGATTAGAAGCTCAGTTTGATAAAGAACGTCAGCAACAAGAAATGATTCGAATGCAATTAGAAGCTGATAAAAAAGAACAGCAACTGCAATTGATGCATTCATTAGGCATTCAACAAAAACAAGAATTAGAAAACTCAAAATTAAGCGAAGAATTTCAACGTAAACAGTTAAAATTAACTCGATTAGAAGCGGATAAACGTTCGCAAGAATTAACGATTTCTCAACAAAACTTGAAATTATCTAAACTAGAGAATAAGAATCGTAAAGATGAATTGGTAAATTATATTACTGAACTAAACTTCAAGAATAAATTAAACAAATATTACATCTTCTCGATTATCTTTTTTATCGTTTTACTTGCTTTACTTCTATATGCGCTAAAACAACGTAACAAGCATTTGAAACAACGCGAAGCATTATATAAATTAGAAATTGAACAAGAGCGTCAAAATTCTAAGATTTCTACTTTAACGGCGCTTCTCGATGGACAGGAACAAGAACGCGCTCGCCTTGCGCGCGATTTACACGATGGTTTGGGAGGTTTACTTTCTGGAACAAAAATACAGTTAACCCATTTGAATGAAAAAATTGATGAGCATGCTAAAAAAGATATGACAAAATCTATTCATCAATTAGATGGTGCTGTTGATGAATTGCGTCGTGTGGCACATAATTTAATGCCCGATTTGTTGTTGAAATATGGTTTGGAAGAAGCCTTGAAAGAATATGCAATAAGAATGTCGAATGAGCATTTGGATATTGATGTTCAATTTTTGAGCTATACAAATTCTCTAGATAAAGAGCATCAGTTGTTGGTGTATCGTATCATACAAGAATTGGTGAATAATGCGATAAAACATGCACAAGCAGAACAAATAATCATTCAATTTGTGGAAGATGAAACCAGCTATTCTATAACTGTTGAAGATGATGGAAAAGGTTTTGATATAAATGATACAAAACTGACTCAATCGGCTGGTTTACATAACATACAATCGCGTGTGCATTTTTTGAAAGGACAATTAAACATACAATCAGAAATCGATTTAGGAACAAGTATAGAGTTCCAATTCCCTAAAATATAACTTATGATAAAAATAGTAATTACAGACGATCATCCTTTATTATTAGAAGGTTTACGCAATATTTTAAGTCATCAGCCAAACTTACAAGTTGTCGATTGTTATGCTTCTGCCCAAGAATTACAAGAAGCTTTGAAAACAACTGAAATTGATATTCTTTTGTTAGACATCAATTTATCTGATACAAATAGTATTGAATTAATCAAACCATTCAAGAAAAAATATCCTGATATGCACATTATTATGCTAAGTGTACACAACGAATATGCGGTAATAAATAGTTGCTTGGAAGAAGGTGCTTCGGGTTATATTCAAAAAAATGCCTCAGTTGATGAAATACTAAAAGGAATAAATTCTATTTTTGATGGTAAAAAGTTCCTTTGCTCCCAAACTAAAAATGTAATGAGTAAAAAGGAAAAAGATGGTTTGAACACTATTCCGAAATTAACTCGTCGTGAGAAAGAAGTTTTGATTGAAGCGGCACAAGGATTAACCACTCAACAAATTGCAGATAAATTATTTATAAGTACACATACCGTTGATAGTCATCGTAAAAATTTGATTGAAAAGTTTAAATCTTCCAACTTAAGTTCTGCCATTACATCAGCAATAGAATATGGATTGATCTCAAAACCTTAAAAAATACCTATAAATAGGGATATTTTAAGTCTAAAATTTTCATCAATTTTGAAAAAGAAATAATAACCTATATTTCAACCTACTAAACAACCCAAAAATAAGATTACTAACCAAGTCTTATTACTTAAAAAAAACACTACATTCGATTAAAAGTCGCTTAATATTTTCTTAAGCGACTTTTTATTTCTATTCAAAAAAGTAACAATTCGCTAAAAGTAGTGACTTCTACTCTCCTATTTTTTCTGAATTTTGATGGTGTGAGATTAAAACAACTCAACTTTTATAAGCAATCTATTACCGAATGACTTGTTCCTAATTTTTAGTTGTACACAATTTTCAAAACATTAAAATGAATAAAACAATATTTCTTTTCGCCGCAATGCTTTTCTCTTGTAATGGGAATAACACAAAACCCGATGATATTTTGATTGATAAAAATTGGGAAATAGCTGGTTTAAAAATAAATCATTCTACTATAAATGATTTTGAAAAATTTAGTCAAAACAAAAACATTCCATTCAAAAAAGATTCTATTGCCTTTTCTCCTTCTCCAACAGATACAATAGCATATTGCGGGAATGACTACAATTTACCAATCATGACTTATAAATATTCGAATGAATCACTGGGATTGAATTTTTATTTTGAAAAAAACTATTTCTCAGATTCTATTCTATTTAAGAATTATGAAGTTTCGAAATTTCAGAACATTCGATTGCAACAAGATTTCAGTAATATTATTTCGAAAAAACAATTGGTAAAATACTTTTCTCGAGATATCGAAACAAATTTATACGAAACGAAAGTAAATGAAAATAATATTCTGATTGGAACAATAGCAATAGATAAAGAAACGTATGAAATAAGAGCTTTAAAAGTTTACCATGATTAATCTCTACCTCTAAAAAAAACAACTATGAAAAACACCTTAATCATTTATCTTATAATCTTGTTTACAATGACAGCTTGTGCCCAAGAATCAAAATCTATAAATCCTGATGCAGTCAATTGGATTCCTTATTTGACAAAGAATAACAATTATATCTATGTTGACAAAAACCTAAAACAACAACTAAATACTCCATTTGAACATGCAGAGAAATTTACAAAAACTGGATATGCCATTGTAAAAGACAAAGATCGGAAAGCTGCTGTTATTGATTCTTATGGTCATATTATTATTGATTACACAAAAGAATCCATTGAACTAGAAGCGGTTGAAAACCTTACATTGATGAAGAAATCAATTGAGTATGATAAAAAAATGCCTTTTTGGAAATGGGAATGGAACATTTTGGGAGGTGGTGTCACAAAGACACAACCATATAGAAAAACAGAAATTCGTATTCTAGAAAGTAATCAATTAATTGCTTCGGAAGATATTCCTTATCTACAAGGAAGTGCTAATATCTGGTATTACTCTTTGGATGAAAATCATATTTTGATGAATGGAAAGCTGTATAAAATTAAAAATAAGAAATTAAAAAAGTTAAAATCCAATATTGAATTTGCTCTGGATAAAGGTCGATATATACCCAGTAGTTCAAATAAATATAATATTTATGATATTAAAAAGAATAAGCCTATTTTAGCGAATATGGTTGGCACTGATAGATTAGAAATCACTTTGAACAAGCAACCTTTTGTATTAGATTCTATCAATCAAAATTATAATTATGATCCTGATATTCCTAAGCTTCTGCAAAATTCTAATACGAATGATATTTATACTTATCCACTGTATGATAAACCTTTTCCGAAACAAATTGTCAATGCAACAGAAGATCAAATCACTTTCTTAAAAAATGTTTCTCTTGTATATTCAGTAAACGATTCTCCTTATTTTAGGAAAATTCAATTACGATGATGCTGTTTGGGCTTACGATTGGCTTTATGTCGATAAACAAGGTCATTTATTAGATAAAATAGTGATCAATAATTTTTTTGTGTTTGATCGTGTTGGTTATTTAGTTTGGCCAGATAAACATATGATTTTGACAGAAGAAGAACTAAATAAAGAGCTTAAAATTGGGAAAATAAAATATGTTTACGACAGTGAGGATCTGTATATCGTTAATACACGGAATGAAGAAAATGTTGAAAATAAAGGGCTTTGGAATAAAAAAACTAATCGTTGGGAAATAAACCCTATCTATTATACAATTGACCCTTTGGATACGAAAAAAAGTATTTATGCTTTACAAAAAGAAGACAACGGAAAATATATTTTATTTAATCTGAAAACAAAACAACAAATAGGAAATAAATCCTATGATCAGATCTACAGCAACGGCCTTGTAGGTATTGATAAACCAAATAATACATCTTTGCATTTCTATATTGATATAGAATCAGGCAAAGAATATAGAAATTAAATTCAGTATTTTTAATAAAACAAAATCCCCGATGAATGTAGCATTCATCGGGGATTATATTTTTAAATGATTTCAATGTTTCTAATGTCCACCTTCTGATTTAACTTCGTTTAGATTAATCCCTTGTTTTTTAAGGATTTTAGGCGTTATAATTGCATAGAATAATAAATATACAAAACACAAAATACAAACAATGTAACTAAAATGAACAGTTGTTAAATCAGCAATATATCCTTGAAGAATACTTACTAATCCACCTCCCATAATCATCATAATTAAGAAATTACTTCCTTGAGAAGTGTTTTTACCTAAACCATTAATGGCTAAAGCAAAAATACATGGCCATAATGTACTACAGAATAAACCTACACTTGTAATAGAATAAATAGAAACTAAACCAGTTGTATTCATTCCGATGATTAAACATAAAATACCGATTATTGAGAAAGTTAATAGCATTTTAGCTGGATTTCCATTTGTCCATAAAGAAGCTAAAATCATAATTAAGATAATTACACTATATAGATAAAATGGTTTTAAGTCGTGTCCAGCTATATAGTTAACGAATAAAAAGATTCCGAAAGCTAAGTAAGGTGCTATAAATTTTAGTGCTAATGTTTTTGATTTATCTAAACCAAATGCTTCTGCAGCACCTCCCCAACGTCCAATCATCATACTTGCCCAGTATAACGATACGTATGGTGTTACACCTTTTATATCAAACCCTAACTCGTTGTGCATATAAGCAGGTAAATTACTTACTGTAGAAACCTCAACACCGACATATAAGAAGATTGCAATCATTCCTAATAATAATTGAGGATATTTTAATGCAGAACTTTTATCTTGTTTTTTGACAACTTCTGGTTTACGTTTGTTCTCAAGACCAAAATCTTCTTCTTCAACTTCTTGCTCTGGATGATTTGGTAATGACGAAAACTTCAAGAAAATAGCTACAGCTAAAAATGCAATTCCTAAACATAAATATGGTATTTTAACCGATTCTATACTCAATGTAGTTTCTCCTTCTCCACCTGATCCAAAAATTGCATACGCAACAATTAATGGTCCAATAGTCGTTCCTAAGTTATTTATACCTCCTGCTAATGTTAAACGCTGAGATCCTGTACTTGCATCTCCTAATGCAATAGCAAGTGGATTGGCTACAGTTTGTTGTAGAGAAAAACCTAAACCAACAGTAAATAAACCTGTTAACATTAATGGAAAAGAACCTGTATTGGCTGCTGGAATGAAAAAAAGTGTTCCAATTGCAGATAAAAGAAGTCCGAATGATAAGGAATTCTTGTACCCGTATTTATTGATTAAATCTTGTTTTGCTAATAATGAAGCACCCATGTAAATTAAAGCACCTACAGAATATGCAATGTAATAAGCCACTGCAACTAATTGACTTTCGGCTTGTGATAAATTAAAAGATTTTTTAAAAACGGGAATAAGAATTTCATTGCTCGATGCGACAAATCCCCAAAAGAAGAATACAGTAATCAGTGGTATAAATTGCCCCCAATTCGTTTTTTTTGATTGACTCATGTGTTTTGATATAATTTTTTTCTAAACTAAATATTGCTTAATAATTGCCTAAATAAACAGCTTATAAATATAGGTGTTTTCAGACTTAAAATACAAATTGTTTTTCCTCTCCAAGCAAAGAATATTCTAATTAGTTGATATTAATTTGTTTATTTTCTTTATCTATACCAATAATTGATTTAGATATAAAATCAAATACATTATTTAAATATTCTTTTCTCAATCCAGACCATTCGTGTTTACCAGATGCAGAAAAAATAGCTAATGATGCTTGAGCGTATTTTCTATTCAAAGCTTCTAAAGAATGAGAACCATTCAATGGAAAAAATCCTGGTTGATTATTCAAACAATTTCTATGAGAAGCATTATATGCTGGTACCACATCATCATTTAAACCATGTACATAAATCGTTGGTAAAATATTAGATTTTGTAACATAACGATCATCTACAATAGCTCCAGCATAGCTAACCAATCCATCTATTTTAAGTTGATCAAATTTTTCCCCAAACCATAAATCCTTTAAATAATAAGCATTTAGAATTGTTTCTGCTCCTGCGCTACTTCCTCCTAAAATCAATCTATTAATAGAGAATTTAAGTATTGGTAAATTATTTTGTATATAATTTAGAGCTGTTAAAACATCATAAGATGCCTCTTTAAAAATCATCAACTTTTCTTGTTTTGGTAAATCACATCCAAAACCATATGAAGAGTTTGCTAATAGTCTATATGAAATAGAAATAGCTATAAAACCTCTTTCTTGAGCATCTTTCATACGCTCAATTTCTTCTTTATCTGCTCTTGTTCCTCCTGAAAAACCTCCTCCATGTACCCACGCAAATACATTATAGGATTGATTTTCTTTATAGTTTTTTGGATAATAAATATCAAATGCTAAATTATTTTCCTTATCATATACAACTATTTTCTGTGCATATGTATAATTTATCATTAAAAATAAGGCAACTATATATTTCATTTCTTACTTTTTTCTTTTAAATTAAAATTGCTTGACTTTAATATCTCATGTTATTTACTTGTCAAGCAATTCACTATAAATAATTTCCCTTTATTTATTATATTTTAAGAAATAACAATTGTATTAATCGAATGTTCTTGTGAATTAACTTCAACAGCCTCACCTTCAATCCATAAATTATATGAATACGGTTTATCTGTTTGATTCATTACAACTACTATTACATTTCCATCTTTGTTAACGAATGAAGTCACCATTAAATCTGAACGATTAGAGGATGCTGCAATTCTTTGTGCTCCTGGTCGAATAAATTTTGAAAATTGTCCGATGTAATAAAATGAATTGGTATAAGTAATTTGTCCATTTCTTGTATCACCATGAATTGGAGCAAAACAAAAATTACCAACATGATTTGGACCTCCTCTTTCATCAAGCAAAACATTCCAATCTGTCCAAGCTACAGTACCCGAATTAAAATCATTAATCATATTGTAACCATATTTTTCACCCAGAGCCCAATTTCCCATTTGACTATAATCAAATTGTTCTTTACAACCTTCGGTAAAAATAAGATTAACATTGGGGAAAGCTTCATGAGTTAAGGCTACATTATTAAACAAGTTTGTATTTCCATTCCATGTTTCGTACCAATGAAAACCAACTCCCCAAACATATTTCGCAGCTTCAGCATCATTCAAAATAGTAGAAGCACGCTGATAAATTAAATCCCTGTTATGGTCCCAAACAATAATTTTCTTATCCTTCATTCCATTTTGATGAAGTGTTGGTCCTAAGTTATTCTTCAGAAAATCTCTTTCTTCTTCAGCTGTATAAATACAAGATTCCCATGTTTGAGTTGCCATTGGTTCATTTTGAATAGAAACTCCCCAAATAGGTAAACCAATTTTTTCATAATTCTCTATGAATTTTACAAAATAATTTGCCCAAGTTTGGTAATATTCAGGTTTTAGAGAACCTCCTTTTAACATACTATTATTAGTTTTCATCCAAGCTGGTGGACTCCAAGGACTTGCATATAAACGATAAGCATCTTTCATTTCTGCTTTTGCCATTTTAATCATCGGAATCTTATAGTTTAAGTCATGTGCAATGTCGAAACTTTTTAATTCTTTATCATTTTCTTTTACATACGTATAACTATCACTTGAAAAATCACTTGAATTGATAGTTGTTCGAATCAATGAATAACCAATCCCTTCTTTCTCGTTGTAATAAGCTTTGATGATTTCCTGCTGAGTTTTTTTTGGTAATTTTGATAAAACTTCTGCTGAAGCATCTGTAATTGCTCCACCAATCCCTTCAAATTTTTGAAATTTACGTTTTGGATCAATAAAAATCGCAATATCCGTTTCTTTGGGTTGCGGAAACTTTTTAACTACTACTTTATCTGTTGATTTTGAAATACGTTGATTTGTATTTTTTGCAGTTGTATAGATTTCAATTTTTTTGTCCGAAAGTTTAAAATCTTGTGCATTAACTGCAAAATAATTGAATAATAAAGCTGTAAGAACTGGATATTTTAAATGGAAATTTGTCATAATTATTGAATTAAAAATTTAGCTAAAATTGGCAAATGATCTGATGGGTATTTAAAATCATAAAAATCATCAATCGTATTAAAACTTCTGCACGTTACTTTTGCATTCTTTTTGTAAAAAATGTAATCTAAAATTTCCGTTCCTTTTACATTGAATTTAAAATCTTCCCATGTAAAATCTGGTCCATAAACTATTTGCGCATTAAGACGAGTATCTAAATATTTGTTTTGGATATATTTTACAGAAGCATCATTATGATTCATGTTAAAATCTCCCATAAAAAAAGTAGGATAATCTTTTTTACTTGTTAAATCATGAATTAATTGATCGATTAACTCTAACGATTTTTGACGTGCAACTTTACCAACGTGATCAAAATGTGTGTTGATTATCCAAAATTGTTTCTTTGTTCTTTTATCCTGAAATAATCCATATGTAATAATTCTATTATATGCAGCATCCCAGCCTTTTGATTCTTTATCAGGCGTTTCAGAAAGCCATATAGTTTTCTGTTCTATCACTTTATATTGATCTTTTTTATAAAAAATGGCTGAATATTCTGCATTTTTATCACTTGATCTAGGCTCTCCTATAAAGTCGAGCTGTGTATTATTTTGTTTGATGAATTCTAATTGAGGAACTTGTGCTTCTTGTACCCCAATGAAATCAGCCTCATAATATTTAATTAAATCTACTAGTTTTTGTTTGCGGATATTCCAGTGATTTTCACCATCATCAACAGAGGCTAATCTAATATTGTAAGACATAATTGATAAATTTTGTTGTGCAGAACCTATCATTGTCATGATTAAGACTAAACTTAAACTTATATATTTTTTCATGTGTGAATTTTGTAAAAATCCAAGTAAGCATTTGTATACTCACTTGGCTGAGAAATAAATTAAATTTCTAACTATATATGAGGAATTTAATCAACTAATGTAAATGTTGTCTTAAGTGAAGCATTCGAATCACCTCCAACAAAAACATCGAAGTCACCTGCTTCTGCAACATAGTTCATATTGATATCGTGGAATTTTAAATCTTCAGGAGTTAATGTAAACGTAATTGTTTTTGTTTCACCTTTCTTAATCATCACTTTATCAAAACCTTTCAATTCGCGAACTGGACGCGTCACACTTCCTACTAAATCGCGAACATATAATTGTACCACTTCTTCTCCATCGTATTTTCCTGTATTTTTAACATTTACAGATACTTTTATTTCATCCTTTCCATTTTTCATTGTTGATTTGTTCACTTTTAAGTTACTGTAATCAAATGTTGTATAACTTAAACCGTAACCAAATGGATATAAAGGTGAATTTGGAGAATCTGTATAACGAGATTTATATTTTTGCTCTGTATCGCTTTCTCCTAAATAAGGTCGACCTGTATTTTTTTGATTGTAATGAATTGGAATTTGACCAACTGAACGGGGAAATGTCATAGGTGTTTTAGCCGAAGGATTGTATTTTCCATATAAAACATCTGTAATTGCTAAACCTCCCATTGTTCCTGGGTACCATGCATATAAAATTGCATCCATATTATCATTTTCCCACGAAATTGTCATCGGACGACCAGACATTAAAACTAAAACAATTGGTTTACCTAATTTTTTTAATTCTTTTAATAATTCTTTTTGATTTCCTGGTAAATCTATATTTGTTTGAGAAGCCGCTTCACCTGTTTGGTTTTCGTTTTCTCCCATTACAGCAACAATTATATCCGAGTTTTTCGCTATGTCAATTGCTTCTTGAAAACCATCAGTTTTAGACGAATTAAGCTCAGTTCCTTGTGCATAAGTTATTTTTGCATTTTTGCCTAAAACATCATTCAAACCTTCCCAAACTGACCATGCTTTTCCATAACGATCTCCACGCGCAGCCCAGTTTCCAATAATATTTTTCTCATCTTTTACCAATGGACCAATAACTGCAACTTTTTGAGATTCCTTTAATGGTAATGTTTGTTTATCATTCTTTAATAAAACCATTGATTTACGCGCAACATCACGAGCTTCATCTAAAAACTCTTGTTTCATTACAGTTTCTTTCTCTCTTTTTGCATTTGAATAACGATATGGGTCTTCAAAAAGTCCCAAATCATATTTTGCTTCCAAAATTCTACGAACCGCAGTATCAATCACATCTTGTTTTACTTTTCCCTCTTTTACCAATTTTGGTAAATGATTAAGAAAAGCACCACTCATCATGTCCATTTCTATACCAGCTTCAACCGATTTTAGTGTTGCTTCTTCCAAATCTTTTGCAATTCCATGAGGGACTAATTCCTGAATTGCCGTATAATCTGTTACAACAAACCCTTTGTAATTCCATTCTTTACGTAAAATTTGATCGTACAAATATTTACTTGCTGTAGAAGGTACGCCCCCAATTTCGTTAAAAGACGTCATAAAAGAACCTGCTCCTGCATCAACCGTTGCTTTAAAAGGAGGTAATATATAATCTCTTAAAAAGCGATCAGAGATTTCAACTGTTCCATAATCGCGACCAGCTTGTGCCAAAGCATATCCTGCAAAGTGTTTTGTACATGCTAAGACAGTATTCAAATCATATAAACTTTTTCCTTGAAAACCGTTAACACGAGCTATTGCAATTTTACTTCCTAAGAAAGTATCTTCACCTGCACCTTCAGAAACACGTCCCCAGCGAGGATCAAAACCTATATCAACCATTGGAGCAAAAGTCCAATGAACTCCACCAGCAGCTGTTTCTTCTGCAGCAATTCGGGCAGATTTTTCAATTGCTTTCAAATCCCAAGAAGATGCCTCTCCAAGTGGAATAGGGAAAATGGTTTCGTATCCATGAATCACATCATATCCAAAAATTAATGGAATTCCAAGACGTGTTTCTTCAACAGCAATTTTTTGTAATTTTTTGGTAATATCAGTTGTCGTAGCATTAAACACCGACCCCATCATACCTTGTTTCGTATATTTTATATAATTTTTATCAATTGCAGATCCTGTAACATCACCTCCATCATAGGTATATTGTACCATCTGACCTACTTTGTCATCAATCGTCATTTGATTCATCACATAATCGATGAACTCTACTTTCGATTTTGATTGATCAAACTTGATTTTTTGCGCATAAGTATTAAATGCTAATCCTAAGAAAGCAATTGAATAAATTAGTTTTTTCATTTTTTTGATTTTAATTCGAAGTTGTCGTTTTGAATTTAAGTTTATCTAAACCTCTTTGTACATCTTCATTTTGCATGAATAATTTCCATAATAACCCGGAGCGATAATTCTCTATCATTGGAGTGATTGTTCCTTGATCTATCGCCAAATATTTTGTAATCACTCGATCATTCTTTACATCAACCGCGTCATACGGACCTGCTATTCCAATCAAGTTTTTGTTCTGTTTTTCGTAAATAAACTTTAAAAAACCCATTGATTCTGTTGGTGTGTACGGGAAAGATGATAAAGCTGCTGTAGGCGTAATTATATTATTGTCATTTAATGGAGAATGAGCTGTATAACCTTCTGTACCATTTGGATTAAAGGTATAACTCGCTGTTAATCCCCACATATTTTTTTCATATTTCTTGAAACTTTCTGTTTTTTGCTGATTGTAGATGTAATGAATTTTTGCTTGATTTTTCACTACTTTTCCATAATCAATCCCTATTCCATCTATTAAATTGTTTGGATTGAGTCCAATAAAAGAATAGTGTGCCCAAAATAATGGACCTACATTATTATCGACTCCGTTATGCTTTACAATCAATGGAACTCCGTATGCAGAATCATTTGATTTTATATCACCATTTCTTGTCCAACCGTTGTAATAAACTTCTGAATGAATAGAATATTTTGGAGAAGCCGCAGCAATAACATACGTAATCATTGTTTCATCAAATCCTTTTAAAGGAAAATTAATTTTCCATTCGTAATTTGGTGACCAATGCCAATACAACACATTCTCTCCTCGTGTATAGAAATTGAAGTCAATTTCTTTCCAAAGCTGATCAGCCAATTGTGAAATCTCTATTTCTTTCTCATTTTTAGAATTTTTGAAATATTCTTTCAAACAAATTAAACCTTGAGCAAGAAATGCAGTTTCTACCAAATCACCTCCGTTATCATATGTACTAAAAGCTTTTACTTTTCCTGTTTCGCCATTTAACCAATGTGGCCAAGCACCATGAAAACGATCTGCTTTTTGTAAAAATTTCAATCCAGTTAAAATTCGTTCAGTTGCTTCTTTTCTTGGAATAAACTTTCGTTCAATTCCTACAATCAAACTCATTAATCCAAAACCCGTTCCTCCTGTTGTAATGATATTCGAATCATTTTCTGGATAAAATCCATCAGGATGAAAGCGTTCACGAGCTAATTTTGAATGAGGTTCTGCATAATCCCAAAAATATTGAATCGTCTGTTTTTGAACTTTATCTAACAGCTTATTCTCTTGTTTTGTTTGAGCAAAAGTACTTGCACCACATAAAAGAGCGCAAGTAACTATTGTTTTATTTAACTTAACCATTACCAACCTGGGTTTTGAGTCATAGATGGAGTCTGAATAATCTGTCCATTCGGAATTGGAAACAATTCATGCTTTCCTGTAATAAAAGTTTTACCATTTTTCGCCATCATCTCTTTTGCTTGACCTGTACGAACCAAATCAAACCAACGATCATGTTCGAATGCTAATTCTAAACGTCTTTCATTCCAAATTTTTAATCGTAATTGATCTTTAGACATACTTCCTACAGGAGTTAATTTAACACGTGTTCTAACACGATTAAGAGGTGTTAAAGCATCTTGACCAATTTCGTTTGCTGCTTCAGCTTGGATTAACAATACTTCTGAGAACCTAATTACACGAATGTTTTTATCACCATCTGCAGCACCTAAATTAGCACTTGAATATGCTTTTTCATTATACATCGGGTTTTCTACAGAAGTTGGTACTAAACGACCATCATATAAAGTCTCTCCTCTGAAAATAATTGTTGCATCGCGACGAATAGCGTCTCCTTCTGCATTAAAAGCATCTAATAAATTTTGAGAAGGAACATTAAATCCCCAGCCCCAACCTCCGGTACCACGAGCTCCTTGAGTTTCTGAATATTGTTGAACACCATGCGCTACAGCATCTCCGCGAGCTTGTATTTCAAATAAAGATTCTTTACCATTCTCAGTTTCTTTTCTCCAAGTTGTTGCATAATCACTTTCTAAATCATAAATACCAGAATTAACAACAGTTGTAGCCATATCATACGCTTGTTGATTTTTTCCTTGATATAAATATACTTTTGCTAATAAAGCTTGAGCTGCTCCTTTTGTTGCACGTCCTAAATCTTTTGCAGCATACTCATTTTTAGTTGGAAGTTTTGATATTGCATCTAATAAATCTGCTTCGATATAGGCATACACTTCTGCCTTTGGTTTACGAACAGAATAACTTGCAGGAACATCTAATTCTTGTATAACAGTATCTCCAAACATACGAACCAAATAAAAATAAGAAACTGCTCTCAAAAATTTTGCTTCCCCAATTAATCTATTTTTTTCTGCATCTGTGATTGATGACTCTGTCGTATATTTTATAGAATATGACGCTCTACCAATTGTTTTATAAAAACGTTTCCACATAGCTTCGATAGAACCTGTTGTAGAACTATGTAATAATTCATCTAAATCACGTTTATCTCCTCCATTATCTGTAGAAGAACTTCCTTTATCTGCATTGTCAGAAATCATTTCAGTAACTCCTAACCAAGAAAATGAATAATCCCAATCAGTAAACATTCCGTAAATACCATTCACATATTTTTCTGGAGATTGAGATGCTTGATCATCAATTGCTATATTTTCTTGAGAATCAACATTCAAAAAATCATTTGTACAAGAACTAAAAGTTGTTATTGAAAGTATAGAAGTTAATGTTACTATTTTTAATATATTTTTTTTCATTTTTTAAAGAATTTTTAGATTAGAATTCAACGTTTAATCCAATTAAAAATGTTCTAACATTTGGATATGCTGAAAAATCCATACCTGTTGTTCCATAAGGACTTCCATCGTAACGTTTCCCTTTTACATTATCTAAAGTTAATTCTGGTGTAAATCCTGAATATTTCGTAATCATAAATACGTTTTGTGCACTAACATATAATCTTAAGTTTCTAACAAAATCAATTTTATTTCTAAAATTATATCCTATTGTCATATTACTTAATTTGAAGTAATTACCTTTTTCTAAATAATATGATGAAGCGATTTGATCACGTTCTGCTCCTGGATGAGAATTAGTACTACCTGCACCTGTCCAACGATCATTGAACATATCAACTGATATATTTTCTCCACCTAAACGTGTGTTTTTGATTCCATTATAAATCTTATTACCACCAGCACCATAACCACTGATTGTTAAATCGAAGTTTTTATATTCTAAGTTAATATTAATACCATAGTTATATTTTGGAATATATGATCCCATAAATTTTTTATCACGATCATCAATAACTCCATCTCCATTTTGGTCTTTGTAGCGTAAATGTCCTGGAAGAGCACTTGATAAATGAGCATTGCTATTTATTTCGTCTTGCGTTTGCCAAACACCTTCTACTTCATATAACCAGAAAGAGCCAAGTGGTTGACCAGCTTCTAAACGTTTTGCAATTTGACCATTACCCAAAGAACCTCCTGTCATTCCAGAATATCCTTCTTTCACAGACTTCACTTCATTTTGATTGTAGTTAAAATTTCCTCCAATAGAGTATCTAAATCCGCCTGATGTTTCGTTGTGATAGTTTAAAGCAATTTCAAATCCTTGATTTACTACTTTAGCAGCATGATCATAAAAATCTTTTTCATATGGAGAAGAACCTATCTGTTTAATATTTAAAATTGCATTTTTAGTCGTTTTGTTGTAATAATCTAAACTTCCTGATAATTTCCCTCTTAATAACTCGAAATCTAAACCAGCACTCCATTCATCTACAATTTCCCATGAAATATCATAAGCTGGAGAACCAATGTAAGCTCCATAAATTAAATCTTGACCAGGTCCAAAAACATAATTCGCATTATCACTACCTGTAGAAGTCGAAATTGTTGTATAGTTATATGGAACATCTGCATTACCTAAACGTCCCCAACCTCCGCGAAGTTTTAAGAAAGAGATTAAATTACTATCTTTTAAAAATTCTTCATTAGAAATATTCCAAGCTGCAGAAACTGATGGGAAAGTTCCCCAATATTTTTCATTTTGTTTAAACTGACTTGAACCATCTCTACGAATAATTCCAGAAACGTAATATTTATTTGCGTAATTATATTGTAAACGAGCAAAATAAGAAGCATAAGCAATTGGAGTATAATTATTTTGATCCATTGCTGATTTGTATTGCCCAGAAGCATGATGAGCTGACCAATATTGTTCTTTATCAGGAACATCATATACCGTAAAATCTGAATATTGACCAATTCCCATTTTTTCAGCAGAAACTCCTGCAACAACATTGAATGAATGGTCCCCAAATTTGCGATCAAATGTTATGAAATTTTCCCATGACCATCTAAATGTTTCTACATTATTTAGATTTAGAGAGTTATTCATATAAGTTGAACTTGCAGGATTCTTTGCTTTTAAATCTTCAAACTCTTCAGCAGTTCTTATTGGATTACCAGCAATCCATCTTTCCTTAATTGGATTAAATTCTCTGTATTTGTACCAATATTTTGTACCTCCTGCTCGAGAAGTCACAGTTAATCCTCTTGTAAGTTTCAACTCTGCTTCAATATTTCCTTGAAGTGTCGTTGAATTAGCTTTTTGATTATCATAGAATAAAGTAGACATTGGGTTACCATGAGAGTTCAAATTACTTGTTACTTCTCCTGGTTTTGCAACATATGTTACCTCTCCTGTCGTTGTATTAAAAATAGGTAACCCCCATCTTCCGTTATCATATTTTACAGGAACAAGTGGAGATTGACGATAAGCAACATCAAATGCTCCATAAGGTTTAGGAACTTCTCTAGAAAAAGTAGCACTTACATTCTGTTTAATCTTTAAAAATCCGTCAAATAATTTATAATCATTATTACTACGGAGTGTTGTTCTTTTAAAGTTATTACCTTCTAAAATTCCTTTTTCTTCGAAATTATTAATACTGAACATATAATTAATATTCTCACTAGCTCCTGCTAAAGAAACGTTGTTACTTATCAACTGTCCTGTCGTTAACATTTCATCAAACCAATTCGTGTTATATTTTTGATTTGTAGAAATCAAAGAACCTCCTGTTGCTTTTCTTTGTTCATTAAAATAAGTTATATACTGGTTAGCATCAGCCATCTTAACCATATTCATGGTATTTCTTACACCAATATATGAGTCGTAGTTAACTCGAATCTTTCCTGTTTTCCCTCTTTTAGTTGTAACAACAATTACACCGTTAGCACCACGAACTCCATAAATAGCTGAAGAAGCGGCATCTTTTAAAACATCAATTTTTTCAATATCATTAGGATTAATATTATTAATATTTGGAACAATTAATCCATCAACAACATACAAAGGAGCTTTACCTCCCAAAGCTGTTCCCATCCCACGAACCAAAACTGTTGGTGTACCACCAGGGGTATCTGTATTAATAATATTAACACCTGCAAGTTTTCCTTGTAAGGATTGCATAGCAGTTGTACTTGCAATTTGTGTAATATCTTTAGCATTAGCTGATGAAACGGCTGATGTAAGATCTGATTTCTTTACAGTGCCATATCCAACTACAACAGCTTGATCTAATAAAATCGAGTCGTTATCTAAAGGATTTCCTATCTGTATAGAATCGTTTGTAACTTGGGCATTTATGTATAAAGACCCAAGAATAAATAATGGAAAAAAATATTTTTTCATTCTATTTTAATAATGGTTATTCCAAAAATAGAATGTTTTAACACTTGATTAACAAGTTATAATTATCACTTAATATATTTCTTGAATAAATAAAACATATTTATATATATATCAATATTTTAATAATTTAATTATTTATATAATGATGTAGTTATGCTGTAAGATTTTTTCCGATTTTTAAAAATTAATCATGTATTTATTTAAGTTAATTTCAGAAGATATTTGCATTTTCTTACGTAATCTATATCGTTGTAGTTCTACTGATCTATAATTAAGATGCATTAAAGGAGCGATTTCTTTTGTTGATAAATTCATTCGAAGAAAGACACAAAGTTTTAAGTCTTTTGCTGTTAAATTAGGATATTCTTGAGCTAATCTTTTTATAAAATCTTGATGAATTTCTTGAATATTTAACTCGAAATTTTGCCACTCATTTCTCTTATAGCTATATTCCGAAAACGTTTTCTCAAATTTCTTTTTTAATTTTTCGTTCTTCTCATTGATTTCTAATTGAGAAAATAATTGATTAATTTCTAATATCATAGCTCGTTGATTAGCTAATTTTAAAGCTTGTCCTGCTAATTCTGTAGATTTTGTTTGTAAAGAATTTTCTAGTTGTTGTTTTTCTTTATAATAATTCAACTCTTTCAACTCTTGTTGATGTTTTATTTCCATCAAGTTTATTTCATATTCAAATTGTTTTTGTTTAATCTTAAAACGTTGTTTAACTTTCATTCTGTTATATTTATAAATCAAGAAAATCAACACTATAATTGCTAGAAAATAAAACAATATCATCAAATTTGATAAATACCAAATCTTCTTAACTCGAAAATCAAAATGAGTCAGTTCTACAAAATTTCCATCTTTTAATGCATAAACTGACAATTTATATGAACCACTTTCTAATTGTTTATAATTAATAATTGGCTGATTAAGAGGTTGTATTTTAGAGTTATTTAATTGATAATATAATTGATAATTCGAAAAATCATCATTCAAAATCGAAA
>NZ_CBCPHV010000016.1:0-38063 GCF_965118635.1 Empedobacter brevis | reverse complement strand
ACAAAGATTTATTAATTTAATAACTATAATAAAAATGAAAAATATTATACAGAAATTTTTTCTGTTCTTATCTCTATGTCTATTTTGCTGGACATACGGACAAGATTGTAATAACCTTCCGGTTACTTGGACGACAAATAATTTCTCCTCAGGACTTAGTGTGAAATCTTCTCAAGGTGCATTTGGAATAGAACAATTTTCTAATAAAGCCAATGTAATAGATAATAATACAGAAAATGCATCAACTTGGACTTCAGCTGTAGTTAATCCAACAGCACATGTTGAAGCACAAAATAATTCAAATACATATCCAAAGGGTACATATGCAGGAGTAGTTTTATCTGAAACAAGTGCGCTTGCCTTATCAACAACCTATCGGGTTGAAACTTATTTAAATGATGAAGAAACAGGAGATTATATAGAGCTTTCTGTTCCTATAGCAGCAGTTTCTTCATCTAAAAGAAACCTTGGAGTTATATCAACAAAACCATTTAATAAAATAAGAGTAAAGGTGGACGTTTCAGGAATAGTAACTACGAATGTTTATTACTTTTATACTATTACACCAAAATCTTGTATTGAACTAGATACACTAGCTTGTAATACGAACACTCCAATTACACAAGAAAAGTTTGCAGCTGTTATTAATTATAAAGATAATAAAACAGGAACGAACGGATTAACATTAGGTAAAATTGAAAATCCTCAAAATATTGTAAATAATGATAATTTGGATTATGCGACGATGTCTCTAGGTGCTTCCATAGGAGCTTCAGCACAAGTATCTGTAAAAGATTTGGGAAAAGTATATGAAGCAGGATTTTTTGCGGGATTCGATATTAATAACCAAGATTTACTTAATGCTAACTTATTAAGTGGAACTAAGATCATAACTTATTTAAATGGTGTAAAACAAGAAGAATCAGATAATAACACGTTACTTGTTAATTTATCTTTATTAGGATTTGCTGATCGGGCAGAAGTAGGAATTATAACGACTAAGCCATTTGACGAAGTGCAATTTGTGCAAACAAATACTTTAGGATTGAATTTGTTTGGTAACACACAGATTTATAGTATGGTTGTTAAAAAAATGTGTAAAGGGCCTGAGCTTGCTTGTAATGAAGATACTAAAATTATAACGCCTGCATTTCCAGCAATTATTCAGAATTCACGTACAGGAGTAGAGGGACTAGTATCTACAAGTTCTGTGAAAAACTCAGCTAATGTAGTAAATAGTAATGCTGATGATTATGCTACAATTAATTTAGTAGGTTTAAATGAAAAAGCGACTTTATCTGTAGCAACAATTAATCGTCAATTTGATGCTGGATATTTTGCTGGATTTGAAATATCAAGTACAAGTCTTTTAAATCTAAATTTATTTGAAAATATTTCTATCAAGACTTATCTTAATGGTGTGGAGCAAGAAACATCAGATTCAAATAGTTTATTATTAAATCTGAAAGCTTTAGGAAGCTCTCCTAAAAGTGTTGTCGGTTTTGTAACAACAAAACCATTTGATGAGGTTCAATTAGTATTATCAACATTGGTAGGTGTTAACATAATTGGAGAGACAAGAGTTTATAATATGATTGTTAAAAAATTATGTAAAGGACCAATACCAGTGTGTAATGTGGACACTAAAATTGTATCTCCTACATACCCAGCAATTATTCAGCAAACTAACACTGGAACAGGAGGGTTATCTATAGGTTCATTGAGCAATTCAGGTAATGTAGTGAATAGTGATACAGAAGATTATGCTTCATTAAATATAACAGCTTCTTTAGCAGGAACAGCAACCTTGTCAGTTGCAACAACTGGACAACAATTTGACGCTGGAAATTTTGCTGGATTTGAAATATCGAATACGAATTTGCTAAATGTGAATTTATTAGGAGGAATCTCAATCAGAACTTATTTAAAAGGTGTAGAGCAAGAAACATCAACTCAAAGTAATTTATTATTAAATCTAAAAGCATTAGGTGGTACACCAAGAAGTGTAGTGGGGTTTGTAACAACAAAACCATTCGATGAAGTACAATTTAGAATGTCAACTTTGTTAAGTGTTGATCTATTAGGAGAGACAAGAATATATAATATGATTGTTAAAAAATACTGTGAAGGTCCAGATTTAGCATGTAATACCAATACATTAATAGGAAGTGATGAATATCCTTACAGAATAAGCAATAATACAGGAGTTACTGGTATTGCAACACTTGGTAGTATTGTTAATACATCTAATCTTTTAGATAATGATCCTTCAACTTTTGCATCAATAAATATTCCAGTAGGAGTTTTAAGCACAGCTACTATAGCAATACAAAAACAATTGACACCATTAAAAGCTGGAACTTATGTTTCTTTTGATGTCGTGTTTACAAATTTAGTTGACGTATCAGTTTTACCTAAATTAAAACTTCGTCTATTGAGAAATGGTGCTCAAGTAGGGATTGAAGAAAGTGGTAACTTTCTTTTAGGTGCAAATTTGGTTACGGATATTCGAAAAACTCTAGGATTTAAAGCTCCGGCTGAGTTTGACGAAATACAATTGATTTATGAGCAACCTGTAGGAGTATCATTGGGAACAATTAAGGTATATGATCTACATATTATGAATACATGTCAAAATTCTATTGATTGTTCTACAAATAATCCAATTGAAAATACACCTACACGTCCAGTTGTTGTTAATAACTTTAGAACTGGAATAGACGGGCTTGTTTGTGTTTTATGTAAAGTAGAAAACCCTGAAAATATTATTAGCCCTTCAGAAACAGATTATACAACATTAACTTTAGGTGTAGGTGTGGCAGGAAGAGTAGGAGTTAGTGTTTTAGATTTAACAAACAGATACCCAACTGGTACTCATGTCGGATTTACAATTGCAGATGTAGGAGGAATAATCAAGGCCGATCTTTTAGAGACGTTTGCTATTAAAACGTATTTAAATGGTAATTTACAAGAAACTGTATCTAGTACAGGTTTGTTAGATTTATCTGTATTAGGAATAATAAATGTCGGAATCGGACAAACAAATTATGGCTTTAAATCAACTAAACCTTTTAATGAAGTTAAAATAGAAATATCTTCTTTAGCGAGTGTAATCAATACAATCAAAGTATATAATGTAAGAATAAATCCAAGCAGTGCAACTGGAAACGATGGAAATCTAATTTGTTCGAATAATATATGTGTAAAATCTGGAGATTTCTCAATAGGAGGTACTCCATCTACAGCAATGGCTGTTTCTACACAAGCGTCACAAAGACCAACATGGCCAGCAGATGTACCAAACGGATTCATTGTTTTAGAATCAAAGAATAAAGGTCTTGTAATTTCAAGAGTATCAAATTCTTCAAATGTGCATCAACCACAAGAAGGAATGTTAATTTATGATACTAGCGCAAGCTGTATAAAACTATACAATGGTATAGAATGGAAATGTATTTCGAAATCGTGTAACACAGAGCCACTTTAATTATGAAAAATTTTATTTATATATTATTTATTTTAAGCAGTTTTTCTCATGCTCAAATTGCAGTTGGAAAAACAGAAGTTTCAGGATCAAATACATTATTAGATTTTGATCAAAACCCTATAAATTCAAAAGGTATTATTTTACCAGCTGTTACTAATACTACAAGTGTTGGACTAACAAACGGAACATTTGTTTTTGACATTAATACCAAAAAAGTACGAATGGTTGAAAATAACGAATGGAAGGATCTTAGTGATGTTGGAGATACATCAAAATTAAATTCAAATGTATCGACTGAAGTAGGAGATGGAGTAATTATCGGTGCTGAAACTTCAACAGCTGTTGGTGTATTGGTTTTAGAATCTACAGATAAAGCAATGATTTTACCGAAAGTAGCTAATCCCGATTCAACAGTAAAAAGCCCTTATGCAGGAATGATATGTTATGATACTGTTAGTAAATCGCTTGCTGTTTTTGATGGAGCAAACTGGAACTATTGGAAGTAAAAAGTTGAAAACTTTATAAAATTAATTTCAAAACCCAATGATATTTTATCATTGGGTTTTTTATTATAATAAAGAATTAATAAATGTAATTTGTTGTTTATCTATAATTTAAATATCTTTTTATACATTTTTATTTTTATGCTTTATGATAAAAAATAGTCTTAAATTTTATGCTAATTAATTGATAATCTATTATATATAATTTTTCTTTTATTGATATATTGTATTATTAATCAACAAGTTGTAGTACTTAATACTTTATAAATAAAACTTAATAAATGGACTCACTAAAATAAGAAAAAAGTATAAAACTAATTTAGATTAAATTAAAATAATAAGATAGCTTTGCCAAAATTTTTTAAATGAAAAAAGTAACAATTGTACTTTCATTATTATATGCTTCTATATCTTTTGCACAAGAAGCAGATTCTATTAAAACTAATACCTTAGGCGAAGTAATCATCAATACATTTATTAAGAAGGATACGGATACTTCTAATAAGATGCCTTTAAAATTCATAGAAAATCCACAAGTTTTTTCAAGCATTGATAAATCAGTATTAGAACATCAAGTTATCTTTACTGTAGATGATGCCTATCGTAATGTAACAGGTTTACAAAAAATGTGGAATTCTACTGGTAGATCTGGAGACGGGGGAGCTTATGTAACACTAAGAGGTTTCGTTTCGAATAATTCATTAAGAAATGGATTAGTAGCACCAGTTTCTTCTACAATTGATGCGGCAAACTTAGAAAGATTAGAAGTTTTGAAAGGACCTTCTGCAACTATGTTTGGAAGTAACGTAACATCTTATGGTGGAGTTGTAAACAGAATTACGAAAAAACCACACGAAGATTTTAATGGATCAGTAAGTGTTGCGGGAGGAAGTTATAATTTTTATCGTGCTTCGGCAGATATAAATGCTCCTGTAACAAATGATAACAAATTATTATTCCGAATTAATACAGCTTATACAAATTCTGGAACTTTTCAGAAAAAAAATATCGGAAATGAATATTTTACTTTCGCACCATCATTACGATATAAACCAAATGATCGATTAGATATCAACGTTGATCTTGAGATGTACGAAAATAATGCAATGGCTGAGCAAATGTTTTTTTACATGGCAGGAGTTCCTTCTTTAGGAATTAGTAATATGAAAGATGTTGAAAGAGTTTTAGGATTAGATTACAAACAATCTTATGTTGGAGATGGTCTTAAAGCAAAATCAAAAGTTAGAAATTTATTTGGACAAGTAAATTATGTGATCAATGATCATATTAAATCATCAACAAATATTAGTAATGCTTATTCTCAATCTAATGGATTCAGTCCTTACTTTTATGTAACTCCAAAAAGTACTTACACTAAAAACCCATTAGATACAGAATTGGGAGTAATGAGAGCAGATCAATCGACAAGAGATAGTAAAAAAACAACTTTCCAAGTACAACAGAATTTCAATTTCGATTATACATTTGGTAAAATGAGAAATAGAACTGTTGTTGGTTTTGATTATATGCAAACGAAAGATAATCAAATGTTTATTTCTGGTGATTTTGATTGGGTACCATTTAAAAATGGGGATTATGCTTCCATGAACAATAATTCTGTAATGGATTCTTATAATAAAGATAAAAATTTAGCAGAATATCCCGTAATAGGAGAGTTAAATACGTATAGTGCATATATTTCGAATGTTTTTACACCAGTCGAAGGATTAAATATTTTAGCATCTGTTCGTTACGAAAACAACGATTCTAAAAGAGGTCTTTTATATGGTAATAAAACAGAACCATATTCACAATCAGCTTGGTCTCCAAAATTTGGATTTGTATATGAATTTGTTCCAAGCAAATTTTCAATATTCGGAAATTATCAAAATAGTTTCAAAAGCAATGGATATTATGCTATAGATAAGGAAAATCACCAAGAACTTTCTGATCCTGAAAAAGGAAATCAATTCGAAGGAGGTTTAAAAATGAATATTTTTAACAATAAAATTAATGCAACTTTAAGCTATTATAATATCAATGTAAAAAATTCATTATTAAATACAGGAGAATATACTGAAAATACCCAAACTGTTCAAGCTGTTCAAGCTCAATCAGGAAAGGTTAAAAGTGAAGGAGTAGAATTAGAAGTTAATGCTTATTTAGTAAAAGGATTCTCTTTGGTAGGAGGATTAGCTTATAATAATGCGAAAATTACAGATAATCCATTTGATACTTCTTTAGAAGGAACAAGACCAACAACTGCTGGTTCTGAATGGTTAGCTAATTTTAATGCAAGTTATCAATTTTTAGATGGTTCTATCAAAGGATTAGGATTTGGAATTGGTGCAAACTATGCAAGCAAAAATCAAGTAAATAGTACATTTTATTTACCAGAATATTTTATCGTAAATGCAAATGCTTTCTACGATGCAAAGAAATTTAGAGTAGGAGTAAAAGTAGATAATTTAACAAATGAACATTATTGGATTGGTTATACAACTGCAAATCCACAACAATTAGTAAATGTTTCAGGAAGTTTAACATTCAAATTTTAATAAAAAATGACTTCCAAGCGAAAATCATCTAAAAAAAGTTCAAGACTGAAAAAAACATTAGGGAAACTACATCTTTGGTTTGGGTTATTTATTGGCTCTATTATTTTTATTGTTTCAATAACAGGAGCTTTATATGTTTTTAAAGATGAATTTGAAAATATTGTTCGAAAAGAAGTTATCTATCATCAAGAAAAAGATGTCGATAACAAAAAAGTTATTCCAATTCGTCAACTAGAAGAATTAGTTAAAGAACAAACCCAAGAAAAATATCCCATTCATTGGGTAAATATACCAATGGATAAAAACATGTCTTATATGTTTTTTTGGTATGAACATGATGAAAATGCTTGGAATTATTTTGACGAATTTCCTATTTACAAACAAGCTTATGTAAATCCATATACAGGAAAAGTCTTAAGAATTTATGATGAAAAAAATGGATTTTTTAACATCGTAAAAATGATACATTGGAGTTTCTTATTAAAACAAAGCTGGGGAAGCTATGTTGTAGGAATTCCAGTAATTATCTTTGTTTTTATGTTAATCAGTGGAATTGTATTATGGTGGCCCAAAAATAAAGCCGCTAAAAAACAACGCTTCTGGTTCCGATGGAAAAACATTAAAAATTGGAAACGTAAAAACTACGATCTTCATAATATTCTAGGATTTTATTCGTCAATCTTTGCGTTGATTTTTTCTATCACAGGATTATTTTATGCTTTTTTCTTTGTACAAGCTGCTATTTATGTGATATTTTCAGGAGGAAATACAACATATCCAGATTTTTCGCATATCAAGACAAAAGCTCCAATTGAATTAAGAACAGAATCTACTTTAGATAAAATAATAGAAACTGTAAAAACGAAATATCCAAATTCGTACGGTTTTTCGGTAGATTTAGGACATGAGCATATGGACGATCACGAACATCCAAATTTTGAAATATATGTTGCGCACAAAAAACAAGTTTTTTACAGCAGCAGCAGTTTAATTTTTGATGAAAATTCAGGTGAATTACTTCATACACACGATCCGAAGGATAAAAATTTTGGTGAAAAAGTGATAGGAGCAAATTATGATCTTCATGTTGGATCTATTTTAGGATTACCAACAAAAATTATAGCTTTTATTGTTAGTTTAATTTGTGCTTCTTTGCCAGTTACAGGATTTATGATTTGGTGGGGTAGAAGAAAAAAAAGTAAAAAAGCTTAATTGATCTATAATTAGATTTTATACAACTTAATAAAAAACCTCAATCTCATTTATGAGATTGAGGTTTTTCTATTTACAAACGATTATGCGTTTAACTTTGTTTTTCTTCTTGTCTTTCTGGAGTAGATTTATCTTCTGCAACTCCAGCTTTCCAATAAGAATAAGCATATAATTCGGAAGAAGACCATTCTAATTCTTTCCTAAAATAATGACGTAAATCTTTTACTGTAGCAAATTCGGCAGCAACATAAGCAAACTTCGAATCTATGTTTGGAATTTCGAAATCTCTTGCCAAAGCAGCTAACTTACTTCCATTTTCTGGATGTTGGTTATAAACCCATTGAATTTCCATTCCAGCTGGTTTTGCTATTATTTGTTCGTCTTCTTTTGTAGGAACTTCTAAGATAACTTTTCCTTTTGCGTTTTTTGGTAAAGCTTCCAAAATACAACTTATAACAGGCAAAGCAGTTGCATCGCCAATCAAAAAATACCAATCGGCTTGTGGATGTAGTGGCGCATCTTTTAGTTTCATTGCAACACCTAATTCATCACCAATTTCTGCATTTAATGCCCAATACGAAGCAGGACCATTTTCACCATGATTTACAAAATCAACGATTAATAGATTATTTTCTAAATCAATTCCTCTGTGTGTATAAGTTCGTAAGCTAGGACGAATATCTTCATCAGGTAAAATTAATTCTCCTGTTTCAGATTTTTTTTCTGAAAAATATACTTTTTTTTGTCCAATTGGCGGAACAAAAATTTTATTATTAACGCCTACAATACAGTTTTTGTAGGGTTCAACATTTCCTTTAAGCGTAATGCGAATCATATGTGGCGTAATCCATTCTTTCTTTTCGAGTACGAATTTGTCTCGATGTATTTTTGGTTTATCCATTTTTTTACTTTTTTAGAACTGCTTGTTTCACATCATTCGCCATTTGTTCTGTTGAAGATAATCCACCTCCAGATAAATACCAAATTTCAGGATTTAGATAAATAATGTTGTTATTCTTATATGCATTTGTTCTTTTGATTAATGCATTTTCGATTTCATCTTTATTTGTTTTAATACCATTTACTACAGCCGAACGATCTAAAACAAATAAATAATCAGGATTAGCACTTTCTATAAATTCGTTAGAAATTGGTTGACCATGAGTTGCAACTTCTAAAGTTTCATCAACTGGTTTTACACCCATTACATCGTGGATAAATCCAAATCTTGAATTTTTACCATATGCACTAAATTTTCCATTATTATATAAAACAATTAATGCTTTTTTATCTGATTTATTAATCTCATTTTTATCAGCATCAATTGATTTCTCAATTTCATTAATTCGTTTTTGAACCTTTTCTTCTTGTCCAAATATTTTTCCAAGAGTCAAATTGTTTTTCTCAAAACTAGCAAGATAATTTTTGTTGTCTACTTGATTGTAAATAGTTGGTGCAATTTCAGAAAGTTGTTTGTATAATTCTTCTGAGCGACCTGAAATAATGATTAAATCAGGTTTAAGAGCATAAATCTTTTCAAAATTAGGCTCGAATGTAGAACCGACATCTGTAATTGATTGATCATCTTTTATAGTTTTTAAATATTCGGGAATGAATTCTTTTGGAACTCCAACAGGTTTAATTCCAAGTTCATTTAAAGTTTCCATAGCACCAATATCAAAAACAACAACTTTTTTTGGTTGTACATTCACAGAAACCGTGTCTAAAGCATGTGCGACTTCAATAGTTTCCGCAGCATTTTCTGTCGTTTTTTCTTTTTTATCACCGCATGACGTTACGATGATTCCGATAGCTAGAGCTAAGATAATGTTTAGTTTTTTCATAATATTTTATTTAAAGTAGTTACAAATTATTGATTCATTATGTTCTATAATTTCAAATTTCATGTCGAATAGGTTTTCTAAATTTTGAGCTGAAATAACTTCAGAAGTTATCCCATGATTGAATATTTTACCGTTTTTCATTTCAATAATATAATCGGAATAATTAACCGCAAAATTGATTTCGTGAATCACAATAACAATTGTTTTCTTTTTCTCCAGAACCAATCGTTTCAGCATTTGCATAATTTGAACGGATAATTTCATATCCAAATTATTTAAAGGCTCATCCAACAAAATATAGTCGGTATCTTGTGCAATAATCATGGCTAAAAAGGCACGCTGTTTTTGTCCGCCACTTAGTTCATCTAAAAACTTTGTTCGTATTTCTTCTAAAGAACAGAATGCTAAGGCTTCATTTATTTTTTCTTTATCAGTTGAGGTTAATTTTCCTTTTGAATAGGGAAATCGACCAAAAGAAACCAAATCATCAATCGTTAAGCGAAGTTCCATATGATTAGATTGTTTCAGAATTGCTAACTGTTTTGCTAAGTCGTTACTTTTTATATCAGTTAGTAATTTATCTTCTAAAACAACAGTTCCTTTATCTTGAGTAAGCAATCGACTTACAATAGAAAGTAAGGTACTTTTTCCTGCGCCATTAGGACCAATTAATGAGATTAATTGCTCTTTTGGCAATGAAAGGTTAATGTCTTGTAAAACTTTTTGATTGCTAAATTGTTTTTCTATATCTTTTATTTTGATCATTTTTTTTGAGTTGATTTTAGAATTAGATAGATAAAATAAACACCACCTATAAAATTAATAATGATACTTGTTGTTGTAGAAAAGTTGAAAACATGTTCTACTAAAAATTGTCCTAAAAACAAGATGATACAAGCAATAACTGAACAATACCAAACCATTTTTTTATGTTTGTTTGTCGGAAATAATTCGTAACAAATATTGGTAACCATAATTCCAAGAAAAGCAATAGGACCAACTAAAGCTGTGGAAACAGAAACGAGAACACAAATTGTCATCATGTAAAATCGAATTAATTTCTCATAATCTAATCCTAAATTAATTGCATGTTCTTTTCCAAGCGCTATTACATCCAGATACTTTAAAAAAGGTTGTATGATTAAAAGCGTTATTATGGTTAAAATGGTAGCGATGATCAATAAATCAGTATTCATTTTATTGAATGAAACAAAAAGTTTGGTTTCTAGCATTGAGAATTCATTCGGATCAAGAATGATTTGGAAAAATTGGCTTATCTTTTCGAAAAGTGTTCCTAATACAACTCCGATTAGCAAAAGCAAATAAATGTTTTGTTTCCCTTTCTTAAAAAGTATAAAATACAGAATTGATGAATAAATTAACATTCCACCAATTGCAATAAAGAAATTATTGGTTTGTGTAATTGTACGAAAAGTAACATCGCCATACATATAAATAAGGATGGTTTGAATCAAGATAAAAACTGATTCGTATCCCATAATGGCTGGTGTTAGAATTCGATTATTTGTAATGGTTTGAAAAATCAATGAAGAATAGGCAACAGCAACAGCAACTAATGCCATTGTTGCCATACGAATTAATCGTTTTGGCAATATATATTCGTAATGTTCGCCAAGATCGAATCCTAAGAATAATGAGATTGATCCAATAAAAAGTAGCAATAAAATGAATAGGTTTAGATTTTTAGTTTTCATTAGTTCTTACGTTTTAAAAGAATAATTAAAAAGAAAATTCCACCAATAACACCTATTGTTAGACCGATTGGAAGTTCATAAGGAAAAATGATTAATCGCCCTATAATATCTGCAACTAACAAGAATATTGCACCATATAAAGCAGAAAGCGGTAACATTCGCCTTAAATTATCACCATATAACATACTCACGATATTGGGAACAACCAAACCAACAAAAGGAATTGCACCAACGTTAACAACAATAATACTTACTGTAAGTGAAACACAGATTAAACCAATTAATAATACTTGTTGATAGTTTAGTCCTAGATTTTTTGCATAGGATTCACCCATTCCTAAAACCACAAATTCATTAGCATAGTAATACAACATGACAACTGTCGGAATAATAAAATATAACGATTCGTAATTTCCTTGTAGAATACTGGAGAAATCTCCAATTAACCAACCTGCCATATTTTGAACGATATTATTTTTGAACGCGAAATAAGTCGCAAAAGCATTGATTATGTAACCAAACATAATTCCTAAAAGCGGAACAAAAATGATATTCTTATTTTTTACACGTTGTATTAAAAGAATAAAAAGGATACTAAATAAAGCCGTTACAATAAATGAAATAATCGTTTTTGTAATCAGACCATAACTAGGAAAAAGTAATATACTTATTAAAATACCAAATTTTGAAGCATCTATAGTTCCAATTGTAGAAGGAGATACAAATTTATTCTGAGCCAATTGTTGCATCACAAATCCAGCAACACTTAGTCCAATTCCTGAAAGAACTAGTGCCAAGGTACGCGGTAATCTACTTATTATAAGGATAGATTGTTCATCGTTGGTATTGTGTAGAAAGCTTTGCCATGTTATATCTTTTACGCCGACGATAAGAGATACTAAAAAAAGAAATGCAATAATTAAGCATGAGATTAGGTAGTTCAATTTTGTTTTATTTAGACTAATTATAAGTAAAAGTATAAAAAATAATCATTCTTACAAATGTGTTAGACAATCTTAACCAATTTTTAGTAAACTAAAATGATGAATTTTAGAGCTTTTACTAAGATTAATAATGATAAATAGGGAAAGAATATTAAAACAAGAAAAATGTTTATTCTGAATGACAATTTTTAATAAATAATAAGTAATTATTTGATTTTAAACTATTAAAACCTAAATTTAATGAGTATTCTATTTTCTAAATTAAATTTTAATATCAGGATATTTCAGATCCTAAATTTATAAGTAGATAGATTTTTATCTAAATAAATTCATTTAAGTTTTTTAACAAATTTTTTACTATTCATGCTGAATTATAATTTATTTACTAGAAGCATTTTATATTTTTCATAAAATTTTGGAAATAAAATTTTATTGATATGGAAATAATATGTAAATTTGTATCAGACAAAAAAGGAAATGGTGTTCTTCCTTGCCCAACTGCTTTAAATAGAAGCTGATGACGCCTGGTTAATTAAGTGTAATACATTTTAATCAGATAATTATGAAAATAAAACAGAAAAAGTCATTCAGCAAAAAAATCAAATTACAACTTCGTATTTTATTCAGAAAATTTCCAGTAATTACATACATTCTTAAATGGACATTGTTATGTTCGCTTATCGGAGTTTGTATTGGAAGTGTTTCGGCAGGTTTTCTTCAATCATTAGAATGGGCTACAAATTATCGTGAAAATCATTTGTGGTTAATTGCTTTATTACCTTTAGGAGGTTTTGCTATTGGTTTACTATATTATTATTACGGGAAAAGTGTTGAAGGAGGAAATAATTTACTTATCGATACTATAAATAATCCGCAAGATATTATTCCTCTTAAAATGGCTCCTTTTGTTTATATCGGAACAATGGTTACTCATTTTTTTGGTGGTTCGGCTGGGCGAGAAGGGACAGCTTTGCAAATGGCAGGTGCTATTGCAGATCAGTTTAGTAAGCCTTTTCGATTATCAAAAGCTGAAAGAAGAATTTTAATTATTGCATCGATTTCAGCTGGATTTGGCTCTGTATTTGGAACGCCATTGGCAGGTGCTATTTTTGGATTGGAAGTTTTTCTTATCGGGAGATTAAAATATGATTCTATTTTTCCTGCATTTACAGCTGCAATTATTGCTGATTTAGTAACAAAACTTTGGCAAACTCATCACACACATTATCATATCAATTTTGTTCCAGATATTTCATTTCTTAACATTATTTATGCGATTATTTCGGGTGTTATTTTTGGTTTATGTGCAGCAAGTTTTAGTAAACTAATGCATAAAACAAGTTCAATATTCAAATCAAAAATTAAATTTCCACCTTTTCGTCCATTAGTTGGTGGTTTTATAGTTGTTCTTGCAGTTTGGTCAATTGGTACGACAAAATACATTGGTTTAGGAGTTCCTACGATTGTACAATCGTTTGATGTACAATTACCAAGTTATGTTTTTGCTATAAAAATGATCTTTACTATAGTCACTCTTTCTGCAGGATTTAAAGGAGGTGAAGTGACGCCATTATTTTTTATTGGAGCAACTTTGGGGAGTGCATTGAGTCTTTTCATTCCATTACCAATAGGACTTTTAGCAGGAATGGGATTTGTTGCTGTTTTTGCCGGAGCAACAAATACTCCTTTAGCATGTATTATTATGGGAATTGAGCTTTTTGGTGTTGAATGTGGCGTTTACGTTGCTATTGCTTGTGTTGTCGCATATTTGGTTTCAGGGCACAATAGTATTTATAATAAACAAATAATTGGTGAGCCAAAGAATTATCGATTTATAAATCAAAAAGGAAAAACGTTAAGCGAATTGTAAATAACAATTAGAGAATGATCTGAGTTATTTAAGGTGAAAATTAGAAGTTCTTATTTATAAATGCTTTAGAAAAGTAAGTTTATTATACAGAAATAAAAAAAGTTAGACTATGAAAATACAGTCTAACTTTTTTATAAAAATTATTATTTTAATTAAAATCTCTAAGGTTTTTCTAGGACTAAAATAAGAGATGATGTTTTTGCCATTTCTTCATTTAGATTATTCGTGTTTACAGGCATGCCTATATTTAAGGTTGTTCCTGTTGGTATAGTTCTTTCCACACATGCAAATTTTATAGTATGTTCACCAAGTCCCATGTTTGGTAGAGATGCATTTAAATTCAATATTTTATAGTTTCCTGCACCCTCATTTACAGTACCTAAACGAACAAAATTTAATTTATCATCTACATATATTCCGCAAGCAAAACTTCCATTTTGATTATTTGTCTGAATTAGTGTTTGAATGGAGATTGTAACTAAGTTTACAGATTTTTCGATTTTAATTTTCTGATTCAAATCTGATAACTCTTTCCAATGTGAGCCCATAGATTGATTTTTTGAATATCCTACAGGAAGGGACGAATCAGCTGTACCAGGAAAACTTACTCCATTGTATGTTGAATTAACATAGGATCCAGATAAAACCATTCCATCTAAAAATCCTTCAGGTAAATCAAAATTTTTCCAGTAATTATTATTTAATCCGTTTCCAGAAATTAAATCGCCTTGTTTACCAGCGCTTCCAATTTTAACATCTGATCCATTAAATCTTATCTCTTTGGAAACGTTTGTAGTACCATTTATATCTAAACTTGTATGTGGTTTTTCAGTTCCAATTCCTATTTGAGAAAATAAAGTTGAACTGATTGAGACTAAAAAGATGAATATCTTATTTTTCATAATTGGTTAATTTGTTAGTTATAAACTGGTTCAGTATTATTAGGATCAGGAATTTCAAGTACTTCTATTTTTAAAGTTGATTGAGTCATAAAACTGTTAATATTTGTAAATACATCTTTACCAATTCCAAATGTTCCGCTATAGCTATTTATGGACGCTCTTCTTTTACATGCTACTTTTGCAGTGTAAACTTTTTTTGGAAGGTTATTTTCAGAAGCAAGTAAAGTAAATGTATAGAATGGAGCTCTAGAAGCTGTGGTTTGATTTAGTGTAAACGTTCTCACTCCTTTCAATTTATCGTCTACAAATACACCACAGGCAAAATCCACACCATGATATATAGAATTTGAGTTGATTTGAGTAACCGTTTCAAAGACTAATGCTACTTTGTTTACAGAATTGTTTATTTTGAATGTTTTTTCTAATTTCTTAATTTCTGCTCCTGCTCCATTTCCTGCTAGAAAACTAGATATAGACATATCCTTTGTATACAAAGCTCTATTTGCGGAATAATTATTAGTAAGTGTTATTCCATCCTCAGTGCTAGATGATTCATAATTAATAAGATAATATGTTTCGGGTTTAAATTCTGGTCGTCTCAAAACTTTCCACGTTGGAGGTTTATTATCTCCTTGAGATACTAAAACTGATCCAACTTCTCCCAATTTTCCAATCGTTGTATCATCTCCACCTAAATAAATTTTGTTTCTGATTTCTAAATCTCCCTGTACATCTAAAGACGCTCTCGGTGTATTTGTATTGATACCTACTTGAGCAAATAAAGAAGAACTAACAAATATTAAATTTATTAGAAGTATTTTATTAAATATTTTCATGCTTAATTATCTTGTAACTTTTACTAATTCACTTACATCAAATTTTAGTATAGATTGTAACATAAAACCATTTGTAATTGTTGAATTATTTAATGAACGTCCTATTGCTAAATTTACATTATTACCTGTTGTAGAGATTCTTCTACATCCTACATTTAGAGTATGTTCTCCTTCAGAAACATCATTTACAGTATAGTTTAACGTATAAATTGATTGATTACTAACTCCTTTATAACGAATTCCATCGATTTGATCTGCTCTTAATGCAACTAGAACATTGTCTATGAAAATACCACACACAAATTTTATATTTTGGATTTCTTGACTTCCGATATCTCCAGATTCGATACCTGTTTGAAACATAATGTTGATTTTATTCTTTGGGTTATCCACACTAAAATTTGTACTTAAATCAGGTGACAACTCTTTCCACTTAGATGATGTTGTTACTAATAGTTCTCCTAAAGAGCTTTTGGGAGTATTATCATTGCTATTCACATCAAACAATAGCCCATTCTCACTTGTATTGATAAAACTACTTGTGGTTCTGTATTCTCCATCTTCATAAAATCCAACTTTTGATTTTTTCCAAATTGGTGAATTTCCTTCTTCTTGTGAGACTAGTAAATCATTATTACTCCCCGCATTACCATCGGTAGTTGTAGATCCTCCTACCTTTAGTTCTTTTCTTAACATAATATTTCCATTGACATCAAGAGAGGATTGTGGTACATTTGTTCCAACCCCAATTGGGCATAAATTAATTTTGAAAGAAATAGAATGATTAAAAAAAAATTTGACTTTTTCATTCTTAATAATTAAATAGTTGATAATAAGGTGGTAGTAAAAAGGGCTACAAATTTATTCTAGTATTTTAGTTTGCAAAATGACATATATCACTTGTTGTAAAAATTAACATTTTAAAATACAAAGGATTATGTTTAGATATTTAAAACTATAGCGTATTTTGATTAATAGTTGAATATTTATTCATTCTTAAACGCTTGTATGACTTGATTATATGATTTTTGTTATTTTTATCAAGAATAATTATAAATAAATTTTAAAATTATTTAGAATAGTTCTATATTCGCAATCCAATTTTTTAGGTTGATGTTTGATAGGTTGTTTGGTAGGTTTAGAATAATATTGGTTGTTATGATTTGTAGTTCGAGTGTTGAAAGTAATGCTCAAAACTATAATCAAAATCTAAAATTGTATGTAATAGATAATGATAGTGTTGCAATGCACGATGTAAAAATTATCATTAATAATGAAAAATCTATTATTACAAATAGTAAAGGAATAGCTGAAGTTAATTTACCTACGGGAAAATATAATTTAAAATTTACACACATTGGTTATGCGGAAAAAAATGTAAATGTAGATTTAGTAAAAGATAATGTATTAACATTTGTCCTTATTCCTCAAGAAATAGCATTACAAGAAGTTGTTTTTACAGCAAGAGAAGATAAAGGATTGACGTCTAAATCAATCATTGATAGAAAAGCAATGGAACATCTACAGCCTTCTAGCTTTTCTGATTTAATGGAACTTTTACCAGGTGGTTTGGCAAAAGGACCTAATTTAACAAATACTAATGTTGCTTTAATTAGAGAAAATTCGGGAAGACCAAATAATGGTGGATATTACAATACTTCTTCATTGGGAATCCAATTTATGGTAGATGATAATATTCTTAATTCAAATTCTGATATGCAACGTTCGCTTAATCAAAGTGCAGCGAATAATGCTGGAAGTTCTAGAAATACGATTTCTACTGGAATTGATATGCGAAGTATTTCTACAAATGATATTGAAAAAGTAGAAATTATACGAGGAATTCCATCTGCAGATTATGGAGATTTAACATCAGGATTAATCAAAATAGAACGAAAAGTTGGTGAAACTCCTTTACAAGCACGAGTAAAAGTAGATGGTTATAGTAAGCAATATTATCTTGGAAAAGGTTTTAGTTTAAAAGATAATTGGAAATTAAATACTTCTATTGATTTTCTTGATGCGAAAAATGATCCAAGTGATAATCAACAGAATTATCAACGTATAACAGCATCATTAAGATCTGATTTAAAAGTTAAATTATGGAATCATCCACTAAAATGGAAAACTAATTTAGATTTTTCGGGAACATTAGATAATGTTAGTGTTGATCCGGATAATGCTTATGCGCCTATTGATAGATATAAATCTTATGTTCGAAAATTTTCTATAGCGAATAATTTTATTTACGAACTTCCTAAAAAATCAGTTTTTAATTTAATTACATTAAATACATCTATCAGACAAGGTTTTGATCGTATAAAACAACGCCAATTTGTACAATATTCAGGCCCAAGAGCTTTACCATTATCTACAGAAGAAGGAGAAAGTGTTGGGATATTTGCCGCAACTAGTTTTGTTTCTGAATATATGACAGATGGAAAACCATTGGATATAAATGCACAAATGAAAGCTGCAGGTAGAAAACAGTTTTTAGGATTGACAAATTCCTATGAAACAGGATTGGATTGGCGTTTTAGTAAAAACAATGGAAAAGGAGATGTGTATGATATTACGCAACCGCCATCACCAACAATGTCTACTCGTCCAAGAGCTTTCAAAGATATTCCAGGAACTCAAACAATTGCAGCTTTCATAGGAGATCGCATCGATTATAAATTGAATAAACATACGTTTACATTGTATGGAGGTTTGCGTTTTAGCAAGTTGTTGGGCGTAGATAATTCATACAAAATTAGCGATCAGGTTTTTGTAGAGCCACGTGTTAATTTGCAATATGGTTTGCCACATTTTATGATTGCAGGAAAACCTTTACAAATAGATTTTACACTTGGATATGGAGAATTCTACAAGCAACCTACAACTTATTACTTGTATCCAAATAAAAAATTCACAGATTATGTTCAACTAAATTATTATCATGATGATGAACGTTATCGCTACATAAATTACATGACGTATGTACAGTCATTAGAAAATAAAAATATAACAGCTGCTAAAAATATTAAAAAAGAAATTAGAGTAGATTTTTCTTATCAGAAACATAATTTATTTGTGACATACTTTAAAGAAAGAATGAATAATGGTTTCCGAGCGTATAATAATTTTAGAGTTAATTCTTATAAAAAATACGATGCAACAAAAGTTGATCTTAATAGTTGGACAGCTAATGGACCAGATTTAACAAATGTTCCTTATACAATTGTTAGAGAACATTCTGCTTTTACTACAACAGAAAATGGAAGTGTAACAGACAAAGAAGGAATCGAATTTCAATATAGTACTCCACGTTTCAAAGGAATTAATACACGTTTTACTTTGGGCGGAGCTTGGTTCAAAACAAGATATTATAACGATTTTCCTATTTACGAGAAACCTTCTATATCGATAGGAGGAGTTATGGGATCATTTCCTTATGTAGGAATTTATGAAAATGATGATTCATATACCAATTCAAATCTAAATTATAACTTGATGATGGATACTTACATTCCAAGTTTAGATTTAACATTTTCAGCATCAGTACAAGGTTATATTTTCACGAATAATATACGTGACAAAATTATTGCAGATCCTATTTCTTATATTGATTTGGATGGACAAATAAAACCATACACAGAAGCAGACAAAACAGACATATATAAGCAACATTTACAAAGAAGCGTTGCAAAATCCCAACCTTTATCCGAGAAAAAAAGCTATACTATAAATGTAAATTTTAAGATTACCAAAAGTATATACAAGTCATTACGAACATCCATGTTTGTTAATCAGTTATACAATTATGCTCACCCATACTATTTTAATAATGTAAAAGTTGAAATGGTGAACAAGAGCACGCCTTATTTTGGAGTAGAAATGAATTATAATTTTTAATATATATATTTAAATAGCAACATATGAAACAAAAATTTTTATTACTAAGTTTTTTAGCGCTTACAGCTTCTTATACATTAGTATCATGTAACAATGAAGATGATTTTGGGACTGAAATGGTACAGAACCAAGTAGTTACTGTATCGTTTAAAGGAGAAAACATAAAAACATACAAAACATTAGATATTGAAGCAAAGGAAGTAAATACTGGAGCTACAACAACTAAAACAATAGAAGGTGTAAATGCTTATTCTTTAGAACTTCCAAAAGGATCATACAAAATTTCTATCAATGGTACAGCTATTACAAATGCTGATGAAGAAGTGAAAATTGGAGGAAGCTATTCTATTGATGTTAAAGCGGCAGCTGAAAATATATCAATTCCTTTGTATATTAAACAGTTTAATGACGATTTTATAATCGAAGAAGCTTTCTATACAGGAGTTAAAACTCCAGAAGGAAAAAACTATAACTCTAGCCGTTATTTTAAAATCACAAATAATACAGACAAAGTATTATATGCAGATGGATTAATTTTAGGACAATCAGAATTCTTAACACAAGACGATAAAAAACCAACACCTTTTCATCCAAATACAGCTTTTGCTGTAAAAGGAGTAATGGTATTACCAGGAAATGGAACAGATTATCCAATTCAACCAGGTGACTTTTTCGTAATTGCAGATAATGCTGTAAACCACAACAAAAATACAAGTACAGCTTTTGATTTGAGTAAAGCAGATTTTGAATTTCCTTCAGAAAATCCTGCTTTAGGACAAGTTGATAATCCTAGCGTTCCTAATGTAAAGGTTATTTATTCACAAATGAATTTCAATATGTTTTTCTTGCATAGTAGTGGAGTGGAATCTTATGTAATTGCACGTTTCCCTGCTGGAGAAAATCAAGATACTTTCTTAGAAAAATATAAATATAGCTATGAATATGTAAACTCTGCTGGAGGAATTACAAAGAAAAGTGCTTACGAAATTCCAAATACTTGGATTGTTGATGGAATGAATAACAGTGTGCCAGATCGTTTTGCACAATTATTAACTTCTACAGCTATTGATGCTGGTTGGACTGGAGTTGGAGAATTCTGGAATGATGCAAGTCGTTTAGGGAAATCTGTTCGTAGAAATGTGTTAGGAAAAATGGAAAATGGAAAAAATCTATACAAAGACACAAATAACTCTACAGTAGATTTTATCAAAAATTCTGAACCAAGTTTAAAAAACGGAATTGTTCATTAATCAAAATAATAGCTTTTGAAAACTTTAAATATCTTTCATTCTATATTGATTCTCTTGGGCGGTTCTTTTGTATCTGCTCAAGATAGTATATCACTTTTTCAAAAAATAAAGAATCAATACGATTCTGAAAGAGATTTTAAACAATCTATTTTCTATAATCCAGCAAATATGCTGGATTATAGTTCTTCTTCATTTTCAGAATTGTATCTAGGTTATTTTAATCAAAATGACAAAGTATATCGTTTGCAAAATGGTTCTAAAAATAGTGGATTTGGAGTATATACAAATTCATATCAAAAACTTAGTTCGTCTAAAGCTTTGTGGGGAAGCGCATCTTATCAAAAATCGAATGTTAAGAACATAAAATTCAATGAAAATTTAGATTTTAATCGTATTTCTCCTTATAATTCATCCGATTCTATCGGAGGAGATTTAGAGATAGAAAAATATCATTTTTTAGGAGGTTATAGTCAAAAATTTAATAAAATTACTGTTGGTGCAGAAGTTAGTTACAATGCTCAACTTGGTTCTAGAGCAAGAGATCCGCGGATTAACAATACAACTTCAGAATTAAATTTGAAAGTAGGAGCTAACTATAATTTTTACAAAAATTTTGAATTAGCATTATTTGCAGAAGGAGAACGTTATTTACAAAATAGCAAGGTTAGATTTGCAAGTAAAATAGGACAACCACTTGTTTATCAAATGACAGGATTTGGCTTTTATAATAATCTTTTTAGCGGAGGAACAACTTCTTTAACAACTGTTCACGAAGAATTTGGTTATAAAGTTGGAGGAGAAATAAATCGCAATAAAGGGAAAGATTTCTATTTGTTAACTCAAATTGGACGTTCAAATATGCTGAAGAGTTATAATGGATCAGGGAATAGATATTATGATTTATCTAACTTAGAGAAAGAATATGTTGAAATTGAAGGAGCAAAATTTGTTCAGATAAATCAGCATAGAATTGGTGTGAAATTAAATTATATATCGAACAAAACTACTGGAAAAGAATACGGTTATACAAATAATACGCAATTGTTAGAGCAAATCTATAAACGATCATCATATAAAAAAGATGAAAATATAAAAAGTGTTTCATTGTTTTATATGTTGAATACAAGTAATTTCAGTTTATCTGCAATGCCTTATGCTCGTTTAGAGAATGTGAAAGAACAACGTTTATTTCCTTATAGCGGACAAAAATTTGATTATACAACAATAGGATTTATGCTAGATTATAAACATAAATTGCGAAACAATCAAGCCATAACTTTTCGTCCATTTATAGAAAAAAGATCAGTAACATCTTCAAAAAATGTATTAACAAGCACAGCCAATCCTGCAATTAATAATTGGATTAATCAAGAATTTTATTATTTAGCAAGTGATAGAACTACGCTGGGAGCCAACATACGTTATGATGTAAAATTAAATAAAATCCCAGCTTTATTCTTAGAAACAGGATTTTCACAAGATAAAATACAATCAAAAAATAATAATTATTCCTCTTTATCTTTAGGAATTACTTTTTAAATAAAATGAAAAATAAAATATTTTTTATCGCTTTTATACTATCTATTTATTTTTTAGTGAGTTTTTCTCCTTTAGTACGAAATGATTTAGCTTCTATTCAAGATCCAACAATACAAGATATTATTAATAGTTATAAAAAAAATATCAGTCTTTGGCCAAAACCAATCATAGATAAAGGAGTAGAATGGAAAGAGTTTGCTTCTATAAAAACTGATACAGCTTATTTTACAACACAAGATAAGCCCGAAGTTATTTTAGGAAAAATGTTATTTTTTGATCCTAAGTTATCTGGATCTAGTCAAATTTCTTGTAGCTCTTGTCACGATCCAGAAATGGGTTGGACAGATAGAAGAAAAGTATCTTTGGGGAACAATCATTTAGAAGGAACTAGAAACACACAATCACTTTATAATATTGCCGAAAGAACCTCATTTTTTTGGGATGGCAGAGCAAAAACATTAGAAGATCAGGCTGCTGGACCATTATCAGCATTTCATGAAATGGATATGGATATAAGTAAATTGCCTGAAAAATTGAGTAAATATAAAGGATATAAAAAATTGTTTAAAGATGCATATGGAGATGAAAAAATAACGAATAAGCGTATTGCAGAAGCGTTAGCCAATTTTCAGAAATCCATAAAAAGTCAACCAAGTCGTTTTGATCGCTTTATAGATGGAGATTACAAAGCTTTGTCTGATCAAGAAATTTATGGAATGCATTTATTTAGAACCAAAGCTCGTTGCATGAATTGTCACAATGGAAAATATTTCACAGACGAATCTTTTCATAATATAGGATTAACGTATTACAAACGTAAATACCAAGATTTAGGACGTTATGAAATCACAAAAAATGCAGATGATGTTGGGAAATTCAAAACGCCTTCTTTACGTGATTTATTAAATACACGACCATGGATGCATAATGGTTTCTTTGATGATTTAGATGGTTTGATTAATGTCTACAATAGTGGAATGCATATGATAGATCCTACGCCAGAAGAAAAAGCATACGATCCTTTATTTCCTTATACAGATCCATTATTACAACCTTTGGGTTTAACGAAAGATGAAAAACTAGCATTGAAATCCTTTTTGGAAGCACTTAACGGAACTCGATATAAAATGGATCGTCCAAAATTTCCTATAGAATAGAATAATGTTGTTTTTTATTTTTTTAAGTAACTTTATGTCTTAAAATAAAAACAAAATGTACACTATTTTACATAATTCTCGCTGTGGAAAAAGTAGAGAAGCGCTAAAAGTTTTAGAAGAATCAGGAAAAGAGTTTAAAGTAAGAGAATATTTGAAAGAACCTTTGACAAAAGAAGAATTACAAAATATTTTATTAAAATTAAATCTTAAACCAATCGATATTGTAAGAACAAATGAACAAGAATGGAAGGATCATTTCAAAGGCAAAACACTTTCTGATGAAGAAGTTCTAGATGCTTTAATTGAATTTCCAAAATTGATTCAACGTCCTATTGTTGTGGATGATAAAAAAGGAGTAGTTGGTCGTCCAAAAGAATTAGTAGAAGATTTTATAAAATAAAATTGGTTTGATAATTGTTATTATTTCTAAAACTAAATTTAAAAACTATGAAAATTTTAGACGTAATAACAAAAAAAAAGACTGAAAAAGGAAGTAAAATAGGACTTTTGACAACTGCAGCAACAACTGGTGTAACGGTTGCAAAATTTTTCGGAAAACGTTCTATATACGGAATAATTGGAGGAGTAGCTGTTACTTTGGCAGCTGAATATATCCAAAAGAAATATCAAAAGAAAGTAGATAAAGATAACCAAGAATCTACTTTAGAACAATAAAAAAATCCGCTCATAAGAGCGGATTTTTTTATTTATTGTCGATAAAATTATTTATCTAAAACTTCCATATCAAAATATAAAGTTGCGTTTGGTGGAACAACACCTCCAGCTCCTCTAGATCCATAACCTAATTCAGCAGGGATAATTAAGAAAACTTTAGTTCCTTTGTTGAACATTGTTAAAGCTTCCATCCAACCTTGGATTAATCCTGTTACACCAACAGTTACGTCTAATGGTTGATTGCGATCATAAGATGAATCTAATTTTTCACCATCATTTAAACGTAAAGTATAATGAACTTGAATTGGATCTCCTTGAACAGGTTTTGCTCCAGTTCCTTCTTCTAAAATAACATATTTCAATCCAGAAGGAGTAGTTTGTGCTTTAGCTTCTAATTCTTTTTGACGTGCAATTTCAGCATCTTTTTCAGCTTTTGCTTTCGCTTCAGCTTCAGCTTGTTTTTTTGCATGATTAACTTTTGCAGCTTCAAATGCCTCAGCTCCATTGTATTTTGCGTATTTATCACCTTTACGAGCGATTTCTACTTTTTCAATAACAACTGGAACAACTGGTTTATCATTAGGTGTTTTTTCAACATTTGCGATAGAATCAACAACGTCTAATCCTTCAACAACTTGTCCAAAAATAGTATGTTTACCGTCTAACCATGGCGTAGGAACTTCTGTAATGAAAAACTGAGAACCATTAGTTGCTGGTCCTGAATTTGCCATAGATAAAACTCCTTTTTTATCATGTTTTAAAGCTGGATCAAACTCATCTTCGAAATCGTAACCAGGTCCACCAGTACCTCTTCCGTCTGGATCTCCACCTTGAATCATGAAATCTTTGATAACGCGGTGAAAAATAATTCCATCATAAAAAGGAACACCTTTAGCTTTAGCTTTATTTTCTTTTGTTCCTTCTGCTAATCCAACAAAGTTAGCAACTGTCATAGGAGCTTCTTCTTCGTATAATTTGATTGTCATTGCTCCATGATTTGTTGTCATTTTTGCATACAATCCGTCTTCTAAATTTTTAAATTCTTCTTTACTCATCGATTTTGGAATTTTAACGCCACAACTAACAAGGGTAGTGATGACAGTTAAGATTAATAATATTTTTTTCATTTCAAATTTACAATCTTAGTTTAGTGTTTTTTTATTTTCAAAACTTTTACATCTACAATAATAGGTGTATCTGGAGCAATTTTTTGTGTATCACCATAACCTCCATAAGCTAAAAACGAAGGTAATAATAATTTTGCTGTTTCTCCTTCTGGAATCAATTGCAAACCAGCTTGTAAACCTCTAACAATATCAGCTTTTCCTAAAATTATTTTCTGAATTTTATTGTCGTTGTAAGAATATAAAATATTGTTTTCTAAATCCGTTACTTGATATTCAAATTCGATGTAATCCCCATTATTTGCGGTTTGAGTAGTTTTTTGACCACTATTCGAAATCCAAAAACCAGAACTTGTTTTAACGAATTTCAAATCAGATGATTTCATATAATCATCAAACCATTGTAATTCTTCTTGATGCAATAATTTTCCACGTTCTTGCGAACGTTTCATAAAATCGTCATTGGAATATGAAACAGGATATTGAACTACTTTCTGATCACAACTTATTAACGCGAATATAGCGAACGTGAATAAAATAACTTTTTTCATTAGATAACAATGTTGGCTAATTTTTCTTGATATTCGGGTAAAAGTGATTGAAAATAAGCAATAGTTTCTTCCATATTCATATCCGAACGTCCTCCCGCAGCATTCATATGACCACCGCCATTAAAATGTTTGCGAGAAAATTCATTTACATCAAAATCACCTTTAGAACGTAACGAGATTTTAATGAAATTATGATGTGTATCTTCAATAAAAATGACTGAAAAGATAAAGTTTTCTACGCTCAAACCGTAATTTACAAAGCCTTCTGTATCTCCTTTTTGAAAACCATTTTTCAATAAATCTTCACGTTTTAGAAACATGAAAGCTGTACGATATTCTGATAAAAAAGTAAGATTATTAAGCGTTAACGATAACAATTTCAATCGTCCTTGCGTTTGCGAATCATTTACATACGAAGTTACTTTGTCTACTTCTACACCTTTGTCAATTAATTCAGCAACAATTCTGTGCGTATCAGCCGATGTATTACGGAAACGGAATCCTCCTGTATCCGTCATTATTCCAGTATAAATACATTCAGCAATGCCTTTATCAATTTTATCTAAATCACCCATTGCTTGGATAAAATTATAAACCATTTGGCAAGTTGCAGGCATCTCGATATCAGAATACATAAAATCAAATGTATCTGGTTCACGGTGATGATCGATTAATATTTTTGGAGCTTTCGAACGTTCAACCCAATTTCCTAAATCATCAATTCTTTTTACAGTATTAAAATCTAGAATAAAAATCAATTCGGCTTGGTGTATAATTGCTTCAGCAACTTTTGGTCGATAATCTGCAATTACAATTTCTTTTGCCGAAGGCATCCATTTCAGGAACTTCGGAAAATCATTGGGTGAAACAATATTACATGTATGTCCCAATTTGTTCAAATAATGATACATCGCCAAGGTAGAACCTATCGCATCTCCATCCGGATTTTTGTGCGGTAGAATTGCAATTTTCTTTGGTGTTGATTTTAAAAGAGCTTTTAACTCTTCGAAATTTGTCATGTGCATAGATGCAAAGATAAACAAACAACTGCAAAAGTGGAATAGCGAAAAGAATAAAAAAATCCTATTTATTAAAATAGGATTTTTTATTTTATACTTGAATATTTTTTCCTATAAATCTCTTTTCTTCACAATTAATAAAGATAATCCTAAAAATAAAACGATATAAAAAATATTGATTGCGAAATATTCCCATTGTACATGATCTGCAACAAATAATTTATTTTCAATAAATGCTTTTTGAATATCTAAAGAAGGGTAATCGATAATTTTTCCATTTGAATTTAAAGGTAAATAGTTCGAAATTAAATTAATTTTTTCTGGATTTGTCGGGTTATTTTTACCAAAACGAATCAAGAAATCAACAGCTTTTATAACAGATTCTACAATATTTAAGACAATTAATGATAAAATTGCAAAAGCACTTTTTTTCAATAGAAATGATAAGAACATTGCAAAAACAATGTAAGCAAAGATTTCGACGAAATATCCTCCTAAAAATTCAATTCCATTCAAGAAATCAAATTTTTCGCTGAAAATAGAACCTAATGCAAAAACTAAAACACCAACAAAAAATGTAGAAGCAAGTGAAATTGCAACATTCATTAATACTTTCGAGCTTAGAAATTCAGTTTTTGATAAACCGTCAATTGTATTTTGTTTAAATGTTCCGAACGAATATTCGTTGGTAATATTATTAATGACAATAATTGCTAAAAAGAATTTTCCGAAACCAATTAACCACGCGATATTGTGCCAAATAAAAGGAAATTCTAATCCACCTAATTTTATTAAATTAATTTCAATTCCATTCATATTTGGTTTGAAATTTGGCAATACAATTCCCATCAAAAGGATCATGATAAAATATAAAATGATGAAAATTCGTGTTCCTTTGTTGTAGAATAATTTATTCCATTCTATGCTAAATAATCTTTTCATTTTAGTTCTGTTTTTGGATTAATTGGAAAAATTGTTGCTCTAAAGATTCTTTACGTTTTACCAAGTGATTGACAATAATTCCTTGTTCATAAAGCATTTTATTGATTTCAGCAGGATCTTTTTCTTCTGATAAAACAGCAAAAAGTTTGTTATTTTCTTTGGTAACTTTAGAAACGAATGAGAATGTTTTTAATGTATATTCCAAACTTTCCATATTTTGCGCTGCAACTTCAATGCTTCCAAAACTCGAGTTCATTTGATCTACAGAACCTGCATAAAGCATTTTTCCTTGATTTAAAACCACAACATGAGAACAAACTTTTTCAACTTCATCCAACAAATGGCTTGCTAAAATAATTGTGGTTCCTTGTTGCGCAATTTTAATAATCAATTCACGAATTTGGATAATTCCTTGCGGATCTAAACCATTTGTTGGTTCGTCCAAAATCAAAACTTCCGGATCATTTAATAACGCTGCAGCAATTGCCAAACGTTGTTTCATTCCCAATGAATATTGTTGAAATTTATCTTTTTTGCGAGAAAGTAAACCAACTAATTCTAGTTTTTCGTCAATTTTTGAATAATTAACTTCTTTGATATCAGCTACGATTTCAAGATTTTTCTCAGCTGATAAATAAGGGTAGAATTTTGGACTTTCTATAATTGCACCAATTTTTTTTAGTGAATCGTTATTCGGCTCATTTCCGAACCATTTCCAAGATCCAGAAGTTGGATTAATCACATTAAGAACCATTCCTAATGTTGTAGATTTTCCACTTCCATTAGGACCTAATAATCCATAAACATTTCCTTTTTCTACGGAAAAACTTATGTCGTTGACAGCTGTAAAATTGCCAAATTTTTTTGTTAGTTGATTAATTTCAAGAACTTTATTCATAGTAGTTGAATTTGTTTTCTTTATATGTAGAGTTTTTTGTTAATTTGTTACAATTTAGAATTAATTTAAATAATATGAAAGCGATATTTTATTCCTTATTATTTGCAGCTGCAATCCAGTTAAATGCGCAAAATGGAAAAGTTTATCAAATATTTAATCAACAAGAAAAGAAAGTTGATTTTGATAAAATGGTGAAAGAATTAGCAAAATACGATGTGGTTTTGTTTGGCGAATATCATAATAATGCTGTGAATCATTGGTTACAATTGCAAACAACAAAAGCATTATATGAGCTGAAAGGAGATCAACTGAAACTTGGTGCTGAAATGTTTGAACGTCATCAGCAAGCAGATTTAACAAATTATCTTGAAGGAAAAATAACAGATGAAGATTTCCAAAAAAACACAAAACTTTGGAGTAATTATAAAACAGATTACAAGCCGCTTGTTGATTTTGCAAAAGAAAAGAAGTTGAATTTTATTGCAACTAATATAACACGAAAATACGCTTCGTATGTCTCAAAAAATGGATTGGAATCGTTGGATACAATTCCTACTAATGAGAAAAAATTTATAGCAAAACTTCCTATCACGATAGATTATAATGCACCTGGATATCCAGAAATGATTAAAATGATGGGAGATCACGCTGGCGTTAAGGCAAAACAATTTGTTGCAGCCCAAGCAACGAAAGATGCAACAATGGCAGAATCTATTTTGAATAATTTCAAGAAAAATAATTTAGTTATTCATTATAATGGAGATTATCATTCAAAAAATTATGGTGGAATTTATTGGTATTTAAAATATTTTCGACCAGATCTAAAAGTAGCTGTGATCGAAATTCTAGAAAGTGATGATATGAACGAAAAATTATCTATAATAAAATCAAAAAACGAAAATGTTACTGTAACAGAGTTTGTAATTACATTTCCTAAAGATTCTCCTAAAAGCTACTAATTTTACTGATAAACAGAAGGATTAATTGTTTTTTTTTAATATTTTGCAATCTTAAAAAATTTTAAGTAAATAAAATTTTAAAAACACTATGGATAGAAGGAACTTTATAAAATCAACTGCTGCAGCATCTACAGTAGCATTAATATCACCAGATTCTTTATTTGATTTTCCATTAAAGATTGAGAAAGTAAAAGTAGGATTAGTTGGTTGTGGAATGAGAGGACAAGTACATTTAGATGAACTTTTGAGAAGAAACGATGTAGAAGTTGTCGCCATTGCAGAACCAGATCAACGAATGATTGATCGTTGTAATAAAATCTTTGCAAAAAATAACAAAAAGCCTGTAGAATATTTCAAAGGCTTAGATGGATATAAAAAATTATATAAGGAAAAGAATATTCATGCTGTAATTATTGCAACGCCTTGGGAATTTCATGAAGAACATACAATAGCTGCTATGAATGCAGGAAAAATTGTAGGTTTAGAAGTTTGTGGAGCAATGAATTTGCAAGAATGTTGGAATTATGTAGATACTTACGAAAAAACAAAAGTTCCTGTATTTATGATGGAAAATGTTTGTTATCGTCGCGATGTAATGGCTGTAATGAATATGGTTCGTAAAGGTATGTTTGGTCAAATTTTACATGGAGAAGGTGGTTATCAACACGATTTAAGAAATGTCTTATTTAATGATGGAAAACAACCTTACGGTGGAGGAGTTGAATTTGGAGATAAAGGTTTCTCAGAAGCAGCTTGGCGTACAAATCACTACGTAAAACGCAATGCAGAATTGTATCCAACACATGGTTTAGGACCAATTGGAACTATGATGGATGTTAACAGAGGAAATAGAATTACTTACTTAACTTCTATGGCTTCTAAACAAGCGGGTTTAACAGATTATATTGTAAAGAATGGAGGAGAAGAGCATCCGAACGCAAAAGTTAAATTCAAACAAGGCGACATTGTACAAACGATGTTAAAATGTGAAAACGGAGAAACAATTCTACTCACTCATGATACTTCATTACAACGTCCTTATAACTTAGGTTTCCGTATACAAGGAACAGATGGTATTTGGCAAGATATCGGTTCTGGAGGATTTAGTCAAGGTTTTATCTATTTTGAAAACGATATGAAACATTCTCACAAATGGGCAAATTCTGAAGATTATTTGAAAACATATGATCATCCTTATTGGAAAAAATATGAAACTCAAGCAGAAGGAGCTGGACATGGTGGAATGGACTTTTTCTTGATAAATGATTTTATTGAATGTATCAAAGCAAATAAAGAATTTCCTTTTGATGTTTATGATTTAGCAACTTGGTATGCAGTTACTCCTTTAAGCGAAAAATCAATCGAAGAAAACGGATCATCTCAAGAAATGCCAGATTTTACAAGAGGAAAATATAAAACAAGAAAACCAGTTTTTGGAACAGAAGATTATGGAATCTAAAACCTTATCATTAGTCATATTAGCAGGCGGAATGGGCAGCCGCTACAAAGGACAAAAACAAATTGATCCAATTGGTTCAAGCAAAGAAACATTAATGGAATATTCTATTTATGATGCGTTTTGTTCCGGAATCAAACATTTTGTATTCATCATTAATGAACAATTTAATGTAGATACAAAAAAATATTTTCAAAATATTATTGAAAAAAAAGGAGGAATCGCAGAATTTGTTCTCCAGACAACCTATACTTCTGTTCCAAGAGGAATTTACGATACAATAGAAAAACGTGAAAAACCTTGGGGAACTGGACATGCATTAATGATTACAAAAAATCATTTAAATAATCCATTTATTGTCATCAACGCTGATGATTTTTATGGACATAAAGCATATAAAAAAGCTAGCGAATTAGTTCAAAATGATAAAATTACAGCAAATACTTATGGAATGGTGGCTTACAAATTAGCCAATACAATTAGCGAAAACGGTTCTGTTTCTCGAGGTATTTGTACAGTAACAAACGGATATTTGGACAATGTTGTAGAACGAACAAATATATATTCTGATGAAAACGGAGAAATTGTTTACGAAGAAGATGATAACATTTTTCCATTAGATGAAGATACAGCCGTTTCGATGAATTTTTTCGTTTTACATCCATCTATTTTTAGAAAATTAGAAGATAAATTTGAAGAATTTCTACAAGAAAATGCAGGACAATTAAAAGCTGAATTTTTCTTACCAAAAGTTATAAATGATATGATAGAAGAAGATCAATTGGAAGTTATTGTAGAAAAATCTGATGACAATTGGTTTGGAATGACTTATCCAGAAGATAGAGAAGTAGTTGTAAATTCTATTCAAAATTTAATCAAAGAGCAAAAATATCCAAAATCACTTTGGACGTAAAAAAGAATGGAGAAAATAGTAAAACATTATTTCGAAAATATTGATCAAGTAAATATTAATCCAATCACTTCTGGTTGGATTAATTCTACTTATGAAGTTGAACATGAAGGAAAAAAATATATATTACAAAAAATAAATACAAAAGTTTTTCCTCATCCAGAAATAATTTCAAACAATATTAATATCATTTCCAATCATCTAAAAGCTAAAGATTATAAAAATCCTGTAATTGAAATTGTAAAAGATTTAAAAGGAAATTTATTAGCAGAAGAAGATGGAGAAATATGGAGAATGACATCTTATATTCCAAATTCTATTTGTTTTGAAAAAGTCGAATCTGTCGAACAAGCTTATCAAGCAGCAAAAACAATCAGCGAATTTCATTCCTATTTGTTAGATGTGAATGTTGATGAAATTTATCCTTCTATTGTCGGATTTTTAGATTATCATAAACGAGTAAATGATTTCAAAAATGCCTTAGAAAATGCTTCATCAGTGCGTTTAGAAGAAACAAAAGAACAAGTTTCGTATCTTCTTGATAATTTACATCAAGTTGAGAAATATTTATCCATAGATTTCCCAAAACGTATTGTTCATGCAGATGCAAAATTAAGTAATTTTTTGTTTAATGTAAATAATCATTCGCAAGCAATTGCTGTTATAGATTGGGATACAATAATGCCAGGAAATATTTTGTGTGACTTTGGTGATATGATAAGAACTTATGCAAATCTAAAAGAAGAAGACGATCCAAATCCAGAAAATTTATTCGAATCTACATATTACGAAGCAGTAAAAAAAGGTTTTTTAGAACATTTAAAAGAAGATTTAGAACCAATTGAAGTTGAGAATATGGATTTTGTTGCGTATATTGTCATTTATATTCAAGCGATTAGGTTTTTAGCAGATTATTTGAATAATGATGTTTATTATTCAATTTCTTATCCAAAACAAAATCTAAATCGTACGATAAACCAAATCAATTTATTAAAAGCAATAACAAAATTTCATGAAGAAACTTCGATTCGAAAAGTATAAACCATCCGATTTTAACGAGTTTTATAAACTTGTTCAAGATGATGATCAAATGAAATATATTTCAGGAAAAGGTTTAAACGAAGAACAAGCAAATCATAAATTCACTTCGATTATAGAAAAAGGTAACATTGACGAAAATTTAGGTTATTTTAAAGTTTATGATGAAGAAAATAATTTGTTAGGAGATTGTAAATTAGTTTACAACAAACATGTAGAAGATTCGCTTGAAATTGGTTATGTACTTAAAAAAGAATTTTGGAGAAAAGGTTTTGGATCAATGATTTGTGAACATTTACTTTCAGAATCTGAAAATAAATTTCCAGATTTAAAAGTTATGGCTGTTATCGATCCTGCTAATATTGCCTCGCGAAAGTTATTAGAAAAGTTTAATTTTGAATCCTATTGGAAAGGAATAGAACATGAGCTTCCGACCGAAAAATTGATTTTGAACAAAAGAAAATGATACAAGTAAGAGATGTCGCTTCAGCGATGGAAGAAATTGCGCCTTTGGCTTATGCTGAGGATTTTGATAATGTAGGATTATTAGTTGGTGATTATACAGACGAGGTTACAGGAATTTTGGTAACGCTAGACACAACGCCAGAAGTTATAGAAGAAGCTATCGAGAAAAATTGTAATTTAATTGTAAGTTTTCATCCAATAATTTTTTCTGGTTTAAAAAAACTAAATGGAAAGAATTATGTCGAAAAAGCTGTAATGAAAGCCATAAAACATGGAATTAATATTTATGCAACACATACAGCATTAGATAATTCGAAAGTTGGAGTTAATTTTAAAATCTCTGAACAATTAGCGTTATTGAATACAAAGATTTTAATCCCAAAATCTCAAACATTAAAACAACTGATTACATACGTTTCAACAGAAAATGCCGAAATTCTTAAAAATGCTTTGTACGAAGCAGGAGCAGGAAAAATAGGAAATTATGATTCTTGTAGTTTTGCCACAGAAGGAACAGGAAATTTTAGACCAATAGAAGGAGCTAATCCATTTGTTGGCGAAGTAAATAAGTTAGAAACAGTAAACGAAACACGAATAGAAGTTGTACTTCCACAACATTTGGAAAGTAATATTATCAACGCTTTATTCAAAAATCATCCTTACGAAGAAGTCGCTTATTCTATTATTTCATTGAATAATCAAAACAATTACGTAGGAATTGGAATGATTGGAGAATTAGAAAATGAAATGGATGAATTAGATTTTTTCAATTATCTAAAATCTCAAATGAATACGCCGTTTATTCGTCATTCTAAATTATTGAATAAGAAAATTAAAAAAATAGCAGTACTTGGAGGTTCTGGCGCATTTGGAATAAAAAATGCAATTTCGGCCGGAGCGGACATTTATATCACAGCAGATTTAAAATATCATGATTTTTTTACTGCTGAAAATAAGCTTGTTTTGGCAGATATTGGACATTTCGAGTCAGAACAGTTTACAAAAAACTTAATAACTTCGTATCTTAAAGAAAAATTTACTAATTTTGTGGTCTTTAATTCTGGAATTAATACCAATCCTGTTAATTATTGTTAACTATGTCTGAAACAAAAAATATCAAAGAACTAAGCGTAGAAGAAAAGCTTCGCGCGTTATACGACTTGCAATTAATTGATTCACGTTTAGATGAAATCAGAAACACAAGAGGTGAATTACCTTTAGAAGTTGAAGATTTGAGCGACGATGTTGCACAATTAGAAACGAGAATCCAAAAAATAGTTGATGAAACGAAAGGTTTGGATGAAGAAATTAAATTGAAGAAAGAAGCAATCAAAAATGCTGAAGCTTTAATTAAAAAATACACAAAGCAACAAGATAACGTGCGTAACAACAGAGAGTTTGATGCTTTAGCAAAAGAAGTAGAATACCAAGGTTTAGAAATTGAGTTATCTGAAAAACGTATTCGTGAATTTACAATCAAAATTCAACAAAAAAATACTCAAATCGAAGATTTTAATACAAAATTAGCTTCGATGAAAGAGCATTTAGAGCATAAAAAAGCTGAATTAGATACAATTGTAAAAGATACAGAGAAAGAAGAAAATACTTTATTAAAATTATCTTCTGAATATTCTGCTAAAATCGAACAAAGATTATTAGAAGCTTATAATCGTATCAGAGGTTCTGTTAAAAATGGTTTAGCTGTAGTTCCTGTACAACGTGGTGCTTCTGCTGGATCTTTCTTTACAATTCCACCACAAAGACAAATGGATATTGCTCAGCGTAAAAAAATTATTGCTGATGAACATTCAGGTCGTATTTTAGTTGATTTAGAATTGGCTTTAGAAGAGCAAGAAAAAATGGAAATCGTTATCAAAGGATAATTTTCCATTAAAAATATTTTATTAAAATCCAAAGTGTTACAATATTTGTAACACTTTTTTTTTACTATTTATTAGTATGTTGTTGTTTTAGCATACTATTTGTATAGTTGAAATAGAAGTTTAGTTTAGAAAATTAGATATTATGAAAAAAATTATATTTTTAGTGTTATTAGCTGTTTCCTCAGTTACTTTAACCTCATGTAGTAGTAATGATGATGATGGTTATTATGTGCCTGAAATTGTAAATGTTGGACAAATCAATTATGATGGAGTTTCTTTTCCTTTAAGAAATGCTATCGTAGAAGATATGAGACAAGCAGATGGAGGTTATTATTATAGTGTAGAATTATCAACAAATCCAGTTCCTGAAAATGGACAATTATATGGTGCTTTTTTGTATTTAGAAATCTTTCAGAGAGATAACCTAAGCTTTAATGGGAATTATATTATGGGTTCAAATGAGAGAGGAATAGATTATGTAGAATTTTTTGTAGATCCAATAATGAAGGGTTATGTTCCTATATCAGGTTCAGGAACGTTTTCTTTATATGGTAAAGATTTTACATCAGGTTCTATTAGTCTAACAAATTATTTTGATTCATATAATACAAGCTTACTTAATGCTAATTTTGCATTTAGATTAGTAAACGGTGAAACATTATCAGGAGATTTTGATGGTTTATTTGACTTTATTCAATTATACAATAAATCTGCAAAAGGTGCTGTAAGTGCAAAAGGAGCTACGACAGAAAGAGTAATAACAGGAGAAAGAAGATTTTCTACAAGAAGATAAATGATAAATTGATATGATAAAAAAACTCCGCTAATATTAGTGGAGTTTTTTTATACTTTGATTAAATATCTAGTTCTTTATCTCGATGCTTCGGAAAACGTCGGTAACCTTTTAAGTTAAATCTAAAATCTTTTTTTGTTGGACGAACAATAATACGCAATGATGAATCATTTGTAAGATAAGTTTGTGCCCAGTTTAAGAAAATAGCTAATTTGTTACGTACAGTTAAAATTAACATCAAGTGTAAAAACATCCAAGTAAACCAAGCCAAACGTCCAGAGAAAGAGAATTTAGGTAAATCTACAACAGCTTTTCGCTTTCCTATAGTTGCCATAGAACCTGGATCTTTGTATTCGAACAACGATAGTTTATCTTCTGGTAAACCTTGTGCCAACTTGTTAAAGTTCTTTGCTAATTGTTCTGCTTGATCTCCTGCAACACGAGCTAATTGTGGATGTCCATAAGGATACTTCGGTGTTTCCATCGAAGAAATATCTCCAATAGCGTAAATGTTTTTAGTTCCTAAAACTTTTGAAGTACGGTCTACTTTCAAGCGATTTCCACGTTGCAACTCTTCACGTTCTACTGCTCCTTCAGGAATATTTCCCATAACACCGGCAGCCCAAATCAAATTACGAGTATTGATTGATCGACCGTCGTCCAAAGAAATAGTTTTTCCATCGTAGTCAGTTACTCGACCATCTGTCCATACATGTACACCCATATTAGTCAAATATTCATAAGACTTTTTGTGCGCCAAATCAGACATTGGTCCTAATAGATTTGGTCCTCCTTCAATCAAATAGATATTCAATTTAGAGAAGTCTAAATCTGGGTAATCTTTCGGAAGAATAAATTTCTTCATTTGCGCAATTGCACCTGAAAGCTCAACTCCTGTTGGTCCTCCACCTACAACGACAATGTTCATTATTTCTTCCAATTCTTCTGGAGATTCTGCAGAATATGCACTCTCGAAGTTTGTTAGTAATCGATTCTTAAGCGTTAAAGCTTCATTTGTCGATTTCATTGGGAATGATAATTCCTCAATTTGTTTGTTCCCGAAGAAATTTGTGGTACATCCCATGGCAACAACCAAATAATCGTAAGAAAAATCTCCGATTGTAGTTTCAACAATATTTTCATCTTTTTTAATTGCTGTAACTTCTGCCAAACGAACACTGACATTTTTGCTTCCTTGAAATACCTTTCGGATAGGGAACGAAATATCACTTGCGTTAATCGCTGCAGTAGCAACCTGATAAAATAAAGGTTGAAATTGATGGTAATTATAGCGGTCAATAAGTGTAACAGAAAAGTGTGGGTTATTATTTAATTTACGGGCTAATTTAAGTCCCGCAAATCCAGCACCTAAAATGACAATCTTTTTCTTTTCCAAAATTCACTTTTTTGTAAAATTACGAACAAACTCAGAAACAATGAAAGATTTATCGAAAATTATTCTGAACCTTGAACATTCAATACTATATCGGATTGATTATTAGATTTTTTTAAATTTATGTTTTTTGTCAGTTTTAAATAAATTGTTAAAATAATTGGGAATTATGCATGTTTTTTATGTCTTTTTTAATAAATGGAACTTGAAATTATTTTAAGAAAAATTATTTCAAGAAATCAA
>NZ_CBCPHV010000015.1:0-50034 GCF_965118635.1 Empedobacter brevis | reverse complement strand
AATTTCCAAACCTTAACTTAAAGTTTTTTTAATATAAAAACATAGTTTATTCAGTATCAAAAGAATATTTTAATAAAAAAATTATGTAATAATTACCAAAATCATCTGAATAAGGAAACCAAGCGTAAAAAATAAGGCTGCAAACTTCAATAAAGTAAAACGAAAAGTTTCGTTTATGATTAATTTATTGACCAATGGTTTCGAAATTTTTTTATCCAATAATTGTTCTACTTTTTTATAAAAAAGCAACAGTAAAACTATAATGGGAATAACAATGCTAAACACAAAAATAGAACTCATCGAATGATAAAACATCATTCCTATCGCTATTCCTAATATAGCCAAAATTACTTGTGGTAACTGATTAATTGCTTTTCGAATCATTTCTTCGGTTTTACTCAACCAATCTGATCCAAGTATTTCTGGTGCTGCCATCCAGAATGCAACGAATTGTAAAATCAAACCAAGTAAAGTTAGGATCTTTATCATTTTCCAAAAATTCAATTATGGTTAAAGATAAAAAAAACCGTTTAAAATAAATTAAACGGTTTTAATATTAATTTTTTCGAAAAAGATTATTCTTCCTCTTCTTCGTCTTCTTTCATCGTATGATAAACGTTGTTTACGTCTTCATCCTCGTCAAATTTCTCTAACAATTTCTCGATGTCTGATTTTTGTTCTTCTGTTAATTCTTTTGTTGTCTGTGGAATTCTTTCGAATTCTGATGAAATAATTTCATATCCTCCTTCTTCCAAAGATTTAAAGATTGTTCCGTAATTCTCGAAAGGTGCAATTAATACAATTCCATCTTCATCTTCAAAAATCTCCTCTACTCCAAAGTCAATCATTTCAAATTCTAATTCCTCTAAATCTACATTTTCAGGTTTTTGAATTTTGAAATTACAAATATGATCAAACATAAACTCAACAGAACCTTGTGTTCCTAATTGTCCGTTACATTTGTTGAAGTACGAGCGTACATTTGCTACTGTACGATTGTTGTTATTTGTAGAAGTTTCTACCAAAATCGCAATTCCGTGAGGTCCATAACCTTCAAAAAGAACTTCTTTATAGTTTTCTGTATTTTTATCAGACGCTTTTTTTATTGCGCGCTCAATGTTATCTTTTGGCATATTGACAGCCTTCGCATTCTGAATCACCGCACGAAGATGAGAATTTGAATGCGGATCAGGTCCTCCAGCTTTTACTGCCATTACGATATCCTTCCCAATTTTAGTAAACGCTTTAGACATTGCCGCCCAACGTTTCATTTTACGTCCTTTTCTAAATTCAAATGCTCTTCCCATTTATACTTGTTTTTATAGCTGCAAATTTATTCATAAAACGAAAAAAATCCAAGAACTATGTCTTGGATTTTTAAGTTGTTAATATTTTAGAATAATTATTTCAATCCGTGGTATTTTAACATCGGCTCTATAGAAGGATTTTTACCTCTAAAATTTTTATAAATAACATTCAAATCATCTGAATTTCCTTGAGAAAAAACTTTATCCCTCAAAATTTGACCATTTTTACGAGACATTCCTCCATTTTCAATTGTCCATTGGTATGCATCATGATCTAACATTTCTGCCCAGATATACGCAAAATATCCCGCTGCGTATCCACCGCCAAAAATATGACTAAAATAAGAAGAACGATAACGAGGTGGAACTTGTGGTAAATTTGTTTTATTATCGATTAAAGCTTGTTTCTCGAAATCATCTACATTTGAAATCACTTTATCAGCAGAAACTGTATGCCAAGACAAATCTAAAGCTGCAGCAGAAAGTATTTCTGTCAACGAATAACCTTTATTAAAGTTTGAGGCTTTTTTCATTTTCTCTACCAATTCATCAGGGATTGGAGCTCCTGTTTGATAATGCTTCGCATAATTTTTCAAGATAGAAGGTTCCGTTACATAATGTTCATGAAATTGCGATGGAAATTCTACAAAATCTCTCGAAACATTTGTTCCTGATAAAGTTGGATATTTTTGATTTGCAAAGAAACCGTGCAAAGCATGGCCAAATTCGTGGAAAGTTGTTACCACATCGTCATACGAAATCAATGCTGGTTGACCATTGGCAGGTTTTGTGTAATTTCCAACATTATAAATAACAGGTTTTGTTCCAAATAAATGTGATTGTTCTACAAGATTACTCATCCAAGCACCTCCTTGTTTAGAATCTCTTTTGAAATAATCTGTATAAAACAATCCTAATTTCGAACCATCTTCATTGAATAGTTCATACACTTTTACATCTTCATTCCATGTTGGAATATCTGTACGTTTTTTGAAAGAAATTCCGTACAATTCTTTTGCCATAAAGAAAATTCCATTCTCAACAACTGAATCTAAAACAAAATAAGGTTTCATTTCGTTTTCGTCAATGTCATATTTTTCTTTACGAACTTTCTCCGCATAATAGTTCCAATCTGCAGCAGTTAATGTATTTGCTGGATTTTCTTTCTTCGCTAACGCTTCAAATTCTTTCGCATCTTTTTGTGCCATTGCAGTAGCTGCTGGAATCATCTGATTCAAAATTCCTTTTGCAGCAGTTGGATTTTGTGCCATTTGGTCTTGCAAATTCCATTCTGCATAATTTGCAAAACCTAATAATTTTGCTTTTTCAGCACGTTTTTTAACTAAAGTTAAAATTGTTGCACGCGTATCATTTTCGTCATTTTTCTCTGTTCTAATCCAAGCTGCATCAAATAATTTTTTTCTTGAAGCTGGATTGCTCATATTTTGTAACTCTGGTTGTTGAGTTGTATTCAATAAACTGATTAAATATGTTCCGTCTTCTTGTCGGAAAGCTTCTAAATCAGCATCACTCAATCCTGTTAATTCTTCTTTCGAAAATGTAACACCACCAGATTTTGTTCCTTTTAATAATTGATTTGAAAATTTTGTTTCTAAAGAAGCTATTTCTCCATTCAATTTTTTCAACTCATCTTTTTGTGAAGCGGACAAATTAGCTCCAGCCAATTCAAAACGTTGATAATAAACATCTAATAAACGAGATGATTCTTTATCTAAATTCAATGATTTTTTGTTATCATGTAACGTTTTTACACGTTGAAACAATTTATCATTCAAATAAATTGCATCGCTATGAGCAGCAAATTTAGGCGACATCTCCTCTTCTACTGCTTGCAAAACTTCGTTTGTATTCGCTCCTGTCAATAATCCGAAAACATGGCTAACTCTTGATAATAATTGACCAGACTTTTCCATTTCGACCAACGTATTTTCAAATGTTGGTGCATCAGGATTATTTGCAATTTTATTAATTTCGACCAATTGCTCTGCCATCCCTTGTAACAAAGCTGGTTTGAAATCTTCATTTTTAATTTTTGAAAAATCGGCAGTATGATAAGGCAATTTGCTGACTTCAAAAAAAGGATTTTTATCGTTCCACATACTATTTGTTGACTTTTGACTACATGATGTGGCTAAAATAGACGAACCAACCATCATTCCGTAAAAAAGTTTTTTATTGAACATTTTTTAAGTTTTTAACTTAACGAAGTTAAAACTTAAAATGTGAAATTTCAAAAATATTCATGTACAAGTCCTAATTCTGAATTTTTATTCCGTTATCTCAAAAGTTAAAGAATTAATAAAGCTTCCTGTAAAGGTTTATTTTTCTTCAATGAAAATAATTATCTTTGAAAAAAGTGACGAAAAATGTCACTCTTTTTTATTAGCTTAAAAATCAATTAATTTTGTATTTAGATTTAGAAGAATTAAAATATTTATTAGCCGAAAGTGTAGAAGAATTGCCAGGTTGGGAATCTCATGAAAAGCTTTCGCCTCCATATCGTCAAAAATTTGATTTAGAATATGTAAAACGTACCAATCCTAGAAGTGCGTCTGTGATGATTTTATTGTATCAAAATGAAGATGGAGAAATCGAATTTCCAGTAACTATGCGTGTTTCTTACGAAGGAGCACATTCGCATCAATTTTCTTTACCTGGCGGACAATTTGAGGAGCAAGACATTAGTTTTGACGAAACTGCAATTCGCGAAACGGTAGAAGAACTTGGTGTAGATTATGAAAACATTGAGGTTGTAAGACAATTGAGCGAAATGTATATTCCACCAAGCAATTTCTTGGTTTATCCTTACATAGGAATTTATCATGGCGAACCTAATTTCAATCCTGATGAACGTGAAGTACAATATGTTGTTCCATTAAATTTAGAAGCTTTTTTGAATGCTGATTATGAAGTTTTTGAACGAGAATTTTCTGGACAAGTTGTCGAAATACCTGGTTACAACATTGGTGATGATGAATATCTATGGGGCGCAACTGCAATGATTTTAGAAGAATTTAAAGATTATTTAAAAATCGTATTAAATTTGTAACTTAAACAATAAAACTCGTGTCTCAAAAAGCAAAGAAAAAGAACGCATTCCGCGATTCGTTTGGACATCTATATTTCCTAAAAAGAACATTAATTTTCTTATTAGGATCATTTACCTATAACCGATACAATGGTTTCAATAAACTAAAAGTAAGCGGTACAAAAAACTTGGTTCATTTACCATCTCAAAATGTATTATTCGTTTCGAATCATCAAACTTATTTTGCTGATGTATTTGCAATGTATCATGTATTTTGTAGTGTAAAAAATGGCTTTATCGATACCATTAAAAATCCTATTTATTTACTAAATCCTAAAATTGACTTTTATTACGTTGCTGCTGAAGAAACGATGAAAGATAATCTTTTGACAAAATTATTCGCTTATACAGGAGCTGTTACCGTGAAAAGAACTTGGCGTGCAAAAGGCGAAAATGTAAATAGAAAAGTTGATTTAAACGAAATTAATAATATCGATATTGCATTGCAAAGTGGTTGGGTCGTAACATTTCCGCAAGGAACTACAACTGCTTTTGCTCCTGGTCGTCGTGGAACAGCTCATTTAATCAAGAAAAATAAACCAATCGTTATTCCAGTTGTGATTGATGGTTTTCGTAGAGCTTTTGATAAAAAAGGTTTACGTATCAAAAAACGAGGAATTAATGCAACAATGACATTCAAAGAACCATTGGATATTGATTATGAAAATGATTCGAGCGATGCAATTATGCAAAAAATTATGAATGCAATTGAGCAAGCGCCAGAATTTAATAAAGTTCGACCAATGGACGATATCCTTGCCGAAAATTGTGAAAAATCATTAGACGATTATTTGAATGAAGACGACGAAGAGTTTGATGATTTCGAAGATATGGGCTACGAGGAAGAAAATAAAAAAGATTAAAAGAATACAACATACAAAATGAAAAAAGTTCATTTTATTGCAATTGGTGGAAGTGCAATGCACAATTTAGCAATTGCTTTGCATGAAAAAGGCTATCAAGTAACAGGTTCTGACGATGCTATTTTCGAACCTTCGAAAACTCGCTTAGAACAACGCGGAATTTTACCAGAAGAAATGGGTTGGTTTCCAGAAAAAATAACAGCAGATTTGGATGCCGTTATTTTGGGAATGCATGCTCATGCTGATAATCCTGAAATGTTATGTGCACAAGAATTAGGATTAAAAATCTATTCATACCCAGAATATTTATACGAACAATCAAAAGATAAAACACGTGTTGTAATAGGTGGTTCTCATGGAAAAACGACAATTACATCAATGATTTTACACGTTTTGCATTACCATAATATTGATGTTGATTATATGGTTGGTGCTCAATTGGACGGGTTTGATGTAATGGTAAAGTTGACAGAGGATAATGAATTTATGATTATGGAAGGTGACGAATATTTATCATCTGCCTTGGATCGTCGTTCGAAATTCTTATTATATCAACCAAATATTGCTTTGATTTCGGGAATTGCTTGGGATCATATCAATGTTTTCCCAACATTTGCAGATTATACTTTACAATTCTCAAAATTTGTCGAATCTATCGTAAATGGCGGCGCTTTAATTTACAACGAAACAGATGCAGAAGTCGTTAAAATCGTTGATGAAACAGAGAAAGCCATAAAAAAATTTCCTTATCATTTGCCAGAACATTTTATAGAGAATGGGATTACTTTTATAGAAACAGAAGATGGCCCAATTCCATTAGAAGTTTTTGGTAATCATAATTTAATGAATCTAGAAGGAGCTCGAGCAATCTGTAAACAATTAGGCGTAATGGATGATGATTTCAATGAAGCCATTCAATCATTCAAAGGCGCTTCTAAACGTTTAGAATTAATTAATAGAACATCTGATTTTGTTGCTTACAAAGATTTTGCACACGCTCCGAGTAAAGTAACTTCGGTTACCAATGCAGTGAAAGAGCAATATACAGACAAAACAGTTGTTGGATGTTTAGAAATTCATACTTATTCTTCATTGAATCCTGAGTTTTTAGTACAATATAAAGGCGCTTTGGACAAAGCGGATATAAAAATAGTCATGTATAGCCCAGAAGCTTTAGAGATAAAACGTATGCCTATGATTTCTCCAGAAGATATCAAAAAAGCATTCGGAGATGATTCTATTCTTGTTTTTACAAACGGTGAACAATTAAAAGAATATATTGAAAGCTTAGATAAAAAAGATAAAATATTCTTGATGATGAGTTCAGGTAATTTCGGAGGAATTAATCTGAATGAATTATTCAAAGCATAAAAAATAAAAGAGCATAAAAAAGAGAACCAAATTGGTTCTCTTTTTTTATATTTAAAATAATGTTTTATAATTAAATCTTTTTTGAGAATTAATTTGATACAAATTTTAATCCTATAATTGAGCAAATTAAAGTTACTAAAAAGAATACACGCCAAAAACTTGCTGGTTCTTTAAAGATAAAGATTCCGATCAAAACTGTTCCTACTGCGCCAATTCCCGTCCAAACTGCATAAGCTGTTCCAATTGGTAAAGTTTGCGTTGCTTTTACCAATAAAACCATACTTACCGTTAAGAAAAATAAAAAACCTCCGTACCATAAATATGTTTCATTTCCGGTTGCTTCTTTTGCTTTTCCAAGACAAGATGCGAAACCTACTTCGCACAATCCTGCGATTACTAAAATTACCCAATTCATTAGTTCGTGATTTGATTATAAAAATTAAGACTACAAAAATGTAGCCTTAAATTTTTATTTTTTTGAATTATTTACCGAAACTATCGCTAAATTCTACTTGACCTTTGATATGAACTTCACTCCATGTTTTCGAAACGCCATCTGCTCCTTTGTGTAATTCTAAACAAGCTTTGTTTAACGCTTCCACAGCTTTTCCTGCATTAAAATCCATCAAGTCAACATCTGTTTCAATCGTAAATACATTATTCTCGAATGTAGATTTTACTTCGTATTCTTTTGAAGCATTATTCAATGTTAAATTCAAGAAAGTTTTACCATCTCTAAAATGTAATTGACCTTTAACTTCGCTTGTATTCATCATATTTCCGAACAAAATATCTTTCAATTTTTGATCGCGATCAATTTGGTCAGAATTTAAAGTCGCAACTGTTGCAATAATATCTGCTCCTTCTAAAACTTCTTGAGGTGTTTTCCCTTCTTCGTTTGCATTCTTTACTAAAACAACATCAAAACGTCCTGAAACAGCAACTTTATCTGTTGTTTTATAAGCTGTCCATTCAACTCCAGATTTTCTAATTACACCTTGTACAATTTCTGTTGGTTCTTCGACTGTTGTAGCAGTTTTAGTTGGTTGTTCTACTACTTTATCTTCCGTTTTATTCGTACAATTCATCAACATTATTGATGCACAGCATATAATCGCTGTAGATATTTTTCTCATTTTATATTTTTATGATACAAAAATACAACAACAGTACTCTAATTCATAATTGATTTTTAGCATATTCTAAAAAAAGTATACTTTTGTATCATGATAAAAAATCTTCTAAATACATCTTTGATTATCATTTGTTTGCCTTTTATTCTAATCTACGAGATTTATTGTTCGGTTTACAAATACAGAAAATAAATTGGTAACTTCGCTCGCAAATAAGAAAAATGAGCGAAAAAATAATTGGAATAATGGGCGCTATACCACAAGAAATAAATGGTGTAGTAAACTTATTAACAAACAAGCAAGAACATAAAATTGGTAGACGAAGTTATTTTACGGGAGAATTAAACAATCAAAAAGTTGTCGTTGTTTATTCTCGTGTTGGTAAAGTTGCTGCTTCTGCAACAGTTACAACATTAATTCTTGAATTTAAAATTTCTGAATTAATTTTTACAGGTGTTGCAGGCGGAATTCATCCTGATGTAAAGATTGGAGATATTGTTTTAGGAAAAAGTTTGATTCAACATGATATGAATGCTCAGCCTCTTTTTCCCGCTTACGAAATTCCGATGTTAAACAAAGCTTACTTCGATGCTAATTCAGCTCAAGTAGAAGTTGCTACAACCGCTATTTCAGAAATCTTAGAAGAACAACATTTACATCATGTAATTTCAGAAAAAGATTTGGATAAATTTAATATTCATCAACCTCAGCTTCATATTGGATTAATTGGTTCTGGAGATTTATTTTTCTCTACAAATTCCCAAAAAGAAAAATTACAACAAAACTTACCAGAAATTCTTTGCGTAGAAATGGAAGGTGCTGCTGTAGCACAAGTTTGTTACGAATTTGATATTCCGTTTATCATTATCAGAACAATATCAGATGATGCTGACGATCATTCTACATTAGATTTTAATAGTTTTATAGAGAAAATTTCGAATGTCTATTCGATAGAGATTATCAAAAACATCATCAAGTAAAAAGTCCTTTAAAAGGGCTTTTTTTATGATGCTTACATTAATAAAAAAAATCATCAAAAGCTTGATGATTCATTCCAAATATTTAAAAATGGATTGTGGGGAGAGCAGGATTCGAACCTGCGAAGGTTACCCAACGGATTTACAGTCCGTCCTCGTTGGCCGCTTGAGTATCTCCCCGACCTATATATTATATTTTTGTTGAGCCGATAGAGGGACTCGAACCCACGACCTGCTGATTACAAATCAGCTGCTCTAGCCAGCTGAGCTACATCGGCTTATTATTTTTTGTTTTAAAAGTAAAAATATAAACTTTTTATTGAGCCGATAGAGGGACTCGAACCCACGACCTGCTGATTACAAATCAGCTGCTCTAGCCAGCTGAGCTACATCGGCTTATTTTGTGGGGAGAGCAGGATTCGAACCTGCGAAGGTTACCCAACGGATTTACAGTCCGTCCTCGTTGGCCGCTTGAGTATCTCCCCGACCTATATTTTTGCTGAGCCGATAGAGGGACTCGAACCCACGACCTGCTGATTACAAATCAGCTGCTCTAGCCAGCTGAGCTACATCGGCAAAAATATTATTAATTGAATATTTCAAATTGAAAACAGGAAATTTATTTCTCGAAAGAAGTATTGTTCCTTTTTCGTGGTGCAATATTAGGGCAGTTTTTCGAATCTCGCAAATGTTTTTCCAAAAAAAATTAGAAGTTTTTTATAAAAATTCACTTCAATTTTGAAAATCAGAATTTTAGAATTCAAAAAAAATTAAACTTTTTTTTGAAATAAAAGTTCAAAAGATAATATTCTATTTACATTGGAGTTCCTATTTTTGTATTCAATTAATCATTAATGCACCTTATCATACAAATTTTGCAATTATTCGGAGCAATTGCTTTGTTTATTTTTGCAATCAAATTATTAAGCGAAAATTTACAAGCGTTATCTGGATCGAATTTTAAACGTACTTTAAATAAACTTACCAAAAACAATTTTTCAACAATTGTTACGGGAACTCTTTTTACAACAGCTATACAATCTTCCTCGGCTGCGAGTGTTTTTATATTAGGTTTTGTAAATGCAGGATTGATTAATTTGCGAAAAGCATTTGGTTTGATATTGGGTGCGAATATCGGAACTACGCTAACATTGTGGTTGGTGTATTTCGGAATGAAATTCGATTTAATACAAATTGCATTGCCACTTATATTAGTTGCTTTTCCGTTTTATCTTTCGAAAAAAAGAAATCAAAGAAAAATAGGTGGAATCTTATTTTCGCTTTCGTTGCTTTTTCTTTCTCTTTATTTCCTTAAATACTTTTTACCTTCTATAGAAAACCATCAAGAGTTAGAAGACTTTTTTCAACATATGTTGAATTATGGCTTTTTAAGCAATTTATTGTTTATTTTCTTTGGAATATTACTAACGATTTTAGTTCATTTCTCTTCAGCATCCATTACGATTTCAATTTTGTTAGCAAGCAAAGGTTTGCCAATAGAATTTGCTGCAATGATTGTTTTAGGAGCAAATATTGGAACAACTTTTACAGCGCATTTAGTTGCTGCAATTGGAGATAAATACACAAAAATTGTTGCCGCTTTCCATACATTTTTTAATATTGTCATTGCATTGATTTTTATGCTAATTGGCAATTTTGTATTAAAATTTATTGGAACTTACATTTCATCTAATATCACCATACAGCTTATTACATTTGATACTATTAGTAATTTAGTTGGATTACTTCTATTTACTCCATTCATCAATAAATTAGCTTTCTATTGTCAGAAAAAATATTTTTCTATAAAATCAGCAGATAATAAATTAGAGTTTTATGCTATTCCTTTCGGTACAAATTCTGATTTATATAAAAATGAAGCTAACAAAAAGTTGTTAAAACTCGCTTCTACAACAAAACAAACGATTTATACGCTTGGGCGAATGATTACTGAAAGTGATGAAGAAAAGATTTTGGTTTTTCGTGAACGAATTTTAGAACTCGAAAAGGAAGGTGATCAATTGGAGCGAGAAGTAAATGATTTTCTAAATGAAATTGCAGATTTGGATTTACCAAACGAAAATACAATTGCAATTCATCAGTTAATTACGCTTTGTCATCATTTGGAAAGTGTTGGCGATATTGCAATCAAAATTTCGTCTATCCATCGTCGTCGTCGTATGACTAATAGTTATTTTACTCCAAAAATGAGAACTTATTTGGTCGAATTTCAAGATAATTTAGATCAAACAACTCGAATTTTAAATCAAAATTTGAACGAAACACAAGAAAAAGTTTCTATCAAACAAGCTGAATTTATAGAAAAAACGATTAATACAATTTATAAAGAAGCGGAAGCAAATTTGATGAAAACCATCGAAAAAGAGAAACTTTTAACGACAAGTGCGCTTTTCTACAAAGATTTGATTCAGAATTACGAAATTCTTGGCGATCATCTTTACAAAGCCAATGCAACAATTGTAAAACTGAAAAATCAGTAGATTTATTTATATTTACTTCATGCAAAAAAGTTTACTTGATAAAATAAATTATGATTTGGAACAAGGCCGAAAGTACAAAGCTACTTTACGATTAAGAAATCTTATTAATTATTTTCCAAATGATTTAACTTTTAGAAACAAACTTGCTGAAATATATTATGAAAGTGGATTTTTGGATTTCTATTTTTTATAGTTCTATTAATAATTCTTGAATTTGTAAAATTAATTGAATGGTTTTAACTTCTAAATTCGTTCACTTCTACTCTATTTTGTAATTTTGCAAAATGTTTGATTCAAAGCAAATTTTTTCTATTCAATCCGAAGAAGATTTCCAAAACGTTGCATTGGAAGTTTTCCGCTATCAAGCGCAAGAAAATGAAGTGTACAAAAACTTCTTAAATTTCTTGAACGTTGATTATTCTACTGTAAAACACACCAACGAAATTCCTTTTTTACCAATTCAGTTTTTTAAGAAATTTGAATTGATTTCGGGAAATCGTGAAGTTGAAAAGATTTTTACAAGTTCTGGAACAACAGGAATGTCAACAAGTAAACATTTGGTAACAGATTTGGCATTGTATCATTATAGTTTAGAGAAATGTTTCGAGCAATTTTATGGTCCACTTTCCGACTATACTATTTTCGCACTTTTGCCCTCGTATTTGGAGCGAACTGGTTCGTCTTTAATTGATATGGTGGAATATTGGATTGAGAAATCTGACAGCGATAAAAGTGGTTTCTATTTATATAATCACGATGAATTGTATGAAAATCTTATTGCGCACGAAAAAACGGGTAAAAAAGCTATTTTAATAGGAGTTTCGTTCGCTTTATTAGATTTTGTTGAGAGTTATAAAATGAATTTGCAACATACAATTGTAATGGAAACTGGCGGAATGAAAGGACGCAAGAAAGAAATTACGCGCGAAGAATTGCATGGAATTTTGAAAGATGGCTTTGGTACAAATGAAATTCATTCGGAATATGGAATGACAGAATTGCTTTCGCAAGGATATTCTCGCGGAGATTTGACATTTAAATCGCCAAATTGGATGCGAATTTTAATTCGAGAAACCGAAGATCCTTTCCAATATGTTGAAGAAGGAAAAACTGGTGGCGTAAATGTGATTGATTTGGCTAATTACAATTCAATTAGTTTTATAGCAACTGATGATTTAGGAAAAAAAATATCTCAAAATCAATTTGAAATCTTAGGACGTTTCGATCATTCGGACGTTCGGGGTTGTAATTTGATGGTGATTGAATAAATAAAAAAACCGCACTAAATTTTTTCAGTGCGGTTTTATTTTTATTTCTTTTTCATTAAAACTTCTTTCAGAGATTCTGATTTTATTTTCTCAAAGAATTGTTTTAGTTCGTTGTATTTTTCTGCTTCATAAACACCTTCTGGCAATAAATATTGAATTGTTATGACCAATTCTCCATCTTTCATTTTTGCTTCTTGGTAATATTCTAATCCAAGATCAGATTTATGATGTGCTTTATACTTATCATCAAGAACTACTTCATAACCTTCAGGAATTTTTGATTTTACTTGAATATTAAACAAATATGGATAATTAAATTCTATTTTGCGTTGACGATTTGTATCTTCAAAAGTATATTGTTTTAGAAACTCTCGCAAAGGATTTATAAATGTATAAAATGGCGCATTTAGGATTTTTGTTTTTGCTTTATAATTTTTAACGTAAGAATCGATTTCAAAAACCGTATCATCATTTATTTCTTCGTCCAAACGAACATCTAAGGATTCTGTTAAAAATTTATTCAATACATTTTTTTCATCCGAATCAGATTCATAAAAATAACCATTGAATTTATCTTTTCGATCAAGAATTACATTGCCATCCTTTGTAAAATTATACTTCAATGCTGATTCATAATAAGACAATCTTTGATTCAATTTCACAAAAGAAGCTTCTCCTTTTTTGATAACTACTCCATAATAATTAAACACATTAAGAGGAGCAAATTCGATTTGTTCCTTATTCAGTTTTGAAGCATCTAAAATAATATTCAACGCTCCATTATTTAATTTCACAACTGTTAAAACAGAGTTGAATTGGTTAACGATTGGATATGTAAGCAAAATTTGTCCATGATCGCGTGTACTATACAATACCATGTAACTATCAAAACCTTTTGCTTTTAAAATTTCATTTAATAAAAGGTTCATATCTGCTGTTGAACCAGCCATTTCTTTCAGTAAGGTTTTGTTTGATCGACTTGGTATAATTCCGTAAAATTTATTCCATTTTACATTTGTATCAATGTATTCAACTATATTTTTTAAAGTTTCTACCTCATCTTTTCCATTTGGAATATTTTGGGCAATTTCTCTTATTGCAGCAGGATTTCTATATCTATCATATTCCGTATTTATATCCTGTATTAATTCTTTCCACGCATTTAGTGTTGGCTTTTTTGTTCCATTTGTATGGTATGTATCTGCCTGAATTTTTATACGTTCACTTTGGTCATCAGGATTATAAACATATTTCAATTGATTGTAACTTTGAATATTGGCTAAAGACCATTCTGTTGAATTTAATTTTCCTTTATATTTAGCATTCAACCCATCACCTATTGTAATAATTGAGTAGGCTCCATAAGCTTGATTATTTAATCTAAACGTACTTGAAAGTGTTGGAATATCGTGCTGAAAGTTCCATGCATCAATCGAAAAATTATGTTCGCTTCGCTTTACATAACTATATTCTATTATAGATCCTACTTTTACATTTGGAAATGTAAATCGTTTTGCTGAGTACAATTCGTTTAAAGAAATATCAAAAATTTCTTTATCATCAACGGGAGTTATTTGCTCTTTTCCATTTACGATATTAATCGTACTTCCTTTTATTCCAGTTATCGATTCATTTTTACTTTTGCTGTAATAGCTTAATTGTATATTTGCTTTATCGACACCTTTTTCAGTTAGAATTTTAATTCTACGTTTTACAGTCAAATAATAATTTGAATGCGTTAAATCCATTTTTCCTTCTTCTAAAAGAATAACAGCATCCGCATCTTTCTCGAATGGAACTTGAGTTAGGTTAAATTCTTGTTCCGAAACTTTTCCGAATTTTAAGTCTTTAGATTGTGCATTTGTATAAAATGCAATAAGTAAAAAGAGTAAAGTAATTTTTAATTTCATTTTTATTTATAATTACTGCAAAAATACAATACTCAATAAGATATAAAGAATAATATGACTCAAATTTTATAGTATTCTTTATATTAATTCTTCCAAAGCTATTTGTAATGATGGATATTCAAATTTGAATCCTGTTTCTTGAATTTTATTAGCATCAATTCGAGAACCATTTAAAACTAAACAGCTCATTTCTCCAAGAGCAAATTTCATTACACAAGCTGGAATATTAGGCATAAAAAAAGGTTTATTCATTTTTTTTGCTACTGCATGATTGAAATCTGAGTGATTTATATATTCAGGTGATGATGCATTATAACTACCATGAAGGTTTTCATTGTCTACAGCTTGAGCGTACATTTGCAACAAATCATTAATATGAATCCAAGGCATCCATTGTTTTCCATCTCCAAGGTTTGCTCCCACTCCAAGTTGAATAGGTTTTTTTAATAATTTGAAACTACCTCCTTTTTTAGATAATACGAGCGAAGTTCTAAGACAAACTACTCTTGCTCCAATTTTTTCGAATTGATAAGCTGCTTTTTCCCATGCGATACAAACTTTTGCTAAAAAATCAGTATTTGGTTCATCTGTCTCTTTGAAAATCTTATCCGAAGTTATTTGTCCGTAATATCCAACTCCAGATGCTGAAATAAAAAATTTTAAATCCACGTTTAATTTTTTCACATATTCAAAAAGTAAATTCGCTGTATCTACTCGACTTGAGACAATTTCTTCCTTATAAGATTGTGACCATCTTTCGGCAATTGAACTTCCTGCCAAATGAATAATTCCGTCCAAATCTTCAAAAACTTTCTCATCTATTTTATCTTTATCCCAATGATAAAAAGGATGCTCAATTTCTTTTTTTCTCGTCAGAATCCGGACTTTATGCCCATTATCAATTAAAATCTTTGTTAATTCTGAACCAATTAATCCACTTCCGCCTGTCAATAAAATATTCATAGAATTTTTTTTCCTAATTTAGCTCTTTAAAAAATATAAATCAATGTTTAAAGGTCGATTTCCTTATCTAAAAAGAATGGGAGCTGATGAAGAAAAGAAGCTAAAACAAAAAATCTTCGATATTATTTTTGAAGCTGATACGCCTTACGGAAAGCTTTTCGACATTTCAATATTGCTGCTAATCTTATTGAGTGTTGGTTTAGTAATGCTAGAATCAATTCCAGCAATTAATGCTCGACATCACACTGTATTAGTCTCTTTAGAATGGATTTTAACTTCGTTATTTACCATCGAATATTTGCTTCGAATTTATTGTGTAAAAAATCGTTGGCGCTATATTTTTAGTTTCTATGGTATTATCGACTTGTTATCTATTTTACCTTTCTATTTAGGATTATTCTTCCCTGCAAGCAAGTATTTATCAAGTGTTCGTATTTTACGATTGCTACGTATTTTCAGAATTTTTAATCTTACACGTTTCACTCGTGGAAAAAATGTTTTGGTACTTGGATTGAAGGAAAGTAAAGATAAAATTATCGTTTTCTTATCATTTGTAATATTAATTGTTGTTGTTATCGGTTCTATCATGTATATGGTTGAACACGATCATCCAGAATCTGGTTTTACAAGTATTCCAATCAGTATTTATTGGGCAATTGTTACGTTAACGACAGTTGGTTATGGTGATATTTCTCCTGTTACTGGTTTGGGTCAATTTCTAGCTTCTGTTGTTATGATTATTGGTTACGGTGTCATTGCCGTTCCTACAAGTATTGTGACAATGGAAATGAATAAAGCTTCTAAAAGTAAAGACGAGATTCCTACGAATACACAAAGATGCCCTAATTGTGGAGATGATTATCACTTAGATGGTGCAATCTATTGCAAAACGTGTGGTCATCTTTTAAATGAGCGTTAAGCTTTATCTAAATCAATAAAATGATTATTGTCTATATGATTAACATCTTCGTAGTTTTTGGTGTAATTGATTGACATATTCAATTCATAACCAACTAACATTAGAATAACATTGATGTAGACAAAAATCATCATAATCATGACTAATCCAAGCGAACCATACAATAAATCAATATTTGTAAAATAACTTAAATACGAGTTAAAACCTATTACTGTCAATAAAAACAAAAGCGACGTTAATAACGCACCAGGCATTACTGTACTACGCGATTTTTTGTGATTTGGACCAAAGTAATACAACATACACATTGAAACAAAGTAGAAGATAAATACCGAAAAATAATTGATTAAATAGGAAAACTGACCAAGTTTACTTAAAGAAGAAACATTCGATAAATATTTCCAAATAATTGATGTTGAATACGATAAAAAAACCTGTAACACAATAAACGCTGTAAAAAACAATGTTAAAATTATCGAGATCATTCTCGACTTCGAATTTTTACGTTTTACATAAATATCTTGATAAGAAACATTAAATCCGTTTATAATTCCCTGAATCCCATTTGAAGACATAAAAATTGTAATCAAAATCAGAAAATAATTTACTTTACGTTTCCCTTGCAAAGCAGTCGTTTTGTCAATATACGAAATCACTTCATTACTCACATGTTTTGGCAAAAGTTGTGGTAAAAGCTGTGTAAACAATAAGTTTTTTATCTCTTGATAATAAGCTAAATGAGGCAAAACGCTGAACAAGAAAAGCAGAAACGGAAACATACTAAAAAATAAAATCCAAGAAACTGCCGCCGAACGCAAAGGGAAATTCCCTTTCATAACGCGAATCCAAAAAACTTTCAAAAAATCATATACAGTGATGCCCGTTTTTTTGTTCATCATTTTTGTTTTCGACCAATCTCGAAAATAATTTATTCCTGTATATGTTTTAAAATCTTGTAGAATGCGCATATTTTTGTCTCAATAAATAATTTTGAATGAATATTACGACTATTTGTATCGGTAAAACAGACGAAAAAGCCATCGAAATGCTTCTGCAAAAGTATGAAAATCGATTGCCTTCACATATTAATTATCAAAGAATTGAAATTCCTGACATCAAAAATCGTAAAAATTTGTCCGAAATTCAACAAAAACAAAAAGAAGCTGAACAAATTTTGAGCAAGATTGTCAATACTGATTTTGTCATTATTTTAGATGAAAAAGGCAAACAACCTACTTCGAAACAATTTGCTGATAATATTCAAAATTACATGAATCAATCCGTAAAAAATCTTGTATTTGTTATTGGTGGACCTTATGGTTTTGATGAATCTGTTTACAATCGTGGAAACAAAAAAATGTCTTTATCCAATATGACATTTACGCATCAAATGGTTCGTTTGTTTTTAACAGAACAAATTTATCGTGGATTTAGTATCTTGCAAGGTAAACCTTATCATCATGAATAATATATCGCCTTTTGAAGAGTTTGTTACTAAGAAGGAAAACAAATTAAGATTTGGTATAGGAAGAGCACTTTTCTATAGTCTTATTGCCGTTATTATGATGCAATTTGTAGGCGGAGTTATTTCTATTCCTGCACTTTTTTACAAACCTCTTAATCACATTCTTTTACCTTTAGGATTTTTTGCAGGAACAATTTCTGCAATTGTTATTCTATTGATGTTGACAAATACTAAATTCTCAACAATTCTAAAAGATATCAAACATTCCTTTACTCCTCTTCAGCTTATTTTAGCAGTTGCTTGCTGGTTATTTCTCTTGCCTTTAGCAGAAGTTTTTACAAGCTTGATTCCTACAACAGGACCTTTGGAAGGAATTTATAAGACTTTCCAAGCTTCTTTTGAAATGATATTAGATTACAAAATTGCTGGATTTATCATGGTTTGTATTTTAGCACCTATTTTCGAAGAAATTATTTTTAGAGGAATTATTCTGAAAGGAATGCTAAATTTTAATGTAAATCCTACAACAGCTATCTTAATCAATGGTTTTATCTTTGGTTGTGCACACATGAATCCTTGGCAATTTATAGGAGCTGGACTTTTAGGAATTATTTTTGGAATTGTTTATTATCGCACAAAATCGTTGTTTTTGCCTATGTTATTACATTTCTTAAATAATACACTTTCTTATTCTTTAATGTTGGCACAAGGCAATATGGAAGGAGAAGTTTTTGCACAAAGAGATTATTTATTAATTGGAGGAATGACACTTATCGGAATTTTTTCCGTTTATCTATTAATCAAAAATACAGAACAAAAAACTATATAAATGGAATTAATTTTTGCCACACATAACGATAATAAAGTAAAAGAAGTTACAAAAATGTTACCTTCTTACTTAGCAATGAAATCTTTGAATGACATTAATTTTTTTGATGAAATTGAAGAAACCGGAACAACATTCGAGGAAAATGCTCAACTAAAAGCAAAAACTATTTTTGATAAAACAGGGAAAAATATCTTTGCCGATGATTCTGGTTTAGTTATCGAAGCATTGAATGGTGCTCCTGGCGTTTATTCAGCTAGATATGCAGGAACAGGAAAAGATGAAGATAATATTGCAAAAGCTTTGAAAGAATTAGAAGGAAAAACTAACCGAAAAGCTTATTTTATTTCTATTTTCTGTTTAATTTTGGAAGGAAAGGAATATTTTTTCGAAGGAAGAGTAAACGGAACTATTGCAACAGAAGTTATGGGAGACAATGGTTTTGGTTATGATCCTATTTTTATTCCAGATGGTTTTTCAACCTCTTTTGCTCAAATGAGTGCAGAAGAAAAAAATGCAATTAGTCATCGAGGAAAAGCTGTCGAAAAATTAAACAATTTTTTAACTAATCTAAACGTAAATTGAGTTTACAACTAACAATATTAGGTTTCAATTCGGCATTACCAACTGCTTTTACGCATCCTACTGCTCAATTATTAAACATAGCGGAACGTTATTTTTTAATTGATTGTGGAGAAGGAACGCAAGTCCAATTGCGAAAAGCAAAAGCAAAATTCAACCGAATAAACCACATTTTTATATCACATTTACATGGCGATCATGTTTTTGGATTGATTGGATTAATATCCACACTTCAATTACTTGGCCGCGATACACCTTTATACATTCATGGTCCAAAAGGAATCGAAGAATTTATTACAACACAATTACGATTAACAGAATCTAATAATTCATTTGATATTATTTTTAATGAATTGCATACAAAAGAATCTGTTTTAGTTTTTGAAGATGATAAAGTCGAAGTTTATTCTATTCCGCTTAATCACAGAGTTTATACAAACGGTTATCTATTTCGAGAAAAACCAAAACCTCGAAAATTGAATATGGATACAATTCAAGAATTTCCAGAAATTGAAATTTGCGATTATCAAAATTTAAAAAACGGAAAAGATTTTACATTAGCTTCTGGAGAAATAATCCCAAATGATTATTTAACATTTGACGCACAAAAATCTTTGAGTTATGCATATTGTTCAGATACAAAATATAAACCAGATATTGTTCCAATTATTCAAGATGTTGATTTGTTGTATCACGAATCAACTTTCTTACACGAATTAAAAGATTTGGCTGTTTATACTGGACATACAACCGCAAAAGAAGCTGGAATGATTGCAAAACAAGCCAATGTAAAAAAATTAGTTTTAGGACATTTTTCTAATCGTTATCACGATTATAAACCTTTGCTAATAGAAGCACAACAAGAATTTCCAAATGCTGTTTTGCCCGAATTATTAAAAACAATAAAAATAGAAAGTTTATAAAACACAAAAAAGTCCTCAAAAGAGGACTTTTTTTATGAGATAACTTCTATCAAACTTCCTTTTTCTTCATCTTTTGTAATTTGCAACGCAACTGGAATTCTATCTTTCAGCTCGTCTACATGAGAAATAATTCCCACAATTCGGTTTTCTTTTTGCAAACTCATCAACGTTTCAAAAACAATATTTACAGCATCTGCATCTTGCGTTCCGAAACCTTCATCAATAAAAAAGAAATTCTTATCCGATTTCGCATTCGTTTGCACACTTTCTGCCAAAGCCAAAGCCAAACTCAATGAAACCTGAAAAGATTGTCCTCCAGAAAGCGTTTTCACACTTCGCGAACGTCCTTCATTCAAATAATCTATAATTTCGAAATCATTGTTTTCATTCATTTGCAAACTCAGCTGATTTCTCGTCATTCGATGAAATCTTACATTTGCATTATCACACAATTGTTTCAAATAAATCGACGAAACATATTGCACAAATCCTGCTGAATTAAACAAATTTCGCATCGTTTGTAAATTTGCAGCTCTTTTTTGCAACTTCTCCAATTCAAGCAACAAATCTTTCTTTTCTGCAAAAGATTTTGTCAATCGTTCGATTTCCGTTTTTGTTTTTGTAACAATTTCAGTCGCTTCTTTCAATTCATTTGCAACAAAAGTCAATTTTTCTTCTTGCGTTTTATAAGCTGTTTCATCAAAAGAAACTTCGGATAATTTTTTCTCTAATTCAAGAATAGAACTTTTCAATGTTTCATATAAAATTCTAAAATCTTCAATTTCATTTCTGATTTCAAGAATATTTAGATTTTGATTTAAAACCAATTGAACTTCTTCTATATTTTGAATTTGATTTTTTTCTAATGATTTTTCAATCTGATTTTGAATCTGATTTAATTCTTCTTTTAATTCAATAAATTGTTTTTCAAGTAATTCAATCGAAGTTTTTTGAGAAGCTAATTTCGGGTTTAATTGATTTAAACTTTCTGTAAATTGATTATAATTTTGTTCAATCTTCGCATTATTTATTTTTAAATCAGTCAATATTTTCAATACATTTTCTGTTGTTTCATTTTGAAAATTTTCAAATTTTAAAACTTTCAGATTTGCTTGATTTTGTTTGATTTGAGAAGCTTTTTCGGTTTCTTCTAATCTAAATTTTTCTAAAGCATTTTTATATTTCTCAACAACTTGACGTTCCTTTTCTAAGGTTTTTCTAAAAATTTCGATTTCATTATTTTTATCCGAAATTGTTTTCTCTAAAGCAATTGCAGCATTCTTTTTTTCTTCAAATAATGCAACATTTTCCGAATCAAAATCTTTCCAAATAAATAAATTAGAATGATTTTTTAGTTGATTTTCAGCTTCATTCAAAACATTATTTTCTAGTTCCATTTGCTTTTCTACAAATAGTTTTTGATCGATAATTTTCTGAATTTCATTTTGTTTTTTCTGAAGCGATTTCAGGTTTTCTTCAACTTGCTTCAACTCATTATTTACAACTTCAAATTTCGAAGAAACATCGTCAACCTCAACAATATTTGGATGTTCTAAAGCGCCACAAAGCGGACAAGATTCGCCTTCGTGCAAATTATGTGCAAAATGTGCCAATTTTTGCTGAACTTCCAATTCATTTCGTTGTTTTTCGATTGTTTTTTTTGTTGATTCAAGTTTTTGAAATTCAGAATTAAACCAATCATCAAATGTTGAAATTTCGATATTTTCAGCTTTCAATTCAGTTTCAAAAACATTTATTTGTTGCTTTTGTTTTTCAATTTTTTCTTGTTGCTTTTTGATTGATTCTTGCAAATTTTTATTCTGAATAAACCAATTTCCAACTTCCATCAATGTTTGTGCATCTATTTTGGATGCTGCTAAAACTTTTAATTCTTTCTCGGAATTTTTAATTGAAGATTCTATTTTCTGTTCATTTTTCTGAACATCTTCAACTTCTTTCAATCCTTTTGCTGTTCTAGCTTTCAGCTTTTCTATTTCTTCTGAAAAAGTTAGAATTTGAACAATTAATTCTAAATCAATTTCTTCTTTTCTTTTTGTTGGTAAAGCTTCATAATCATTTTTAATCGCTTCAATTTGAATAGAAATTTCTTTAATTTGATTTTCGATTAAAGCCAATTGTTTTTGTTGATTATCAACTAAAGTTGACTTTTCTTCAATCTGATTTGAAACTTTTTTGTGATTTTCTAAAAGTTGAGAAAATACATTGAAAATTAATTCATAATGTTCAAGTTCTATTTTTCGCTGATCATTTTTTTCTTTTTGAACTGAAATTTTTTCAAAATCAGTTTTCTTTTGTTTCAACGTTTCAAAATCTAATTTCAATGCTTTTAAGCGTTGAAAAGATTCATTAAGTTGATGATATTCTTCTTGTATTTTATTCGAAAGATTCGTTTGTTGAATACAATTTTCTTCAAGTTCTTTTATTTTCTCTTCCGAAACTTCTTCAAAACCAGTCAATTTTCCTTCTAATTGATTGAGATTCGTTAAATTTTGAGCATTTAAAGCAGCAACTTTATCTTGTAAATCGTAACGATGAAGCCCGAAGATTTCTTTCATCATTTGCGTTCGATCCTTTGCTCCCAACTCAATAAATTCTTTGAATTGTCCTTGCGGAATGATGATTGTTCGTTTGAAATTCTCGTAACTCAAACCAATTATTTCTTCTGCTTTTGTATGATTAAGCGGAATCCATTCATTGTCTTTTTGTTCATAAAAAACAACTGTTGGCGATTTTACATCTTCGAAACGTTTTGAATTTCGTTTGAATTCGCGCGTTGCTCGATATAATTTTTGCTCGAAATTATAGAAATCAAACTCGATATATGATAAATTTGATTTTAAATTCATCATATTATATGCTCGTTTATCTTTGGAATTTAAGCGTTCGGTTTCGCCATATAAAACATACATAATGGCTTCTAAAATTGATGATTTTCCAGAACCTACATTTCCGAAAATACCAAATAATCCTGCTTCTGTTAGATTAGAAAAATCGATTGTTTGTCGCTCTTGGTACGAATAAAGTCCTTCTATGGTTAATTTTACTGGAATCATTTTTTTAGTTTTTAAATAAAATTTAGGCTGAGAATAAGTTTTATATTTTAGGACGAAATTTGAAACATGATTTCGTTATTTCTTGTCATTCTGAATGTAGCTTATGCGAAATGAAGAATCTTAGATTCCTCCTAACGTCGGAATGACAATCGTACCAACAAAACTATTCGATTTCTGCATTCAAAAATTTCCATTCAGAATTAAAATTATTAATTAACAATTCTTTTTTACTTCTATTCCAACCTTTGATTTGTTTTTCTCTTGAAATGGCTGCATTAATATCAGAAAAACATTCATAATAAATTAAAAAATAACAATTATACTTCATTGTAAATGCATTGCTAAAAATATTAGGATTTGAATGTTGATATAATCTTAATTTCAAATTATTTGTTACTCCTACATACAACACAGTTTTTGTTTTATTGGTTAGAATATAAACGAAATAATTATGTGTTCCTAACGTTTGCATAGTATTTTAAGTTTAGGTTTTTAACGAAATTTGAAACATTATTTCATTATTTTTTGTCATTCTGAATGTAGCTTGTGTGAAATGAAAAATCTTAGATTCCTCCTAACGTCGGAATGACAATCCTACCAACAAAATTATTCGGCTTCTACATTCGAGAATTTCCATTCAAGATTTCGTTAAACAACTCTTTTATTTCATCATTTGGTTCTTGATTTCCATTCTTCGATTTGAAATAATCTGCAAATAGTTCTTTCATATCTTTTGTTTGATCGGCAAACTTATATTCAACCGTTTCGATCTCTTGATTTTTTATTTTTGGAATAAGATGAATGATTCCTGCATGCGATTGATAAATTAATTTTCGTTCGTCTGCTTTTAGAAAAGAATCACTTTCTAAAGTTAATTCAACCAAAGCATCTTGATTTTCATTCAACCATTGAACAGCAACATTTATATCGTCAAAAGTTTTACGAATAAGCGGTTTTCCATTCTTCAATTCTATTTTTTTATACGAAATATTTTGATTTGGTCCCGCTTCTATAATCGAAACATATTTGTTCTGACCAGCTTCGGAAAAACTATAACACAAAGGCGAAGAACTATAAACAACAGGTTTTTCTTCCGTTCCTATATTCTTAAAACCATGTAAATGTCCGAGCGCCGTATATTGAATTTGTGAAGGAATAGCTTCGGAAAAAATCATATCTGCATTTCCTATTTTAATTGGTTTTTCACCTTCTGGTTCTTCTAATAGTTCAGCACCTTTTTTGTTCATATATAAATGCGCCATCAACAAATTCACTCCATTTTCATCGCAATATTCATTAGCAATATTTTTCCAATTTGTTGCTAAAACTTCATTCAGTGCATCTTCTTTGTTTTCACCAAAATATTGTTTCAAACGAACTTCATTTGCATAAGGCGTGTGAATTATTCGAATTGGAAAATCGAAAGCATTTAATTTCAATTCAATCATTCCTTCTACGGATTTTGAAATTTTGAAATCATTTAATTCAAATTCCTGAATTTTAGCATTAGGATAACCTATTAAAATAATTCCACATTCACGCGCCAATGGATCTGGAGCATCAATAAGACTTGGCGAATCGTGATTTCCTGCAATAGCAACAACAGGACGTTTTCCGTTATTAGAGAGTCTTTTTAATGTTTTATAAAATAATTCTACAGCTTCTATACTTGGATTAAAATTATCGAATAAATCTCCTGCAATTAGAACTAAATCGACCTGTTCTTGATCTGCAATTTCGACAACTTCATTCATCACTAGAATTTGTTCTTCTAATCGAGAAAAACTATCTAATTTTTTACCCAAATGCCAATCGGCTGTATGTAGAATTTTTATCATTATTTTTCGGTTTCTGATGTTTTTTGATCGTTAAATTGCTGATTAATTGTTTTTAATCGAGCTTTACGTTCGGCTTCGGCTTCTTGTGCTTTACGTTTTTTTTGATTTAACTTTTTCTTATGTTTTTTTTTATTTTCGTCTGTATTTCTACTCATTTTATATATTTTGAAAATTAACATTTCATCACGTCAAATGATGTCGCAAAGTTAGCTTAATTCATAAAGAATTGTAAATATTTTGTTCAACTAAATTGAATTCATTAACTTGTATTGAAAGTAATCGAATTTATTAATTTTAAAACATTTATTGATGGGAAAAGGAGATAAAAAATCGAGAAGAGGAAAAATTGTAAATGGCTCTTATGGTGTAAAACGTCCGCGTAAAAAGTATTATTATGAGGATGAATTGGTAGAAGAAAAATCAGCCAAAAAAAGCTAAAAAGTAATTTTTTGAAGCTGAAAATCAAGTTTGATTTTCAGCTTTTTTATTTCTTACATTTTTTTAACTTTTCTTGATCCTTCATTTTCAAATTAAAAAAATTATTGTATTCAGGATCGACCATACTTTCTTCAAAAACTTTATTATTTGTGAGATCTATTGTAAACCAATTTGCATTGTAATCACGCTCAGGATAATGTTGAACTAAAACAAATCTGTAAATATTATCTTCTATAGATACAGGTTGTAAACCATAATTTGTTCCTCCGTTTTCTCTGATTAACTTATTCCAATCTTTTGTTAATTCTTTTACATAATCAGAATTGAACAAAGCTTTTGCTGCAATTGTTTCACACTTGGAAATTGACTGAGCTTTGGTTGAGAATGATGCTAATAAAATGATTAATAAAATTTTCTTCATCATTTTTTATTCGTTAATTTCTACTTCTAATTTACTTAAAAAAGTAAATTAAATATTCATATTTTTAAATTATTCTTCTTTTTTTATCAATTATGTTTTAGCTTTGAACCCGCTTTAATAGTAAGTTTTAGAGATTATGAAACATAATGATTTGGAAATTAATCGGTTGGTAGATCGATTAGAGTCTTTAGGAATTTTGGTCGAAAAAATCGAGAGTTCTGGTTTTGGTAACATGTTAAATTTTGAAATGATTTATCAGCTTCCTGAACAAAATATTTCTAACTCAATTAATTTTAGACGTTTTGATATACAAGATGTTTATCTTTATTTTAAAGAAGCTGTTAACCAAAAAGGAGATTTACTTTTTATAGAATAAACAAAAAAACCACTCAAAATTGAGTGGTTTTTTTTTATAATATATTCTTAATTTATATCTGTTGATACATAAAGTTCTCTCCAAGATAAACACGACGAACATCTTCGTCATTCGCCAATTCTTCTGGAGAACCTTCTTTCAAGATTTTACCCTCGAACATAATATATGTTTTATCCGTAATTGCAAGCGTTTGTGATACGTTATGATCGGTGATTAAGATTCCGATATTTTTATCTTTCAGGGAACGTACAATCTTCTGAATATCTTCTACCGCAATTGGATCAACTCCGGCAAAAGGTTCATCTAATAAAATAAAATTTGGCTCTGTAGCTAAACATCGAGCAATCTCGCAACGACGACGTTCTCCACCAGAAAGCAAATCTCCACGGTTTTTGCGAACATGTTCCAATGAAAATTCTTCAATCAGAGCATCGGTACGCATTTGTTGCTCTTTTTTCGAATGTTTTGTGAATTGTAAAACTGATTTGATATTATCTTCTACAGAAAGTTTTCGAAAAACAGAAGCTTCTTGCGCTAGATATCCAATTCCTTTTTGTGCACGTTTGTACATTGCATCGTTTGTAATATCTTGTTTATCCAAAAATACTTTTCCTTGTGTAGCTTTTACCAAACCAACAATCATATAGAAAGAAGTTGTTTTACCAGCACCATTTGGTCCTAATAATCCGATGATTTCTCCTTGTTCTACTTGAAAAGATACATTTTTTACGACGTGTTTTTTACCGTAATCTTTTACTAAATTCTGACCTTTTAATACAATTCCCATATCGCTTCAAAGATAGGATTTTTGTTATTTAATCGAGTTAATAATATCATATTTTGTGATGATATGATATTTTCCATTTTCTAGTTCTATTAAAACAGCTTGATTATCCTTTGTAATTAGCTTCGAAACTTCTTCGATAGATGTTCCAGCTTTTACAATTGGATAAGGTTTTCCCATGATTTCGTGAATTGGTTTATCTGCAACATTTCGATCTTCTAAAAATGCTTGGAACAAATCTGATTCGTCTAAAGAACCAACAATTCCGTTTACATCCATTACTGGAATTTGAGAAATTTTGAAACGACGCATACGATCAATTGCATGAGAAGCTAATTCTTCTGTACGAACACTAATTAATGGTTTATCTACATGTTCTTTGATTAAATCTACTGCTGTTTTAACTTCTTCATCTAAATATCCTCTATCACGCATCCAATCATCATTAAAGATTTTTCCAACATAACGAGAACCTGAATCGTGGAATAAGACAACAACAACGTCATCTGGTCCAAATTCGTCTTTCATTTGTAATAATCCTTTGATCGCAGAACCTGAAGACATTCCGACAAATAAACCTTCTTCTAAAGCTAAACGACGTGTATAAACTGCAGCATCTTTATCCGTAACTTTTGTAAATCCATCAATAATATCAAAATCCACATTTTCTGGTAAAATATCTTCACCAATTCCTTCTGTTACATAAGAATATACTTCGTTTTCGTCGAAAATTCCTGTTTCTTTATATTTTTTGAAAACTGATCCATATGTATCAACTCCCCAAATTTTAATGTTTGGATTTTTTTCTTTCAAGTATTTTCCAACTCCAGAAATTGTTCCTCCTGTTCCTACTCCAACAATAAAATGTGTTACTTTTCCTTCTGTTTGTTCCCAAATTTCTGGTCCAGTTTGTTCATAATTTGCTTGTGCATTTGAGGGATTATCATATTGGTTAACATACCAACCATTTGGTGTTTCTTGTGCTAAACGTTTCGAAACTGAATAATAAGAACGTGGATCTTCTGGCTCAACATCTGTAGGACAGACAACAACTTTTGCACCAACAGCGCGCAAAATGTCCATTTTCTCTTTTGATTGTTTGTCTGTAATTACACAAATTAATTTATAACCTTTAATCACAGCAGCCAAAGCCAATCCCATTCCTGTATTACCAGAAGTACCTTCGATAATTGTTCCGCCTGGAACCAAACGACCATCTTTTTCGGCATCTTCAACCATTTTCAACGCCATACGATCTTTACAAGAAGATCCTGGGTTAAAATATTCTACTTTAGCTAAAACGGTACAAGGTAAATCCTTTGTAATCTTATTGATTTTAACCAAAGGTGTATTTCCTATCGTTTCTAATATATTGTTTGCGTATTTCATTTTTTTCAAACTTTTAAATTAAAACATTAAATTTTATCTAAAATTAATTGCTTTTGCAGGTGTAATTTTAGATATCATATAAGATGGCAAAAGTAATACAATTGCAGAAACTAATAAAGCTCCCGCATTTAATAAAATAATTGTTCCGAAATCTAAATAAACTGGAGCTGTTGATAAATAGTAATTTTCTGCCGGAAGTTTTATGATTTCGAAATATTTTTGAATGAATAATAATCCAAGTCCTATTACATTTCCAGCAATTAATCCTGGTAACATAATAAATAGCGCATAATTGATAAATAGTTTTCTTATTCGCCAATTTGTTGCTCCAAATGCTTTTAAAATACCAATGGAATGTGTTCGTTCTAAAATTAAAATCAATAAAACCATCACCATATTAATCACCACAACAAAAAGCATGATAAAAAGAATAATGACAATATTTTTATCGAAAATAGAAATCCAATCGTTAATCTGAGCAAATGAAGAAGTTGCTGATTCTGCGTATAAATTATACGGAATATTTTCCTGAACTTGCTTGGCTACAGCATCTATATTTTCGACATCATTCACAAATAATTCGAAACCACCAACAGTAGTCGAATCCCAGCGATTTAATCGTTGAATATGTTTGATATCTCCAAGCATTATTTGGTCGTCAAAATTTTTGATATCTGTTTTAAACAATCCAGAAATAATAAATCGACGATAAATTGGTTTTGTATCGCCTTGAATAAAATACATTACAAATGAACTATCAACGTCTAATTTCATTTCATCTGCAATCTTTTTCGATAATAAAACCTCATCCATAATAGAATCTTTATTGATACGAGGAAAATGTCCTTTTACCATAAATTTTTCGAAACGAACTGAATCATAATCTGTTCCAACTCCTTTGAAAACAACGCCACTAAAATTTTCATCTGTTCGGATAACGCCACTTTTATTGGCTATTGCTTGAACATGTTCTACTTCCGGAATGGATTTAAACTTTGGATAAAAAGATTGATGAAGGGATAATGAATCAGAATTTAAAGATGTATTACTATTATAGTTTCTAATTGTTATATGTCCATTAAAATCGGCTAACTTTTCTTTGATTGCCTTTCTTGCACCAACACCAGTTGAAATTGTTACCAAAGATACAATCAAACCTAATGCTACAGCAATTTGACCTACGCGAATAATAATACTCGATAAGTTATTTTTAGTATTTTTACCAAGCGCAATTTTTTTTGAAAACCACCAAGAAAAACTCAAATTATATACTTTTTATAAGATTAAAATTAATTTTAGGCTTTAAATTCGTCTAAATTCAAATGATTCAAAACGAAATGAAAAACTTTGTCAAATATACATCAATTGGTTTACTTAGTTCAGTTATTTTTTTCAGCTTTTCTAGATCAATTTTAGCTCAAAATAACACCTCAAAAACAATTGAAAACCATTCAACCATTCTTGTTGGAGCAGAAAATACAACCAACTATCTTTCAAAATTAAAAGATAAAAAAGTTGGTTTAGTATCAAATCAAACAGGAATTGTAACAATTGATGGAACAACGATGCATACAGTTGATTTATTATTAAAAAATAATATCAATGTTGTTAAACTTTATTCACCTGAGCATGGTTTTCGTGGTGATGCCGATGCTGGTGCAAGAGTAAAATCTGGAGTTGATGCAAAAACTAATCTTCCTATTATTTCACTTTATGGAGATAATAAAAAGCCAAAAGCAAATCAGATTGCTGATGTAGATATTTTGATTTTTGATATGCAAGATGTTGGAGCACGTTTTTATACTTATATTTCTACTTTACATTATGTTTTGGAAGCTGCAGCAGAAAATGGAAAAAAAGTAATTGTATTGGACAGACCAAATCCGAACGGACATTATGTAGACGGCCCTGTAATGAAAAACGAGTATAAATCCTTTGTTGGAATGCACAATGTTCCCATTGTTTATGGAATGACAATTGGTGAATATGCACAAATGATAAATGGTGAAGGTTGGCTAGCAAATAATGTAAAAGCTGATTTGGAAATTGTTCCTTTAATCAATTATACACATCAATCAAAGTATGATTTACCTGTAAAACCATCGCCAAATTTACCAAATGCACATGCGATTAATTTGTATCCAAGCACCTGTTTATTCGAAGGAGCAAATGTAAATGAAGGACGCGGAACGAATATTCAATTTCAGGTTTATGGTTCTCCTTTTCTTAAAAATATGCCTTTTGAATATATTCCAACTTCAAAACCTGGAGCTACAAATCCGAAATTCAAAAATGAAGTTTGTTATGGAGAAGATTTATCCGAAGTTCCTTATCAATCTGCCATCAATTTGAAATGGTTAATTAATGCATATAAAAATAATACAAAGCAACCTTTTTGGACAATGAATGGTAAAAAATTGTGGATTGATCAACTTTCTGGAACTGATGAATTGCGCAAACAAATAGAAGCAGGTTTATCGGAAGAAGAAATAAAAGCAACTTGGCAAAAAGATTTGGAAGCTTTCAAGAAAATTAGAGCAAAATATTTGATTTATAAAGATTAAATAGATTTCTAAAAACAATAAAAACGGAAGCCTAATTTTGACTTCCGTTTTTTATCTAATTATTTCTTATTTCCTACAACAGCAGAAATCGATTCGCCTAATTCTTTTACTTTTTCATAGAGTTTTGTAGAACCTTTTTCAAATTCTATTGTTACTTTTCCTTCTCGTGCTTTTATTTCTAATGAATTTCCTTCTCGCCAAACATAATTCTTTCCTTCAATCATTGGCTTTCCAAAAGCTTTCTCTATTTCTTTTAATGCTGTTTTCGAATTTTGTTTATCAAATATTGCCGAATATGAATAAACCTCGTTACTATCACTCACATTTATCGAAGCACTGGAATGTGTCGTTTTTTCTGATGTTCTAGCTTTTGCAGATGCTGTTGCTGTTTGTCCTTGACAAGCATATGTTGTTGATAAAATAACTGCAATTAAAATAATCTTTATTTTTTATAAAATTCTAGAAAACATTAATTTATATCCGTTAATGAACGGTTAACGAATGGTTAATACAAGCTAATTAAAAGAAATATTATTCATTTAATAATTCAATCGTAAGAAATTCGCCAGTCATCGAATCAAAGCTAAACACGCAATTTTCTCTTTTATAACTATTTGTTAATCGATTTGGATCATTATCTTTAATTCGTTTATAATTTTCATCCTTACGAATTTGTGTTTCATCCGTAATTCGCTGTAAACCAAAAATAATTTTTCCTTCATAAGTTTTACAAATTGGATTTGGAGAAAGATAAAATTTTATTGAAGTAATTATTTCATCAACAATTTTTACAGAAAGTCCTTTTTCTTTGTACAATATAATTTTTCCTTGAAAAATATTTCGCTCAGAAACTTCTGATTCAAATTCTTCTTGAAATGACTGAAATAAATCGTCATTCACCGATTTTCCAATTAAGGAAAAATACTGATTTGGATTAAATTCAAATAAATTTGTCATCTTTTATAGAATCAATTTCATAAAAAAACCTTTCCAAAAATGTAGAAAGGTTTTGACTAAATATTAATTAAAAATATCAATTTTGTTTCAAATAAACGCCATCAGCTTCAAAATTATATTGTAACTGAGGTTTTGTAATTTTCGCTATTTCTTCTTTCGATTGTCCTGCATCTTCTGCATATGACGCAATTTTTGTACAGAAATTTCGCTTACAAAAGCTTTTCCATGTACAATAACATTTGATTTTTCACCATCTAATGGCATAAAAAATCCATAATCCTTGAAACGTACAAATGATTGTTCTTCACCTTTTCCAAGATCAACTTTCATCCAACAACCTTTCTTTTTACAAACAGATTCTATCGTAGAAGTAAATTGTACATTTTCTAATGAATCACCATTTTTCATGTTATCGTACAACTTTCCAAGTTCATCTTTTGTCAAAGTATTTTTTATATCAAACGATTCCCCAAAAACTTGATAAGCTTGCAAATCTTCTATTTTAGCGGTTCCATTTTCTAAAATTTTAGATTGAACTTTCGAAGCTTTTTCAGTTTTAGCCTTCGATTCATTTTTTGTTTGCGCATTTGTTGTCAATCCAAAAAACATTAAAGCAGAGAATGTTAATATATATTTTTTCATTGAATTTTATTTAGTCCAAATATAAATAATTATTCATTAATAATTTGATATTCGGATAAGAATTTTTTAACAATTCTGGGATTTCGCTTTCTTTTTTCCATTCTACAGATTCTATTCCTTCTTCTGTTTGTGGCAAAGGCAATTCAACTCCGTTATAGAAAACTTCGAACCAAAATGTTTCTTTCACAATATATTCTCTCAAAAAATAAATGTGAAAAGTTGGCATTAAAAATCGTTTCAGTTCTAGATTTGTTAAACTACATTCTTCTTCAATTTCACGAATTGCAGATTCTTCTGGCGATTCTCCTTCTTCCATTTTTCCTTTCGGTAAATCCCATTTTCCTAATCTGAAAATAAATAAGTAATCATCTTGAGGATTTCGAACAATACCTCCTGCTGCTTGTATATGTTTATAATATTTTAAAAATTTTGTCCAAACACGATCTATATCTTCACTAAAAATATTAACTAACGTTGCTGCTTTAGTTGATAAAAGATGAAATGATTCATCGAATTGAGCTTCATTTTGAAACAATATATTTTTTGCTTCAGGATTCGATTGGTTACTGAAAGTTAACAAACTTTCATTAAAAAAAACTTTGTACATTTGAAAGGTTTGTTACAAATTTATAAAAAAACTCACAAGGATATGAAGGTAAATACAAATAAAGTCCGTTTTGCAAAAAATCAACAAGAAGCTTATAATTTTTTGTTGGATATGAAAAATTATGAACAATTGATGCCTGAAGACACAAAATCGTTCGAAATTCATGAATCTGGAAAAGGATTTACAGTTGGCGTTGGTGCTTTACCAAAAGTTGGTATGCGTTTGAAAGAAACAGTTGAACCATCAAAAATTGTTTTCGAATCTCCTGCTCCAGCATTTGAATATACATTAACAATTTCTATTGATGCAGTTGATGATCATTCGTCTGATGTAACATTAGATTTTGACGGGAATTTCAATATGATGATTGAAATGATGGCGAAGAAACCATTAACTTCTTTTATTGAAACTATTGCAGAAAATTTAGGAAAAATAGGATAATACTATTTTTATTAAAAGATATAAATTCTAAACTGTTAAAGCTACTTTATTTCCAGAAGTAATTTAACAGTTTTTTTATCTTAATTATTTTACAATGAATAACTTTTACACAAAAATAATTCTATTTTTTATTTCAATTTTTACTTTTAATAATTTCCTATTTGGGCAATACATTAATGTAGATACATCTTATACATCAACAGAGCTAGTTAAAGATATTTTTGTTGGAACAAATTGTATAGATATTGATGAAGGTTCCATAGAGATTTCTGGCTGGAATTTTAATGATGGAGATAAAAGTTATGGTTATTTCGATAAAAATTTGAGTTCTTTTTCTTTATCAAAAGGTATTTTATTAACTACTGGAAAGCTAAAAGAAGCTCCTGGACCAAATATAGGAATAAATAGTACAGATGATCAGAATTGGAAAGGTGATATTGATTTAGAAAATGCACTAGGCGTTTCGAAAACAAAAAATGCCACAATTTTAGAATTTGATTTTATTTCTAATCAAACAAATCAAATTAGTTTTGATTATCTATTTGCTTCAGAACAATATTTAAAAAGAAATGATCCAGGAAACTGTGGTTATACAGATGGTTTTGCTTTTCTAATAAAAGAAGCAGGAAGTTCAAAACCTTATACAAATTTAGCTGTAATTCCTAATACAAAAACACCAGTTTCTGTAAATACAGTTTATGGGAACGGAGGAAAATGTACAGCAATTAATCCTCAATACTTTGATCAATTTAACCCAACAAATGCTCCAATTAGTTTTAATGGACAAACTAGGGTAATGACCGCAAAAACAACTATTAAAACTGGAATAAGATATCATTTAAAAATTGTAATAGCTGATCAACAAAATGGACTTTATGATTCTGCAGTTTTTTTGAAAGCGGGAAGTCTTTTAGGAACAAAAAGTTTAGGTCCTGATATTTTATTATGTCCAGATCCAGGATCATCAGCAATAATAGATGCTTCAACTCCAGATTCTACTTATAAATGGTACAAGGATGGAGCAGAAATTATTGGTGAAACAAACGATAAATTAACAGTAACTGAAGCAGGATATTACGAAGTTGAAATCACACAAAGTAGTGGTTGCTCATTAAAAGGTAATATTCATGTTTCAATACAAGAAAAACCAGTAATATCTCAAAAGAATTTTTCTATTTGTGATAATGATTTAGATGGAAAAATACAGATAAATTTAAATGAATATACAGATCGTATTATAGAAGATTATTATTCAGCACATCAAGTAAAATATTTTGAAAATGAACAAGATGCTAAGAATAATATTTCTGCTGATATTACAAATTTTGAATTAAATCAAATTAAAAATTCTAAAGAAATTTGGATTCGTGTTCAAATCGGAACTTGTCAACCCGTTATCGAAAAAATTATTTTTGAATTAAATAATTTGAGTGTTGCAAATGTAATTCCTCCAATAGAAATTTGTGATGAGGATTTAAGCAACGATGAAGAAATTAATTTATCCGATTATGTCAATTATTTGGTTACAAATCTTGAAGGATCAGCAACGTATTACTTAAATGAAATTGATGCAAAAAGCAAAAAAAATAAAATCAATTCGATAAGAACAATCAATTCAGATCAAACATTTTGGGTAAGATTTAAACAAAATGACTTATGCGAAAATATTGCTCCACTCCATTTTATTTTCAAACAATCTGCAAAATCATCAACCTTAAAAGATGTTACAATTTGCAAAGGAACTACAACAACTTTGGATGCTGGTTCTGGATTTGATACTTACGAATGGTTGCATAACGGATCTGATACTTCATCCATCACAAATGTTCCAATTGGAACTTATTATGTAAAATTAGGACTTAATGGTTGTTTTTATACACAAGAAGTAAATGTTATTGAAGCCAAAGATCCTATTATACAATCAATCGAGATTCAAGGTTCAACAGTTACTATAAAAGTTTCAGAATCTAATCCTCCGTATTTATATTCATTAGACAATGGTCCTTTTCAATCTTCTAATATTTTTACAAATGTAACTTTAGGAAATCATACAGTTTATGTAAAATCCGCAGATAATTGTACGCCTGTTTCGAAAGATTTTTCGTTGATTAAACTTATTAATTTTATCTCTCCAAATGGAGATGGTAAAAATGATGTATTGGATTATTCTCAATTAAAAAGTAAAATCAATCCAAAATTTTTGATTTACAGCCGCAAAGGAAAATTATTATTCACAGGTTCTGATGCAAATAATTATACTTGGGATGGAAAATTAAATGGAAAAACTCTTCCTTCTGATAGTTATTGGTATTTGATTGAATGGACAGAACCAAATTCGACACAAATTCAGAAATTTGAAAATTGGTTATTATTAAAAAATTCTTATTAATGGATAATTGGATAAATTTCCCTAAAAACGAATTGATGCTCGAAATTTATTTTAGTGAGCAAAATATGGAAGATGAAACTTTATTATTTTGGAATAAAATTAAAATTGCTCCTGAAATATGGAAATGTAATGACGTTATTGAAGATAATTTTTGGGTAATTGCTTTATGTGAAAACTATTTGATTTGGTACAATGATGTAGAAGAAGGATTTAATATTTCAAGGTTCAAAACTAAAGGTGAAATTTTAGAATATCGTGCTTCTCAAAATGAGTTAAATTTTGTGGTTAACAAACTCAAACATAAAATGGAATTTATACAAAATAAAAAACCAGAAGATTAACTTCTGGTTTTTTATTTATCTAATTTGAAATGATTAGCTCATTGATTTTTCGAAACGTTTACGATCTACTTCTTTTAAGTGGATTTTACGTAAACGAATAAAGTTTGGTGTAACTTCGATACATTCATCAGCTTGAATATATTCCATACATTCTTCCAAAGTCATTTCTGTTTTTGGAGCGATAGAAGATGAATCATCTTTACCAGCTGCACGGATATTGTTCAATTTTTTTGCTTCAACAACATTTACAACTAAATCATTGTTACGAGAATGCTCTCCGATAATCATACCTTCGTAAACTTCTTCACCTGGTTCTATAAAGAATTTACCACGATCTTGTAATTTATCAATAGAATAAGGTGTTGATGTACCTTGATCTTTCGAAATAATAACACCAGCAGAACGACCAGCGATTGCTCCTTTAAATGGTTTATATTCTAAGAAAGTGTGTGCCATAACAGCTTCACCAGCAGTAGAAGTTAACATTTGAGAACGTAATCCGATTAATCCACGAGATGGAATTTCGAATTCTAAGTGTTGCATTCCTTCTTTTGCTTCCATAACTAATAAATCACCTTTACGTTGAGTTACTAAGTCAATAGCTTTTGAAGAATAATCATCTGGAACATCAATTACTAATGTTTCGTATGGTTCACATTTTACACCGTCAATTTCTTTAAAGATTACTTGAGGCTGACCAACTGTCAACTCATAACCTTCACGACGCATTGTTTCAATTAATACAGATAAGTGCATAATACCACGACCGTAAACTAATTGTGTATTAGAATCTTCTGTAGGTTCTACACGTAAAGCTAAGTTACGTTCTAGCTCATCTTCTAAACGCTCTACTAAGTGACGAGAAGTAACAAATTTACCATCTTTACCAAAGAATGGTGAGTTGTTAATTCCGAAAGACATATTCATTGTAGGCTCATCGATGTGCATAACTGGTAATGCTTCTGGATTTTCTGGATCTGCAATAGTATCTCCAATTTGGAAACCATCAATACCAACAACAGCACAAATATCACCAGCTTTTACTTCTGTAGCTCTTACTTTACCTAAACCAGCGAATGTATATAATTCTTTGATTTTATGTTTTTTGAAAGTTCCATCAGGTTTTGTTAAAGCAACCCAATCTCCTTCTTTAATTACACCGCGAGTTATTTTACCAACTGCGATACGACCTAAGAATTTAGAATAATCTAATGATGTAATTTGCATTTGTAAAGAACCTTCGTAAGCTTCTGGAGCTGGAACGTGCTCTAATATACCATCCATTAAAGGTGTAATATCATCTACACGTACATTTTCAGTATTGAACCATCCTTGTTTAGATGAACCGTAGAACGCTGGGAATTCCAATTGTTCTTCTGTAGCATCTAAGTTAAAGAATAATTCGAAAACTTTGTCATATACTTCGTCTGGACGACAGTTTTCTTTATCAACTTTATTAATTACAACTAATGGTTTTAATCCTAACTCTAATGCTTTACTTAAAACAAAACGAGTTTGTGGCATTGGACCTTCAAAAGCATCCACCAATAAAATTACCCCATCAGCCATTTTCAATACACGCTCAACTTCTCCACCGAAATCCGCGTGGCCAGGAGTGTCAATTACATTGATTTTTACACCTTTGTATTCTACCGAAGCATTTTTAGAAAAGATCGTAATCCCTCTTTCACGCTCGATATCATTATTATCCATGATTAATTCACCAGACTCTTGGTTTTCTCTAAAAACGTTTCCGCTGTGAAGAATTTTGTCAACCAATGTAGTTTTACCGTGGTCAACGTGTGCGATAATCGCAATATTTCTAATGTTTTGCATTCTTGAAAATTATGGGTGCAAATTTATGACAAATTTATTTTTTATTACTATACTTTTTATTTTATTTAATTTTAGTAATAATTAATTTAGAAAAATTTAATATAGAAAAAGTGTTAAATAAAAAATTGATTGATTTTTAACAATTTTATTTTTCTAAGATTCTAATTTTTATCGACCATATTGTTGGTAATTATCGGTTGCATATTTTTCAAAACGCTTCAATAAGGCAATATTTTCTTTCTCAATTGTAGACAATTTATCCTCAACATTTGCATATAAAGGCACATACCAATTTACATTATCAAAAAATTGTCGTGCGCCACGATTCGCAAAAGTATAACCATGACGTGCATAAATTGTGTTTCGAATAATTTCTAAATCTAACTTATGTAAATTTTTTAGTTGCTTTTCTGTCAATTTTTGTGTCGAACCATTTAGCTTATAAATTTCATCTGAAGCTGCACGATTAACATTAATAAAATATTCTTCACCATCCATATCATCATACTTTTCTTTTTTTGAATTTATCCAATCTATATTATCAAATTCATCGGTATATTCTTCATCTACACCATACTTTGGTTGAACTAAAATGTTTTTCGGATTATAAATAAGCTCTGTTTTCTTCAAACTAAACTTCCGAGAAAGTACAGGTAAATCTTTTCTTTTCGAAACCCAAGTTCCATAAATGGAATCATCATTTTCAGAAATATTAAACTTAAAGGTTCCATCATATTTATGATCTCCAGGTTCATTTGCCATCACATAGCGAGAATTGCCTTCTTTCACTAAATCTCCCTTAAATGGTCTGATATTTCCAGCTGAAACACTGTAACCTTCAACAGTATTATCTTTATTAATTTTCTGAATAACGATACTAATTCTATTTTGATAAGACCAATTACCTCCTTTCTCATGATCAATAGAATCAGCCTCAAAAAGTCCAGCCCAAAGCCCAACATCTTCTTGTGTTGGTTCTATATGAATAGATGAAATTGTATCCTTAGAATCCTTATTTTCTAGAGTTTCTTTCTTGTCGTCTTTACAGCTAAAAACAACAAATGTTGTGCAAATAAGTAATGTTAATTTTTTCATATTTTAGATTGTTTAGTTTTATAAATATAATATTCTACAAGCAATAAATTTGGAACAAATCCCAACCATGCTATAATTTGATAAACATCCATCGGCGCAGGTTGAAACAAATAAACCAAAATTACTTTCCAAGCACGTAATGTGAGCGCAGAAACAGCTAATGCGTAACTACGAAGCATATAATTTCGGTGCGATTGAATATTTTTCTGTTTGATTTTAACAACTGCAATCACAGTGAAAATCCACCAAAGAATTCCTAAAATAACAAAAGCAGTTTTTGCAATCAATTCTCCATTCGCATAAAAGCCTATATAAATTCCACTTGGCGCTGCCAACAAAACAGTAATATAAAAATAGAATTTTCCGAAAAGTCGGTGAATTTTTCTAATTTGTTGATTAGTTATTTTTATAAATTGAAGGATGCCAAAAAATAATGTGAAAATCGACGAATAAACATGAATGTAAAAGATTGTTAAATAACTCGGAATTGATGTAACCTCATCTTGTTTGATCGCCAAAAATGAAACATCAGACGAAATAGATATATAACGTAAAGTTATTTGCAACATTAATCCAAAGAAATAAAGCCAAACAAGAAAAAGGACTATTTTCCACCAGGAAGTGTTTTTTATTGTTGTTAGAGGTTTCAGAATTGATTGATTTTAAATTTTAAAAATACACTTTTTATTGATGTTCTGCAATCACTATTTATCATGAAAAATCTTTAAAAAATCATAGTTTTTATATTCAAGATTTAAAGCACAGTAAATTAAATAAACAACAAAAGAATAATCTTAAATAAAAACAACCTCCATTTCATTCCATAAAAAAAGTCAAACATTCCTGTTTGACTTATCGAAGTGTGACCTGGCTGGGGCTCGAACCCAGGACCCCAACATTAAAAGTGTTGTGCTCTACCAACTGAGCTACCAGGTCTCCGTTTTGGAGTGTTATTGTTTTTTAGACTTCTCAATAACTAGAAGTTTGTGACCTGGCTGGGGCTCGAACCCAGGACCCCAACATTAAAAGTGTTGTGCTCTACCAACTGAGCTACCAGGTCTCCGTTTTGGAGTGTTATTGTTTTTAGACTTCTCAATAACTAGAAGTTTGTGACCTGGCTGGGGCTCGAACCCAGGACCCCAACATTAAAAGTGTTGTGCTCTACCAACTGAGCTACCAGGTCTCCGTTTTTTCGGACTGCAAATATACGATTATATTTGAGTTCACAAAACGAATAGTGATTTTTATTTAATTCAGTAAAATAAAAGAACGTTTTGACTAAGTGACCTGGCTGGGGCTCGAACCCAGGACCCCAACATTAAAAGTGTTGTGCTCTACCAACTGAGCTACCAGGTCGGCTTCTTAAATCGAGTGCAAATATAGGGTGTTTAATACTAATTTAACAAACGTTTTATGAAGTTTTTTACAATTTATTAATTAATCATTTCGGTTTTAAGAACTTAAATTTTGATATTTTTTTAGTTTTAAAAAAGAAAGATAGTATATCACATAAGAAAAGTAAAAAAATACGTGATAGAAACATCATTTTATACATTGATAAATGATTTATATGCTATATTTGTCAACCAACAATTCTAAATCTATGTGAACCGAAATTATTTTCAGAACACTAATAAAGATTGAAATTTTAGAATGAAGAAGAATATATTATATATTATTATTGCTTTGTTTTCGGTGGTATCGTGTAAAAAATCTGATAATCCAGAGGCAGACGTACCCGATTCTGAATATGCAAACAATTGTAATCAGGAAACTAAAGATGTACATTTGTCTAATTTTGCATTAAAAGATTTGAAGGAGTTGATAAAAGATCAACCACAGATTATTCATCAAAAGTTGAATGATCGTTGTTTTAAAGTTTCTAAACTTGGAAAAAACTTATACATCCAAAATATGGATCGCATAGATTCTTTGAAAATTAAAAATAACAATCAAGGAACGATGTTTTTGAATAAGATAACGGCCATACAAGTTTCGCAAGAAATTGTTTATAAATTAACATATTCTTTTCCTATTAAATTCTTGAATCAATACAGAGCAGAAATTAAAAAAGATGCTCCTAAATCTAAATATCATCATTCAAATTCTATTGTTACAAATGAAGATTATCAAGTAACTTATAATGTAGAACGCTATGATGCGAGACGTTTAGAAAACACTTATTCATATCAAATTGATACATTTGATGGATATGCAAGATTAACAATATTTTATTCAGAAGATTTACCTGTAGATTAATATGATAATTTCTTTAGTAGGCTACATGGGCAGTGGAAAATCGACCACTGGAAAAGACTTAGCCAAAGCATTAGGTTTTGAATTTATCGATCTTGATGAGTTTATAGAACAAAAATATCAAGCAAAAATTAGTGAAATTTTTGAAAAAGAAGGTGAATTAGGTTTTCGAAAAAAAGAAAGAAAAGCATTAAAAGAAGTCTTAACTTCGACTAATATTGTACTTTCTTTAGGTGGAGGAACACCTGTTTATTATGATAATATGGATGAAATTACAAAAAATTCAATTTCCATATTTATGCGAGTTCAACTTCCACAATTAGTCAAACGATTGGAAAATAAAAAAGAAACTCGTCCTTTGATCGCTCATCTTTCGAATGAAGAAATAACAGAGTTTATTGCGAAACATTTATTTGAACGCAATCAATTTTATGAAAAAGCAAAATACACCATCAATATTTCCAATCAAAGTACATTAGAGATTTTAGATGAAATTATGATACATCTTAAAAAGGAGAAGATTTGAAGTTAATCCAAATCTTCTCCTTTTATAATAATATCTCCAGAATCTTCTTCACCTTCGTCCAAATAATCGTCCAAATCTCGTCGATCCTTTTTCGTAGGTCTACCTTCTCCTCTTTCACGATAATAATCTTGCGAGAGTTTACGAAGCTCCAATACTTCATATTCCTCTTTTGGTGTTGTATCTACAATATGCAAGGTTAATAATTTCGCTCCAATCCTATTATTGGGCACTTGCAATACTTTGAAAGATAAATTAATTTGATCTTTTCTCACTTCAATTGCATCACCTGGGATTATATCTCGCGAAGCTTTTGCGACATCTCCATTTACTTTTACACGATTCTTTTTAACGGCATCTGCTGCTAAAGACCTCGTTTTATAATATCTAACACTCCAAAGAAATTTATCTAATCTCATTTAAAACTGAATATTTGTTAGGTTAAACTAATATTTTTTCTAAATTCGCAATATAAATCGAAATAACATGATAAAGAAATTCTTTGTTACTTTAATTGCATGTTCTGCTGTTTTGGTAGGATGTAATAATGATGATGATAACGGTGTTGATAAAGAAACTAAAATTCCAGTTGAAGAACGTAACGCTTTAGATGATGAAGCAATTCAGCAATACATGGAAGATTATTATTTTAATCCAAAAAATGGAAAACTTACTAAATTTGATGACATTAAAGATAATGAAGATGACGCCTATCCTGCATTAAAAACATATGCAAAAAAAGATAATTTAGGAATTTGGTATGCCGAAAATCCACATCATAAAGGAACAGGTGAAACTATCGTTTCTAATGATAGCTCTAAAATATATTTAAATATTCAAACAACTTCTTTTCGCGCTACAAATAATAAAGATTATAAAAGAAAATATGGAGCAATTGGAGTTCCTATTAACTCAGCAGAATGGAATTCTATAAACTTTGGAGACGGTTCTTCTATTCAAGATCCTACTTATTACTATTTTATTCCCACAGCAACTGAAATTAAAAACGGAGTAAAAAGAGAAAACATAGAATTAAAAAACTTTGTAGAAGGATTAAAACATTTCAAAACAACAGAACGCTCTACAAACGATTTATATAACTTTCAAGGAGTTATTATTTTACCTTCTCGCTTAGCTTATGCAAGAAACAAATACTATATTTCTGGACAAGGTTTAACTGAAAATTCTTCTTTCAGAGATTTGACTTTAGTTTTTAATTTCGAATTACCAAAAATCGAAAAAAGAGTTAAAAAATAATGATCATCAAACGAGATAATCTCATAAAAACCATCTGTTTTGATGGTTTTTTTTTATCTTTAAATTTCAAAATATTTTAGAATTAAACATAAATGAGCATATTAAAATCCATTATCGATAACGACTTTTATAAATTCACCATGCAATTTGGCGTTACAAAACTGTATCCAGATGTTATGGCTCGTTATAAATTTATCAACCGCGGAGAACATCAATTTCCTGAAGGTTTCGCAGCAGAACTACAAAAAGAAATCAATGCCATGGCTTCTTTGGCTCTTACAAAGGATGAAAAAGATTTTTTTACAACAAATTGCCCTTATTTAAGCCCTGCATATTTAGATTTTTTACAAGGTTATCGCTATGATCCGAATGAAGTTCAAATCATTCAAAACGGCTCTGATTTAGAAGTTCACGTAGAAGGATATTGGTATCGTACTATTTTGTGGGAAGTTCCTATTTTGTGTTTGATAAGCGAACTATTTTATAAACTTACAAATGCTAAACGTATTTCGAACGAAGAAATCACAAAACGAACAAGCGATAAAGTTGATTTATACAATCGTCTTGGTGTAACAGTTGCTGAGTTCGGAACTCGTCGCCGTCACAGTTACGAAGTTCATGATATTGTAATGAAGGAACTAACAAACCATAGAGGAAAAAGTTTTGTTGGAACTTCTAACGTTCATTTTGCACATAAATATGGCGTAAAGCCAATTGGAACACATGCTCACGAATGGTTTATGTTCCATGGCGCTCGTTATGGATTCAAAATTGCAAATTCAATCAGTTTAGATCGTTGGGTAAAAGTTTATTATGGCGATTTAGGAATTGCCTTAACTGATACTTATACTTCTGATGTTTTCTTTGGACAATTTGATAAAAAATTATCTAAATTATTTGATGGAGTTCGTCACGATTCTGGTGATCCGATTGAATTTGGAGAAAAAACAATTGCACATTACGAAAAAATGGGAATCAATCCTTTATTCAAAACAATTATTTTTTCAGATGGATTAAATTCAGAAAAAGTAGAAATGATTACAAAAGCTTTTAAAGGAAGAATCGGATTATCTTTTGGAATCGGAACGAATTTAACAAACGATACCGATTTAAAACCAATGAATATTGTAATGAAATTGACTGAAATTTGTTCTTTTGACCTTAAATGGACAGGCGTTGTAAAACTTTCGGATGAAAAAAATAAACATACAGGAACTCCTAGAATGATAGCACTTGCCAAAGAAATGTTGGATTTAGATGATATTCCTTCGCATGATGCTCCAGAAAATGATTAAGGATTTTATTAAAATATCATAAAAAAATGGAACTCAATTGAGTTCCATTTTTTTATAATTTATCTGAAAAATTCTTATTTATTCATTAATTCTTCTATTTCTTCTGCTTCTAACGGAATATTTTGCATTAAATTGAAAGGTTTTCCTTCTTTTTGGATTACATAATCATCCTCTAAACGAATTCCAAAACCTTCTGCAGGGATATAAAATCCAGGTTCATTTGTAAAAACCATTCCCGCTACAAAATCATCAGTTAACAATCCATAATCATGCGTATCTAATCCCATATGATGAGATGTTCCGTGCATCATATATTTTCTGTAAGCCGGCCAAGCTGGATCCTCATTCTGAATATCCGCTTTATCAATTAAACCCAAACCTAACAACTCAGCTGTATAAACTTTTCCCATTTCTTCATGGTATTTGTACCAATTATTTCCAGGAATCAACATTGTTTCAGCTTCTTTTTTACAACGTAAAACCGCATCATAGACTTCGCGTTGACGTTTTGTATATTTCCCATTAACAGGAATTGTACGCGACATATCAGAAGAATAATTGGCATATTCTGCAGCAACATCAAACAAAATTAAATCTCCATCTTTACATTCGTGATTATTTTGGATATAATGTAACACATTGGCATTATTTCCAGATGCAATAATTGGTGTATAAGCAAAACCTTTTGAACGATTGCGAATGAATTCATAAACAAATTCCGCTTCTATTTCATATTCCCAAACTCCTGGTTTTACAAAATTTAAAACTCGACGAAATCCTTTTTCTGTAATATCACACGCATGTTGAATCAATTGAATCTCTTCTGGTTCTTTAACAGAACGTAATCTTTGCAAAATAGGATTTGAACGTAAATATGTATGCCCTGGATAATCTGCTTTCAATTGTTTTACAAAGCGATCTTCTCTCGTTTCTACTTGCGGCGCTTCTGTTACACGATAATGTTCATTTTTATTGACATAAACATTCTCTGCTTCTACCATTAATTTACGCAAAACATTTGGTAAATCTTGCAACCAAAGCACTGTTTTGATCCCTGAAACATCTGTTGCTTGTGCCTTAGATAATTTCTCACCTTCCCAAACAGCTATATGGTCATTTGTTTCACGAACAAATAACACTTCTTTATATTTAGGATCGTAAGCATCTGGAAATATTAATAAAACTGATTCTTCTTGATCAACTCCTGATAAATAAAAAATATCACGATGTTGTGCAAATGGTAATGTAGAATCGGAAGAAATTGGGTAAATATCGTTTGAATTAAAAATAGCAAGAGAATGAGGTTTCATTGCTTTTACAAATTTCGCTCTATTCTTTACGAATAACTCGCTTGGAATAGGATTGTATTTTGTAGTCATATAAATTTTACATTAAATAATATGACCAAATTTAAGAAGATGTTTTTACAAAAAAAAGGAAAACCCTCGCAGAAACGAGGGTTTTAACCTTAACCAACCTAAACCTATGAAAAAGCCATTAGCCTTTTATGTTGACAAATGTAAGCTACTTTTTTTAAACTGCAAATTTTTTTTACAAAAAGTCATCATTTTTTTTAGCACAAAAATATAAAGCTATAATTTTCAACAAATAAGCGATCTATAAAAATTCAATAATTATTCATTTGTGTTATTCAAATTATTATTCCTATATTTGCACCTCGAATTTTAGTATAAATAATAACTTAAAAGAAGTTAAAAATGACACATTACGAAACTGTTTTCATTTTGACTCCCGTTCTATCTGATTCTCAGGTAGAGGAAGCAGTTAATAAATTCAATGACTTTGTTACTGCTAACGGAGGAGAAATCGTAGCGAAAGAGAACTGGGGATTAAAAAAATTAGCTTACCCAATTCAAAACAAAAGAAATGGATTCTACCACTTAGTAGAATTTAAAACAGACAATAACGAGTTAGTTTCTCAATTAGAAGTTGCTTACAAACGTGACGAGCGTGTAATCCGTTTCTTAACTGTGAAATTAGACAAACACGGTATGGACTGGGCAGAAAAACGTAGAACAAAATTAAAGTCTAACTCTAACAAATAAGCAAAGCTATGGCAATTGACGATTTAGCAAAAAAAGCAGCTGGAGGTAGCGAATCAGAAATCCGTTATTTATCTCCTTTAGATATCGAAACACAATCAAACTCAAAATATTGTCGTTTCAAAAAATTTGGAATCAAATACGTTGATTATAAAGACGCTGATTTCTTAATTCAATTCGTGAATGAGCAAGGTAAAATTTTACCTCGTCGTTACACAGGAACATCTTTAAAATACCAAAGAAAAGTTTCTAAAGCGATTAAAAGAGCTCGTCACTTAGCATTAATGCCATTTATTGGTGATCAATTAAAATAATAACCTAAATATTAAAATATCATGAACGTAATTTTAAGACAAGATGTAGAAGGTTTAGGTTTTGAATTTGAAGTTGTTTCAGTAAAACCTGGATACGCACGTAACTTCTTAATCCCACGCGGATTAGCATCAGTTGCAACTCCAAAAAATATACAAGAATTAAATGAAGTTTTAGATGCTCGTAAAGCAGAAGAAGCTACATTAATCGCAGCAGCAAAAGAAAAAGCAGCTAAATTAGATGGTTTAGTTGTTAAAATCGAAGCTAGAGTTGGTTCTGGAGATAAATTATTTGGATCTGTAAACAATGCAGATTTAGCAGAAGCTTTAGTAAAAGCTGGTGTTGAAATCGAGAAGAAAAACATTAGAATCCCTGGAAATACTATCAAACGTTTAGGAAAATACGAAGCTAAAGTTCGTTTCCACAGAGAGGTTGAAGTAGATTTCGGATTTGAAATTGTACCAGATGCTGCATCTATCAAAGCTGCTGAAGAAGCTGCTAAAACTAGAGCAGAATTAGCTAAATTAGACGCTGAAAAAGCTGCTAATTCTAATAAAGAAGAAGGTTCTTTCTTCAACTTCGACAACCCAATTTACGCTAACGATAAGAAAGCGAAAAAAGAGGAAGTTATCGAAGAAGTTGTTATCGAAGAAACTCCATCTACAGAAGAAGAATAATTATTATTCAACTATATACAAAAAAAACCTCGCAATTTGCGAGGTTTTTTTATGGCTTTATTTCAGATAATCTAAACTATTCACTTCTTTAAACTTTGGTGAGCGTCGCAAAAAATCTTTGAAAAATGCTGTATGCGTAGCGCCCATCAAAACAAATATGCGATCATCTTTTGTAATCGGAACATTATTCATATTTGCAAACATCCACAAATTCCTTTCATAAAACTTTGCCGCTTGCTCTGCTCCTAACGGATAACCATTCACAGAAACTGTAGTAAGTAAATCTGCATTATAATTAATCAATGCATCCAAATAATCTGGTTGATTATTCAACCAAAATAATTCAGCAACATTCATTTTATCTTCGTTAATATTATTCTTTTTTTCGTTCAAAGAAAATAACTCGTTATACTTTTTATATGTTATCGTATCTTCTTGGTTCTTCAACGCATAATACAACGGATAATAATAATCTTTTTGATAATCTATGCCATAAATCTGTTTTGCTCCGCTTAATCGTCCAACTTCATAAGCCAACAATTCTATTTCAGTAGTTTTTTCAAACTTCATTTTTGGATTTTTTAAGTAAGCTGAATAAGCCGCAGCTATTTTCTTATTTTTATAAGGTTCTTGTTCTACCAAAATAATTGTTGGTTTGAAAGCTGCAATTTTCTTCGCTAATTCATGCACTTCACGAATATTCTCTTTGTTATGTTCATCGAATTCGGTAGAATTTGCATCTGTTGTAAATCCCATATGAAAAGTACCGAGATTGAGAACAGGAATAGCATCATCAAATTTTGTTTGAAAATTATATTTTGCTTGAGCTGATAAATTAGCAAATCCTAAAACGGTAACGATTGTGATAAATAAATTTTTCATTTGAGTTGAATTTTAATTTTCACTCAAATTTCTCTGATTTCATAAACATAAATTCCAATTTATCGACCAACCCATTTCTTTAATCGACGAATCGCATCTTATTTATGTAGAAAAGGATTTAATTTTACAAAAAACAAAACAATGGAAGTTGATAAAAAAAATATAAATTTCTCTAAACAAATCAGTGTTTTTATTCTTTTGGGCTTTTGGGCTATTTATATTCTATTTGATTATATAACGATTGGCTTAATTAATTTAACTAATGGAAATCCATTCTTTGAAACGATTGCATTATTTACAGCAACAATGTACATTGTGCAATTAATCACAATTTTTATAACCTATTTTTTTATCGCTCCCTATTTCTTAAAGAATATTAATTGGAAATCAATCTTATTATCTATAATATGTTCCTTTAGTATTTTTATTATTGTTCGTTATATGATTGAACAAATTATTACAGATTTCTTGTTTAACAAAGTGAATTATTTTGAAGGAACAACCATCAGTTTTTATATTTATGATAATTTACATTATGGTTCTTTCATCGTTTTTTCGTCACTTTTTTTATGGATGACATTTCATTCTATCAATACATTAAAACAAAATAATATTATAGAAAAAGAGAAAAAAGAAGCTGAGATAAACTTCCTGAAAGCTCAAATTAATCCTCATTTTTTGTTTAATACTTTAAATAATATTTACAGTTTGGTAAGTGTAAATTCTGCAGATTCGCTAAAAGCAATCGAAAATCTAAGTGCAATTATGCGTTTTACAACATACGAAACCAATAAAGATAAAATAGAAATTGAACGAGAAATTGATTATATTAATCAATATTTAGATTTGGAAAAGATTCGTTATGGAGAAAAATTTTATGTTGAAAAAGAATTTCTAATAACGAATCCTAAAAGATTAATTCATCCTTATATCATTTCGCCTTTTGTCGAAAATGCAATAAAGCATGGCATTGTAAAAGATATCAATCATCCAATTAAAATCAATATCAAAACTGAAACTAATTTTCTAGAAATATCAGTCGAAAATAAAATTAATCAACATCAAAAAGATGAAACTTTGGGAATTGGATTGACAAATTTGAAAAAGAGATTGAATTATTATTTTGGGAAAAATTATACTTTCGAAGTTAAAAACGATTATGAAACGTTTCATATTTACTTAAAAATTCCATTCCATGACGAAAATTAATTGTATTATTTTGGACGATGAACCTTTAGCTGTAGAATTATTAAAAAAACATGCATCCGAAAACAAAAATTTAAATATTTCGCTCGCAACAACGGAAGTTTTTGAAGCAATTGATTTTCTAAAAAATAATAAAGTTGATCTTATTTTTACGGATATTCAAATGCCAGAATTAACAGGAATTCAATTGATGAAAATTCTTGATCATTCACAGAAATTTATCGTTACAACGGCTTATCAAGATTATGCTTTAG
>NZ_CBCPHV010000014.1:0-55820 GCF_965118635.1 Empedobacter brevis | reverse complement strand
CATCCATCATGATCATCTGAAATTGCTGAATATTTAATATCACCAAATGAAGGTGAATCAAATTCAACTTTTTGCCAAGAAGTACCATCATTATGATACATTCCAGGAAAAACACTTGTATTGACATCACCATTGTTTATAGATGTATTTAAGTTATAAACAATCATTCCCATTATGTGTGAAGGTAAAGGTGAAGCAGATTTTGTGGAGCTTAAATTTACGTAAGGTAATAACAAACCTTTAGAATGATTAGCAGTACTTAATTCTAAAATAGCATCATTATTCATTGTTGCTAAAGATTTATCCTCAGAAATTAATACTTGAGCATATGAAGTATATAAGGATCCTATAAATAATATAAAGTATATAATTTTTTTCATAATAAATTAATTTCCTAAATAAATATAATATTGAGTTGTGAAATTTTTTGGATAGTTTACAATTGGTGTATTTGTACCACCTGTAGGGATTGATACTGTGTGACTATGTGCTCCTGCAGGTTCAGTAGTACGTGTTTCTGTTGGTAATTTATTTAATCCTGTAACTCCGCTAGTTCCATATCGATTCCAGAATGCATTACCATAACTATCAAAAGTGTGAGTATGATCACCAACTGCTACTACGCTACCTTTATATTCAATATTAGGTAAATTATCTTGTGTTAATGTAATACTATTAGTCCCTCCTAAATCTCCAAAACTCTCTTCATTCACTTGTCTAAGAGGTAAAGTAGTAGCTATACCTTTTAAAATTCTATCACTAGCATCGGGTAAATTATTAAGTATTCCAAGCGCATTTGCGTTTGATTGAGCATTTGTTGGTAGAGAAGAAACAGCTCTTCCGTCTAGTGAATACCATCCATCACGATCACCTAATATAACACTTGCTTTGATATCTCCTATTCTCGGATTTGGTATTCCTGCATTTAGTAATATCCATTTTGTACCATCGTTGTAATAAAGACCAGGGTATACTTCATTTGGATAAGAACCAGATGTTTCTGTGTTGTAAACCCATAAACCTTCTTGATGACTTGAAAGAGGAGCAGGATTGTCAGTAGATGAAAGTTTAAGTTTATTGAATAAAACTCCTTTATTTGTTGTACTAATCTCAAGAATACTTGAAGGGTTAGGATTTTCTGTGCCAATGCCAACTTGAGCGTTACTAGTTGTAAAATATCCTAAAAATATAATTATAAATATGTTTTTCATAAGTGTTTTTTTTATTATTCAGATCCAAGATATATAAATACATTAGTAGTAATACTTTTTGGCTTATAATCAACAGGTTGATTATTTCCATTTAAAGGTAAAAGTACATCATGTGAATGGGTATTTGAAGATGTTACGAAATTTTGAGCTGTAGTATTTGCTAAGGGATTCGTTTGGTTACTATCATATGAAGCATTTATTGTAGTGTTTGGATTATCTAAATACGTGTGAGTATGATTATCAACAGAAGAAGTTGTTCCTGTGAAATTAACATTTGGTAAATTGGCCTGAGTTATTATAAAATTATTACGACCATTTATAACATTCATTGCCTCAGAATTTGATTTATTTTTTAAATAAGCATCAATCAAATTAGGTAATTTATCCGTAAACCCTAAAGCTTTAGCGACTGCATTTGCATTTTTTGGTAAAGTAGTAACATCTCTTCCATTTAATAGATACCAGCCGTTGGAATCAGCTTTTGCAAAGCTATTTTTCAAATCTCCAAGTTTATTAGACTCTGACTCTATTCTAATCCATTTTGTTCCATCATTCAAATAGATACTTGGCACAACACCATCAACACCATTTACAGTTGCTGTATTGTAAACAACCATACCCGAAACATGATTATTTAGAGGAGATGGAGAATTAACATTACTTAGAGCTAATCTTGGTAATAAAAAACCTTTATTCTTCTTTTGACTCTCTAAATGTAGTAGAGAATTTGAGCTTATCTCAGAATTATTGGAATCTGTGATTTTTACCTGACTTTTTACTGCATAGACAAGCAGAAGAGGTATGAAAATTAATTTCTTCTTCATAAAATTTTATTGGTTGCGTGCAATTTAAACCAAATCTTTTAAATGTTATATATCAAAGAATAAGTAAGTTATATGGACATTAAAATTAAAGTAGAGTTTTTGTAAAAAGATTAATTTTATAGAGTAAATTCAAAAACTGAATAATAGATAATCTATCATGATAAAACAGTTAACATTTGATAATTTTGGTCACACATTACATCATTTCCAAATACAATCCATTGATGATAAATATATCGTTTTTGACACAAGAAATGATGACACCAAAATAGGAGAAACATCAAGCATTTGTATACTCAACACAGAAAATTACAACACAGAAATTATCTACACAGCGAATAATCAGACTGAGTTTGGTCCAGGTGTTGGAGCAGCTTCGTTTTCTCAATTAGAGAATAAAGTTATATTTATTCACGGAATACGAAATGCAAACCGAACAAAGCCATATTCAGTTACAAGAAGAACAGGCGTTGCAATCGATTTAAATTATCCAAATCAACCAATTTTTATGGATGCTCGCGATATTAAATTTCCTTATACAAATGGAGCAATGCGAGGAGGAACGCATTCGCATTCATGGAAAAAAGATAGAAATTGGATTAGCTTTACGTACAATGATTATATAATAGAACAAGAAGCGAAACAGAATGCTAATATAAAAGATCAACGAGTAGTTGGGATGATGTTTCCTAAACAAGTAGAAGTTCCGCTAGATAAGAATTTAGAAAATAATAATGGCGAAATGTTTTCTATTATTGTTTCTAAAGTAGTGACAAACGCAACAAATGGGAGCGATGAAATAGAGAAAGCTTTTGATGAATGTTGGATAAACTCAACAAACAATATAGCATTTCAAGGACATGTTCGTGATGAAAATGGAAATTTGAAAACGGAAATTTTTATAGCAACAATCCCAGATGAAATTAGTTTTAATGAAAATGATAATTTAAAAGGAACGAAATTCACTTTGCCAGATGTTCCAAGCTGTATATCTCAAAAAAGAATAACGTTTACTCAAAGAGGAATTAGCAATTTCAGACATTGGTTACGCTCTTCTCCATGTGGAAAAATAATTTATTTTTTAATGGAAGATAAAGTTGAGAAAACACAATTATTTGGGGCGAATTTATCTACCAATGAAATTATTCAATATTCATTTTTAGAAAATTCAATAAGCTCACCATTCAATATTTCCCCAGATGGAAAATATGCTGTTTTCTTTGTTGATAATAAAATATTCTTGACTGATTTAATTGAAAAAAAATCTAAAATATTATATCAAACCGAATTAATCAATAACGAATTAACAGGAATCCCTCATTTTTCAAATAATGGAAAAAGAATTTATTTTAATCAATTTGTTCCAAATAATTTTAACGAAAAATTTATTCAAATCTTCGAGCTAGAATTATAAAAACTTGATTATAATATGTTAATATTTAAACTTTTCAGAGAAAATATTTGTCTTTTGTAAAAAATATTTCTAAATTTAATACAGATACTTAACCGAACCTAAGGTCTATGCTTAAAAAAGCTAGATTAGTTGTTCTTGTTCAAGTTTAATAAACAAGAATAAGAACTTAACAAAAACCTCCAAATAGGAGGTTTTTTTAATTGTATTTATTTTATAACTTTTACTTCGTACAAATCATTTCGTTTATCTTTTTTCGTTTTTACAGTTCCATATTCATGTAATTCTTTTAAAAGATAAAGATCAACATCTGCAATTAATACCATTTCTGTATTTGGTGTAGCTTCAGCTTTAACACCATTGTTTGGGAATGAGAAATCTGAAGGTGTGAAAACAGCAGATTGAGAATATTGGATATCCATATTATTTACACGAGGTAAATTTCCTACAGATCCTGCAATTGCAACGTAACATTCGTTTTCTATTGCACGAGCTTGCGCACAACAACGCACGCGCGTGTAACCATTTTGTGTATCTGTCATGAAAGGAACAAATAAAATTTCCATTCCTTGATCAGCCAAAATACGACTCAACTCAGGAAATTCAACATCATAACAAATCAACAAACCTACTTTTCCACAATCGGTGTCAAAAATTTTTATTTCATCACCACCATTCAATGCGTAATATTTGAATTCGTTTGGTGTAATATGTATTTTACTATAAGAATCTAATTTTCCAGAACGATGACATAAAAATGATGTATTATACAATTTACCATTTTTTAGATGCGGCATAGATCCCGAAATAATATTGATGTTATAAGTAATAGCCAATTCTTGAATTTTCTTTACAATATCATCTGTCATTGTAGCTAATTGATGCATTGCCTCAATCTCCTTTAAATGATTATAAGGGCTCATTAATGGAGTATTAAAAAATTCTGGGAACATTATAAAATCAGAACCATAATCGCTTACAGCATTTACAAAGAATTCTATTTGATCATAGAAATCTTGTAAACCATTGAATAAACGCATTTGCCATTGCACTAATCCTAGACGAATATTACGTTTTGTAGGCGAATTAGATTTTAGTTCTGGTTCATAATAAATATTATTCCATTCCAGTAGAGTTGCATATTCTAAAGATTCTTTATCATCCTTTAAATAATTTTTTAGAATTTTTTTTACGTTAAAATCATTCGAAATTTGAAAAGCCAAAGTTGAATCATAAATTTCTTTACTTTTTACTTTTTCAATATATTGACGAGGCGATAATTCTTTTGAATATTTATAATAATTAGGAATTCTTCCTCCAGCAACAATCGATTTAAGGTTCATTTCCTCACAAAGAGCTTTTCGTTCATCATATAAACGTCTTCCTAAGCGTAACTGACGATAATTAGGATGTACAAAAACTTCAATTCCGTACATTACATCACCATCAGGATCATGTTTTAAGAATTTACCATTTGAAGTGATTGTATCATAATTCGATTCAATATTAGTTTTCTTAGAATTAACAACAATACTTAGTGCCGATGCAACAACTTTACCATCGACTTCCACACAAAGTTGACCTTGAGGAAAAAGAGCTAATAATTCTTTTATTTCGTCGACAGTCCATGTTCCAAGCTGATTTTGATAGGCTTCTTTTGTAGATTCTGTCAAATCACTATAATCTTCAAGAGTCAAATTTCTGACTTGAATATTCATTTTATAAAATTTAGATTTCGACTGAATTTAGCAAATATTAATCCAATAAACAATTTTAAAAAATAAATTTAAAGCTATCTTCGTAATATACAATGATTGAAAATGAAAGATGTAAAAATAGAATTTAAGAAACCTATTTATCCTGTAAGTGATGAATTGAATCATTATTTAGAGAAATATCATCGTAAAACAAAAACAAGTATTGAATACGATGATTTAATGCGTTTTTCGGGTTGTGTAGCGCTTGAAGATAAAGAAGGAAATGATACGCATTGGTTGGGTGTGTATTATACAGCATCAGAACAGCAAGAAATACAAGATAGTCTAAACAGGATTTATACATATTTACATTCAGATGGAGATGAAGAATCTTTACCATATTTGGTTGTCGATTCTATTGATTATTGTACGTTTGGAAACTCAAAACCTTTTCGTATTCGAGTACGTAATGTTTTGAATGATAATTATACTAACTTTTATATCAAAAAAGCAGATGCTTCGCGTATTTATGGGTTAGAATTGGAAGATATTCTATCGCCACATAGAATCAATTTTTTGGTTTATAAAAATACTTTAATCGAAGAGCATATTTTAGGAATTCCAGGCGATGTTTTTATAAAAAATTATTTGGACAAATGTAACGATTTAGAAAAAAACCAGATTGCAAAAGAGTTTGTAAAATTCAATGAACGCTGCTTTATTGGGCTTTTGGGAGATATGCGTTCGTATAATTATGTAGTGATACCAATTCACGATTTTGATCAAGTTATTTATAGAATTCGACCAATTGATTTTGATCAACAATGTTATGAAGGGAATTTAAAAATTTATCGACCACAATATTTCAAAGAAAATAAAATTATGGTTGATTTGGTGAATAATCGTTTGAAAAAAAATTCTATTGATCAATATAGAAAAGAAGTGAAGTCATTGATTTCAAAACGAATTTCGAATAGCTCGAAAAGATTTCGTGATTTAATGAAAATAATGAAAAACGATCAAATTTCTAAACCTGAAAATATTGAACAGTTACGCACTGGTTTCGCAAAACTTTACAAAGATCAATCTTATGAAAACTGTCATAAAATGGGCGAAATCTTAGCTAAAGTAATTAACAATAATTTAGAACAGATAAAATAAAAAAAGCTTCTCAAAATCTTGAGAAGCTTTCTTTTTATAAAAAAGTTTTTAAACTTAGTTTTTTAGTAATTGTTTTCTATAACGCAAAGCAACCAAACCTGCCCCAATTACCAATAATGGTAAATAATCATTTATCGGAGCTGGATCCGGATCTGGATCTGGACTTGGACCATTTGGACCATCTGAATCCGTTGTTCTACTTTCAAAAAAACTAATTCCGCCTTCTTGAGAATTTGCAAAAGTCATTGTTGACATTAAGCAAAATAAAAATGTGATTTTTTTTATATTCTTCATAGTTCAATTATTTTAAAATTACTTTTTTAGATTCAGTTTTACCATCAGCTGTTTCAATTACAACGACAATAATTTGAGGTGCAAGATTCAAATTAACAACATAAGATTTAGTATTCAAGTTTTGAATTTGTTGTAATTGTCTTCCCGAAATATCAACTAATTTGATTGATTTTATAGCTTCTTGAGATGAAATTGAGATTTGTTTATTTTGAGCATAAACGACTAATCCTTTTTTAGATAAATCATTTGTTGATAATGTTCTGTTTTGATAATTTACAGCAAAACGATCTTTAATTTCACCTGCTTCTGTTTCAAAAGAATAAGTTTTTAATTCGTTTAAATTAACTACTTTATTTAATTTTTTGTCAACCAAATAGATGTTTTGTGCTTCGAAAACACCTTCAAATTGTTCTAAATTAATTTGATAAGTTCCTGCTTTTTTTACATTGTAAGCTAAGTCAAAAGAATCTTCGTTGTTGAAATCTCCACGCCCTTGTATCGCAAATAACTCATTATTTAAAACAGAATATAACCCTTCAGCTTTGTTATCAAATGGTTGAGCATCGAAATTCTGATCAAATTTATTTGTAGATCCATTTACATACCCAATTAAAGACGAATTAATTTTAGCTTGATTATTTGATAAGCTTAGCCAATATTTATCTTTTTGTTGTCTGTAATGAATACCATCGTTAGCAGTTGTACGCATAGTGTTATTAAGTAATAAATCTCCAGCGTTTGCAACTTTTACAATAAATCCTTGTGCAATATCAATGTTTTTTGAAGTTATAGTATTATCATTCCAACCTGTTCCATTATAGATAATCCAGTTAGAACCTTGGTAAGCTCCTTCCACAATAGGTTTTGAATGTGTCCATACATAAACAGAATTTATTCCTACAGTAGTATTAGCAGCAATTAAAGCATCTAAATTAATTGGCGAAGCATAAGGATTTCCTACAGCATTATTTCCTTTAGAAGTTTTAGTAACTGGAATTGATACTTCTCCGTTAAATAATTGTCCTTTGAATGAACCTTCGAATACTTTAGCATCTCCTTCGCCATAGTTGTTAAAATCATTTGGAGCTCTAAAAGCAATTACTTCTCCTGTTTTAAAGTTGTCATTGGCTGTTACATTTTCAGACCAATCGTTTGTTGATTCTAAGAATCTAGCAAAACGATTTTTTAATGTAGATGGAGAAATTTCAAGAATATTTTGTCCAATAACAGGTGAAGACCATGTCATATTTTCTAAACGATAGATAGGAGTAGATTTACGCTCGAAAGTAGCTAAACCAGTATTGATTGCATTATCGTTATTTTGAATTAAATATGCACCATGTTCGAATTTGAATGTGAAATCATTTTCATTTTTCACTTCATTTTCTACAGTAATTGTAATTCCAGCAGGAATTATTACATCGCCTTTAATTGTTAAAGATTTTGCAGAAAAACTTGTTCCAGGTGCTGCATTCAGAATAGCATCTTTTGTAAGATCTGGTGTTCCGTTAGACCAAGCTGTACCATCCCAAGTTGTAGAGCTGTCTCCAGTTGAACATAGCACTCTAACATTATCAATAAAAGCTCTTTTTGCAGAAGTTTCTAATTTTAAAGTAGAACCAGCAGCTACGTTTTCAAAACTTACAGTTGCATTTTCAAAATCATCAGTCATTTTTGCTGTGTACTTAACATTTTTAGTTTCTGAACCTAGCGTAACATTAACACTTCCTTCAACAGTTGTCCAACCTTTTACATCAAAAGAAACTGTTACATTGCCTGATATTTGGTCTAATTTTTTAGAGGTAAGTGAACCAATTTTTGAACTAGTTCCTAATTTTACAGCTTCTCCGGCTTGGTAAACACTAACTAAATTATCTTCAGGGAAATTATCATTTCCTTTCCATGCTTTCGCAGATCCATTCCCATTTGTACTGTTACCTTCTAATCCATCAAATGTCTCTTCAAAACAATACGTTGCATTTGGGTCCGCTACAGAAACATTAAAAGTTGTACTGAATTCGTTATAATTATCATTACTTAATGCAGTTGCCGTAATAGTAGTAGAACCAATTCCATCTAATGACAACGTATTTCCATTTGTCGAAACGATTGAGTTGTCTTTAGAAGTATAAACAATTGCAACTCCTTGTTCTGTTTGAGATGGTAAATCAGAAAAAGTAGTTCCTTGGTTTTGAGTTAAATTATCAAAAGTATAATTAACAGTTTGATCAGCTTTTGCTATTTCAAATGTTATGTTTGCCGCATCAGAAGTGCCGTGTTCATTTGTAGCAGTAACTTGTGCTGCAAATGTACCTACTTGCTCTGGTGTTCCTGAGAACACACCATTGTCAAAAGTTATTCCTAAAGGTAAAGTTCCCGTTTGTGTCCAAGATGTAGGATTGTTTGTTGCAGTTAAATTTCCGTCAGATAATAATACACCATATGTACCTGTTAATGTTTTAGAAGAAACAACAGGAGGTTGATTTGTAACAATTTCATATCCTGTCCAAGAAATATTATCTAATGTTATTTGTGGTCCTGCATTTCTAAAAGTTAAAGTAGAAGTACCTGCTTTATTTATTTCTACTTCAAAATTGTGAATAGTAGTATCTGTTTGTGGTGCTCCAAATGTTGGTGTTGTAAAGACAACTTCATTATCTACTAAAATTTCAATCTTTCTATTATTGCTACCTCCAGTAAAAGCTTTTCTCGCATCAAAAGTTAACTTTCCAATTCCATTAGGAATTGTAGCTTCTAAGGTATGTGTTTTATCTCTTAGCATTATTCCTTTTGATGTAATAGGAAAACTACCTTCATCACGAGCACTAACATAGTACCATTTAATACCATCTGTTTCACCATCAAATGAATTATCGGCATATGATGCATTTAAAACATTTTGACTTTCAAAGGTTTCAGAACCTTGTCCAAATGCAAATCCTGATAACAATAATGTTAATAAGGATGATCTAAAGTAAAGTTTCTTCATAAATATAATGTTTTTAGTTTTTTCAAAAATAATGTTAATTTTTATAGATAGTATTAATATAACATTAACAAATCTAATACATATATTTATTATATCTGTTTTTAAACGAATAAGTTACAAAAAAAAACCCACTAACTATTAAGCTAGTGGATTAATTTTAAATAAAGGGAAAAAATACTATTAATAGTATGTGTATCTTCTAACACCAGCAATATGTTTTGCTAAACGCATTACTTGGTGACTATATCCATATTCGTTGTCGTACCATACGTACAATACCACGTTTTTACCATCAGCAGAAACAATTGTTGCATTACTATCAAAAATAGATGGAGCAGTTGTTCCAACGATATCAGAAGAAACTAATTCATTATTCAATGAATATTTAATTTGTTCTACCAATTCGCCATTTAATGCAGCATTTTTCATAATGTTATTAACATCCTCCACAGAAGTCTCTTTTGCAACTTCTAAATTCAAAACAACCAAAGATCCATTAGGAACTGGAACACGTATTGCATTCGAAGTTAATTTTCCTGATAAACTTGGTAAAGCTTTTGCAACTGCACTACCAGCACCAGTTTCAGTAATTACCATATTCAATGCAGCTGCACGTCCTCTACGGTATTTTTTGTGCATATTATCGACTAAATTTTGATCATTTGTATAGGCGTGAATAGTCTCTAAATGTCCTTTTACAACACCTAAATTATCTTCAACAACTTTTAGAATAGGAGTAATTGCATTCGTAGTACAAGAAGCAGCAGAGAAAATATTTACTTGTTCAGGATTATATTCTTCATGATTAACACCATAAACAATATTTGGAACACCTTTTCCTGGAGCAGTTAATAAAACTTTATCTACTCCAACAGATTTTAAATGACGAGATAAAGCTTCCTCATCTTTAAAAACACCTGTGTTATCAATAACTAAAGCATTATTAATTCCGTAAGCTGTATAATCAATATCTTCTGGCTGTGCAGCAGAAATCATATAAACAGAAACACCATTGATGATTAATGCATTATTTTCGTAATCAACGACAACATTTCCGTCAAAATCACCATGAACAGAATCGTGACGTAATAAAGAGGCTCTTTTGTCTAATAAAACAGGATCGTTTTTATCACGTGTAACAATAGCACGTAATCTCAATTGTTGACCTTTTCCCATTTGAGAAGCTAATTCACGAGCTAATAAACGTCCGATTCGACCAAAACCATATAATACAACATCCTTTGGTTCGACATTTTTTACATTTTTGCTAACGCCTAATTTCTCTTCAACAAAAGCTTCTGCTGAACTGTAGTTTCCAGAAATATATTCCTTTGCCAATTTTCCAACATCAAGTCTAGAAGCTGGCAGATTTGCCTTAGCAATCGCTTTAGCAATCGCTAAAGTATCATCAATAGAAATCTTTTTTTCTACAAATTCTTCAGCATACTGATGTAGATTTATAATGTCACTAACGTTTTTATCAACTAATTGATTGCGGAAAATAACCAATTCTACAGATTGATCATACCATAAATCAGAAACAATTTTAATGAATTCTACAACTTTTTTACTTAGTTCATTAAAAGATGCAAGTTGTTCATCATAAGAAGAGTGGTTCATTTAATAAATGTTTATTTGTGTTTATTTACTTAATTCTTGGCAAAAATAAACAATTATAACGATTTCGTACATTTTTTTTGCAAAAACTAATTATTGTCATTAAAATGAAAGTATTTTCATAGAAAAATAGAGGAGGTAAACTTAATTTATAAAATTTTATCTTTTATTAAATTAAATTTATACTACTTAAATTCAATTACTTGAAATAAAAATTCAGCTTTACAACTTATTACGAAAACGTTTTCGTTGTTTATTTGTGAATAAAAAAATATTTGGTAATTCGAAAAAGCGTTCTATATTTGCACTCGCAATACCGCAATAAACAGCGTTATTGGAGAGTTGGCAGAGTGGTCGAATGCGGCAGTCTTGAAAACTGTTGAGGGTCACACCTCCGGGGGTTCGAATCCCTCACTCTCCGCTGAAAGCTTCAAACAAATGTTTGGAGCTTTTTTTATTTACAATCACTTCAGTTTTTGAAAAAGTCACTAAAAATAGACAAATCCCGCAAAATTAATAGTTTGCAGGATTTTTTTTATTTTTAGATAATTCTCAAATTATTTTACAAATTCTTGCATGTGTTTAATTACTACTTTTGGATCTTCTTCTTGCGGAAAGTGACCACAGTTTTTTAAATTTACTACTTCAATAATGTCAAATTTTGATTGAAATTTACCCCTATGTTCCAAAGTCATAATACTATCCTCTTCTCCCCAAATTAACAAAGTAGGTATAGTTTGAATATTAGACAATTTCTCTTCTAAAGCAAAAAGAAAATCCTGTTCATTAAGTAATGATTTAGCAAACCCCAAAGTTCCATTACGCATCTTTGAATTTTCAAACGGCAATACATAATGCTTTTTAATAGAACTAAGTAGCTTATACTTTTTACCAAACATTTCAGGAAGTAAAAACTTAGGAGAAAAATTTAGTCTTTTGTATAAAAAAGGTAAGATTGCACTCTTTAAAAAAGGTTTCATCTTCTCAAATTCTCGCTCACCAGTATTACTCCATGCCCATGTATTAAAAGCAACAATTTTAACAATATTTGATACGTTTTCAACAGCATACGATAATCCTATCGGCCCACCAAAATCATGTAGAATTAATGTAATATCAGTCAACTTTAAATTACCAATAAACTCGTTTAAGTTACTCAAATGTTTTTTATAGAATAATCATACTCTTGTGGTTTATCTGATAAACCAAATCCAATATGATCATACGCGATACATCTGTGAGTCTTTGACAATGATTTTATTAATTTTCTATATTCAAAGGACCAAGAAAGAGTACCATGAATAAAAAGTAATACATTTCCTTTCCCTTCATCTATATAATGTATATTTTGACCATCTACCTTCATAAATTTTGAAATAAACGGATATTCTTCTTTATCTAACCAATTTGGACTATTTTTCATCTATTAAAATTTTACACATTATTTAGTAATCAGTTTATCATACATTAAATAGCTTTGAATCCCTCACTTTTCGCTGAAAGGGATTCTATTATTTAAAATTTCTTTTTTAATCTTTATCAGTTTTACTGCTGAAAATAAGTTATTGTTGCCTCAATCATTTAAGACAGTCCATTCTCCATCTAGTTTTATCTTTAATTCTGATTATGAATTCTGGATATGATTTTCAGAATGTTTTTTCATTTTATTTAACGGTATATAATTTATCCTCGTCAATATCATCAAAATCTCTTATTTCGGATAACCTAACAAGTTCTTTTACGTTGATGTTCTGTTTGGTTTCTTTAAAAATTTCATCTCCGTCACGCTGAACATTTTCATTGATATTTTCTCTTTGTTTTAATTTTTGGGTCAGGAAGTTAATGCTAATATCACTTTCTGTTATCGGACCTCTGTGGCTACTTCTGTCATAACCTATCAATTCAAAATCTCTGTTTTGGTATCTGAATGTATACCCCCAATAACCGTACCTTCCATGAGCATAATTGATATACAAATTTCCCTTTTTAATTTCAAAGTACAGTTCAGGAGGAAAATACACACCTCCATCTTCGTTTTCAGACGAAAAGCAATCGTAGTTTTGGAGTGCTAACTCGTAATAATCTCCTTTGTTGAACAAAATAATAATACCTCTACGGTTTTTGTCCAATTTATCGTTATGCTCGTCTTTGACAATTTTATCTTTATCCGTTCCTTTAATAAGGATTACAAGGTCCTCCAAACCGTCTTTGTTCAAATCTCCTTTTATTTTTTTCCAATCTTCCGCAAAAGTTCCTCCTCCAAATTTGCCAATCACATATCCGTCAGGAATGAAATCTTCAGGATTTTTGGATTGAAAAGGTGTTCGTTTTTCAATTATTGGCTTATCAGCTTTGACTAAAGAAACTTTGTAGTATTTTGTTTTTACAGTAGCATCTCCATTGTAATATAACTGTTCTGCAACAAATAATGTATTGTCGTCTGTCCAATATGCTTCTTTCAATTGACAAAGATTGATACGGTCGTTTCGAATAAATGCACTATTCAACGAGATGACATTTTGAAACGTACCATCTATTCTTTTTTGTATGGAATAAGAAACACATTCCTGTCCGTCAAAAAAACCGTTTAAGCGAAATTTCTTATTGGGCGAAGTTACGATATAGTCGGGATTTCCTGTTTCTTCTGTTCGCTGTCCATTTTTCAGGTTATAACTTACATCAGTTTCGTGCCCGCCCACAAACGTAATAATATCTTCTATAGGATAATAAGCGGAAAAAACTTCTTCCTCATATCGGTCAATATAAACTTCTCCATTCCTAAAAAGAATTCTTCTTAACCCGATGTAGTGTTCGTTTTCACTAAATTCAACAACACCTTCCAGCATTTTCTTTGCTGTTGCAAAATCAGTTATTTTCTTAATTTTATCAGGTTTGTAGTTGGAGTTTGCTTTTTCTACATAGTATTGCACGCTATCCAACAGTTCTATTGTAAGGGAATAATCCTTTTCATTGACTTTCCAAATTTCGTTAGTCGAATTGGTTTTCGTTGTTCTCTTTTCTGCTCCGTTTCCGCAGGATTGAATAAGAAAGATTGTTGTTAATAGGACTGTGAGAAAGTTTTTCATTTTTAAATATACAATAAAATACATATAAAACTGACTTTAAACTAATTACAGTTTAAACTGTAATTTTTGAGGGTGAATTCACATTTCTAGTAAGATGAATTGATTTGAAGCCTCACTAAATTTAAACAACATAACGCGTCATAGGAATGGTCAGCTACAAGTATGACCGAAAAGGTGGTCCTCAAGAAATGCAATAACAGAAAGAATTAAAGGAATTTTAGAATGGATTACAACCTACATGATAGTGCATTAGGTTTTGACCAACCAAAGATTAAAGTTATTAATTGCATTAAATCATATAAAGAATTTAGATCACATGCAAGTTGTGATTATTTAACTCCAAATGTTGTGCATTTAAAATCATAAAATAAAAAAAGATATACAAAAACTATAATAGGATTTATTAAAAACATGTATAGTTATTTTAGGATGGATTAGATGAATAGATATTGGCAGGATATTCCCTAGATAAAGGCAGGATAATGGCAGGATAAAGGCTATGATGTAATGGTTATAGAATATATGTAGAAGATTTTATAAATTTCAAGTATTAGTAAACTAAAATTGTATTTATATAAAAGCCAAATCGAAAACTTAAGTATTCGACTTAATTCCCTTAATAATCACAAAAGCTTCAAATAAATATTTGAAGCTTTTGTGATTTCAGTAAAAAAAATCCTTTTTCTAAAAGAAAAAAGGATTTTAAAAACTTAATTATTATTTCTAACCATCTACTTTACTATGTTTTTTACCATAGAAAAAGTAAATACAAATTCCAATTACTAACCAAATTAAAAGTCTCCACCAACTTTCCATTGTTAATGATGTCATCAAATAAACGCAAACAATAATTCCTAAAATTGGAACTAATGGAACAAATGGAACTTTAAACTTACGCTCTGCATTTGGCATTTTTTTACGCATAACAATTATTCCAATACATACCAGAGTAAATGCAAACAGAGTTCCGATACTTACCATATGTCCTAAATCTTTGATTGGAACAAATCCTGCGAAAATACTTACAAATACCAAAAAGAATAAATTCGTTTTCCAAGGTGTATGAAATTTTTTGTGAACATCTGAGAAAAAAGAAGGCAATAACCCATCATTACTCATGCTATAAAATACACGACTTTGTCCTAACAACATTACTAATATTACAGATGTATATCCCGCAATAATCGCTAAAATAAGTACACTTTGTAAAAATGTATAACCTGTTACAGCAAAAGCTGTTGCTGCAGGAGAAGCATCTCCTTTGAATGTTTCGTAAGGAACTAAACCTGTCATTACCCACGAAAATAATACATACAAAATCGTACAAATCACTAAAGATCCTAAAATTCCAATCGGCATTCCTTTCTGTGGATTTTTTGCTTCTTGTGCCGCTGTAGAAACCGCATCAAAACCTACAAAAGCAAAAAAGACTACTGCTGCTCCTGCTGCAATTCCAGGCATTCCTCCAAATTGAGTTCCTGGAATATTTTTAGGAATAAATGGAATATGATTTTCTGGGTTAATATGACTCCAACCCAAAATAATAAACACTATAACAACTGTTACTTTTAAAATGACTAGAATGTTATTTATCACCGCAGATTCTTTCGTTCCTCTTATTAATACTAAAGACAATAAACACACAATAAGTATTGCAGGTAAATTAATTAATCCTCCATCTGCTGGCGCATGTAATAATTCTTGAGGTAAATGAATATTTATTTGTTGCAAAAATTTATCTACATAAGCAGACCAACTTACACTTACAGTTGCAGCCGCTAAAGCATATTCTAAAACTAAATCCCAACCAATAATCCAAGCTACAAATTCTCCCATTGTTGCATAAGAATAGGTATAAGCACTTCCTGCAACAGGAATCATGGAAGCAAATTCTGCGTAACATAAGCCCGCAAAAGCACAACCTATAGCTGCTAAAACAAATGATAAAGTAACTGCTGGACCAGCATGATCTGCTGCTGCAATTCCTGTTAAACTAAATAATCCTGCTCCGATAATTGCACCGATTCCCAAAGCAACCAAAGCTCCAGAAGAAAGAGATCTTTTTAAACCACCTTCTGTTTCTTGCGAATCTTCTATTAATTTCGCTAATGGTTTAATTTTCCAAATTGACATAAAAATACATGTGTTAAAAGTTGGCGAAATGTAATGTGTTTAATGTATTTTTTAAGAAAACGAAAAATAAATCTTACCATTTTTGGATATATTTCTAAAAGAAAACTTAAAAACTAAAAATAATGTAAATAAGCAATGATTTTTGAATGGAATTTTACAGAATTTCTATAAATCATCTTTATTTATTAACAATATAAAACTCTTAAAGTTAATTATTCATGAATAATATTTTATTAAGTTTATTTTTTTTGACATAAAAAAACCTCGAAATAGATTTCGAGGTTTGATATTATAGAAAATATTATTTCTAAGAAATACTTGGAACGGTTACCAATTCGTCAGTTTCTGCATCATAATCGATTTCATCATAATTGAATCCAAATAATTGGAAAAACTCATCACGATAACCTTTGATATCAGAAATTTCGTTGATATTTTCAGATGTTACAATTTTCCATAAATCATCAACTTCTTTTTGTACATCTTCACGCATTTCTAAATCGTCAATACGAATACGTCCATTCTCGTCTAACGGAACTTCTCCATTTTTTGTGTATAAACGTTCTTCGAATAAACGTTGTATTTGCTCAATTGTTCCTTCGTGAATACCTTTATCTTTCATTACTTTGTATAACAATGAAACATATAATGGTACAACAGGGATTGCAGAACTAGATTGTGTAACTAATGCTTTGTTTACAGAAACATAAGAAACACCATTCAAATCAGCTAATAATTCATTCAAAACAGGAACTGTTTTTTCTAAATCATTTTTAGCCATTCCGATAGTTCCGTCTTTGTAGATTCTATGCGTTAATTCTGGTCCAATATATGAGTAAGCAACAGTTTTTACACCTTCTGCTAAAACGCCAGCTGCTTTCAAATCTTCCATCCAAAATTTCCAATCCTCTCCTCCCATTACGGCTATTGTGTTTTCAATATCATCTTGAGATTCGATTGGATTAATTGTAATTTCAGTTACATCTGCAGTATGGAAATCTACTGTTTTATTTGTAAATGGTTCTCCAATTGGTTTTAAAACCGATGAATGCGCAACTCCTGTTTTAGGATGCGTGCGACGTGGAGATGCTAAACTATATACAACTAAATCAACTTGACCTAAATCTTTCTTGATTAAATCAATCGTTTGTTGTTTTATTTCATCAGAGAAAGCATCACCATTAATGCTTTTTGCATATAAACCTGCTTCGTGCGCTTCTTTCTCAAAAGCAGCAGTGTTGTACCAACCTGCAGTTCCAGGTTTTCTAGGTGCAGCTGGTTTTTCAAAGAAAACTCCTATTGTTGCTGCATTATATCCGAAAGCAGCTGTAATACGAGATGACAGACCAAAACCTGTCGAAGCTCCAATTACCAATACTTTTTTTGGTCCTTCGGCTGAAATATTTTTTGATTTTACGTACTCGATTTGGTTATGAACATTTTTTGCAGTTCCCTCTGGATGAGTAGTAATACAAATAAAACCTCTTGTTCTTGGTTGAATAATCATTATACTTTATTTAGTCGCATAAAATTATAAAATAAATTCTATATAGCGAAACCTTCTTTTTTGATCAGAATATGAAGAATATTTTAGGAAAATTATATTCTTTTTTATTACTTTTACAATTACTACTAAACCTACTACCTATGAAAAATATTCACATAGGCTCTTTGATCAAAAAAAGAGTTGATGAATTAGATATTGATATATCTAGAATAATAGCTTTCTTTAAAACCTACACAGAAAGCGAAATAAAAAATCAATACAAAAGTAAAAGCATATTAACAGACGATTTATTAAAATGGTCGAAGTTATTAGAATATGATTTTTTCAGAATTTATACGCAACATATTATATTATATGCTCCGCTAGGTAAAAATCCTGCAAAAACGGAAACTTCCAAAAAATCTGCTTTACCTAATTACCGCAAAAATGTATATACAAAAGAAATTATAGATTTTGTGTTGGATTTATACACAAATGAAAAATTGAAAATACAAGAAATCTCTAACAAATACAATATACCTAAAAATACTATCCATAATTGGATAAAGAAATACCTACCTCAAAACTAAATCTTACTCTTTATGCAAAAACCAAACTACCAAAAAATTTACCAAGACATTATTGAAAGAAAATTTCCAGAAAAAATTCAACAAACCAAAAAACTTCTTACTAAAGAAATGGACACTTTGGATGTTATAAAAATTTCTGAAATTTTGAATGCAAAAAAGACAACTGAAAATCAGAAACACAAATCTTATGATTTAGATTCGATTTTTAAGATCTTGAACATTCAGAAAAAGAATAATTACACGAATACATTCATAGCTAATGAATTTAAAATCAGTAGAAATACTGTCGCTAAGTGGCGAAAAATTTATGATTTTTAATAAAAAAAGCTTCTTTACGAAGCTTTTTTTATGCATTATTTTTATCTTCTTTTATCACTTTGTGTACAGCTAATGTAGCGAATGGAATAAATGCATACATGATATAGATGATAAAATCTTCATCATTCCATTTGTATATATTTTTGACTTTGAAAAGTAAAACTAAATAAGCAGTGAACCAAAAACCATGAAAGCATCCAGCAAATGGCATTGGTAATACATAATCAAATTGATATTTAATAGGCATTGCTATCAAAAATAAAATCGCACAACTTATCGTTTCCCAAACACATGATGTGCTAAACCATTTCTTTAACTTTTCGTCAGATACATTTAACATTTTACAAATTTAATTTTTTATTGATAGTAGACGTATGATAATCATTAGTTAAAAAGTTTATTTTTATAATTAAAGTCAAATAATTATTACTATTTATGATAATTACATGTAAATATTATCAATATTATTTATTAAATTTGTAAAAATCCAAAAACCTCATTATTAATGCATGTAGATAATTTTATTTCAAAAAAATTCAATTTAGCTTTACCATATTGGACAATCATCTGTCCTATTCTTGCCATTTTTTCATTAACTATTGCCGAAGGATTTAAAGATCAACCATGGTTTTCAGGTGTCTTAGGAATCATTTTAATTTCTGCAGTTCTAGCAGCAGTACATCATGCTGAAGTTGTTGCGCATAAAGTTGGCGAACCTTTCGGGACCATTATCCTAGCATTAGCGATTACAATTATTGAAGTTTCGTTAATCGTTTCCTTGATGATGTCCGAACCTACAGGATTACCTTCCGTTCTTGCACGAGATACAGTGTTTGCTGCAGTGATGATTATCTTAACGGGAATAATCGGGATTTGTTTATTAGCTGGAGGAGTTCGCTATAGAGAACAAAATTTCATTAAACAAGGTGTTTCAACAGCACTCATCACTTTAGTTGCAATTTCTATTTTAACGTTGGTTTTACCAAACTTTTTAACTTCTGAAAAAGAGGGAGAATTTTCATCAAGTCAATTAGTCTTTGTTGCTATAATTTCATTAATCTTATATGGAGGATTTATTTCTGTGCAAACGATTCGTCATCGAGATTATTTCTTACCAGAAAACAGTAAGGACAATGTAACGTCAGAATTATATGTAAAAAAACCAAATCTTCTTACTACAATTTCTAGTTTAGTTTTATTATTGGTAGCATTATGTGCTGTTGTATTATTATCAAAAAAACTATCTCCAACAATTGAAACAATAGTAATGGATTTAGGAGCACCGAAATCATTAGTGGGAATCATAATCGCAGGAGTTATATTAATGCCAGAAGGTTTAGCAGCTTATAAAGCAGCTAAGCAAGACCGCTTACAAACAAGTCTTAATTTAGCTTTAGGATCAGCATTGGCTTCAATTGGATTAACAATTCCTGCGGTAGCTATTGTATGTTATTTCACAGGTTTACAAGTAACTTTAGGGATTGATGCAAAATCGTCTATCCTATTAGTATTATCTTTGTTTACCGTCTATTTATCACTAAATTCAGGTCGATCAAATATTCAGCAAGGGATTGTTTTATTAACACTTTTTGCAACATATTTATTTACCACTATAGTACCGTAAAGAATTTTAAAATCTATAAAAAAACGACTCAAAATTAAATTTTGAGTCGTTTTTTTGTTTTTATTTTTTTGGTAAAGAAACCATATTTGAATCTAATTTTTGATCCTTTTCAAGGAATATTTTTCCTCTCAAAATACTTTGAATTGTATTAATTAATTCTTTTTCGAAAGAATCTCTTAATTGTGATTGATGGAAAATCAATGAAACTTCTCGCGTTGGTACTGGCGACTGAAAGTTTTTGACATATTTTTTGTACTCTTGTGGTAAATCATCTGCAACCAAAGCAGGCAGCAACGTCATTCCATAACCATCATTTGCTAATTTTACCAAAGCTTCAAAACTACCAGAATCTAATTTGATTGGACGATTTTTAAAGTTAGATGTATCGCATAAAGCTAAAACATTATTTCTGAAACAATGTCCTTCTTGTAAAATCAATAAATCAGAAGTATTTAAATCCTCTTCATTTATTTTTTCTTTATCAGCCAAGCGATGTCCACTTGGTACATAAGCTACTAACGGTTCGTAATAAAGCGGTTTTTCGACAATTTGATCTTCATAAAGTGGCGAAACCACAATTCCAAAATCTAATGAGCCGTCTTTTATTCCTTTTACAATTTTATCCGTTTGCAATTCTTTAATAATCAGATTTGATTTCGGATTATTTTTTTGAAACGTTTTATAAAACAATGGTACCAAAGAAGGTAAAACAGTAGGGATAACACCAATAACAAAATCACCTTCTAATAAACCTTTTTCTTCGTTTACTAAATGTTTCATACGATTCGCTTCCATTAAAATTGTTTTTGCTTGCGCAACAATTTTCTCCCCTATTTGAGTGATTTTTATTGGATGTGATGTCCTATCGAAAATATCAATATTTAATTCTTTTTCCAATTTCTGAATTTGCATACTCAGTGTTGGTTGAGTTACAAAGGATTTATCAGCAGCAATTGTAAAGTTCTTATGCTCAGCCACTGCAAGCACATATTGTAATTGTACTAATGTCATATATTAAAAATTGATATCTATAAATTTTTGTGATAAAGATATACATTATTATATTATCAATCTATATCATTAATCATAATTTAATCCATAAAAAAAGCTCGAATAAATTCGAGCTAACATTAAATATAAATTTAATTATTTGTTTAATTGTTTTTGAACTTCAGCTGTCCAATCTTGTAATTTTTTAGCATCTTCAGGTTTTAAAGTTTGAGTAAAACCTTGTAATTCTTTTTGAAAATCTACTGATTGTTTAGTCAATTCTGCTAATTTGTTTGCATCACCAGCTGTTGCAGCTAATTTCATATCAGCAGCCCATTTGTTGTATTTTCCAACAAATTCTGTAACTTTTGGATCTGAAAAAGTTGGTAAATCTTTTGCAACATCAGAGATTTGATCCATTGTTTCTTTACCTGCTTCTACTTGCTCTTCTACTGTATTAGATAAATTTTCTTGAGCATTTTCTACTTTTGCATCTACTTTATCTTGTTCTGATTTACAAGAAGTTAAAGAGACTACACCTAATACTGCAGCAGTTAAAAATAATTTTTTCATTTTGAATTAGAGTTTTAAAGTTAATATTTTTGATTGTTCAATTTAAACAAATCTAACGATTTATTTTTGTTATTTTTTTAATTTTCTTTCGAAAATTGAACCTCATACAAATTGGCATAATAACCTTCTTTTGACAATAGTTCGCTATGAGTTCCTTGCTCAACAATCATTCCATTATCCATCACAATAATTTTATCTGCATTTTGAATCGTTGCTAAACGATGCGCAATTATAATAGAAGTTCTGCCTTGTGTTAGCTTATCTGTTGCTTTCTGAATTAATTCTTCCGATTCTGTATCTATTGATGAAGTTGCTTCGTCCAAGACCAAAATTGCTGGATTGTAAATATATGCTCTCAAAAATGAAATCAACTGACGTTGACCAACAGAAAGTGTTGCTCCACGTTCGTTTACTTCACTATAATAACCCTTTGGCAATGATGTAATGAAGTTATCGATTCCAATAATTTTTGCTGCTTTTTGAACTTCTTCCAAAGAAATCTTTTTATTTCCTAGAACAATATTATCATAAATTGTAGTATTAAATAAGAAAACATCTTGCAAGACAACTGCAACGTGATGACGAAGATTTTTCAAATCTAAATCATAAATATTAACATCATCTATTTTTATTGTTCCAGAATCGATATCATAAAAACGACTTAATAAATTAATAATCGTTGATTTTCCTGCTCCAGTTGCTCCTACAATTGCAATTTTTTCTCCTGGTTCTGTAGAAAAAGAAATTCCTTTTAATACCAAATTATTCGGAACATAAGAAAATTTTACCTCTTCAAAATCGATTTTTCCTTTTACATGTTCTAGTTTAATGGTTCCTTTATCTGGTAATGTTTGATCATCATCCAAAATTTTGAAAACACGATCTGCACCAACTAAACCCCGTTGAATTGTATTGAAACGTTCTGCTATTGCACGCATTGGCGCTGTTAATAAGGTAACATATTGTGTAAAAGCAATCAGATCTCCTACCGAAACATCTCCATAAACAGCCGTTCTCAATCCTCCAAACCAAATTAAACTTCCTGTTGCTAAAGCCGAAATAATATCAACTACTGGAAATAAAAGTGAAAAATAGAAAACCGTTTTTAAATAGTTTTTCTTTAAATCATTATTAATTGAAACGAATTTATTGTATTCTGCTTTCTGACGATTGAAAACTTGAATGATATTCATCCCCGTTAATCGTTCTTGAACAAATGTATTCAACTTCGCGACAAGTGTACGTTCTTCTTGGTAAACATTTTTCAATGCTTTTTGGAACAAACGCGTAATAATCATCATCAATGGAAGAATCACAATGACAACTGTTGCGAGAACCCAATTCATCCAATACATTACAAAAACGATGAAAACGATTTTTAATACATCGCCTAACATCACTAATATTCCGTCATTGAAAACTTCGGCAATTGTTTCTACATCAGAAACCGAACGCGTTACCAAAACTCCATTTGGCGTTTTATCGAAATAACCAAGTTTAAATTTTATCAAATGATTATACAAACGAACTCGCAACAAACGAATAACTCGCTGTGCAACAACATTCGCTAAATAAACCATAAAAAATGATAAAAGCCCTTCAAAAACCAATACCAATGCCAATTTTATAATTTGCATTTGAAGTCCTGGTAAATCTTTCGTCTGAATATAATCATCGATGATATTTCCGGTTAAATACGGACGATAAACAGAAAAACATGCACTAAAAATCGCGACAAAAATCACCGACCAAAACATGACTTTGCTTTGCGCACCGATTTGTAAAACACGTTTTAATCCATTAAAATCAAACGATGTATTTTCGTTATTTGAACTCATTTTTAAATAATTCTTTTGGATATTGAACATCTACCAAATACAATCCATGTGCTGGCGCCGAAGCTCCTGCAGAAGAACGTTGTTTTTGTTCAATAATTTCTTCAAAATCGTGGATAGAAATTTTTCCTAATCCCACTTCAACCAATGTTCCAACAATTGCGCGCACCATGTTTCGCAAAAAACGATCGGCCGTTATTTTAAAAACCAATTGTCCGTTTTCATTTTTTCGCCAAAAAGCTTCTCTTACATCACAAATATTTGTTTTCACATCGGTATGTAATTTAGCAAAACTTCCGAAATCTCCTTGCTTAATTAATAATTTTGCGGCTTCATTCATTTTATCAACATCCAATTCTCGATTAAAAATCCAAGCGTTATCAAAAGCAAAAGGATCTTTGAAAGGTGAAATAAAATAATTGTATGAACGAGAAGTTGCATCAAAACGTGCATGTGCTTCATCATCCATCAAAAATAAACGATAAACAGCTATATCTTTCGGTAAAAAAGAATTTAATTTTTTAATTAAATCGGCAGGTAATTCTTCTTCATAATCGAAATGTACAAACATTTTTTTTGCATGAACACCAGAATCTGTTCGCCCTGCTCCGACAATAGAAATTTCTTTTCTTAGTATTTTTGACAATCGATCTTCAATAACTTCTTGGACCGAAATTTGATTCGGTTGAATTTGATAACCAAAATAATTTTTCCCGTTATATGCTAATTCTAAAAAATATCGCAATTGTTGTAAATTTGAGCAACAAAAATACAACCTTTTGAAGAAAATTCTTTTACTTTCGGACACGCATTCTTATATAGATGATAGAATTTTGGAATATGCGAAAGAAGCAGACGAAATTTGGCACGCTGGTGATATTGGAGATATTTCTGTAACCGATAAATTAGCCGCAATAAAACCATTGCGCGCTGTTTATGGAAATATTGATGATCATAAAGCAAGAGCTGAATTCCCGCTCAACAACCGATTTACATTGGAAGGTGTTGATGTTTGGATGACACATATTGGCGGTTATCCGGGAAAATATAATCCTGCAATCCGAAAAGAAATCACAGAGAATCCTCCGAAATTATTTATTTGCGGACATTCTCATATTTTGAAAGTAATGCCAGATAAACAATTGGGCTTAATTCATATGAATCCTGGCGCTATTGGTAAACATGGTTTTCAGAAAACGCGTACCATGTTGCGTTTTGAATTAAATGCAGGAAAAATTGAAAATTTAGAAGTAATTGAATTTAAGAAATGAATAAACAAATTATCATAAATGGTTCTCATAACAAAAATGGGAATACAACAAAATTGATTCAGGAACTTTATCCTGAAGCAACCTCTATCGAATTGATTGATTACACAATTGAACTTTATAACTACAATGAAACTTATTCGGATCAAGATCAATTTTTAGATATTATCAACCAAATGATAGAATTTGACGAAATTATTTTTGCAACTCCAGTTTATTGGTATTCAATGAGCAGTTTGATGAAAATATTTTTCGATCGATTAACTGATTTAATTGGTTCTCAAGAAAAAACTGGACGCAAATTAATGGGCAAAAAAGGTAAAGTAATTACGATATCAAACGGAAACAATTTGCAAGATAATTTTTTCCTTCCGTTCGAAAATACGATGAATTATCTGCACATCGACTATCTTGAAGGAAAACATTATTTGAAACAAAATGATACGTTTTTTACTTCGCCAATTTAAATTTTTTCAAGATAGAAATAAACTTAGGATTTGTGATATATTCTCTGAATTCGTGAGAATCTTGTCCAGAAAAATCTGTTTCATCTAAAAAAGTATATGTTTTGGAAAGTTCATCATACAAATCTTTTTTGTAGCCAAAATCTGTCGCAATCAAATTTCTAGATAAAAAACCGATTTTTCCTTTTCCTAAAACATAATCCGTATCATTTATTGTGATATGCATACGTTGCAATTGTGGAGTAAAGGTTTTTAATTGGTTATTATCCAAGATAAAATCTATTTTCCCAATTGCAGGAGCTAACATTATACTGTAAATTTTATTGTTATTTTCTAACAATTCTTTTGCATTTGTAAAATCGACATGATGTGCATTTTCAGCGCGTTTTATTTCACTTCCTCTCAACGAAGGATTTACCAATGCGCTTAGAACAACCGAAGCTCCGCGACTGTGAGAAATTAAATAAATATCTTTATTATGAATAACATTTAATATTCTACGAAGTCCAAAAACTCCTGCCATTTGACTATTTGTCGTTGCGCTTACCCAAACTTTTGCAGCTCCGAAAAGACTTTCATTCACCAAACCGTCCCAATAAAAATTAATTACCTCATCTTGCGATGAATTAATATTCATGTAAGTTTTGGCTTTATTGTAATTTTTTAAACTAAACAAATAATCATTATCAATTCCATGTATAAAAATGATCACACGTTTTTTATTTTTAACACGTTTTTCTATATTTTTTAGACGCAAATCTTCATAAGTAGTTAACTTATTTTGAAAATTATTTTCTGTAGCAATTTTCATTAATGAATATTCCTTTCTGCTTGCATTTCCTGGTGGTTTACCAAAAGTTTTTAACCAATTATCTGGATAAAAATTCCCATTTTGATCAACAAATGAACTTGTTGTATTTGGTTGAATAAAATTATTAGGATTTTGTGAAGTAGGCACATTATGAATTGCTGCACAAGATGTTAATAAACTAATCATCACGATATAAAAAACGTTTTTCATATGATAAAATTGGTATACGAAGTAACTACTTTTTTCACTATTTCGCAATAAATTTAGTACCTTCAATCAAAAGTTTAACAAGGTTTTTAAATGAAATATACTACCAAACAAATTTTAGGAGAAACAAAACATCGTGATTGGGATTATCCAACAAAACCATGGAGATATTATCAAGAATGGAATAATGCTTTGTTTTTTCATTATAAAATCGATACTAAAGTTTTGAGAGAATTAGTTCCAAAAGATTTAGAGATTGATGAAATAAATGGTTCTGCTTGGGTTTCACTTGTTGCTTTTACAATGGAAAAAATTCGACCTCGTTTTTTACCTTCTTTTCCTCCTATTTCTGACTTTGATGAAATAAATTTGAGAACTTATGTTACAAAAGATGGGAAACCTGGCGTTTATTTTTTGTCAATAGAAGCTGGAAAATTATTGTCTGCAATTATTGCAAAAGCATTATCGGGTTTGCCTTACGAAAAATCAGAGACGAATAGAACAGAAAATTCTTATAAAGCGAATCATCCTAAACGAAATTTTTCTCTTTTAGCAGATTTCTATATAGGAATGGAAATGAAACATAAAACTGATTTAGATTTATTTTTGACAGAGCGTTATTGCTTATATTTAGAAGAAAACAACAATTTATTTCGTTACGAAATTCAACATTTACCTTGGAAAATTAATCAATTGGAAATAGAATTTCTGAAGATTGATTATCAAATAAATGATTTACTAATTGATTCTCATCCAGATTTAATTCATTATTCAGAAGGAGTTCAAGTTGTTGCTTGGGAAAAAGAACGATTGTAAAAAATTAAAGTTTTTTCTTAAGTAAATGTTGAAGTCCATTATACCATTCGCGTTGAGAACCGTCATCAACATAACCTGTTTTTAAATACAAATCGTAAGCTGATTTATTTTTGACGTTAACCGCTAAAACTAATTCATTAATCGTTGGAAAATTCTCTTTAACAAAGTTATCAAGCAATTTCATTGCTATTTTCCCGTAACCTTTTCCTTGATAAATTGGGTTTACTGACAATGAACGAACTAATAACGAATTTTCATTCTTTGTCAATTCTAATTTATCATCACCATAATCCAATACAAAAAATCCAATTGGTTTATCATTTAATAAAATTGTAATTGGTTTTGCATAATCATCTATTCTCTCCTCCAATCGTTCAAAAGCTTGAATAGGTAACGCTGTAAAAGGCAATTGTTCTTCTGTTAAATTGTACAACAAAGCATCATGATGATTTACTTCTGTATATTTGAGTTGAATTGTTGGCATTAATTATTATTTCAAATTAAAATTAATCAAAACTTTATAAAACCCACAATAAAATATAATGTTATTTATTATATTTTAATGAATTAAGACGAATATTTAAAATGATTCTAACCAAAATGGTTTTTAAATTGTAGTGAGTTTCAATCTAAAATCTATCATTATGGAAAATCCAAATAAATTAAATATTCAAATCGGAACAACTCAAAATTCTGAAGGAATCTATATTGAAGTGACAAAAAATGGACCTTATTTATTACACGGAAAAACTAAAATTATTCAACAATTTATCATTCCAAATCAACAAGGAATTTCTGTTAATTACCAAGAAGGAGAGGAATTTGAAGCAAAAAATGAAACTTATCTTTGTCGTTGTGGATTATCTCAACACAAACCATATTGTGATGGATCGCACGAAAAAGCAAAAGAAAATGGAGTAGATTTATCTGAAACAGCAACTTTTAATCCTGAATTATTAACTTCCGAAATTATTGAAGGTCCTGTTATTTCCCTTACTGATGATGAAAAACTATGTGCTTTTGCGCGATTTTGTGATAATGGAAAACGTATTTGGAATCAAGTTGATGATTCTACACAGCATTCTGTTGATTTAACCATTGAAATGGCTCATCATTGTCCTTCTGGACGATTAATTGTTTGGAATAAAAACAATCAACCAATCGAAGATGAAAATACTACTCCTTCTGTTGGAATTATTGAAGATGCTGCAAATAATTTGAGTGGTCCTTATACTTTATGGGGAGGAATTCCGATAAAAAGTACAAATGGTGAATATTATGAAGTCCGTAATAGACAAACAATTTGTAGATGCGGTCAATCATCCAATAAACCTTTTTGTGATGGAACACATGCATCAATGAAGTTTCAAGATGGTTTACCAAAACAACCAAAAACTGATGGTAAAGTCTTCTAATAAAATCATGGTAAAAACAAAAACGCTCAAGAAAATCTTGAGCGTTTTATGAATGAATATAATAAAATTTATAATTTTAATTATTGATTACACCAGAACCTAGAAGTTCGTCATCAATATACCAAGCACAGAATTGTCCTTCTGTAATTGCAGATTGTGGATTTTCGAACTCTACATACATTCCGTTTTCAGCTTTATGTAAAATCGCTTTTTGCAAAGGTTGACGATAACGAATTCTCGCCATTACTTCCATCGTTTCGACTGGTTTTAAAGTCAAATCTTCGCGAATCCAATGTACTTCTTCCTCTTTTATAAACAATGCTTTTTTCAATAAACCTGGATGATCAGCTCCTTGACCAGTATAAATAACATTTGTTTCTACATCTGTATCTATAATAAATAAAGGTTCTACTTTCCCTCCAACTCCTAATCCTTTGCGTTGACCGCGAGTAAAATAATGAGCACCTTGGTGTTTACCTACAATATCGCCATCTTCTTGTTTATATGAAAAACCTTTTGCTTCGAAATCTAATGCTTCGTATTTATTTGCAAAAGTTGGAATTTCGCGTTTATATCCATTCCAATCTTTCGGAATTTCTACAATTACACCTTCTTTTGGTTTTAATTGTTGTTGCAAAAATTCAGGTAAACTTACTTTTCCAATAAAACATAAACCTTGCGAATCTTTTTTATTTGCAGTAACTAAATCTTGTTCTTTTGCAATTCTTCTTACTTCTGGCTTTTCTATATCTCCAATTGGGAATAATGCTTTGCTTAATTGATCTTGCGATAATTGACACAAGAAATATGATTGATCTTTATTGTTATCGCTACCTTTTAACAATTGAAAAATCTCTTTTCCGTTTTCATCAATTGTAGAAGTTTTTCGTGCATAGTGCCCTGTTGCAACATAATCTGCACCAAGTTCTAAAGCTGTTTTCAAAAACAAATCAAACTTGATTTCTCTATTACATAACACATCAGGATTTGGTGTTCTTCCTTGTTCGTATTCATTAAACATATAATCTACAATACGTTCTTTGTACGAATCAGACATATCTATTACTTGAAAAGGAATATCTAATTTTTCAGCTACCAACAAAGCGTCTGCACTATCTTCTATCCATGGACATTCATCCTCCAAAGTTACCGATGCATCGTTCCAATTACGCATAAATAATCCGATTACATCATAGCCTTGCTCTTTTAGCAAATAGGCTGTAACACTTGAATCTACTCCTCCAGAAAGTCCTACGACAACTCTTTTCATCTTAAAAAATTTCAGTCTACAAAGTTATAAAATAATATTAGATGAATGAATATCATACATCAATCTATTTTTTTGTCGATTTTGGCTGAAAAAATAAGATAAAAATTAAAGTACTAATTCCTGTTAAAAATGGATAATATAAGTTAGATAATACATCGATCGATGATACTTTAGTTGCACTTGAAATTGCATTTGCTGCTGCTACAGCTGCCAAAACTTGTGCTCCATAAGGTAAAATACCTTGTACAAAACACGAAACTGTATCTAAAATACTTGCAACTCGTTTTCCTTCTAAATTATGGTGATCAGAAATATCTTTTGCTATTTTTCCACAAATTAAAATCGTAATAGTATTATTTGCCAAACAAGCATTTGCCAAAGCTGTAAGCGAGGCTATACTAATTTCTGCTTGACGTTTTGTTTTAATATTTTTTGTTAAATGATAAATGATAAAATCTAATCCTCCGTTGATACGAATAATCCCAACAATTCCTCCGATTATTAAACAAATAATACTTAACTCAAACATACCTTTGAAACCTTCATTAATCGAACTTACCAATTCTAATAAAGGTATTCCTGAATAGAATAAACCAATTCCAAGAAAAGATAGAATTCCTACAATTAAAGCCCAGATTACATTAATTCCTGACATTGCAAATCCAAAAACTAATAAATAAGGTATTACTAAAATTAAATCAAAATCTAATTTTTTCCCTTGAAAATTACTTGTATCAAAATGTTGAGAAAGTGAAAAATAGATAATTGCCGAAATGATAGCTGCTGGAACTACTATTCGAAAATTGGTTTGAAACTTAGATTTCATACTAACCTCTTGTGTTCGCGTTGCAGCAATTGTTGTGTCGGAAATAAATGATAAATTATCACCAAACATAGCTCCTCCTACAACAGCTCCTAACAAAATAGGCATAGAACCTGGAATCATTTTATCCATTTGTACCGCAATTGGTGCAACTGTTACAATTGTACCAACAGATGTTCCTAAAGCTGTAGAAATAAAACATGACAACAAAAAGAAACCTGCTACGATGAATGAAGATGGAAGATAATTTAAAAATAAATTAACTGTTGATTCTACAGCTCCAATTGTAGAACCCAAACTACCGAAAGCACCTGCAAGAAGAAATATTAAAATCATTAAGACAATGGTTTCTTCTCCCGCATTTCTACAAAAAGCCTCAGTTTTAGAATGAAAAGATACTTTCGGAAATTGAACAAATGCAATAACCAATGCCAACATAAAAACAACTAATGCTGGAACTGAGTAAAAATCGTTCAAATAAATTGATGTCGAAAAATAGACAAGTATGAAAATGATTAAGGGTAGTAAAGCCCAAAAATTTCCTTTTTTTAAGATCATATTATTAAAAATTCAGAAAAATATTCTACAAATATCAATCGAAATTTTAAAAAATGAAAATTAAATAGATGTTGATTTATATCTTTTTAGGACAGTAAAATAAAAAAGGAACATCTTTCAACAGACGTTCCTTCATTTAGAAAATTTTTCTAAAAATTGTGGTTTATTTCACAATTATTTTATTCGTTTTAGTAATTGCTCGTTCATTTTTTTCATCAATCCAAGCTTTTCCTTTTATTTTTCGCATCACATTATCATAGGTACGCATCAAAAAGATATTATAAATGGCTTCTGAAAGATTCTTTGGTTTATGTGCCAATGAACGCAAACTCATCGAAAAACCTGGCGTTAAATATTTCATATAATGCCACCAACCTTCTGGCATGTAAAGCATTTCGCCATGTTTCAAATCTGCAACCATCGGATTTATATTCTTCAAAGCTGGCCATTTGTCAAAATCTGGATTATCAAAATCTATATCTTCTCGACAAATTACTGAATGAGGAATTTTGTACATATATTTTGTATCTTCTGGCGGAACAATTATACAACGTTTTTCTCCAGCAAAATGAAAATGTAAAATATTAGCCAAATCGATATCATAATGCATAAAAACATTTGATCCTTCTCCTCCAAAAAACAACATTGGCATAGATTTGAATAAATTTAATCCCAAATCTGGCATTCTATAATCTTGTTGCAATTGTGGAACTTGACTCATCAAATTATACAAAAATATACGCAAATCTGTTGGCTCACTTTGCAACAAATCAACATATTCAGACATTTTCATTCTCGCGACAGGTTCATTCACTTTTTTTGTATAATCAACCGGATCATTATTATATAAAGGAACGACTTTATCGCCTGCAACTTGTTTGATATACTCAAAATTCCATTTTTCATAAGCAGGCCAATCTTCTGTAATTCGCTCTACTACAACTGGTTTTTGAGGTTTAACGTAATATTTCTGAAAATCTTTTGCAGAAATATTCTCTATTCTTTCAACTTCTGTGAAATTAAAATTCATCTTTTATGTAAAATAAAGTGCAAATTTACTTAACTTTTTTGTTAAATATGAGTTATACAATTATTAAACCAATCTTTTTTAAATATGATTTAATAATTAATTCTTATTTAATGATTCTCTAAATATACATCAAACTTTACAATAAATTATGCTAGAGAATACATCAATTCTTTCATTATCTTTACATTGAATTTTTAAAATCAATTCTTTGAAGGCAAAAAATCTACTTTTTTTTATTTTTCTTTTTCTGATGAATATATTTTGTTGTGCGCAAGAAATTTTCCCATATTTAGAATTAAAAAATGATGAAGATTTTGAAAAAATAGAAGCGCTTTCACTCGAAAATAACTACAATTTTCATCATTTATTGGGAAACTTGAATAGCGTTTTCACTTATCAAAACAATTCTAAAGAAGAAGTTTCAGCAAGATTTATTTATCCTTATCAATCTTCGCAAAACATTTTTGAATTAAAGGCTTTTGTAAACAACAAAGTTTTCGAAATTCAATCCAAATCAATTGTTGATATTCGAAAAGAATTAAAAAGTATTGATGCTTCGACGGTTTTTAGAAATCAGAAAAATAATCAATTTCTACAATTAGATTTAGGAAAAATTCCTGCGAATGCTAAGATAAAAATTCAATTAAAAGTTTCGAAAATTGTAGAAGAAGATAAATTAAATTATCAGCTTTCTTTTCCTGAATTTATAACTAAACGAACAGAATCTTTTACACAAATTAATCGTTGGAACAACGAATTGAATGGTTTTCCGAAAAATATTAATTCGAAAATTCATCTTTCAGGCAATTTTCCACTAACAGAAATTAGTTCAGATTTGAAGTTTTCAAAAGAAAATAAAGAAACTTATGTTGCTCAAATTTCGGATAAAAAAATTCCTCTTATTAAATATTCTTATTCAAAAAATGAAAATCAAACAGGAATTGAAACGTTTACCGAAAATGGTTGCGATTACATTTTAGGAACATTAGAACCTGCAAATAATCCATCTAAATATAATGCTCCACGAGAATTTTTGTTCGTTTTAGATGCTTCTGGCTCGATGATGAATCAACCAATTGAAGTGACGAAAAAATTAATAAAAAAAATCCTTCCAAATCTAAACGAAACAGACAAATTCAATATTTTAGTTTATTCCACGAAAAATGAATTATTTTTCAAAGAATCTGTATTTCCGACAAAAGAAAATATCGCTTTAGCTTTAGAAAAGATAAATTCTTTGAATGGAAATGGAGAAAAATTATTGGATGAAGCAATTGAACAAATTCAGAAAAACCCTTTCGATAAAAATTACAAACGAATAATTGCAATCATTTCTGATGGCGCAATGAATTTGAATGAATCGGTTTATAATTCGCTTCGAAACTATTCAAAAGATACACAAATTATAACATTAGGAATCGGAAAAGAGCTAAATTATCGTGCAATGAATTTTCTTAGCTTAGCAACAGGAACGCTTCCTATTACAGTAAATGAACCGAAAGAATTGAATAAAAAAATAACCCAATTTGAGCAAGCAATTTTAAATTCTTCTGTTTATCATTTAAAAGTTCAATCTTCGCAAATCAACCTCAACGAAACATTTCCTAAAAACTTCAATACTTATTTAGCTCAAAACTCAATTAATTTTGTTTCGCGCGATTGTAATCGTCGTTATCCAAAAAAAATAGAAATTATTGGAAATCAATCGAACGAAAATTTCATTCAAAACTTTGAAATTAATGAACCAAATTCAAGTGAATTTGTAGAAGCAATTAAGTTTTATTGGGCAAAACAAAAAATTGATTATCTCTTGAAAGATGAAGAACGTTGCGGTGAAATGTGTAAAAAAGATGGACGATATCGCAAAGAAATTGAAAAAATTGGAATAGATTTCAATATCTCAACTCCTTATAATTTATTGATTCAGAAAGGAAAAATTGAAAATTTCAATAATGATTATGATTCAGATGGCGATGGCGTTATGGATATTGAAGATGAATGTCCATATGTAAAAGGAAATCGCTTTGGGAATGGTTGTCCAGAGAATAATTTAACGGATGAAAAAATTGGAAATTATGTACAAAATTTTTCTAATTATTTAATGGAAACGGTTGAATTTGATTTTGATAAAACTGAAATTAGAACGGTTGATTTCCCGAAATTGAATGAAATTGTTATGATTATGAAGCGAAATCCTTCGCATTCGTTCATAATAGAAGGACATACAGATGCTTTTGGAACGGAATCTTACAATTTCGATTTATCACAACGAAGAGCAAATGCGGTTCTGAAATATTTAGTAGAAAAAGGATTAAATAAAAATCGTTTTACAGTTGCCGCAAAAGGTTTTTCTGAATTGAAACACAAAGAATGTAATCCTGCAACAAATTGTATTGACTGGAAAAATTTTGAAAATAGACGAGTTCGATTTAAAATAAAAAATTATAGTAACAAAAAAGACTAAGTTCTCACTTAGTCTTTTTGTATTTTTATACTAATTAGCTTACGAAATTCTTTCGATCAAAGCCATGTAAAATCCATCGTAATTTGTTTGAGAAGGATAATGCATTTTATCTGAAATCAATTTATAATTTGGATGATTTTTCAAGAATTTTTCTACTTGTTGCTCATTTTCTTGTGGTAAAATAGAACAAGTTGCATAAACCATCATTCCTCCAACTTTAATAATTTTAGAATAATCAGCTAAGATTTTTTCTTGTGTTGCTAAAATCTCATCAATAAATTCTGGTCTTAATTTCCATTTAGCATCAGGATTACGTTTCAAAACTCCCATTCCAGAACAAGGCGCATCAATCAATAAACGATCGGCAGAATTCTCCATTCGTTTGATTGTTTTTGCTTCAATTACCTTTGTTTGTACATTCTGAACATTGTTACGTTTTGCACGACGTTTCAATTCTTTCAATTTCCAATCGTACAAATCCATTGCAATAATTTGTCCTTTGTTTTCCATCAAAGCAGCCAAATGCAATGTTTTACCTCCTGCTCCAGCACAAGCATCAACAACTCGCATTCCTGGTTGCACACGCAAATATGGAGCGATTAATTGTGATCCTGCATCTTGAACTTCGAACCAACCATTCTGAAATTCATCTGTACGGAAAATATTTGTTTTCTCTTCAAGCTCTAAAGCATCTTGATATTTTGATAAAACTTTTGATTTTATTCTACGTTCTTTCAGCGCTTTTTGCAATGTTTTACGATCAGTTTTCAACGAATTTACACGCAAAACAGTTGGTGCTTGCGAGTTCATTGCATGCACTTCATCTAACCAACGATTTCCTAATGACTTCTCTCCTAATTCGAACATCCAATCTGGATATGATTCTGCTACTGCAACATTTTTAGAAGATTGATGATGTCTTTTTAAAACTTCTTTTGGATAGATTTTCTGAAATTCTTCCCATTTTGGTAACGTTTGTTCTGGATCTAAAGCAAACCAAGTTCCTACAAACTCCCAAATTGTTTCAGGTGAAAGTGGGCGACTCATAGCTCCTTCAACCAAACGTTTCCAACGAACTAAATCATAAACCGTTTCGGCAATAAAAGCACGATCGCGCGCTCCCCATTGCTTGTTCGATTTTAATGTTCGTTCAACTTCTTTATCTGCATATTTCCCTTCGAAGAAAATTTGTTGCAATGTATCGGTAATTCCGACAAATAAATTTTTATATGGTAAAATCTTCATAACTCGTTGCAAATTTACAAAGACTTAAATGATTAGCGTAATTAATTTATAAGATTATACAACTTCAAAAAGATCTTTTATTATTTGAGGAACTTCTACCACTTTATTTTGCTGATAATCGAAGGTTACAATTCCTGTTTTGGCTTTTGCAATTAATTTATATTTTGTTGAAATTTTGTAAACTAAATCAAAACTTACGCGAGAAAAATCTTTTACACCAATCTCCACCAACAATTCATCTCCATAAAAAGCTTGATTTTTATATTCGATCGCAACATCAGCCATAATAACACTTGCTCCAGCAAAATCTAATTCAGAATATCCATAATGTTGAAAAAACTGAATTCTTGCTTCATGAATAATTGACAGAACTTTATCATTTGCCAAATGATTACCATAATTAAGATCTGTTATACGTACAAGAATTATTGTTGAAAATAAAAAATCGTTTGAAAAGTCTAATTTTATACGAGCCATTTTTGAAGATATAATTTGCTCAAATATAAGAAAGTTGTATAAAAAAAAACTTACACCAGTAAGTGTAAATTTAACATTAAAAAAAATCAATCTTACTCTCTACTACCTGAGGTCAAAGTTAAAAATAATTTACAATACACCAAAAACTATTTAAAAAATTTTTATTATTTTTTTTCATTAAATATAATAGCAATATTTACATGCAAAAAACAAGTATTTGAATAGGAAAATATTTATAATAAATACGACCTATATAAACAAAACCTCTTTTTTTTATTTTTGTGAAAAATAGTAATTTGCAAGACCAAACTTTTAACATGAATTTGATTCAATACATTCATCAACATTTAAATTCTATTTCAGAAAAATCAATCAACAATACCGTAAATTGTTTAAATGAAGATAACACTATACCATTTATTGCGAGATATAGAAAAGAGGTTACAGGAAATCTTGATGAAGTTCAAATTTCTGCTATTAAGAAACTACAAACGCAATACAATGATATTATTTCGCGAAAAGAGTTTATCCTAAAAAATTTGGAAGAGCAAAATCAATTGAGTACTGAATTGCAACAGCGTATTCAGAAAAGTTTTGATTTAGTTCAATTAGAAGATTTATATCTTCCTTATAAAAAGAAGAAAAAAACTCGCGCTACAATAGCAAAAGAAAAAGGTTTGGAGCCTTTGGCTAAAATTATCATGAAACAAAATAATATTCCTGATTTAGATATTTTAGCAAAAAAATATTTGAATCAAGATGTTATAAGCATCGAAGATGCTTTTGCTGGAGTGCAAGATATTATTGCAGAATGGATTAATGAAAATGAATACGTTCGTCATCGTTTACGAGATATTTTCAGAAAATCAGCTTTGATCGAAAGTAAACTTGTAAAAACTAAAGTAGATGATGAAGATTCGACTAAATATTCGAATTATTTTGAATATGAAGAATCGTTGAAAAAAATTGCTTCTCATCGATTATTAGCAATTTTACGTGGCGAAAACGAAGGTTTTCTAAAATTAAATGTATCAATTGATAAAAAAGAAGCTTTCAAATTTCTTGAATATACTTTAATAAAATCTATTCAACCAGAAATTTCATGGATTATTGAAGAAGCGATAAAAGATTCGTACAAACGACTTTTGGCACCTTCAATCTCGAATGAAGTTTTGAAAGAAGCAAAACAAAAAGCAGATGAAACCTCTGTAAATGTTTTTTCAAAAAACTTGAATCAATTGCTTTTAGCTCCACCTTTGGGAGAAAAAAGAATTTTGGCAATAGATCCTGGTTATAAATCGGGTTGTAAAGTTGTTGTTTTGGATGAGCAAGGCGATTTGTTGCACAATGAAAATATTTATCCTCATGCTCCGCAAAACGAAAAAGTTCAGGCAACAAAAAAATTAAAATCGCTTGTCAATGCTTACAATATAGATGCAATTTCGATTGGAAATGGTACAGCTTCTCGCGAAACAGAAAACTTAGTTCAGAATATTGCATTTGATCGTCCGCTTAAAGTTTTTATTGTAAATGAAGCTGGAGCTTCGATCTATTCGGCATCCAAAATTGCGCGCGACGAATTCCCTGATAAAGATATTACTGTTCGTGGTGCTATTTCTATAGGTCGTCGTTTACAAGATCCTTTGGCTGAATTAGTAAAAATAGAACCAAAATCGATTGGAGTTGGTCAATATCAGCACGATGTCGATCAAACTTTATTAAAAAATGAACTGGATGATGTTGTTTCTTTCTGTGTAAACAAAGTTGGCGTAAATCTGAATACAGCGAGCAAACATTTGTTAAATTATGTTGCAGGAATTGGCGAAAAAATGGCTGAAAATATTGTAGAATATCGAAGTGAAAATGGAGCTTTTAATTCGAGAAAAGAATTGCTAAAAGTTCCTCGTTTGGGCGAAAAAGCATTCTTACAAGCTTCTGCTTTTTTACGAATTCCGAATGCAAAAAATCCTTTGGATAATTCTGCTGTTCATCCAGAATCGTATGCAATTGTTGAGAAAATGGCAAAAGATTTAAAAGTTGAATTGAAAGATTTAATTCAAAATAAAGAATTGATTAATCAACTGGATTTAACTAAATATATTACAGAAAAAGTAGGTTTACCAACTTTAGAAGACATTAAAAAAGAATTGGAAAAACCTGGTTTAGATCCTCGTTCTACAGCTAAAGTTTTTAGTTTTGATCAGCGATTAAAGAAATTTGAAGATTTGCAATTAGGCATGAAAGTTCCTGGAATCATCAATAACATTACAAATTTTGGTTGTTTTGTGGATATTGGAATTAAAGAAAATGGTTTGATTCATATTTCTAAAATTTCGAATGAATTCATTTCAGATGTTAATTCGAAAGTACATTTAAGTCAACAAGTTGAAGTAACTGTAATTGGAATTGATACTGAAAAACGTAAAATTCAATTATCTTTGATTGATTAGGAATATGAAAACAATTTCAATTCTATATTTTATATTATTCAATTTAAGTATTTTTTCTTGTGCGCAGGAGAAATCGACTAATAAAAATTCTGAAAAAATGTTTGAAAAATTTATTCAAAACGATAAATTTAATAAAGATGAATCTCTATTTTATCCAGGATTAAAAAATAAAAATATTCAATCTAATCTGACGAAAGAAATAAATAAACTTGCTGAAACATTCGAATTTATTCAAAATAGTAAAAATCCTACTGAAGAACTATACCTTAAAGCAATTGAAAGTATTTTAAAATCGATTGAAAAATATGACTTAGATACTGAAGATAGAACGAGAGTTGCAAATTATATCGAAGAATTAATGGACATTGTTAATCTCGAAAGTTCAAATGGACTCCTCAATCATTATGTTTATGGTTTTGATCCAACAAAAAAATAATTTTAAAATCAAAAAGGCAATCTAACGAAAGATTGCATTTTTGATTTTATTCTTGTTTGGAAGAAATTAATCTTCAAATTTTACTTTAAATTGTTCATCGTATTTTGCACGATTTTCTGGCGTCATTTTACTACGCATATATTTTATAGTTAAACCGCCAATCATCTTGTCGGCTTTATAATACATCCAATCTCCAATTTTATTAGGATCAATTGTAATTGTATCACCAATTTTAATGTCTTTTATATATTGCACTTGACTGTTTACAACACCTTTCAACGTATCATTATTATTTACAATATCACTTATCCATATTCCTTCTTTTAAATCAGATTTTGGAATTGAATATTTTTGTTGAATCATAAAATTTGTTGTTGTTGTATCTTTCATCGATAGCGCCAACTTGAAATCATCAAATGTTTGTTGTGCTTCTTTTCCAATACTATCCAAATCTTTTTGTTCTTCCTTTTGTTTATCCATGCCTTTGTAAGCATTTACACCAGCACTTTCCTTATTTCCGCAAGAAAATAATAAAGCTGAAAAAGCTATTGCGAATAATGTATATTTCATACTAATATTTCTTTTGATTGTTGTCTTATAAAGTTACATAAATTTATTCAAAATATGATAAATTCAATTCTTTTGGTGTAGGCTGAATCCATTTTTGATGACCAAAATAACTCCATGTTGTATATGCTAAATTATAATTCGGATTTGTAAATTGATAATAATTACTGCCATTTACAGAAACTTTTGCATCGACAAAAACCTTCACATCATTTATACCATTTTTTTCATAATCGTACTTTACATATCTCGAAAATTGCCACATCATATCTGGGCTAAACGACATTTTTGCAATCTGTTTAAAGGTCAAATATTTAGTTAAATCTACTTTTTCTCGTTTTAAATATTTCCCTTTTTTCTGCGGATCTGGTTTCGAAACATAGACAACAACTTCACCAGCTTTATTACGCAACATCATTCGCCAAGCCATACGATGACCTTCTTCTGTCCAAAAAACATTTCCTGGAATAAAATAATGACGAATTGGTAAATAAATTTGCCAAATCACATAGAAAAACATCAAATATGAAAACATAACACGACGAGTTGTCAATAAATTATCATCATCGGAACGATCCATCATAAATGATTTTTTAGGAAAAACAATTTCTTGGATTTTAATAGGATCGTAAAAGAAAATTAACATTGCTAAAGCAAAAAATGGAAAGATTCCAATTCCGAAAACTACAGAATTAAAAACGTGGAAAAATACAGCACATTTGAAGGCTATTCCTCTCGTTTTTTTCATTAACATGGCTGGAATAATCAATAAATCAAAAATAAATCCTGCACAAGCAAAAACTTGCGCAAATTCTAAACTACTCACAATTTTTCCTAAACCAACAAGGTTATATTTTCTACTTAATAAATCTCCATATTGATGAAATTTCATTTGTAGAAATACTCCGTTGAACCAATCTGGATAAACCTTTGCAAAAGCAGCAAAAGTATACACAATCAACAATTGAATAATAAATAATGTTGGTACCCAATTGCGCATGGTTAATCGTTTTATCCTTGGAAAAATCAAACTATCTATCGAAAAGAAATGATGCGCAGGAATTACAGTCATCATCCACGAAACCAGCATAAACAAATAATAATGATTGTTATAACTTGTTTTTTGCATGAAGTACGTTAGCGACCACAAAATAGAAAATAGAATGATAGAAAATCTGTAAGTAAAACCAAACACAATGTTCCATCCTAAAATTCCCATAAGCACATACAAATAAATCATATTTTGCCCCAAGAATACATTTGTCCATTCGAAACCAATGAACGAAAATGTAAGTTGCGGTTCTACAAAATTTGTTTGTACCCAACCTGTAAAAATGGCTCCCCAACATTCTGCTACAATTAATAAACCAAAGATTATTCGGAAAATTACAAGTGGAGAATTATCTACTTTTCGGAATAAATATTCACTAAACATGATTGATTGTTAATTTCTGCTAATTTAAAAATAACCTTTAGAGTTTAGCTACTTTTACCTTATATTTATTGTATGAAAACAAGGAAAATTATTTTGTTTGATGGAATTTGCAATTTATGCAATCAATCTGTTCAGTTTGTGATTGAACATGACAAAAAAAATCAATTTCAGTTTGCTTCTTTACAATCTGATTTTGGACAAAATTTCTTGAAAGAAAATAACATAAACGCAACACAATTTGATTCTGTTGTTTTTATTGAAGATGATAAATTCTATACAAAATCATCGGCTGCACTAAAAATTGCAAAATATTTGGACGGAATAATTTCTTGGTTGACTATTTTTATGATCATTCCAAAACCTTTACGTGATTTGGTTTATAGTCTTATTGCGAAAAATCGTTATCGTTGGTTTGGAAAACAGGAAAGTTGTTGGTTACCAACTCCAGAATTGAAAGCTAAATTTTTAGATTAATTTTAAACTTTTTGATTCACATATTTTTTAATTTTTCGGAAAAGGATTACCCAAAAATAAAAAGTCAAAAAAAGATTTATAACTACAATTATCAAGAAAACAAAGTTTCCATTCAGTATTGTTGAATCTATTTCCGCCATTTGAATTAGAAACAGTGAGAAATAAGCAAACAACAAATAAAATGCTAATACTCTATATTTCCTTTTTGAAAGAATGCTAATGAATAAAAATAGTATTGTTACCAATCCTAAACTATAAATTGAAACTTCATCTTCATCACCAGAAGATTGTAATTGAGAAGTATAATAAAAATCATTTCCTTGCATATATCCTAATCCATCTGTGTATTTAATAAATAAAAAACAACAGATTAATTGAATTAGATATAATACTTCAAGAAAAGAAAAATGGACTTTCAATTTATTAACTCTGTTTAAATTATTTAATCTTCCACAAGTATTCTTTCATTAATTTTTACAATAGCTTCATTAATTCCTTCAAAATACTTTTTCTCACTAAATCTTGGAACAATTACTTCATCAATTAGCTTTTGAGAAAAATCGTCAGAAATTATATTTCGTGCAATATCATTCGTCGAAATTCTAACTTCTCTTGATTTTAAATTGAGGACAATTATCATATTTCCCTTTTGAAACAGATCTGAACTATTGTTATCAAGGATTGAAAATGAATAATCTATTATATTTTCATTTGGAAAATAATCATTCGTAGAAATTATAAATAACTGAAAACTATTATTCTTTTGAATTTCCTTTAATTGTTTTTCAAGTTCAGCTAAATCTTCTCTATTAAAGACTTTTTCCAAATCAACAATATTTGAAAACGGAACCAAAGAATAATTCTCTATAAAAGAAAATTCAGTACAATTTTTAATCAAACTCTTTTGTAAATTGAACTGAAAAACATTTACATCTGATATTAGAAATTTATCAGCATCAATTTTAATATAGTCTCTAAAATCAGGAAATTTTATTTTTCCTAATAATGATTGGTCTTTTGTTATTGATTTACAAATTTCTTTGCTGATATGATTATAATCTTGAGCATAAGAAAATGTAATATTTGCAAATAAAAGAACTGATAGAAGTATTTTTTTTATCATTATAACGAATTAAAATCTACTGATTTCTATATTTCTCTATAGCAGCTTTTATTTTTTCGCGACGATTTGATGGCGATGGATGTGTACTTTGAAATTCTGGAACTTGACTTCCTCCTGAAGCTTCTTCCAAAATATCCATTACACCAATCAATGCTTCTGGATTATAACCTGCTTGAATCATAAATCTAACGCCCAAATCATCGGATTCTAATTCATCATCACGTCCATATTTCATGTTCACCATATTCGCGACAACTTGTGCATAATAAGCTGAATTCGCATCTCCCGCTGCAACACCTGCTGCTCCTGCAATTCCTTGCGAAAGTTCTTGTTTAGACATTTGTTCAGCACTATGACGCGCAATTACGTGACCAACTTCATGTCCTAAAACTCCTGCCAATTGATCTTCGTTTTGCAAACGCGACAACAATGCTTCGGTAATAAAAATTGGTCCGCCTGGCAAAGCAAAAGCATTTACAGTACGATTATCTGCCAAGACATAAAACTGAAAAGGATAGTTGGTTTTGTGCGCATCGCTATCATTTACAACCTTTGCTACTACACGTTTTACCAGCTCTTGATATTGTCTATTTCGTGATAATCCACCAAACTCTTGAGCCATTTGCGGAGCAGAATTAATTCCCATTGCAATTTCATCGTCTTTGGTTAATGAGATATATTGCTTTTCGCCTGTAATTTCATTGACTTCAGAAGAAGAAAAATATTTTATAAGCGAAAAAATAACAATCGCAGCTGCAATTATTAATTTTAACGACGTTCCGCCTTTTTGCATATTTTCTTTCGAAATTTATTATTTTTTATGTCTTTTCTTTAAAATCTCTAAAACATCTTTTAGTTCAAAACCACGAGCATGTAAAGCCATTAAGTAATAAAAGAAAACATCTGCCGATTCTTCTAAAAAATTTTCATCATTATCTTGCTCCGAAGCAATAACCATTTCAACAGCTTCTTCTCCCATTTTTTTAGCGATTTGCGAATTTCCTTTCTTATGAACACGTTTCATTTTAGATTTTTTCGCATCCTCTAATTTTGCTTCTTCCATCATCATTTCCAATTTCTTTAGAAATGGAAATTTCTTTTCTTTTTTGACTTCAGAAGTTTTTTTATTAAGTTCCATAAAACCGTTTGTTTGCTAGATTTTTTTTAACGTAGAATAAATTTAAGAAATTCTACTGAATAATTAACCTCAATTTTGTTGCCAATATTATTATTTTTTTGAAGAAATAATATGTTTTTATTCACATTTATTTAATAAAAATTAAATCGATATGTGTGCATTTTATTAATTTTTAAGATTGTTATTCGCTTTTATTTTAAGAGAAAAAAACGTATTTTTACGCGAAAATAAACATAGCGCAAACACAATGAACACAAACGATTTTTCCATTAGACATATTGGAAACAATGCGCAGCAAGCAGCTGAAATGCTTTCTGTAATTGGACAAGATTCTATTGATTCTCTAATTGAGGCAACGGTTCCTCAAAACATTCGATTGAAAAATGCTTTGGATTTACCAGAAGCATTATCAGAATTTGAAGCGATTAATCATCTAGCTGATATTGCTTCGAAAAATAAAAAAGTAAAAAATTACCTTGGATATGGATATTATGGTGCAATTTTACCAGCTCCTATTCAACGTAATGTTCTTGAAAATCCAGGATGGTATACAGCTTATACACCTTACCAAGCAGAAATTGCTCAAGGACGTTTAGAAGCTTTATTAAATTTCCAAACTGTTATTTCTGATTTAACTGGTTTACCTATCGCAAATGCTTCTTTATTAGATGAAGGTACAGCATGTGGTGAAGCAATGCACATGTTATTGGAATCTCGTTCTCGTGATCAAAAGAAAAATAATGTTAACAAATTTTTTGTAGCAGATAATTTATTTCCTCAATCTATTGCAGTTTTAGAAACAAAAGCACAAGGTTTGGAAATTGAATTAGTTGTAGGAAACTTTGAAACAACTGAATTAAACGAGGAATTCTTCGGAGCAATCGTTCAATATATTGGAAAAGGTGGACAAATTAATAACTATAAATCTTTTATAGAAAAAGCAAATGCTGTTAATGTAAAAGTTGCTGTTGCAACAGATTTATTAGCATTGACGTTATTAACACCTCCAGGTGAATGGGGAGCTGATATTGCAATTGGAACGTCTCAACGTTTTGGTATTCCAATGGGATATGGTGGACCTCACGCAGCATTTTTATCTTGTACAGAAGAATACAAACGTGTAATTCCTGGACGTATAATTGGTGTTTCTCAAGATCGTTTAGGGAAATATGCATTACGTATGGCTTTGCAAACACGCGAACAACATATCAAACGCGAAAAAGCAACTTCTAATATTTGTACAGCACAAGTATTATTAGCTGTTATGGCTTCTTTCTATGCGGTTTACCACGGAAAAGATGGTTTAAAATTTATTGCTGATCAAATCCATACTAAAGCAGCTGTTTTACACGGAGGTTTAGAACATTTAGGATTTAAATTAGTAAACACTTCTTTCTTCGATACAATTCAAATTGAAGTTGAAAATTCTGACGAAATCGTGAAGATTTTTGAAGAAGAAGAAATCAATGTGAATGGATTCGAAAAAGGAAAAATTTCGATTACAGTTGACGAAATGACTTCTGAAGAAGATATTTTCGAAATTTTGAGTGTTTTTGCTACAATTAAAAATACAGAAGATGGTTTCGAATTTGAAGTAGATGATTGTTATTTACCAGAAGATTTAATTAGAACTTCTGATTTCTTAACACACGAAAACTTCAATTTATATCATACAGAAACAGAATTAATGCGCTACATCAAACGTTTAGAACGTAAAGATTTAGCTTTAAATCAATCTATGATTGCATTAGGTTCTTGTACAATGAAATTGAATGCGGCAACAGAATTATTGCACATGTCTTGGGAAAGAATGGGAAATGTTCACCCTTTCACACCAAAAGATCAAGTAGAAGGATATCAAACATTAATCAAAAACTTAGAAGATTATTTAGCTGTAATTACTGGTTTTGATGCAACATCTTTGCAATCTAACTCTGGTGCACAAGGAGAATATGCAGGATTAATGGTTATTCGTTCTTACTTCGAATCAAAAGGAGAACAACACAGAAATGTAGTTTTAATTCCACAATCTGCTCACGGAACTAACCCTGCTTCTGCTGCAATGGCAGGAATGCAAGTTGTTGTAGTGAAGAACTTAGAATCTGGCGAAACAGATTTAGTTGATTTGAAAGAAAAATGTGAAAAACATAAAGATAACTTAGCTGCATTGATGATTACTTATCCATCAACTTATGGAGCTTTTGATAGCAATATCGAAGAAGTTACTGAAATGATTCACGCTTACGGAGGACAAGTTTATATGGACGGTGCAAATATGAATGCACAAGTTGGATTGACTTCTCCTGGAAATATTGGTGCAGATGTTTGTCACTTAAACTTACACAAAACATTCGCTATTCCTCACGGAGGTGGAGGACCTGGTGTAGGACCAATTTGTGTAAAATCACATTTAGCTCCTTTCTTAGGATCTTCTCCATTAATCGAAACAGGAGGAAAAGAAGCTAAAAATACATTCGCAGCTGCTCCTTATGGTTCTGCATTTATATTACCTATTTCTTACTCTTACATTTTGATGTTAGGTGCAGAAGGTTTATTAAAAGCAACGCGAGCTGCAATCTTGAACGCAAACTACATGAAAACTCGTTTAGAGAAACATTTTGATATTTTATATACAAATGCAAATAATGTAGTAGCACACGAATTTATCTTAGATTGTCGTCCATTCAAAAAAGCAGGAATCGAAGTAACTGATATTGCAAAACGTTTAATTGATTACGGATTCCATGCTCCAACTGTATCTTTCCCTGTTGCTGGTACATTGATGGTAGAACCTACAGAATCTGAAAACAAAGCAGAATTAGATCGTTTTTGTGAAGCATTAATTTCTATTCGTCAAGAAATTGATGAAATTGCGAATGGAGATTATCCAGTTGACAACAATGTATTACACAATGCGCCTCACCCAATTCATTTGATTACGGCTGACGAGTGGGAATATCCTTACTCTCGTTCTAAAGCTGCATATCCTCTAGAATGGGTTCGTGAACGTAAATTCTTCGCATCTGTTTCTCGTATTGATGATGCTTACGGAGATCGTAACTTAATTTGTACTTGTGCTCCTATCGAAGCATATATGGATTAATAAAGTGATTTAAAATAAACTTTAATATAGCAAATCGCTCTGAGAAATCGGAGCGATTTTTTTATTTGTATAAATCTTTAAATAATTCATCCGTAAAATCTTAATCTTATTTATCCGCAGAAAACTTCATTTGATTATATTCGGATGATTTATTCTTAGGAATAGAAAGGGAATTCCGTTTACTAAATTGTTTTCCATCTCTTGTTAATTAGGGCCTTGTAAATTTTTGCGATTATGTTTTCGTTTATAAATGGTCTCTTTAAATTGGGTTTGATCTACTGTAACAATCGAAATATTTCCATCAATTTCCATCATTGCCAATTTTACATCTTTTATATATTGTACACCATGTTCACGCATGGCTTCATCCAATTCTTCTGCATCAATTCCTAATTTAGCCAACATCGCAAAATCAGCTCTTCCATCTTTAATCAAAATCTCTGGTTTCTGTTCGATTAAGTTTCCTATTAATTTACTTTTCAGTAAAATTCTTTTCACTATAAAATTTAAAAGAAACAAAACCGCAGCAGCTATCAAACCTCCTAATAAGCTGGAATCGGCGCCAACCATTGCATTTTGCACCGCATTACTAATCAATAAAATCAAAATAACATCTGCTGTATTCAATTGCGATAATTGTTGTTTACCAAAAATTCTCAGTGCAACCAACATAAACACATAAACCGAAATACAACGCAAAATTATTCCTAAGTAATCTTCCATAAATTTGTTCTAATAAAAGAGAAGGTACTAAAAAAATCCGTTCTGAAATTGGAACGGATTTAAAATTTATTTTGATTTTTTTAGTATATAAATTCTCGAAATTCTTAAAATTAAATAGATAATTACTAAATAAAACTTTTTCTGATAGACTAATTCAAAACCTTTTATGGGAAAGAAATTTTCTGATAAAAAGGTTAGCAATAAAATTGCAATAACTACTCCACTAACTATATTAATTGCTTTATCCATTAATTGTTATATTTCGGAGCTTCATTTTTCTTCATCATTTCGTATAAAGAATGTCCAATTCCTTGTGTAATTTCAGATAAATTATCAAAATTAATTACTGAAATTTCATCGTTCTTTTGATGATAATGATTTTGGTTTTCCATGTTTACAGAAGAAAGCGAATGCGAAACCACTTTATGATTGACAAAGTTTACGTTATCTGAACGAAAAAATAATTGTTGTTTTAAATAAGGATCATTCTCCACTTTGAATGTTTTGGTAGAATTATTATTCATCAAACTCATTAAATCTGAACGATCGCTTCCTGTCATATATACTTTTCCTGCTCCGAAAGCCGAAACAGTTCCGATCATTTCCAAATTCAACATTACTTTCATATTTGGTAAATAAGTTTGAAAATCTTTATTTTCAACCAACATTTTAGAACCGACTAAACCAATTTCTTCAGCATCAAAAGCCATGAACATTAAGCTTTGTTTTACTTTTTTATCTTTGAAATAATCAGATAAAGCCATTACAGCAGAAGTTCCACTTGCATTATCATCTGCTCCATTGAAAATTTTATCATCTCCTTTATCATCTGTTCCAACATGATCAAAATGTGCTCCTACAGCATAAATATCAGACGATTTTCCTTCTTTTATTCCGCAAACATTTTGTCCTTTTTTCCCTTTATATTCGAATTCGATTAAATATGAATCTCCAACACAAGGTTTTAATTTATTTTGTTTGAATTTTTCTGCTATCAATTCAGCTGCTAAACGATTTTCGGCTGTTCCAAATTTTCGACCTTTCATGGTATCAGAAGCTAATTCTTCTACATATTTCTTTTGATTTTCTTTAGAATATTGCGCGTTAGCTTGATTGAAAGCAAGTAATCCTATTGCAAGTAAAGTATATTTTTTCATTCTCTTTATGTGATTAATTTGACGGAAGATACAAAAAATTAACGTTTTTTCTCAAACATCAAATCTTTTACTTTTTCTTTGTCTTCTTTTTCATTTTTCAAGTCGAACATCGTTCCGAAAATACGATCCCAAAACGTGTTGGAAACTCCAAAACCTAATTCTTCATTTTTATAGTGATGCAAATGATGATTACGCCAAAGTGGTTTCATAAACTTGAATGGCGGTGCGACAGCGTGAATTAAATAATGCATTGATGCATATAATAAATAGCCAATCATAAAGCCAGGAAAGAAAGCAAATGTATATTTCCCTAAAATTAAATATTGAATGAAAAATATAATTGATGCTAAAAGAATACTTGGAACAGGCGGCATAAACAAACGTTGTTTATCTCGCGGATAATGATGATGATTTCCATGAAAAATATAAACAATTCGTTTTAGACTTTCTTGTTCAGCTGTCCAATGAAAGAGATAACGATGAGCAAAATACTCGAACAATGTCCAAAATAACATTGCGCCAAAAAAAAGAAAAACAACTGTTAATGTAGGTAAATTGTAGCGAGAAATTCCATAATAAATACAATAGGAAAGTAATGGAATGTACATGCCCCAAATAACTGCGGGATGTCCCTTTGTCAACATTTCGAGATATTTGTTTTCGAATATTTGTGCTTGACCTTTATTATGAATTTTCTCAAATTTCATGGTTATAAAATTTAATTTACTTAAAAATAAGGCTTTAGAATATTCTAAACAAGCAATCTGTAAAAATTAATTGTAAAAAAAATCCGAAAATCAAAATTTGATTTTCGGATTGTATGATGAATAAGATTTTATTATCTTTTTTCAATTTCAACGTAATCACGTAATGGTGCTCCTGTATATAATTGACGAGGACGACCAATTGGTTGATTCGTTTCGCGCATTTCCATCCATTGAGCAATCCATCCTGGTAAACGTCCAACAGCAAACATTACTGTGAACATTTCTGTAGGGATATCTAATGCTTTATAGATAATTCCTGAATAGAAATCTACGTTTGGATATAAGTTTCTTGATTTGAAGTACTCGTCTTCTAAGGCAGCTTTTTCTAATTTTTTCGCAATATCTAAAATAGGATCATTAACGCCTAATTTTTCTAAAACGTTATCAGCAGCAACTTTGATGATTTTCGCACGAGGATCAAAGTTTTTATAAACACGGTGTCCGAATCCCATTAAACGGAAAGGATCGTTTTTATCTTTTGCTTTAGCTAAGTATTTTTCAACATCTCCACCATCATTTTTGATAGCTTCTAACATTTCTAATACAGCTTGGTTTGCTCCTCCATGTAAAGGTCCCCATAAAGCTGAAATACCACCAGAAATAGAAGCGAATAAACCTGCATGAGAAGAACCTACTAAACGTACACTAGATGTAGAACAGTTTTGCTCGTGATCTGCATGTAAGATTAATAATTTATCAATTGCATCAATAATTACAGGATCTAATTCTAATTCTTGACCCGGTTTTTTGAATAATAATTGATAAAAGTTTTCTACGTAAGATAATTTATCGTTAGAGTAGTTAACTGGTAATCCTTTTATTTTTCTTTGTGTCCAAGATGCAAGTACTGGAAATTTTCCTAATAAAGTAACTGCAGCTTTGTACATATCATCTGGAGAAGTAACATCAACAACTTTTGGATTGAACGCTGATAAAGCAGCTGTTAAAGAAGTTAATACTCCCATTGGATGAGCAGAACTTGGGAATGCATCTAAGATTTTGATTAAATCTTCTGACACGTAGTTGTACTCATTAATATCTGTTATAAATTTATCTAACTCAGATTGTGTAGGTAATTCTCCTTTGATTAACAAATACATTACTTCTACAAAAGAAGATTTTTCTGCTAATTGTTCAATAGGATATCCACGGTACATCAATTTTCCTTCTTCACCATCTAAAAATGTAATTTTAGATTCACATGCCCCTGTATTTTTATACCCCGGATCCATTGTAATTAATCCAGTAGCACTTCTTAACTTAGAAATGTCAATAGATTTTTCATCCATTGATCCAGTTGTAACTGGTAGCTCCAACTCATTTCCATTGTAATTTAATATTACCTTATCTGACATTTTATAGTTTATATTATTTATAGCGTAATTTACAATTCTTTTATTAAATTAAGTCTGATAAATATCAGCTTAAAGCAATTTATCGCTTAATTTTAAAAGCTTTAAGTCCTGGAAATATAGCTGTTTCTCCAAGAATTTCTTCGATACGTAACAATTGATTGTATTTAGCCATACGATCTGAACGAGAAGCAGAACCTGTTTTGATTTGTCCTGTATTCAATGCTACTGCTAAATCTGCAATTGTTGCATCTTCTGTTTCTCCAGATCGGTGAGACATTACAGCTGTATAACGAGCATTTTGAGCCATTTGTACTGCTTTAATTGTTTCTGTTAATGTACCGATTTGATTAAATTTAACTAAAATAGAGTTTGCTGTTTCAGCATCAATTGCTTTTTCTAATTTAGTTACATTCGTTACCAATAAATCATCTCCAACAATTTGAACACGTTTACCGATTTTATCTGTTAAGATTTTCCAACCTTCCCAATCGTTTTCATCCATACCATCTTCGATAGAAATAATTGGATATTTCTCTGTTAATTCTGCTAAATAAGCTGCTTGCTCTGCAGAAGTACGGATAGCTCCTTTCTCTCCTTCGAATTTTGTATAATCATATTTTCCATCGTGGTAGAATTCTGATGATGCACAATCTAATGCAATCATAATTTCTTCACCTGCTTTATAACCTGCTTTTTCTATTGCAGAAATAACTGTATCTAAAGCATCTTCTGTTCCTTCAAAAGTTGGAGCAAAACCACCTTCGTCACCTACTGCAGTAGATAAACCTCTGTCGTGTAAAATTTTCTTTAATGCATGAAAAACTTCAGTTCCTTTGCGTAAAGCATCAGAAAATGATTCTGCTTGAACTGGCATGATCATAAACTCTTGGAAAGCAATTGGTGCATCAGAGTGAGATCCTCCATTTACGATATTCATCATAGGTACAGGTAATGTGTTTGCATTAACTCCTCCTATGTATCTAAATAATGGTAAACCTAATTCTTCTGCTGCTGCTTTTGCAACTGCTAAAGAAACTCCTAAAATTGCATTAGCACCCAATTTAGCTTTGTTTTCAGTTCCATCTAAATCAATCATTACTTGATCGATTAAATTTTGTTCAAAAACAGAAAAACCAATTAATTCTGGAGCAATCACTTCATTTACATTCTCGATAGCTTTTAATACTCCTTTACCTAAGTATAAATCACCACCATCGCGTAATTCTACTGCTTCATACTCTCCTGTAGATGCTCCTGATGGAACAGCTGCACGTCCTAAAATACCTGATTCTGTATATACATCTACCTCTACAGTTGGGTTACCACGAGAATCTAAAATTTGTCTTGCATGGATATGCGAAATAATGCTCATTATTAATATTTTTTAATTGATAAAATTTTGATTTACCAAAAATAATGGATTTGAGTAATCTTTACAACGAATTTACCTTTTTTTAAAAATAATTTAATTCTTAAAGTATTTTTAAAAATTATGCATGCATAATAAATGAATGCAAATCCATTGCTTACAAATATTATTATTTTTTGAATGAATTCAAAAAATAATTAGAAATTTTTAATTAGAAATTAGAAATAAAGATTGTCCCATTTATTACTTCAACACGGTAATCTTTCATAGGCCTATCAGCCTTCGTCCCTTCTATAGGACTTCCTGTTAACATCCATTTAGCTCCATCAGCTTCACACTCTATTATCCAATCGTTTTTAACTACTAATGTTGTTTTATCACCTGGACAAATATGTGGTGCATTACGATCAAAAGCTTTATAACCAGAAGCAGTTTTTACTACTATTAGTCCTCTCGTACCAGTTAATGGTCCATTTAAATAAACCCAATTTCTTGAATTAAGATCAGCGAATTCTATTAAATTAGGATTAATAGATGCTCTAACAGTAGTATTAGGTACACAACTTACTGTACCATCATCAGAACTACAGGCCTGAAATAGACTTGCGAAAACACAAACCAGAATAAGCTTATTTAGAATCGTTTTAATAAATTGTTTCATTTTTAATTTGCTGTATTTTTTTTACTATCTTTGTAATACAATAAGTAAATAGTCCTGCGCATATTAGTGATATGTGTAGGATTATTTAGTTTATAAGACCTATTTAATAAAAAATTAATTAAACATTATTGCTATGGCAAATATACAATATGTAACGAAAGAAGGATTAGAAAAGTTGCGTGAAGAGCTTCATCAGTTGGAAACTTTTGAGCGTCCAAAAATTTCGCAACAAATTGCTGATGCGCGTGATAAAGGAGATTTATCTGAAAATGCAGAATACGATGCTGCAAAAGAGGCTCAAGGAATGTTAGAAATGCAAATTGCTAAATTGAAAGAAGTAGTTGCATACGCTAGAGTGATTGATGAATCTAAATTAGATCATTCAAAAGTATCTATATTATCAAAAGTTAAAATAAAAAATACGGCTAACGGACAAGAATTAATCTATACACTTGTACCAGAATCTGAAGCAGATTTAGCTAAAATGCGCATCTCTGTAAATACGCCAATCGCAAAAGGATTATTAGGAAAATCACTAGGAGATGTTGCAGAAATTACATTACCTAACGGAATGACTTTAAATTTTGAAATTTTAGAAATATCTTTGGACTAAGATTTCAAAAATTAAAAAACATATGGCAAGCATTTTCACTAAAATTATAAACGGAGAAATACCATCATACAAAATTACCGAAAACGATCACTATATCGCTATTTTGGACGCTTTTCCTTTGGTAGAAGGTCATGTATTGGTTATCCCGAAAAAAGAGGTTGATAAAATCTTCGATTTAGACAAAGAAACCTATTTAGGTTTAATGGACTTTTCTTATGAAATTGCGCAAGCTATAGAAAAAGCAATACCTTGTTTACGAGTTGGTATAGCTGTTGTTGGTTTAGAGGTACCACATGTACATGTGCATTTGGTTCCTCTAAATACAACGCAAGATATCAATTTCTCAAATCCAAAACTTCAATTATCTGCCGAAAAAATGATCGAGATTGCAGATAATATTAAATCATATTTATAATCGATGAACAAATACATTAAATTAGTAATATCCGCTGTATTAATTTCTTTAGCAATCTTTTTGTTTAGTATTCGCGAATACGGTTGGGGATTTGTTTCGTTATTAATCGCTGTATTCCCTATTATATTTTATTTCAGAAATGAAAACATATTGTTAGCTTTCTGGTTTTTACGTAAAGAGGATATGGCAAAAGCGAAAAAATGGTTACAAAAAATTAAAAATCCATCATCAGAATTAATTCCTAAACAAATGGGATATTACCACTACATGATGGGAATTACTGAAGCGCAAGACAATGTTTCGGTTTCAGAAAAATATATGAGAGAAGCCTTGAACTACGGTTTATCTTTTGATCATGATAGAGCTATGGCTAATTTATCTTTGGCTGGAGCTGCAATGTCTAAAGGTAAAAAGAAAGAAGCTGAAGGTTATATAAAAGAAGCGAAGAAAAACGATTCGAAAGGAATGTTTACTGATCAAATAAAAATGATGAGTGAGCAAATGAAACGTTTCAACGTAAGTAATTCGCAATTACAAAACCCACATATGCGTCATAAAGGACGTAAATTCTAAATGGATATATCAAAATTTACAGAAGAATCATCATCAAACACAAATAAGTGGAAGCTGATTGAAGAATTCTTCAAAGAAAATTTTACAGATGGTGAAAGACCAGATTTAGATACAATTCTTTTTTTAATTGGTGTTCAAGAATTAGGACAAGGAAAAAAACGATTCAAAAAAGATGATAAACTAAATTTGTTGCACATTGCAGTTTGTCGTGTATTAGAACCTTTTGGTTTTTACCGTTTCGATGGTTTAGATCCTGATGGTTGGCCACATTTTGAGTTACTGGAAGATTTACCACCACTTAAAACAAACGAGCAAACATTATTGATGAAATACGCAATTATACAGTATTTTGATGATCAAAAAATAATAAACTTCGAATCTTAAGATTCGAAGTTTTCTTCTTTATACATATCTACTACAACCTTGTCCGCATCTAAAGTAAATTTATCAGCATCCAATTCTTCTTTCGATAACCATAGTAATTCATTAATATCCGCATCTAACACTTTCAATTTAGCTAATTCTTTAGCTGTAATCGAAGCTTTATAATAAATCAATAAAACCTGTTCAGTAGGATCAAAAGCATTCAATACAAAAAAATCTTGGGTATAAAAATGTTCATGAACTTCTACTTTCAAGTTCAATTCTTCGATCATTTCTCTTTTAATACAATCTTTTGTTCCTTCACCAAATTCCAATCCTCCTCCGGGAAACTTATAAATTAAATTTCCTTGAAACGGTTCGTGAATTACCAATAGCTTTCCTTTATGCTCT
>NZ_CBCPHV010000013.1:0-56654 GCF_965118635.1 Empedobacter brevis | reverse complement strand
TTTTTTATAAAATACTTCTTATAACATTTTTATATACACTATTCTTTATTTTAGAATAAAATTCTTGATTACACTATGATTCTTTAAGAGTTTTAATTAGATGCATTTTATTAGTGAAAATATTATTATATTGAATCATATACTAGAAATCATCTATATAATTAGTCTATTAAAATTAAGTAAAAGAGTGAGTTAGTTTTTTTTGTTTTATTTCATTGATAGATATTTAATTGTTTATTCTAAATAATAATTTTACATTTGATTAACATTTGGTGCGAACTTAAACGTTCGGTAACAGGGAATCAGGTGTAAATCCTGAACAGACCCGCTGCTGTAAGCTTTGTTATCATTTAGAAAATAATATCCACTGTTTTTAATGGGAAGGATTTCTAATGAAAAGTAAGTCAGAAGACCTACCAAAATGATATATTTTTGAATGCTTTCGAGGATTAAAGCGTGAAGATCAAATTTTGAATTAGGTTATCTTTTTCAATTCTTCAAACACTCTCGTTAGCAACAATTGATTATTGCTAAATGAGATATTTTCAAACCATAATTATTTGTTGCAGCTTGATTTTACTTTCATGCAGTTATGCTAGTGCACAAATTATTCATGATAGTATTTTAGAGCTTCAGCAAGTTAATATTTTAAAAAATAATGAAAAAGCTGTTGTTCCTGTTCAGGAATTAAAAGGAAAACAGCTAGAGGCTTTAAATAGCCATTCTGTTGCTGATGCTGTTCGTTTTTTTGCAGGTGTTCAAATTAAAGATTATGGTGGAGTTGGGGGACTTAAAACAATCGATGTTCGAGGAATGGGTTCTCAACATGTTGCTGTTTTTTATGACGGAATCCAATTAGGGAATGCACAGAATGGAATTGTCGATTTAGGTAAATTTTCTTTAGATGATATGGAAGTTATATCATTATATAATGGACAAAAAAGTAATATTTTTCAATCAGCCAAAGATTATGCTTCTGCTTCTGCAATTTATCTTCAAACTAAGAAACCTGTTTTCTTAGGGAATAAAAAAACAAATATTACACTTCGTTATAAATTAGGTTCAATTCAATTAATCAATCCTTCACTTCGTATTGAACAAAAGATTACAGATCGTTTATCTGCTGTTTTGAGTACGGAATATGTCAAAACTAATGGTATTTATAAGTTTCGTTATCAACGAAAAAAATTAGATGGATCGACAGCTTATGACACTATTTTGAAGCGTAGAGATGGTCAAGTTGATGGAAAACGTTTGGAAATAGGATTGATAGGAAAAGGTGATCAAGCAAATTGGAACTTAAAGGGATATTTGTATGATTCTGATAGAGGTATTCCTGCTGCAATTGTCCGTGGGCGTTTTGATGGTCGTGGTCAGACATTAGTTGATAGAAATTATTTTGTGCAAGGAAAATATGAGAAACGATTCAGAAATTTTCAATCAAAAATTAATGCAAAATTTGCATACGATTTCACTCACTATACAGATACAGTTTCGACTGTTAAAACAGAAAATAAATATACTCAACGTGAATTTTATATTTCTTGGGCTAATCTTTATTCGATTACAGATAATTGGGATGTGAATGTTGCAACAGATTATCAGTTTAATAATATGGGGGCAGATCTTAAAAATTTTTCTTTTCCTACTCGTCATACAAATCTTATAGCGTTTGCAACTACGTATCGTTTAGGGAGATTAAGTTTGCAAGGAAGTTTGTTAGGATCTTTTGTTAAAGAATCAGTAAGGATGAATACTAGTGCTCCTGACAAAAACGTATGGACTCCGACTGTGATTGCGAATTATCAGCCTTTCAAATCTTACGATTTTAATATCAGAGCATTTTACAAACGCATTTTTAGGATGCCAACGTTTAATGATTTGTATTATACAAATATTGGTTATTCTAATCTTCGACCAGAATATTCTACGCAATATAATATTGGATTCACTTACTCTAAATCAATGCCGAATATTTTTAAGAATATAACGATTCAAGCAGATGGTTTTTATAACGAGGTAACAGATAAAATTGTAGCTGCTCCATCTGGAAGTTTATTTCGTTTTACTATGCTCAATTTAGATGAAGTTAGAATAAAAGGCTTAGATGTTAAGATTAAATCAATATTTCAGTTAGGTGAATTTGAAATTTTATCAACGCTTAACTATGGTTATTTGAAAGCATTAGATTATTCGAATCCTAAAAAGACATATTACAAAAATCAAATTCCATATACACCAAAACATAGTGGATCTTTTGTTTTAGGAACTTCATATAAAACGTGGAATTTTAATTACAGTTTCATTTACGTTGGAGAACGTTACAATGTCCATCAAGATAATATAAAAATAAATCGTCTTAATCCATGGTTTACAAATGATTTAGGAATACATAAAGAATTTAGATTAAATCAAAATTTATTCAAAGTTTCTTTTGAATTGAATAATATTTTGAATCAACAATATGATGTGGTATTAAATTATCCAATGCCAGGAAGACAATTCAAACTAATACTAAGCGCTAAATTATGAGAAATTTCAAACAATTATTCGTCTTTTTCTTAATGACGATTACCTTTTATGCTTGTGATCAAGATAATTATTTGATTGATAAAGAGGAAGAGAATGTAACCAACCCTGAAAAAACAGATGTTGTAGGATTTTACCTTCTCAATGAAGGAAATATGGGAAGCAATATGGCAACTATAGATTATATGGATTTTCCAACAGGAGTTTATAATCGAAATATTTATGCAACTGTTAATCCAACAATGGTTAAGGAATTGGGAGATGTTGGGAATGATATTAAAATTTATGGTAATAAATTGTATGCTGTTATTAATGTATCTAATTTCATTGAAGTAATGGATGTTAAGACAGCAAAGCATTTAGGGACTATTCCTTTAGAAAATGGCCGTTACATCACATTTGCTAATGGAAAAGCTTATGCATCATCTTATGCAGGACCTGTGAAATTAGATCCGAAAGCCCCTTTAGGAAAAGTTGTTGAAATCGATACAATTAATTTGTCTGTTACACGTGAAGTAACGGTAGGATATCAACCAGAAGAATTGGAAATTGTAGGCAATAATCTATATGTAGCAAACTCAGGTGGCTATAGATTTCCTGATTACGATAAAACGGTTTCTGTGATTGATTTATCAACATTTAAAGAAACCCAAAAAATTGATGTCGAAATTAATCTTCACCGATTAAAAAAAGATGAGGATGGCGATTTGTATATCACTTCTCGTGGAGATTATTATGATGTTCCCTCAAATTTATTTGTGTTAGATAGTAAAACATATAAAATCAAAAAAACATTTGATATCCCGGTTTCCAATTTTACAATTGTTAATAATAAACTATATTATTATTCAAATGAATTTAGCTACACAACTTTCGAATACACTAAAACGTATGGAGTAATTGATACTAAAACAGAACAAGTTATCAATAAGACATTGGTTAACGATCCTATGGTAGAAAACATCGAAACACCTTACGGAATTGCTGTAAACTCTCAAACAGAAGATATTTTTTTAACTGATGTCGGAAATTATGTTTCAATGGGGTTCATCTATTGTTTTGATAAAAATGGTGTGTTTAAATGGAAAACTGCTGCTGGAAATATTCCTGCTCATTTTGCTTTTGTTTATAAATAAAATATACTTTTAAAATGAAATATTCTAAAATCTTATTAGCTGCACTAAGTTTTGCTTTCTTTCAAAGCTGTAGCGATGATGAAATTATTATTAAGGTTGAGCCTGATAATGCTCATTTACAAGAATCTTATAATGTACAACGATTAAAAATTATACCTATAGAACCATCTAATTCCGATATCGAAAATACAACATATGTATGGAAGTTAGAAAATGAAATTATTGGTAATGAAAAAATGTTAGGTTTTGTTTCAGATAAACCAGGAACTTACGATTTAACATTAGAAATAAAATCTGGTTCAACATCAAAAACTTTAAGAACTAAGGTTAATGTTACGCAAGAAACAGTAACTTATAATAAATACATTTCTAAAGTATTTGATTATCTACCGGCAGTAGGTCAATTTATAAATGAATTACCAATATATCAAGCTGGAGATACTCAAGCTAATATGAATGCCAAAGCTGGTGATCAATTAATTGGTAAAGAAACAGGATTGATTAGTTTAGGAGGTTACGGAGGTTATGTTGTATTTGGTTTTGATCACACAATTTTGAATCAAAAAGATAAACGAGATTTTAAAATTCTAGGAAATGGTTTTGCAGGATCGTCAGAACCAGGAATTATTATGGTTGCTTATGATAAGAATAAAAACGGAAAACCAGATGATGATGAATGGTACGAGATTGCTGGAAGTGAATATAATAATCCAACAACAATAAAGAATTATATAATTACATATAATAAACCTACTGTAGAAGAACCTAAAGCTATATCAGAATATATAAAATGGGAAGATAATCAAGGAAATTCTGGTTATAAAGTTAAAAATGGTTTTAATAAACAACCTTATTATCCATTGTGGTTTGGATCTGATCAGTTAAAATTATCAGGAACACTTTTAGCAAATAATTATACAGAAAAAAATGGAATTTGGACAGGTAAACAATTAGCTTATGGTTATGCAGATAATGCTGCTAACAATTCCGAAGATTCAAACATTGATATTGACTGGGCTGTTGACAAAAATGGAAAACCAGTTAAATTATTAGGAATAGACTTTATAAAGGTTTATACAGCAACTAATCAAGAAGCAGGTTGGTTGGGCGAAATTTCAACAGAAGTTGCTGGTGCATATGATTTACATTTATAATATAAAACTTAAATAAAATGAATTTTAAATTTACAAAAAAACTATTTTTTAATTTATTAATAGCAGCTTCGTCTATTGCATTTTTAGCATCATGTACTGATGATGATAATTATAGTTCCGAAATAATAGGGCTAAAAAACTATGAAACATTAGATCTTTCTAAATTTAATCTTTCTGAAGGAGTATCAACATCTGGAGGTAAAATATGGAAAGGAACATTTGAAGAAGATGCAGAATTAACTTCTGGTATATTCAAATTTAAACATACAGCATGGCCAGAATATTTTACATGGACAGGTTTCACAGTTTCAAATAGTACTGATAATTCTGATCAAATTAATAAAGAAGGAGGTTGGGTAGATAATCAGTGGGGAACAATGGCAAAAGGAGGTGCAGATGGAGTTGGAACACCTTTTTTAGTTTCTTATGCAGATCAGAAACCATCAGAAAAAGTACTAAAATATGGTCAAAAAGTACAAATAGACAGATTTTCTAGTGTAGTTGAGATAACTGATACGATTAATCACTATAAAGCGAAGACTGTAAAATTAGCAATTAGCCCTTGGTCATATTATGGGATTTTGAATGGAGATGCTTATGCAAGAAAATTTGAAAAAGGAGATTATTTTGCAATTCATATCTATGGTGTTTCTGCAGACAAACAATTGACAACAGAAAAACCTGTAACGCATTATTTTGTTGATTTTAGAAATGGAGTAAATAATATTTCAACAAATTGGCAAGATGTCGATCTTTCTTCTCTTGGAGAAGTTAAATATTTGATGTTCTTTTTAGAAACAACTGATGTAGGAGATTGGGGCGCAAATACAGCACTTTACTTTACAATGGATAAACTAAAAGTAGAAAAAATAAAATAATAAATCTAATATTCAATCCGAAACCATCATTAAACAACTGATGGTTTCGGATTAATAAAAACAATACATAGAAATAATAAATGAAGAAACTTTTACTTTCGATTTTTTCATTAGTAGTAATTCAAACTAGTTTTGCACAAACTAAAGAATATACAAACGGTGTTTTTATCTTAAACGAAGATTGGTATGGCCATGCAAATGGATCAATAAATTTTGTTAATGAAGATCAATCTGTTGATTATAATGTTTATAAGACCGTTAATCCTGGAGAAGAATTTGGGGTAACGTCTCAATATGGAGTTATTTATGGAGATAATTTCTATATTATGTCAAAACAAAAAAATCGCTTAGTTGTTGCAGATGCAAAAACATTACAGAAAAAAGCAGTTTTTGAAACAATTGGTGGAGATGGACGCTCTTTTGTTGGTGTTGATGCTAAAACAGGATATATAGGAGCTTCAAATGGACTTTATTTGTTTGATATTAAAAATATGAAAGTAGGTTCAATAATCGAAGGAACAAAAGGGCAAATTGGAAATATAATCCGTACATCTAAATATGTTTTTGCTGTTTCTCAAAGTGGAGGAATTTTAGTTATTGATCCTAAAACACATACTGTAAAAACAACGATTAAAGGAGCTTATTCTTCTGTAACTCAAACAAAAGATGGATATGTTTGGGGAGCTTTAGGAAAAGAAATTGTAAAAATTGATCCATTTACTTTAGAAACAACGGAAATTGCAATTCCTACAAAAACAATTTCTGGATCTTGGGGAGCATGGAATGCTGGTAGTTTTTGTGCTTCTACTAAAGAAAATGTAATTTATTTCAAAGCAGGTACTAAAATTATTAAGTTTGATACCAAAAATGAAACATTCAATGAAGATTTTGCAACAATACCAGGGCAAGAAACATCTCCAAAACAAATGTTTTATGGTGCAGGTTTACGTGTAGATCCTGTTACAGATGAATTAATTGTAACAACTACAGCAACAAATTACCAACAAAACTGGATTCATAAATTTGATAATCAAGGAATATTAGTTCAGACAATTAAATTACAAGATTATTATTGGTTTCCATCATTGCCTATTTTTCCAGATAATGTAGCACCAATTATTAATGATTTAGAAACAACTTATCAAATTAACACAGCAACAACAATTGATTTGAAAGATAAAGTTTCAGATTCAGATAATTTATCAGCGGCAATTGTTAAAGATTTAGAAATTATCGAAAATGATGATGTAGCAGAAATTTCGATTAATGAAAAAGATGAATTAGTTATTAATCCATTAAAAAATGGAACTGCTAAAATTAAAATCTCTTTCAATTCGAATGGAAAAGTAGTCGCTCAAAACATTACAATTTCTACAGGAGTTTTAGGTACAACAGAATTGAATAAATCATCAATTAATGTTTATCCAAATCCTGTTAATAACATATTGTTTATCGAAACAATTGAATCGACAAAAGCTGAAATTTTTGCTATTACAGGAACTAAAATGACAGAGAAAACACTTCAAAAAGGGAAAAATCAACTAGATGTTTCTTCTTTACCAAAAGGTGTTTACATTATAAAAGTTAACAACTCTACTTTCAAAGTAATCAAAAAGTAGTTTGTTATTTATTTGTGAAAAAAGGTTGAGCATTGCTCAACCTTTTGTTTTTTAGCTAAATATTTATTCCGTACGTATTTTTTATCTCAGCCATAACAAAAGAACTATGTGTACTTCCAATACTTTCTAAAGCACCTAATTTATTGAAAACAAAATCTTGATATTGTTTCATATCCAAGACTTGAACTTTTAAAATAAAATCATATTCTCCCGAAATATTATAACATTCCACCACTTCATCAATCAATAAAATATCTTCCACAAGTTTATTTCCAATTGTCCGATCATGTTGTTTTAATTTTATACTACAAAAAACCATAAATCCTTTGTTTAGCTTTTCAGCATCCAATACAGCTCTATAATTTTTGATATAACCTTGTTGTTCTAGTCTTTTTATACGTTCAAAAACAGGAGAAGGAGATAAATTAACTAAAGCTGCAATTGCTTTTACAGTTAATTTCGAGTCATTTTGTAGAATTCTTAATAATTCTAAATCAGTTTGGTCCAATGTTTCCATCCAAATAATATTCTTTTTAATACGATATATAATCGTTGTTTTAGTGTTTTGTTTTGTGAAATTAATCATTATAAGTTGTATTATCTTATTTTTTTAAGTTTTACAATTGTTTATTTTGTCTTATTACATTTGTAAAGAAATAAACAACAAGTTATTGGGGAATCGTGTGAGAATCACGAACTGTCGCGCAACTGTAAGTAATGCAAATTATAAGTCAGATTACCAATAGAAACAAAAGATGATACTTTCGCGATTTGAAGTCAGTCTGTCAAAATAGGTTTACTATTTTATCAACTCGCGTTTGTGTTTTTGAACCTTAAAAAAACAATCAAAATGCAAACACAAATTTTAGGTTATCCAAGAATTGGAGCTAATCGAGAACTAAAAAAAGCCTGCGAAAATTATTGGGCAGGTAAAATTGAATTACAAGCATTATTAGATGCAAGCCGTACAATTACAAAACAAAATTGGGCATTGCAACAAGCTGCTGGAATTGATTTAATTCCTTGTAATGACTTTTCTTTTTATGATCAAATTTTAGATTTTACGTTATCAGTTGGTGCAATTCCTGCACGTTTCAATACGGTTGCGTTAAATAAAAAGAATACAGAACTTGACTTATATTTTGCGATGGCAAGAGGCTATCAAAAAGATGATTTAGATATCACAGCGATGGAGATGACAAAATGGTTTGATACAAACTATCATTACATCGTTCCAGAATTTGTAAAAAATCAAGAGTTTAAATATTTCTCAAATTCAATTGTAAATGAATTTATTGCTGCCAAAAAAGAAGGTTTTAATCCGAAAACAGTTTTAATAGGGCCAATTACTTATTTATTATTAGGAAAAGAAAAAGAAGAAGGATTTGATCGAATTGATTTAATTCAAAATTTATTACCAGTTTATTTTGAGATTATTCGAGATTTAATCAATCATGGAGCCAATACAATTCAGTTCGATGAGCCTTTTCTAGCTTTAGATTTAGATGAAAAATCTAAAATAGCTTATCAAGAAGTTTATAAAAAAATTAGAAAAGAATTTCCGCAACTAACGATTCAGCTTGCTACTTATTTTGATGGATTGAAGGATAATACAAACTTGGCTGTTAATTTGCCAATTGATATTTTACATCTTGATTTGGTTCGAGACGAAAATCAAATTGATGAAGTATTAAATAATATTCCAAATCAATTAAAACTTTCTTTAGGTTTAGTAGATGGCCGAAATATTTGGAAAAATGATTTTCAGAAATCTCTTTCAATAATTGAAAAAGTTGTGAATAAAATTGGAGAAAATCGTGTTATTATTTCTTCTTCGTGTTCATTATTACATTCGCCTTGCGATTTAGATTTAGAAACAAATGAGAAAAATCTTCCAACAACTATAAAAGATTGGTTTGCATTTGCGAAACAAAAATTAGAAGAAGTTGCTTTTCTTAAAAAATATTTTTCAAATCCAAATGATGAAAAGTTAGTTAAACAATATGAAGCGAATCAGTTTTCGATTAATAACCGAAAAAATTCTCAATTAATTCATCAAACTCAAGTTAAAGAGCGAGTAAATGCTATAAAAGAAGAAGATTATAATAGAACAAATAATTTTGGAATACGAAAAGTAGTTCAACAAAATGTATTGAATCTTCCTCCTTTTCCAACAACAACAATCGGATCTTTTCCACAAACACAAGAAGTAAGAAGTTGGCGCGCGAAGTATAAAAAAGGTGAATTATCTGCTGAAGAATATGATAATTTATTGAAACAAGAAACGAAACGTACGATAGAATGGCAAGAAGAAATTGGTATTGATGTTTTGGTGCATGGAGAATACGAACGCAATGATATGGTGGAATATTTCGGCGAAAAATTAGCAGGATTTGTTTTCTCTAAAAATGGTTGGGTTCAGAGTTATGGTACGCGTTGTGTAAAACCTCCAATTATCTTTGGAGATGTTTATCGCCCAGTTCCTATGACGGTTTATTGGTCAGAATATGCACAATCTATTACAGCACAAAAGGTAAAAGGAATGTTAACAGGTCCAGTTACAATTTTGCAATGGTCTTTTGTTCGAGACGATCAACCAAGATCAACAACATGTAAACAAATTGCATTGGCAATTCGAGACGAAGTTTCGGATTTAGAAAAAGCTGGAATTAAAATTATTCAGATTGATGAGCCTGCAATTCGAGAAGGTTTGCCATTGAGAAAAGATGAATGGCAAAATTATTTGAAATGGGCAGTAGATTCGTTCAAATTAGCTTCAAGTGATGTAGAAGATTCTACTCAAATTCATACACATATGTGCTATTCTGAATTCAATGATATTATTCAAAATATTGCTGATTTAGATGCAGATGTGATTACAATTGAATGTTCGAGAAGCCAAATGGAATTATTAAATGCTTTTTCAGATTTTAATTATCCAAATGATATCGGACCAGGAGTTTATGATATTCACTCGCCTCGTGTTCCTTCGAAAGAAGAAATGGTAGATTTAATAGAAAAGGCTGCAAAAGTTATTCCTGCAGATCAATTATGGGTAAATCCGGATTGTGGGCTTAAAACTCGTCATTGGGAAGAAACCGAAAAAGCTTTGATCGAAATGGTTGCTGCAACAAAAGAATTAAGAAAAATATATACGCCAAAAGCGATTTAAACTTAACATCCTACTTTGTGACAAAAGTAGTTCGTGTTATTTATTTGTGAAAAAGGTTGAGCATTGCTCAACCTTTTGTTATTTAATAATATTTTATCTCTCGTTTTACAATATATTTCAATTCTCCATTTGTTGAAATAGAAGCTTTTATCCAGTTATTTTTCGAATCATATTCGTACGAAACTTGATAAGAAGTTAAAACAGTTTGTCCATTTCGGAAAGATTGTTTTTTGAAGTTGACAATTTCATTTTTTGAATTAAAATCTGCTTGAAAAATCAATGTTTTGTTCGCATCAAATGATTGTAATTTTGAAATATTTCCATTCTCAAAAAACATTATTTTGCTCGAATTTCCTACAATTTCTTCATGAAAAACAGGCATTTCTTTATCATAAATATAATAAGATTTTCTACCTTTTTTTCCATCAAAAGAAGACTTTTCGTCCAAAACCAATAAGCCATTTTTATTGTAAGTCAAATTGTTTTCGCTAATCTTAGAACCTTCTACTTTTGTCGTAATTTTATCTAACTTATTCGAATAATTAAAAATTGTTTCATAACTCGATTTTGACGATTTTCCTTCTATCTTTTCTGTCAAGTTTATCAACCGATTTTTATTGTCGTAAACAAAACTTTTTTCCGAAGCAATTCGTTTTGGATCTTCACCATTATTAATAACTGTATTCGTCTGTTTATCAATAAAATTTGAGTTATTGTAATCGTAATTAACATAGTTATAAACAGCTAATTTCCCTTGATAATCCAAATAATTTGTTCGCTTTGTTAACAATCCTTTTTGATTAAATTCTAATAAGATTTGGTTGTAAAATTCATTTTCTAAAAAAGGTAAGTTCGTCGAATTTCCTTTTGAATCTGTTGCTGTCGAAGTAATTTTTTCAACTTTTCCTTTCAGATTAAAATCTGCTAAAGTTGTTTTAACTTCATAATCATTTGTCGAAATTTTTTGTGCAAAACAAAAACTCGATATCAAAATGATGTTTAGTGTAATGATAAATTTATTCATGAATTGGTAATCATTTATTTTTTAATTCGTACCAAAAACAATCCAAATCCCACATATCAAGATGAAAAGTTTCTGTGACTTCGAAACCTACTTTTTCTAAAACATTTCTTGATGCTTTGTTGTCAAGATGAGTGATCGCGTTTAGTTTAATATCAGTCATGTTTTCAAGGTAAAAATCCATGCAAGCTTTTGCAGCTTCGGTTGCATATCCTTTTCCCCAAGTTTCTTTTCGGTAACGATATCCAAAATCAAGAAAGTCAAACTGATTATTCATTGCTTCTTTTTCGGTCATGTATTTAAAACCTGTCCAACCAATCATTTTTCCTGATTCTTTCTCCACAACAGCCAAACGTCCATGTCCAAGTTCTTTGTATTGGATCAGTAATGCATCAATAATTTCTTTTGTATCTTCGATTGTATTGATAGGCTGACCTCTTAAAAATGTATGGACTTCTGGTTGAGAGTCCATTTCATAAAAATCTTGTAAATCATCCATCGTAATTGGACGGATTATCAAACGCTCCGTTTCGAGTGTTGGTAAATATTTCATTTCTTGATATGTTTTGATTGGTAATATTCTTTATTCAAATGTATAACTTCTAAAAAATTAAATTTTATCAAAATTATTCTAATTTCTATAAAAAAAAGTTAATTTATTAATTAATAATATTTTATGTCTTTTTTAGCCTTAACTTTAATTATTATCAACTTTAAATTTTATTCATCTATGAGTATTAAAGATCAATTATTAAAATTAGCAAGTGAAAAAGAATCACCTTCTATTACAATTTCATTTAACACACACCGAACTCAACCAGATAATCAAAAAGATCCAATAAAACTAAAAAATTTAGTAAAAGAGGCTGAAGAAAGAATTCTGAAAGAATACGACAAACGAGATGTTGCAGATATTTTAGAACGATTAAATCAATTGCCAGAAGAATTGGAAATTCATAAGAATTTAGAAAGTTTAAATATTTATTTATCTAAAGATACATTTGAATTTATTCGTACAACTTGGCCAGTAGATTTGGAAGGTGTTTGGGTTGATGATTCTTTTGCGATTCGTCCGCTTATCAAAGAAATGAATCGTAATGAAGAATACTTAGTTTTATATCTTACTCAAAAAGGAGTTCATTTATACGAAGCATTAAATGATTCTATTGTAAACGAAATTGTGAATGATGATTTCCCTTATACAGAATCTAATTATAATTTATCTCACTTGTTTTCTAATACAGATAAAGAATCTAACAAATTGAAAGAATTCTATAATCAAGTAGATAAAGCTGTACAAAAAGCGAATCCTGAACAAGCTTTGCCATGTTTGGTAGTTGCGGTTGAAGTGAATTATAATACATTACTTTCGGTAGCAGATATTCCATCGATGTATATTGGAAATGTATCTACAGATTTCAATTCACCAACACAAAAGAATGAATTCATGGAATTGGCTTGGGATTTTATGAAAAATCGTCAACATGAAAATCGTGCGAAATATATTGAAGAAATGCATGAAGCTGTAGGAAAAGGACAAGTTCTCACAGATTTGCAAGAGATTTATCAAGCAGCTCTTGATGGAAGAGGAGATTTATTAATTGTAAATCAAGATTTTCAACAGCCTGTTCGTATGATAGACGATCGTACTTTTGAATTGGTAGACGATGCAACAGAAAACGGAGTTGTAGACGATATAACAAGTGTTATTGCTTGGGATGTAATTTCGAAGAAAGGAAAAGCAATTTTTACAAGTCAAGAAGAAATTAATGATTTGGGTAAAATTGTTTTAAAAACTAGATATTAATTACTTAATGTAATATAAAAAAGGAACAAAGTTTATTAAGCTTTGTTCCTTTTGAATTTATTTCTAAAACATTTCTTGATGTTTTATTATTAAGCCTCGCAAAAGCGAGGCTTTTATTTTAGTCTCTAAAATTATTTATCCTACAATATTGATGATTTTTCCAGGAACAATAATGATATTTTTCGGTGTACGATCGCCCAATTGTTTGATTGTTCGTTCATCTTTCATTACAATTTCTTGAATTTCATCTTTCGATAATGATAAAGGTAATTCTAACAAGAATTTCATTTTACCATTGAATGAAACAGGATATTCTTTTGTATCTGCAACCAACCATTTTTCTTCGAAAACTGGGAAATCTGTATGAGCAATAGAAGTATCATGTCCTAATTTTGACCATAATTCTTCTGCAATATGCGGAGCATAAGGCGAAATAATAATTGCCAAAGGCTCTAAAATTGCACGTTTAGTTGTTTTTAATTTTCCTAATTCGTTTGCTGCAATCATAAAAGTAGAAACCGATGTATTGAAAGAGAAATTGTTTACATCTTCATCAACCTTTTTAATTGTTTGATGTAAGATTTTCATTTCTTCTTTTGTTGGTTCTTCTTCCGAAACGAAGAAAGTTTCTTCTGCTCCTGAATGATATAAACGCCAGAATTTTTTCAAGAATGAATAAACGCCAGATAGACCTTGTGTATTCCATGGTTTAGATTGTTCTACTGGACCTAAAAACATTTCGTATAAACGCAAAGAATCTGCTCCATATTGATTACAAATATCATCAGGATTTAATACATTGAATTTTGATTTTGACATTTTTTCAACTTCTCTTCCAGTGATGTATTTACCATCTTCTAAAATAAATTCTGCTGTAGCATAATCTTCTCGCCAAGCTTTGAATTTTTCTATGTCTAATTCGTCTCCTCCATCTTTCAACATGTTAACATCGATATGGATTGGAGTTGTTTCATATTGATCTTTTAAACCTTTAGAAACAAATGTATTTGTACCGTTAATACGATATGCAAATGCACTCATTCCCAAGATCATTCCTTGGTTAATCAATTTTTTTGCGTATTCATCTGTAGGAACTAATCCTTTATCAAACAAGAATTTTTGCCAAAAACGAGAATATAGTAAGTGACCAGTCGCGTGCTCAGATCCTCCCATGTACAAATCTACATTTTGCCAATAATCAACCGCTTCTTTTGATACAAATTTGTTGTCATTTTTTGCATCCATATAACGTAACCAATACCAAGAAGATCCTGCCCAACCTGGCATTGTATTCAATTCGATTGGGAAAATTGTTTCATTGTTGATTAAGCTATTGTCTACAACTTCATTTGTTGTTGTATCAAAAGCCCATTTAGTAGCGCGACCTAATGGTGGTTCACCATCTTTTGTTGGTAAATATTCGTCAACTTCTGGTAAAATAATTGGTAAAGCCGCTGTTGGAATTGTATAAGGCATTTCGTCTTTGAAATAAACCGGAACAGGTTCTCCCCAATAACGTTGACGAGAGAAAACAGCTTCGCGTAAACGGAAGTTCGTTTTTCCTTGTCCAAAGCCTTTTTCTTCTAAAGCTTCAATTGCTTTTGCAACAGCTTGTTTATAATCTAAACCATTTAAAAAATCAGAATCTTGTAATTCGAATCCGCCTTTTTCTGTATAAGGAGCTTCAGAAATATCTTGATCTTTGAAAATATTAATAATTGGTATATTAAAATGCTTTGCAAAAGCAAAATCACGTTCATCGCCAGAAGGCACAGCCATTACAGCTCCAGTTCCATAAGATGCTAACACATAGTCACCAATCCAAATCGGAACTTGTTTTCCTGTAAATGGATGAATTGCATAAGCACCAGTAAATTCTCCTGTAATATTTTTTGCATCAGCCAAACGATCACGTTCCGAACGTTTTGATGTATAATCTACATAAGCATCAACTTTCGCTTTGTGTTCAGCTGTTGTAATTTGAGCAACCAAAGGATGTTCTGGAGCTAAAGTAACATAAGAAACTCCAAAAACAGTATCAGGGCGAGTTGTAAAAACTTCGATTTTATCATTATGTCCGTCAATACCAAAGAAGATCGAAGCACCTTGCGATTTTCCAATCCAGTTTTTCTGTGATTCTTTGATTGGATCTGGCCAATCTAATTTATCTAAACCTGTTAACAAACGATCTGCATAAGCTGTGATACGCATCATCCATTGTGTCATTTTTTTTCGCACAACAGGAAATCCTCCACGCTCAGATAATCCGTTGATAACTTCGTCATTTGCTAAAACAGTTCCTAAATCTGGGCACCAGTTTACCTCAGCCTCAGCTAGGAAAGTTAAACGATATTTTAATAAGATTGCTTGTTGTTCTTTTTCAGAATATGCATTCCATTGTTCAGCTGAAAAAATCTCGATATCATCGTCAGAAACAGCATTCACATTTGCATTACCTTCTGTTTTGAAGGTTTCGATTAATTTTGAAATTGATTCAGCTTTATCTGTTGAATTATCATAATATGAATCGAATAATTGATTAAAAATCCATTGCGTCCATTTATAATATTCAGGTTCAGATGTTCTAATCTCACGATCCCAATCGTAACCTAAACCAATTTTTTTCATTTGGTTTTCATAACCAGCAATTGCATTTCCCTGTTTATCAACACCTCCTTCGATATTTGTAGTTGTTGTAATCGCAGGATGTTGCCCTGTTTGAATTGCATATTGTTCAGCAGGTAATCCAAAAGAATCGTAACCCATCGGGTGTAAAACGTTGAAACCTTTTAATTTTTTGTAACGAGAATAAATATCAGAAGCAATGTATCCAAGTGGATGACCTACGTGTAATCCTGCTCCAGAAGGATAAGGAAACATATCTAATACGTAAAATTTAGGTTTTTCTGATTGATTTTCAGTTTTGAACGTTTTATTTTCAATCCAAAATTTTTGCCATTTTGGTTCGATTTCATTCGGATTATATTGCATTATTGGGAGTTATATTAAAATTAAATTTATGCAAATTTACATTTTTTATGTATCATTTGGGTTAGATTCACGATATTTGTGCATTAACAATCAACACCTAAACTAAATCCATGAAAAAAGAATTGGTATTATACTATATCGGTATACTAGTTTTCTTTGCTAGCTTAATTTTTTCTGTTCGACATATTGTAAATACAACACGCATTTTTGTAGGATATGAAGATGGATTTAATCCAATTAATATCAAATGGAATTTTGATGAAAAGGATTCGACACTTCGCGTTAAAGATCCTATTTATCTTACAAATGATTATTATTTAATTGATTATACAGACAAAACATTCTTAAAAAAAGATAGTATACTTTATGCAGAACTTTTTGAAGATTCTTTGAATATAAAAGGAAATGTATTTAATTTGAAACCACCTTATTTTTTATGGAAAGAAGCTAAGAATGATACATTAAAAGTCTTCAAACATAATATTACATTGAAATTTACGAAGAAACAACAACAATATTAAGCTTTCTGTAAATAGAAAGAGAAAATAGAACCTTTTCCAATTTTACTTGTTACATAGATTTTCTGTTTGTGTGCTTCTAAAATATGTTTTACAATAGCTAAACCTAAACCAGATCCACCATTATTACGATTTCTAGATTTATCAATTCTATAAAAACGTTCAAAAATACGTTCAATATCTTCTTGCTTTATTCCAAGACCTTGATCCTTTATCGAGATTTGAATTTTATCATCATATTCTTCAAAATCAATATCAATCTTAGTATTCGGATTAGAATAATTGATTGAATTTACAATCAAATTAATCAAAACTTGTTGAATTTTCTGAATATCTCCAACTACTTTTATTGGCTGATGAATAGGATAATTCAAAGAAATTTTGATGTTATTTTTTTCCGCTTTAATTTCTAATAAATCAATTACATCTTGTACAAGTGCAGTTAAATTAAAAACTGTAAATTCAATATTAATTCTTCCTCGTTCGAGTTCGGCAATCATGTCCAAATCTTTAACCAAATAAATCAATCGATCTACAGATTTATTGATTCTGTTTAAATATTTATCTCGAATCGATTCATCTTCAACACCTCCTTCAATCAAGGTTAATAAATAGCCTTGTACTGAAAAAAGTGGTGTTTTTAATTCGTGTGATATATTTCCTAAAAACTCTCTTCTATAATTTTCTCGCTCATTCAAAACATCAATTTCTTTGGATTGGTCTTCTGTTATGGTTGATATTTTTTGAGAAAGTTCCTCGAAATTCATTGTACTGGATTGAAATTGAGGAATATTTTTTGAAATTTCAGTGAAATCTTTTCTTCGTTGATTTTTTAAGGAAAACCAATAAAAAATTGATAATCCGATCAATAAAAGAAACATTAAACTGATGAAAAATAGTTTTTCTTGGAGAATAAAATCAATATTTCCAAACCATAAAAAAGAGAACAAAACAAATCCTAAAGCCAAAAATAATGTACTGAGAAAGGCAAATAGAAAAATGTTTTGAACTTTGAAAGTTGAAGCCATTAGAAGCTTTTAGTCATTTATTTTGTATCCGATTCCTTTAATTGTTGCGAAACGATCGTTCCCAAATTTTTCGCGTAATTTTCGCATATGTACATCAATTGTACGTCCGCCAACAACAACTTCATTCCCCCAAACTTTTTCTAAAATTTCTTCGCGTTTGAAAACACGTTCAGGATTAGAGGCCAATAAAGCGATTAATTCAAACTCTTTTCTTGGTAATAAAAAGTCTTGTCCTTGGTAATTTACTTTATACGTTTCGCGGTTAATCTCGAAATTATTTAACTTGATAAATTCGTCTTTTGGAGTTTCATTAGGTTGTTTTAGCTTTAATAAAGCATTCAGTTTACTTACTAAAACTTTTGGCTTGATCGGTTTTAAGATATAATCATTCGCACCAGCATCATATCCTGCTAATTGAGAAAAATCTTCGGCACGAGCAGAAAGAAAAACAACTAAAGTATCCTTGAAAGAATCTAATTTTCTTAATTCAGCACACATTTCCATTCCGTCCATTTGCGGCATCATTACATCTAATAGAATCAAATCTGGACGAAATATTTTGGCTTGTTTCAATCCTTCGATTCCGTTTTGAGCTGTTTCTACTTCAAAACCTTCTTTCTTTAAGTTGTAACCAATAAATTCTAAAATATCTGGTTCGTCGTCAACTAATAAAATTTTAATGTTCTTCATAATTGTTTGTAATAACTAAATATAATTAGTTGATGTAAAATTAAGCTTAAATTTTAGGAGAAATCCGATAAAAACATTTCTTAACATTCATTTAAAGTTACAATAATTTCATAACATTTCCCTAACAAAACCTTTACAATTTCTAAAAATGTTTTTCATTGAATTGCATCAACTTTGGCATCAAACAAACACGAATTATACAATCGCAATGAAACGCAATTTAACTTTACTTTTATTATTAGGTTCAGCAGCACTTTTTGCACAAACTAATATAAAATTAGAAGGAACTCTATTTGATCAGAATACAAATCAACCACTTTCTGAAAAAACTTTTCTGGTTGAAGGATTAAATATCCAAGCAAAAACAGACGAAAAAGGTCATTACGAAATCTCTGTTCCCGATGATACGTATCAATTGGAGATTAAAGTTGATGGATATCAAATAATATCTCAAAACTTATCAGAGTCAAATACATTAAATATGTATTTGAAACCAGAAGATTTTAAAGATAACAAGATAGACTTATCAACTGCTGTTGTAACAGGTAGAAAAGATAAATCTGGAGAGGCTTCTTTACTTAATATACAGAAAAAATCTGTTACAATTGTACAAAATGTTGGATCGCAAGAACTTTCAAGAAAAGGTTTATCGAATGCGGAAAGTGCAATTCAACAGGTAACAGGAATCTCTAAATCAGAAGGAAAAGGAGGTGTTTTTGTTCGCGGGCTTGGAGATAGATATAATAGTACAATGTTAAATGGTTTACCACTACCATCTAATGAGCCTGAGAACAAAAATGTTTCATTAGATTTATTTGGTACTGATATTATTCAATCTGTAGGGATAAATAAAGTATATAATGTTGATTTATATGGGGATATAGGAGGTGCTAATGTCGATATTTCATCAAAATTATACGAAGGAAAAGGGTACTTAGATATAGAATTTGGAAGCGGAGTTAGTATGCGAGCTGTTGATAGAACTTTCAAAGTTGCAAATAATTTGAAATATTACGGATTTAATAGAAATAATTTGCCAACATCTATCAAATCTTATCAATTTGTCTCTCGTTGGAGCCCAGATAAAAGTGCCTTTCCTGTTAATCAAGATTATGGTTTGACAGGAGGAAAATCATTTAATGTAGGTTCTCAAGGAAAACTAAATGTTTTTGGAACAGCTAGTTTTAGTAACTCCTATACGTATGAAGATGGTTTTCAAAGAGTTGTTGGGACTACAAATGATAATATCGAAGTTGATTATTTCAAGGTTAAGAAATATGAATATTCAACTAAAACAACAGGAATGTTGAATGTTAATTATAAGATAAATCCTAAACATCAACTTTTTGCTAATGGAATAATGGTTAACGGATCAAAAAGTTCAGTAAATGAGTATGATTCATATTTACCTCAAGACAATAGATACGAATTTACACGTCAAACTTTAACAGAACAAAATTTATTATTAATTGGACAATTATTAGGAAAACACCAATTATCAGATAGATTAGATATTGATTGGGGAGCTTCTTACAATCTTGTTCATTCGGATATGCCAGATCGTATTACGAATAATTTAATCCATAATGATGGAGATAATTATGCTTTTAATACAGGTTCTCCAACTACAAATAATAGATACTTTCAGTATATTGATGAAACAGAATATGCAGGAAAAGCAATTTTATCTTATAAATTGTTCAAAAATGCTGAGAATGATTATAATGGTAAATTAACAATTGGTTATAATGGAAGAAAGAAATCAAGAGATTTTGAGTCTAATCAATTTAACTTCAGAATCTCTGGTGATGTAAAAGTTAATCCAAATAAATTAGATGATTTCTTAAATGTAGATAATCAAGCTTCATCACCTTATATTCCAGGTACATTCTTTATTAATACACAGCGTATGGAAAGTTTAGTTCCTTATACTTATAATGGAGATTTAACTCTACATTCTGGTTTCGCTAATTTTGAACAAACTATAAATGATAATTTTACATATTCTTTAGGAGTACGTGTGGATAAGGTTTTACAAGAGATAGAATGGGATACAAATTACCCGATGTCTGGAGTAAAATTTAGTGATGCAGATATTGATAAAACATTCATTTTACCAGCACTTAATATAAAATATAGCCTTGATTCTCGTCAGAACCTGCGACTTTCGGCTAGTAAAACATATACTTTACCACAGTTTAAAGAAAAAGCACCTTTTAGATATGAAGGTATTGGAGAAAACTCTGTAGGTAATCCTTTCCTTAATCCATCAGATAACTATAATCTTGATATAAAATGGGAGTTATTTCCATCATCTACTGAGATATTATCTTTTGGTGCATTTGGTAAATTTATTCAAAATCCTATTTCTCAAGTATTGTTAAACTCAGCATTAAATGACAATACATTTGTTAATGCAGGTGAAAATGCATACGTATTTGGTGCTGAATTAGAAGTGAGAAAAAACCTTATTAAAAATGTAGGACAAAGCGAACTTTCCGCAGGTTTCAATGCAACAGTAATGTATAGTAAACAAAAGTTGGATTCTGATAAAGTTGCAGAAGACACAAAGAATACTTTAAGTGTAAACTTCAATGAGAAAGAAGATAAGTTGCAAGGGGCATCTCCTTTACTTTTAAATGCAGATTTATCATATAAAGTATTGAAAGGGAACTTTAAACCATCGTTTACATTAATTGGTAATTATTTCCATGATCGAGTTTATTCATTAGGATCTTTTGAAAGAGGAAATATAATAGAAAAAGGAGTAGTAACACTAAACTTTATTTCCAGAGCAGAAATTGGAGATCGTTGGGAAATGAAATTGTCAGTGGATAATCTATTAAATTCTAAAATAAGAAGAATACAAGATAATCAACAAGGAGAAATTGATACTAGAAATTTCAGAAAAGGTTTAGGCATTAGTCTAGGAGTAAAATATAAAATTTTTAAATAACAGAATTACAAACATAAAAACATACACAATGAAAAAATTAATCTTAAGCTTAACAGCTATTCTTTCGTTAACATATTTAACAAGTTGTTCTAATAATGATGACAACAGTGATGGAGGAGGAATTGAACCAAATAAAGAAGAAGTTCTTTCAGGAACTATTACTGCAGATAGAACTTTAAATGCAAATACTGTATATACTATTAAAGAAGGAGTTATTGTAGACAAGGGAGTTACATTAACTATTCCAGCAGGAACGAAATTAATAAGTTATGCAGGTTCAGATGCTAAAGTAGCATCATATTTAGCTGTTAAACAAGGAGGTAAAATCAACGCTCAAGGTACAGCTGCAAAACCAATTGTTATGACTTCTGGAAAATCAAATCCACAAGCTGGTGATTGGGGAGGAATTGTTATTTGTGGAAATGCAATTACTAACCTAGGTAAAAATGTACAAGCTGAGGTAACTGGATTAACTTATGGAGGAGATAATCCTGCAGATAATTCAGGAGTTTATTCATACATAAAAATTGAGTATGCAGGAGCATTAATCAATCCAGATGCAGAGTATAATGGAATGACTTTCTATGCAGTAGGAAATGGTACTACTGTAAACAATATCTTAACTTACCAAGGGGCTGATGATGGATTTGAATGGTTTGGAGGATCAGTAAATGCTGAAAATTTAATCTCAATTGGTAACCAAGATGATTCATTTGATTGGACTGAAGGATGGAATGGAAAGGTAACTAATTTATATGCTAATCAATCTACTGCAACAGCTTTTTCATCTGATAGCCGTGGAATTGAGGCAGATAATAACACAACTAATCCAACTTTAGCACCAATATCCAATCCAACACTTAAAAATGTTACTTTAATTGGACGTAATCTTGCAACTGTAACAAGTGAAGCAGGTGTGATGTTAAGACGTGGTACAAAAGGAACAATTGATAATTTATATATAGAGAATTTCAAAGGAGCTGTTAGTGGATCTGGTTTAGGAATTAACTTTAATGGAGCAGAATCTCAAGCTTATTTTACAGCTAATCCATTAACTAATGTAAAAATATCTAATGTAACATCAGAATCTAATTTACCAGCAGGTTTCAAATTAGGAACTAATGTAACAGGGGCAGGTGCTGGAGCTGCTATCCCAACATGGGCTGCTTGGACTGGATTAAAATAAAAATTAAAATGAGATTCTCTAAATTTTAGAGAATCTCATTTTGTATAATCAACTTTTAAAAAAAACTATTTATGAAAAAAATATTTACTCTTTTTTTGATGACTATTTTTATTACAAATAGTTGTTCTGACGAAGACTCTCTAATAAACGATAATTCTCAAGAAAAATTAGAGATTAATGATGTTGTCAATCAAATTATAGAACAGGGTCATAACTTAGATGATATTAAAGAATTAAAAGACTATTATCTTGTTGAAGATGATATTTTGTTTTCCAAAAATATAGAAGATTATAAAAAAATAAATGCAAAACAAGCGAACACACACAACTTAGTAAGTTCAGGTGATAATAGAGTTATTAGAGTAAAATTAGATAAGTCTCTGACAGGTTGGTATACAGCTTTAAGTAATGCTATTAGTCATTGGTCAAATATCTCTGGAAGTGGGGTAACATTTATTTTAGATCCAACTGGTTTTCAGACTATGATATAGTTGTTAAAAGTGATGGTGGTATTTTACCAAATTCTACAATTGCAGCTGCAGGATTCCCTACAAATACAGGAAAAGCATATAATGAAATTTTAGTTAATACAGATTTTAACAATAATTATCAGGTGTTAGAAAGTCAAAAAACATATAATTTAGTTCATGAATTAGGACATTGTATAGGATTTAGACATACTAATTGGTATTCATTAGGAGAAGGATCAGGCTCTGTGGGAGCTAATCAAATTCCAGGATCACCAACTTCAGATTCTAACTCGGTTATGAATGGAGGGACTGCGTTAAATTCATGGAAAGGCTTCTCGAACTGGGATATTTTTTCTGTAAAATATTTATATTCAGATGTTGGATGTAAATTTAAAATAGTTACTGAAAAAGAAGAATGTGCTATAGGAAATTATCAACAATCAGCTTTATATAATGCAGTTATAATGGGTAACTTTAATGACGATTTAGGTGTATGGACAACAGATAATCCAAATATTGTTGTTATTAAGAACTACCAATCAGCTAAATTTGGAATTAATCAAAATTTAATAGGAACGGATTGGACTTCCGTAGAAGGAAATTTGATCTATACAAATAACGGTTGTATTAAGAAATTTAAAGTAAAACTTAATAATTGTATTAATACATCTTATGATGATTAAACTTTTTCTTATAAAAAAGTTCTTCGTGTTTGTAAATCGCTTTTTTGGGTTCTCCAAAGAAGCGATTTTCGTTTAGTATAACTATTTTATTTTAAATCATTAAAAATAGTTATTTAGAAAAATTCCACGTAAAATAAACTATTCGTACATTTGTACTATTAAGAATTGAAACAATGGCATTAACAGAAGAACAATTAGATTCGATTGGAGAAAAACTGGTTGAAAAATTCAAAACAGTTTTTGATCCAGAGATTCCTGTTGATATATACGAATTAGGATTAGTATACGATGCTCAGGTAAATGCAGATGGAGAAGTAAAAGTAACAATGACACTTACATCACCAAACTGTCCTGTTGCAGAAAGTTTACCATTAGAGGTAGAACAACGTGTAGAAGAAATAGAATATGTAACTAAATGTTATGTAGAAATCACATTCGATCCTCCTTGGGATAGAGATATGATGAGTGAAGAAGCAAAATTCGAATTAGGAATGTTATAATTTAACATTCCTATTTTTTTTGTATCTTAATCCAACAAATTCAAAACACTAAAACTTATGGGATATTTAGGAATAATTATATTTCTTGGAATTATTTTCCTTTTTTTATTCGTATTTACAGTAAAACAACAAACTGCAGTTGTAATCGAGCGTTTCGGAAAATTCAATAGTATTCGTAATCCAGGATTACAATTCAAAATTCCGATGGTGGACAGAATAGCAGGAAAAATGTCACTTAAAATACAACAATTAGATGTTGTTGTCGAAACGAAGACAAAAGATGATGTATTTGTTCGCTTAAAAGTTTCTGTCCAATATCAAGTCATCAAAACACAAGTTTATGATGCATTCTATAAACTTGATAATCCTTATACACAAATTACTTCTTTCGTTTTTGATGTTGTTCGAGCTGAGGTTCCAAAACTTCGTTTGGATGATGTTTTTGAGAAAAAAGATGATATTGCAGTTGCCGTAAAAAGTGAATTACAAGAAGCAATGAATTCGTACGGATACGAAATTGTGAAAACATTGGTTACGGATATCGATCCAGATGAGCAAGTAAAACATGCAATGAATCGTATAAATGCTGCCGAACGTGAAAAATTAGCAGCACAATATGAAGGTGATGCAGCTCGTATTTTGATTGTTGAAAAAGCAAGAGCAGAAGCAGAATCGAAACGTTTGCAAGGTCAAGGTATTGCAGATCAACGTCGCGAAATAGCAAAAGGTTTATTGGAATCGGTTGATGTATTAAATGGAGCAGGAATTACTTCACAAGAAGCATCTGCATTAATTGTGGTGACACAACATTATGATACCTTACAAGCAATTGGAGAGAAATCTGGAAGCAAACTAGTTTTGTTACCAAACTCACCAACTGCAGCTTCGGAAATGTTGAATACAATGGTAACATCATTTACTGCAGCGCATCAATTAAACGAACATCAAATTAAAAAAGAAGATTCATCAACGCAGAGAAAGAATAAACCAAATCAAGGAGATTCGTTTACTTTCCCAGAACATCCTTAAAGTGAAGGTTAGTACTATACTTATTTTTATATTGTCATTTTTAATTGGAATTACTAGTTGTAATTTTAAAAGTGATGAACAACAATATGCAGAGGAATTAATTGAAAAAGTTGAATTCTTTCGTAAAATTAATAATAGAATTCCTGATAATGTTTCTGAAATAGGAATATTAGAAGAAATGGATAGCCCAGCTTTTTATCAAAAGGAAAATGATTCAACTTATATTATTTGGTATGGATTGGGTATTGGAGAATCTAATGTTTATAATTCTTTAACAAAAGAATGGAAAAAGGAAGGATAAATAGAAAAAAAGCCACTTCATCGAAGTGGCTTTCTAATATCTCAATACTTATATTTAAAGTCTAAGTCTATCCAACTTGAACACCGTTTGGCGTTTCTTCTTCTGGATTTACAAATGTTAATTTTCCGTCTGCTTTATCGGCGAATAATAACATACCATTTGATTCTATTCCACGAATTTTACGAGGTGCTAAATTTGCTAATACCATCGCTTGTTTTCCTACGATTTCTTCTAACGTAAAATGTTCTGCAATACCAGAAACAATCGTACGAACGTCCATTCCTGTATCAACTTTTAGTTCGAATAATTTATCTGCTTTTTCCACTTTTTTCGCTTCTAAAATAGTTCCGATACGGATATCCATTTTTTGGAAATCATCAAAAGAAATCAATTCTTTTTGAGGTTCTGCGTTTGGATTTGTCATATTATTTTTGACTTTACTTTCGTTTAATTTATTGATTTGTGCTTCGATAGCTTCATCTTCGATTTTTCCAAAAATCAATTCAGATTGACCTAATTGATGTCCTGTTGCTACAAATTCGTCAGTTGATTCTAAATCATCCCAACTCATTTTTTCTAAGTTCATCATTGTTAACATTTTTTCTGAAGCGAAAGGGATAAAAGGTTCTCCCAATTGTGCCAATGCAGCAGCAATTTGTGTTGCAGCATACATAATTCCTTTTACAGCTTCTGGATCATCTCCTTTTTTCCAAGGTTCTTGTGCTTGTAAAAATTGATTTCCAAGACGAGCTAAATTCATATATTCTGTTAATGCAGCACGGAATTCATATTTTTCTAAATGATCGCCAATGCGTTTTGCAAAATATTTGATTTCAGTTAATTCTTCAAATTCAATTGTTTTTTTAGGAACAATTCCTTCGTAATATTTGTGAGAAAGAACCATTACACGATTGATGAAGTTTCCTAAAATACCAACTAATTCAGAATTATTTTTTGTCTGAAAATCTTTCCAAGTAAAGTTATTGTCTTTATTTTCTGGCATATTTGCCGTTAAAACATAACGTAATGTATCTTGTTGACCTGGGAAATCTTCTAAATATTCGTGCGCCCAAACAGCCCAATTACGAGAAGTTGAGATTTTATCATCTTCTAAATTTAAGAATTCATTTGCAGGAACATTATCTGGCATAATGTAATCGCCGTGAGCTTTCATCATGGTTGGGAAAATAATACAGTGAAAAACAATATTGTCTTTTCCGATGAAATGAACCAACTTTGTTTCTTCGTTTTGCCAATAATCTTTCCAATTTTTTCCATTTTGTTCAGCCCATTCTTGTGTGAAAGAAATATAACCAATCGGCGCATCAAACCAAACATACATTACTTTTCCTTCAGCTCCTTCTACAGGAACAGGAATTCCCCAGTTTAAATCGCGTGTCATTGCACGAGGTTTTAAACCATCGTCTAACCAAGATTTTACTTGACCATATACGCTCGATTTCCAATCATTTTTATGACCTTCTAATATCCATTTTGATAAGAAATCTTGGTATTGATCTAACGGTAAATACCAGTTTTTTGTTTCTTTTTTGATTGGTGTATTTCCAGATAAAGCTGAACGTGGATTGATTAATTCTTCTGGACTTAATGTAGAACCACATTTTTCACATTGATCACCATAAGCATCAGGATTTCCACATTTCGGACATTCACCACGGATATATCGATCTGCTAAAAATTCGTGCGCTTCTTCGTCGTAAAATTGTTCTGTAACATCTTCTGTAAACTTGTTGTTATCATACAAATTTTTAAAGAAATCTTGTGCAACTTCTTTGTGTTTCTCAGATGTTGTACGAGAATAAATATCGAAAGTAACCCCAAAATTAGCTAATGTATTTTTGATGTTTTCGTGATAACGATCAACAATATCTTGTGGTGTAACACCTTCTTTTTTAGCACGAATAGTGATTGGAATACCATGTTCGTCCGATCCTCCAATGAATGCGACATCTTTTCCTTTTCTTCTCAAAAAACGTGCATAAATATCAGAAGGTACATAAACACCAGCCATGTGACCAATATGTAAAGGTCCATTAGCATAAGGTAAAGCTGCTGTAATTGTATATCTTTTTGGTTGACTCATTTACTTAAAATCTATAAGTGACAAAGATACGATTTGTTGTTTGTTTTGTTAAAACCTTTTTCTAATTTTATAAGGTAAAACTATACTATGGAAGAAAAAGCAACTGTAACCCCAGATGAAGTGGTAACTGATACAATTACGAATTTATTTACGTATGCTAATTATTTTTTGGTTGCAGGGCTTGTTGTGTTGTTAACGTATATGACGATTAGAGATTTTAAGAAAAAACAACGTGAAAAGAAATTAGCGCAAGAGCGCGAAGCATACAACAATCAGTTTGATTATGATGAAGAGAAAGAAAACGAAGAAATCTAAATAAAATAAAATAGCCACTCAATATTGAGTGGCTATTTGTTTATATCAATTAGTTATTGACCATCTTCATCTGGAACTTCATAGTTTTCGCCTACGCTTTCACTACCACTTCCTTCGATAATTGGACCTGGATCATACATTTCATTATAATTATGAAATCCGTATGTATTCGAACAATCCCAATGTTTTTCGATGTCTTTTGGTTTTTCGAATTTATCTCCAGGAGTTACACCAAATTTTCCACCTTGTTTATATACTCCTTGCATATAGTATGCCCAAATAGGTAAAGCTGTATTTGCTCCTTGTCCAGTAGCTGTGCTCGCAAAGTGAGCAAATCGGTCTTCTGCACCAACCCAAACTCCTGTGACTAAGTTTGGTGTTAATCCCATAAACCAACCATCAGAGTTTTCATTCGTTGTTCCTGTTTTACCTGCAATTTCAGCATTTATACCATAACGATTTCTCAATCGTGCTCCAGAACCTCTATCTACAACACCTTTCATAAGGTCTATCATCGTATACGCTACATTTTCGTTTACAACTTCACGTGTTTTTGGGGTATAGTCTTTAATAACTTTTCCTTGTTTATCTTCTATTCTCAAAATTAATTGAGGTTTGATATAAATACCACCATTTGCAAAAGCACTCATAGCACCAACCATTTCATATAAAGATAAATCGGCAGAACCTAATGCAATTGTTGGATCTTTTACGATAGGAGATTCAACACCAAGGTCACGAGCCATTTGAATAACAGGTTCTGTTCCTGTTTGCATGATTAATCTGGCTGCTACAATATTTGTTGAATATGCTAATGCAGTTCTTAAATCTTGAGATCCGCCATATTTACCATTTGCGTTACGAGGAGACCAATTTCCTGGGATTCTCTCGTTAGAAACCGTATGACAAGGTGTTAAACCTAATTGATTAATCGCTGTTGCATAAACGAACGGTTTGAATGTTGAACCAACTTGACGACGTGCTTGTTTTACGTGGTCAAATTTGAAATAATCCCAATCAATTCCTCCAACCCAAGCTTTGATTGTTCCATCTTTTGGATCCATAGACATCAAACCAGCTTGTAAAATATGTTTGTGGTATTCGATAGAATCCATCAAAGTTTTTCCTTTTTTGTACTGAACTCCATTCCATGTAAAGAATTGAACAGAGTCGCGGGGAGTATTGAAAACAGTTTCGATTTCAGCTTCAGATTTTCCTTCAGCTTTCATCTTTTTGTACAAATCAGTACGAGCCATAGCTTGTTTAAAGATTTGAGTTCTTTTAGCTGCCGAAACATTATAAAAAGGAGCTAAACTACGTCCACGTTGTTCTCCAAAGAATTGATCTTGTAAAACTTTTAATTGTTTTTTTACTGCTTCTTCAGCTAGCGCTTGCATTCTAGAATCTAACGTAACATAGATTTTAAGTCCATCTTTTTCAAGATTATAAGATTTTCCTGTTTCTTTTTCATAATCAACCATCCATTGTTGAATTTCCTTTCTCAAAGCAGATTTGAAATATGCTGAATGTGATTCATCATGTTTCATAATATCTTGCTTATCTGTAACCAATGGTGCATTTTGAGCAGCTTCTCCTTCAGCTTGAGAAATTTTGTTGTATTTCATCATTTGCTTTAAGACAAGATTTCTTTGCTTTTTAGAAACTTCTGGATATTTTACAGGATTATAAGCAACAGGATTTTGGAACATCGAAACTAATGTTGCGGCTTCATCTAAATTCAATTCTTTTGTTGTTTTATTGAAATAAACTTTAGAAGCAGATTCAATTCCTTTTGCCCCGTAGATAAAGTCGAACTTATTGAAGTACATTGCAATAATTTCTTCTTTTGTGTACAATTTTTCTAATTGCACAGAAGTAACCCATTCTTTTAATTTCTGTATAACACGTTTTACTTTATTCGAAGAAGGATCTTTTGTATACAACTGTTTAGCTAACTGTTGTGTAATTGTAGATCCACCACCAGATTCTCCTCCAGAAGTAATTGCACGAGCAGCCGCTTTAACGTCTACACCAGAATGGTCGAAGAAACGAACGTCTTCTTTTGATAACAATGCATCCACCAAATAAGGAGGTAAATCTTTGTAATCAACTGGTGTTCTACGTTCTGCTTCGAAACGATCTAACAAAACGCCATCAGAAGAAATAATTTCTGATGATACATAAATATCAGGATTTTCTAAATCACGTACATTGGGAATTTCACCTAACCAGCCGTTAGATGTTGCCCAAAAGATTCCGAAAAGGCCTAATACTGCACCAAAAAATAGTACCCAAATGGTTACGATTATTTTTTTGGCTAATGAAAAGCTATTAAACTTCTTTTTTGCTTTAGAAGTTTTGCTTGTTTTAGGATTTTTATTGTTTTCCATTCTGTATTATTCAGCTTTATCAACAATCAAACTAATGTCTTCGATTCCTTTCAAATTCTTTGTTCGCATACCTTGCCAAACTTTTAGTTGATAGCGACCAGAGTCTTTTATTGGTAAATTTTCGCGATAAACCAACATCATTTCTTTTGTTGTCATTCCTTTACCAATCCAACTTCCATCAGGATTTGCAATGTAATACTGTAAAGTATCAATCATTTCATTTCCTTTAGGATCGATGAATTTCGTGAACAAATATAAGTTACTATATTCATATGACGTATTATTTCTTAACACAAATCCAATGTTAACTGCCGAAGGTTTAGGATCTTTAACATCAAACGTAAAGGTTTGAGGTTGATTACTTTTCCATTCGTCTTTTACATCTTTTGTGTCTTGATAATAATGTTTAGCCTCGCAACTAAACAATAAAAAGACTAAAATAAAAAGCAAACTACTGTTGCGTATCATCTGGTTTTGGTCCACGATTAAATCTTTTTTTATTTCGATTTTTCGATTTATTTGGATTTGGTTGAGAATTATTTGGTTGATTCTCTTCCTTAACTTTCAGTTTTTGCTCAGCGGTTTGATTATTTTGCTGAGGTTGTTTTTTAGGTTGTTGATTTAACTGATTAGCCTGATTATTTTGTTGGCTATTATTGTTTGGATTATTCGGTTTTCGTTTTTGTTGATTACGATTGCGAGTATTTCCTTGCGGCTTTTGCTGATCAGTATTTGGTTGAGCTTCTTGCTTTTTCGCTTGAATTGGCTGTTGCTTCTCTTTTGGCTGATTTGGTTGCTGATTCTGATTAGGATTCGAATTTTTGTTTGGTCTATTTTGATTATTCTTTTTAGACTGATTTGGATTCTTTCCTTGTTTATTTTCAGGGCGATTTGCTTGATCTTTACGCTCATTTGGCTGTTTTGGTTTTGCCTTTTGAGGTTTTTGATTATTCGCATTTGCCGCAACTTTTTCGTTTCCAGAATTTTGATTATTCTTAATTCTTTTACGTTTTTTGTTTTGCTTTTCTTTGCGCTCAAAACGTTCCAAAGAATCTTCTCCGATTACATCTTTAAAATCTGGTTTTGATTCTTCTACATTTTTAGCTAAATCTTCTAAAGGTTCGGTTTTTTGACCTTTTGCAGTGATTGCTAAAAATTCTTGAATGTCGTCTACCGAGAATTTATACCAAACAATTCCTCCTTTGTCGTAAGCAAACCACATTTCTTTTTTGAACACATCTATTTTAACACAATGTGCCCAACCTTTTTCAGTTTCGAAACGGCTTTCCATTGATGGAAAACTGTTTAATGCATCTAAATATGAATCTAATTCAAAATTCAAACAACATTTTAATTTACCACATTGTCCTGCTAACTTTTGAGAGTTAATTGACAATTGTTGATAACGTGCAGCAGCCGTGCTCACAGAGCGGAAATCTGTTAACCATGTAGAGCAACATAATTCGCGTCCACAAGATCCGATTCCTCCAACTTTTGCAGCTTCTTGACGATATCCAATTTGTTTCATTTCAATTCTTACGCCAAATTTACCTGCGTATTCTTTGATTAATTGACGGAAATCGACACGTCCTTCTGCTGTATAATAAAATGTAACTTTCGCTCCATCTCCTTGATACTCAACATCACAAATTTTCATTTCTAAATTAAGGTTTTTAGCCATAATTCGAGAATCTACCATTGTTTGTTTTTCTCTATCACGAAACTCTATCCAAGTTTCGATATCTTTTTGGTTCGCTTTGCGATATACCTTTTTGACATCTTCCGCAGTCCACGAAAGATTCTTTTTTTTCATTTGGATTCTAACAAGCTCACCCGTAAGTGTAACAACCCCGATATCATGACCGGGCGTTCCTTCAACAGCGATTACATCACCTATATTTAGAGATATGTTGTTTTCGTTTTTATAATAAAACTTTCGATCGTTTTTAAATCGAACTTCTACAAAATTGAACTTTTCTTGTCCATTTGGAAGTTGCATGTTCGATAACCAATCAAAAACTGATAATTTTCCACAACCATCAGTGCCACAAGCACCATTATTGTTACATCCTTTCGGAAGGCCATTAGAAGTTCCACAAGATCCACATCCCATGCTTCTATAATTTTTTTTAATGACAACACAAAGGTATGAAAATATTTTTCTGAAATTGTGAAATCATTTCGCTTATAAAATTGATTCTAAATAGAATCGAAAACTTCTGAAAATGAATAGGTTTGATCTAATCGAACTCCTTTTTCTGTTAATTTTAACGTAGCCAATTCGTTAACATGATCGTGTTCAAAAAACAAAATATATTCATTTTCGACAGCTTTTTGTAGAAACGTTCCTTTTTCTTCAACTGTTATTAAAGGTCGTGTGTCAAACCCAATTACATAAATTAGTGGAATATGTCCTACGGTTGGGATTAAATCTGCGATGTACACTATTTTTTTTCCTTTGTATGTAATAATTGGTAACATTTGTTTTTCGGTATGTCCATCAACAAAAAGTATATCAAAACCAAGCGGAGAATTTTCTAAAATAGAGCCATTTTGAGGTAAATCAATAAAATTTAGTTGGCCACTTTCTTGTATTGGTAAAATATTTTCTTTCAAAAAAGAAGCTTTTTCGCGTGGATTTGGATGTACTGCCCAATCCCAATGATTTGCATTTGACCAAAATTTAGCATTTTTAAAAGCTGCTTCTAAATAATCTTTTTCTTTATTATACTGAATAGCTCCTCCACAATGATCAAAATGTAAATGAGTTAAGAAAACATCTGTAATATCATCGCGATGAAATCCGTGTTTTGCTAATGAATTATCTAATGAAAAATCTCCCCATAAATAATAGAATCCGAAGAATTTAGCATCTTGTTTTGTTCCTATTCCTGTATCAATCAAAATTAATCGATCACCATCTTCAATTAATAAACAGCGCATTGATAAATCGATTAAATTGCGAGCATCTGAGGGATTTGTTTTATTCCAAATCGATTTTGGGACAATTCCAAACATTGCGCCGCCATCTAATTTAAAATTTCCAGTTTCTATTGTGTATAATTTCATTTTTTGTGATTTCTAAAAATTATCTTATTGATTTAACGAAGATAAAAAAATAGAATATTATTAAAATAAATATCTATTATAGATTTGAACAACTTAAATTTGCAAAAAATTTGATTACAATGGCAAAAGAAGTTCGTGTAAGATTTGCGCCTAGTCCAACTGGTGCATTACACATTGGAGGAGTACGTACAGCGTTATACAATTATCTTTTCGCAAAACATAATAACGGAAAATTCTTATTGAGAATTGAAGATACAGACCAAACACGTTATGTGGAAGGTGCTGAACAATATATTATCGATTCGTTGAAATGGTTAGGTTTAACACCAGATGAAGGTGTTGGTTTTGGCGGAGATTTAGGGCCATATCGTCAATCTGAACGTAAAGAGATTTACAAAGAATATGTAAACGAATTATTAGCAAACGGAAAAGCTTATTATGCTTTTGATACAGCTGAAGAATTAGATGAAGCGCGAGCAAAAGCAGAAGAGAATAAAGAAACTTTTATCTATAATTGGTCGACAAGAGGAAAATTGAAAAATTCATTATCAATGACAGAAGCTGATACAAAAGCTTTAATTGAAAATGAAACACCTTACGTTATTCGTTTTAAAATTGATGAAACTCGTACAGTTTTGTTAGATGATATGATTCGTGGTAAAATTTCAATAGATGCGTCTACTTTAGATGATAAAGTATTGTTTAAATCTGATGGAATGCCAACTTATCATTTAGCAAATATCGTAGATGATCATTTAATGGGAATATCGCATGTTATTCGTGGAGAAGAATGGTTACCATCAATGGCATTACACGAATTGTTGTATGATGCATTTGGTTGGGAAGCACCTCGTTTTGCACATTTACCATTGATTTTGAAACCAGAAGGTAAAGGAAAATTGAGTAAACGTGATGGAGATAAACATGGATTCCCAGTTTTCCCAATGGAATGGAAAACAGAAGAAGGTGTTGCAAAAGGATATAAACAAGAAGGTTATTTTCCTGATGCAGTACTTAATATGTTAGCTTTATTAGGATGGAATTCAGGAACTGAGCAAGAAATTTTTACAATGGAAGAATTGATTCAATTATTTTCATTAGAAAAAGTTTCAAAATCAGGTGCACGTTTTTCTCCAGAGAAAGCAATATGGTTCAATCATCAATATTTGCAACAAAAATCTGTTGAAGAATTATTACCATCTTTTGAAGAAGTTTTGAAAGAAAATGGAATTGAAGCTAATCCTTCTTTAGATACAAAAGTGATTGAGTTACTAAAAGAAAGAGCAAATTTTGTGAAAGATATTTTTGAACAAGGTAAATTCTTTTATATTGCTCCTTCTTCTTATGATGAAAAAGCAGCTAAAAAGGCTTGGAAAGACGATTCAAAAGATATTTTAGGGAAATTTATTGAAGTTTTAAATTCATCAGAATTTACTTCGGAAGTTTTACATGATACAATGGCAGATTTTGTTGCAGCACAAGAAATAGGTTTCGGTAAAATCGGAATGCCTTTACGTCTTAGTTTAGTTGGTGCATTACAAGGTCCAGATGTTCCTGTAATTATGTCAACTTTAGGTAAAGAGGAAACAATTGCACGTATCAATAAAGCGATTGAAGTTTTAGGATAAAATTATTCGAGTATTTAAACTATAAAAGCCATTTGCAATGCAAATGGCTTTCTTTTTATAAATTGATTTTAACTTCGTCTAATTGATTCAGTTCATCTTGAGAAAATATTCGATAATTGATTTTAAATGTTTTCCCAAGCGGAACTTCTAACGAAAAACCTCCAGCACCAATAGCATCAATAACATCCAATTCGAAATGAGCATGTTTCCAGTATTCGAACAAATCTTTATCCACCCAAAATTCAACACCATCTATTTCGCCAATACAAACATCTTTGTAGCGAAGATAAAACTCTCCTTTTCGGAAACATTGTGGTTGAGTACCTTCACAACATCCTCCCGCTTGATAGAGCATTAGATCGCCATGTTTTTCTTTTAATTGTTGAAGAAGATTTATTGCTTTTTCAGTGGCATCAACTCTTTTCATTCTGTTATTTTTTTGATGATTTGACTGTTTTGTCTAGAAAAATCCTAATTTCTTTTTGCTGTAAGAAACCAACATATTTTTAGCTTGACGGTAATGTTCTAACATCATTTTGTGGTTTTCACGTCCAATACCAGATAATTTATAACCTCCGAAAGGCGCTCCAGCAGGATAGCTATGGTATTGATTCACCCAAACACGACCAGCTTGAATTGCACGTGGAACTTTATATAATTGATGTGCATCACGTGTCCAAACACCAGCACCTAAACCATAAATAGTATCATTAGCGATTTCTATTGCTTCTGCTTCATCTTTAAATGTTGTAACGGCTAAAACTGGTCCGAAAATTTCTTCCTGAAAAATTCTCATTTTGTTATTTCCTTTGAATAAAGTAGGTTTAATGTAATAGCCTGTTTCGCATTCACCTTCTAAGTGACTAGCATCTCCACCTGTTAACAGCTCAGCACCTTCTTCTTTTCCTAATTTGATATAACTTAATATTTTATCATATTGAACTTGAGAAGCTTGTGCTCCAATCATTGTTTCTGGATCTAAAGGATTTCCAACTTTAATGGCATTTACTCGTTCAACAACTCGTTCAATGAATTTATCATAAATAGATTCTTGAATTAATAAACGAGAAGGACATGTACAAATTTCACCTTGATTTAAAGCAAATAATACAGCACCTTCAACTGCTTTATCTAAGAAATCATCATCATGTTCCATTACAGATTCGAAGAAAACATTTGGCGATTTTCCTCCTAATTCTAATGTAACAGGGATAATATTTTCTGTAGCATATTGCATTACATAACGTCCTGTAGCTGTAGAACCCGTAAATGCTGCTTTTGAAACTTTAGGATTTGTAACTAAAGCGCGTCCTAATTCGCCTCCGAAACCATTGACAATATTAACTACACCAGCTGGTAATAAATCTCCAATTAATTCAAAAAGATAAAGAATAGAAATAGGAGTTGATTCAGCTGGTTTTAAAACAACACAGTTTCCGGCAGCTAAAGCAGGGGCTAATTTCCAAACAGCCATTAATATTGGGAAATTCCATGGAATAATTTGAGCAATAACACCAAGTGGTTCGTGAATAATAATTGAAACAGTATCTTTATCTAATTCATTTATAGAACCTTCTTCTGCACGAATTACTGAAGCAAAATATCTAAAATGATCAATTGCTAAAGGAATATCAGCATTCAAAGTTTCTCTTACTGGTTTTCCATTATCATAGGTTTCAACAGCTGCAAGATCTTGTAAATGTTGTTCCATACGATCTGCAATTTTATTTAAAATAATGCTTCGCTCAGTATGAGATGTTTGCCCCCACGTTTTAAAAGCTTCGTAAGCTGCATCTACAGCTCTGTCTAAATCTTCCTCAGAAGAATGAGCAGCTTTTGTAAATACTTTTCCTGTAAGAGGAGTTATAACGTCAAAGTATTTTCCGTTTATAGGAGGTGTAAATTCACCATTGATGTAATTATCATAATGATCTTTGAAAGTAGGTACATTAATTAAGTTTCCCATGATATTCAATTTTTATAATTTATACTAAAATACTTATTTATGTAATATGTAGATGTTTAAAAAAAGTTAATTTTATTTGAAAGAAATTTGTACATTTGGCATCCGTCAATTATTTATTGACAACCATAATTTTGGGGCTGACTGGTTTTGACAGCAGGGCCAATGGGTAAGTAAGCATGCAGTGATAGGTTGTGTACTCACTTTAATCAGGCACTTCAACTTTTTAACTGGCAACGAAGAGTACGCTTTAGCTGCATAATTCTGAATTTTAGTAAGAATACGCCACGTCTATACAAGGTATAGAAGCTGAATGTCCCTCAAAAGCCTTGACTTACGGCGTTTGATTCAGGGACACGGGAAAGTAAGAATAGAAACCTTAGTGCATCGGACAGGTTTCGAGATTTTAGATGATAAGCGATTGACAGAGTGTTTGTTCTCAGGATATCGTCGAAAATTAAGAATAAACTAAGCATGTAGAAAGCTTATTTGTTGCTTGTTTGGACGCGGGTTCGAATCCCGCCAGCTCCACTTTTTTAACAGCATTTAGCAGTTAAAAGCCTTATTTCAGCAGAAATAGGGCTTTTTTTATGTACATAATATACCTTTAACGGACATATTTAGACATTTAAGGAGAGACCAAATCGAGACCCAAAAGAATTCCTAAAATTAGGGTCTCGCTAAAATTGAAAATCCCTTTATTCATAAGGCTTACAAACAGTTTCTTTAACATTTTTAATGGGTGTATTAATAGCCTTTTTTATAACCTATTCATATATCGAACATCTTGATTCTTTAGAAAAAACCAATTAATTTTTTATTAACCATCAAAAATTGATCAAATGAAACAAGATTTAAAACTTCACATTTACCCAAGAAGTGCTAAAGCCAATAAAACAGGCTTAACTCCGTTGTATGTAAGAATCACCATTAATGGAAAACGTTGGGAATTCAGTACCAAAAAATTCATCGATCCTAGAACTTGGGATGCAAAAAATTCCAAAATCAAGGGTAATTCTAAAGAAGCCAGTTCAATCAATGGTTACCTTGATGTCCTAAAAATGAAGATTATTAACATCGAAATCGAATACAGTTTACGAGATGAACAACTTACGTTAGATGATGTCAAAAACCTTCTAAACCATAAAAAAGAAGAAGCAGTTCGTATGCTCATTCCAATCTTTAAGCTACACAACGAACAAATGGCTAAATTGGCTAACAAAGAATTTGCACCTGGTACTGTACTCCGTTACGAAACAACTTTAAAGCATTTACAAGATTTCTTAAAGCATCAATATAAAGAAGACGATATCCGTTTAGACAAAATAGACCATGCATTTATTATGGATTTAGATTTCTATTTTCGCTCTGTTCGTAACTGCAATAACAATACAACAGTTAAATACATCAAGAACTTCAAAAAGATTATTAATTATTGTTTAGCGAATGATTGGATTCAGAAAGACCCTTTTATCAATTATAAAGTAAAGATTGAAAAGGTCGAACGTATATTTCTTTCACAAGAAGAAATCATCAAAATTTATGAAAAAGAACATCCAGCTGAACGATTAAACTTAGTTCGTGATATTTTCATATTCTCGTGCTATACCGGATTAGCTTATGTAGATGTGGATAACTTGACCAAAAATCATATGGTAAAAGGAATCGATGGACAATTATGGATTCATACGTACAGACAAAAAACCTCAACTCCAACAAAAATTCCTTTATTAGATATCCCAATAGAGATTATAGAAAAGTACAAGAATCATCCTTTATGTAGTAATGGCAAATTATTACCTGTATTCAGTAATCAAAAAATGAATGTTTATTTAAAAGAGATTGCAGCACTTTCGGGTATTGATAAAGAATTAACATTCCATTGTGCGCGACATACATTTGCTACTACGGTTACTTTGTCTAATGGTGTTCCTATTGAATCAGTTTCAAAAATGTTAGGACATAACAGCATTACAACTACTCAACATTATGCAAGGATTACCGAACAGAAAGTGAGCAACGATATGCAGCAGCTCAAAAACATTGTTCAAAAAAAGAACATAATGTGAGTATAAAACAAACTATACTTTAAAGCTCCAATTATGGAGTGTTGTATATGTTTTTAAATATTTAATTTAGAATGATTAAATAATTGTTAACTTTATGTTAATTAACATACTAGTATACTAACCAAAATTTTTATGGGTAAGAATTTGATTTCTAATTTTGGCAATTTTGAGAGTAAATTAGCTGAAATAATATTTAAAAGCAATGATCCAATAACTGGAGCTAAAATTGCGATTAGATTAATTACTGAGTTTTTAGATGAAACTCAAAACATCTTGTGTTCTCATGAATTTAGTTCATCCGACACAGAAGTTTATTTTTTTAAAAAAGAATATCCCAAAATATATGAAAAGCTTCATTACTTTAAATCAATACAGAATTTAGAAGCTAAAAAGTTATCATTTTGTATTACAGATGAACAAGAAGTAGAACTTCTACAAAAAAAAAGAGAAAGTTTAAAGACTTTACAGGATCACGAAGTTCAAATGTTATCATACTTTAATTTAGTAGAAGATGAAGAAAAATTCTTTCTTCGTGGGCATTACAAATGGAGAAAGAACAATTTTATTTTTGCATCAAACGAGAGCTATGCCATCAATTCTATTTCAGAAATTATAGGTAAACGAAATGCTATAAAAGCATTAATTAAATATATTGATGAAAGATTGTACCAGTTAAAAAATCCAAACTCTATAATATCATCTAATTTAAAATGGACGGATACTAAAGTTAATTTAATTATATTAATTTATGGTATTTATTTATCAGACTCTGTTAATAAAGGGGAAGTCGAACTAAATCAATTAATCGAATTATTTGAAAAAATATTCAGCATTGAACTTAAAAATTTCCATACTCAACTCAACGATATTAAAGCGAAAAAAGGAAATCAACTAAAATACATTGATTTGTTTAAAAGTAAATTAGAGGACAAATTCAATTCTTACTAATAATTTAATATTCTATAACCGTAGCTACTTGTTACGGTTTTTTTTGTTTTTAAAATACCTTATGAATAAAGGGATAAAATAAATTTATAAAAAAATCTTTCTCTACTTGAGTTCTACTATAGAAAAATATATTTTCAACTTCTTCAACTTTGTTTCAGTAAAAAATTAAGCCTGACACAAATGAAAAAATGTAAACGTATTCATCCAGAAGACATTCAACAAATCACAAATTTGATTTGTACTGATCTTAAAGATTATTTAGAGCATAACATCAAACACAAATGGTTACGTACCAAAGATGTGTGCGAACAATTAGGTATCTCAAATTCTACACTCAAAAAAATGAGAATAAATAATCAAATTACATTCTCACGCATTGGTAAAGTGTATTACTATGACGTAGAAGATATAGATAATTTACTCGAACAGAATAAAGTAAGTAGGTTACTTTAAAGATATTTTTCATTTGGTTAGTTGGTTTAGGTTAGGCAGGTTTAATTACGATTCAAAAAGTAATAACCCTGCCTTTTATTTTCCTATTAATACTAAACCATATAACACATTCAACTTTAAAAGACATGAGATTAGCAGGCGAGTGTCAATCCATTGAGCGAAACGGAAAAATGTTTACCGACCGAAGGGAGTGATTTAAACATTTTAGAGTAGCGAAATGATGATTGACCGTCGAAAATCTAAGTCTTGATTTTTTTGGTTTCTTTTTTCATCAAGGAAAAAAGAACATATAGAATATAATAAAATTGATTTTTTGGTTCTTTTTTATCAATCCAAAAAGAAGATAAAACCTGTCATCCTGAACTTCTTTCAGGATCTCATCACACTAACATCTCAAATCTAATATCTAATATCTAACATCCAATATTAACATCTAAAAACTAATAATATGAATTACATCAAACACTTATCATTTTTCTTTCAAAAAGTACAAGGAGACCATGAGATGTCTCCAAGTCAAATCTCAATTTATTTAGCCTTATTCAATACTTGGAACAGGCAGCAATTCTCTAATCCAATTATTGTGATTCGAGACGAAATTATGCGTCTAAGTAAAATTATGTCAAAGAGTACCTATCACCGTTCAATGAAAATTTTACATAACAATGGGTATATTATTTACGAACCATCGTACAATCCATTTTTAGGGAGTAAAGTGTACTTAATCGATTTTACAAATTCAGCTCAATTTTCAAGAATAAGCAGTAAAAAAAATACTCAACCTATGACAACGGATAAAAAACAAACTGAAGTAAAAAATGATAGAGCTATTAAAACAGATACCAATACAGCCATAGAAAAAGGTATCGAGCCTTTTATAAAACATATAAACAACAAACATATAAACCACAAGCAGAGCTTGTGTTCGCAAGCACAAATCCCTTCATTAATTTTTAATGAAAAAGAAAAAAATAACGTAACTAGAAATCAGTCTACTGATAAAATCGAAATGAACCAAAAAGAAAAAAGTTCCGCCAAAAAAGAAAAAGGTACAATTCCAACATTAGATGAGGTCATTGCTTTTTTCCAAGAGAAGTATCAAAATACAGTAGAGGGTGAAAAATTTTATTACTACTTCGAGTCCAATGGTTGGTTAGTCGGTGGGAAAACCAAAATGATAAATTGGAAAGCAGCTGCAAATAATTGGATGATTAATGCTGATCGTTACACCAAAACGAATCCACCAAGTTTCGGTGTGCAAAAACCATTAGATACATCAATCAACAAACGTTACGACGAACCATTATAACAAAAACATAAAGCAATGATCAATTACCAAAAATTTCTATATCACTTCGAGCAATTAGGGCGTAAAAAATATGGCCCTAATTATACACTTCAAAAAGAAGATTTATCATACATCGTACGCTTAGCAGCTTATTTCTTTAAAGATGAGGCGAAGTGTAAAGAATTAGATTTAGACCTGAACAAAGGAATTCTTTTAACTGGACCAATGGGCGTAGGTAAAACAACATGGTTTAGGCTAATGCAGTTCATCTTAGCTAAAGAACATAAATTTTATTACATCACCTGTCGTGATGTCAATTTCGAATTCCTACGCAGAGGTTTCGATGTTATCGAAAAATACACAAAAGGTTTACCTAACGAATTCCAAAAATGTAGTATTTGCTTTGATGATTTAGGAACAGAAAATAACATCAAATACTTCGGAAACGAATGTAACGTTATGCAAGAAATCCTTCTTAGTCGTTATGACTTGTTCATGGATTATGGATACAAAACTCATTTAACAACAAATCTCTCCGCTTCCGAAATCGAAAAATACTATACAGAACGTGTTCGTTCTCGTCTCCGTAAAATGATGAATGTTCTCGCCATCCCACCAGACAGAAAGGATAAGAGAAGCTGATGAGATCCTTCAACTGTCATCCTGAACTTGTCGAAGGGTCTAGTCGAAGTGCAAAAGCAGAATATAAAATAATTTTAGAGAATCATAATTCTCTGTTTATCTTTAAATAATAATTCGAATACAACTTAACAAAATGGATAAATTAAAAGAACTTGACAATAAATTAACAGCTTTAGATCTCGATTTAAAAGCAATGATGGATGAAATACAATTTCAAGAAATAGAAACCTTTAAATTCGAAGATTTTTCAAACCGAGAATTAGATTTTAAAGAGTTTAATTTTAAAGGCTTATATATGTTTGAAATTAAAAACAATGGTTTTTTTGAAGATATTAATGATTGGAAAAATGATTTTACAAAACGTTGGTGTGATGAAGAATTCTTAAGAAGATTTGTTCCAAATGTTCGTAAAAAAAGGCTAAAAGAATTGACTGATAGTAATCAAGAATGGATTCCTTTGTATATCGGGAAATCAAGATCAGTAGGTAAAAGAATACATGAACATATATACAAACCTATTGAGAAAACAACTTTTGCAATGAAATTAAAAGCTAGGCATAATCTATCATATGAAGTTTTTCGTATTTCAGCAGTAAAAATTGACGTAAATAATTACAATTGGATTGTTCCTGTATTAGAAAATGAATTAAGAAATCGTTTAAATCCTATCGTAGGAAAGCAATAGAAGATTAAACCTCAATTGAATTATTAATTGAGGTTTTTTTATTAATACTCTTTCAAAGAAAGCTTACATAATTTCTTTAATCGTTTGAAGTAATCATCCCACAATTTTTTCTCATCAATATTTACAGGATTAGTTCCGTCATTATATAAGAAAACTTGGTAAATCTCTCCATTATCATTTCTTTTAATTCCTTTTTCAACATCAAAAGTTATTTCTAATAAAAGTTTTTCTGTTAAACGATTATATTTTGTGTGAATAGGTAAATGGTCAAAAGAGCCTTGTGATACACTCCCTTTTTCACGAATAGTAAAACCTAAAGGTTGATACTCTCTATTAAAAACTGCCCATTCGTTTTGCTCATTTTTAATTAATCCATAAGGAAGATTTACTTTAAAGAATTTATCTAGCATTTGTATTAATATTATATGTATTAATGAATAAAATTAATTATTACATCTAAAATAATAATTTTCTTCAAACATATATTGCTATTTTACAATTTAAATATTTTTACTAAATAATTCCGTAAATTTACAATTCAAGAAAACTAAAGCCCCAACTAACTTTCAATGAAAAAAACAGAAATTCAACAAAATCTACATACTTTATCTCAAAATATTGAGCAAGAAAACTTTATTTACGATTTCTTATCATCTTTTGGGTTGTCAAAAACAACAATTACACGTCTTAAAAAAGGTGATTATAATCTTTCTAAGGTAGATGGTGAATTGTTTTACAAAGGGAAAATATTTTTCAAAGTAGAAAAAGAGGCTAATCTTTTGAACCTGATTGATGAGTTGGCAAAAGATGAAAAAATCAAGAAACAAAAACCTCGTTTTATTGTTGTAACCGATTTTAAAGATGTCTTAGCTGTTGATACCAAATTAGGAAATAATAAAGAGTTCCCGATAGAACAGTTAGGCGAACAGACAGATTTTTTCTTACCGCTTTCTGGTGCAGAGATTTACCGAGTTAGCAATGACAATAAATTAGATCGTGATGCTGCCTATAAATTAGGAGAATTATATGATATTTTGGTGGTTGATAATCCTGACTGGATAGCGCAAGGAAGTCATCAGTTGAATATCTTTTTATCACGATTATTGTTTTGTTTTTTTGCAGAGGATACGGGGATTTTTGAAGTGAAAAGTATTTTTACAGAAACACTTGCAAATAACACCAAAAAAGATGGTTCTGATGTTGATTTATTTTTAACGACACTTTTCAAAAAGTTAAATACACCTGATGGAAAGGGAAGTTTTGAACTTCATTTTGATAAATTTCCGTATGTAAATGGTGGTTTATTTCGTGATGATATTCAGTGTCCTAAATTTTCGGCTAAAGCACGTCAAATTCTTTTGGATTCTGGCGAATTAGATTGGTCCGAAATTAATCCTGATATTTTTGGTTCGATGATTCAGGCAGTTGCAGATCCAGCCGAACGTAATAATTTGGGAATGCATTATACTTCGGTTGTCAATATTCTGAAGTTAATCAAACCTTTATTCTTGGATGAATTGTACGAAGAATTCGAAAAAAATAAAGGAAAAATAAAAGGATTAGAGGCTTTATTGGACAGATTAGGAAAAATTAAATTTTTCGATCCTGCCTGTGGTAGTGGAAATTTCTTGATTATTACGTACAAAGAATTACGAAATCTCGAAATTCAGATTATCAAAGAATTATTGGATCTGAATGCAACACAACGTAAAATTTATTTTTCTGAAATCAAATTGTCCCAATTCTACGGAATAGAGATCAAAGATTTTGCACACGAAATGGCGATACTTTCGCTTTGGTTAGCCGAACACCAAATGAATCAGGTATTTGAGTTGGAATTATTGGATTACGGTAAATCAAATCCTATTTTACCACTGAAAGAAAGCGGAAATATAACTGCTGGTAATGCGGCTCGTATTGCCTGGGAAATAGCTTGTCCGAAAGAAGCAAACGACGAAATATACATTATTGGAAATCCGCCTTATTTAGGAGCAAGAATTCAAGACGCTGAACAAAAATCAGATATGGAATTAGTTTTTAATTCTTTTAAAAAATTTAAGGATTTAGACTATATATCCATTTGGCTTTATAAAGGTTCAAAATTTATTGAAGGTATTAACGCTCAATTAGCATTTGTATCTACAAATTCTATTTCACAAGGTCAGCAAGTTGCTTTATTATGGGATAAAATATTACGAGATTCCTTAGAAATTTCTTTTGCTTATCAATCATTTAAATGGGTAAACAATGCCAAAGGTAATGCGGGGGTAACAGTAATTATTGTCGGTTTAAGAAATATTTCCAATTCACCGAAATATATTTTTACAGAATCAATAGCTAAACAAGTTAAAAATATTAATGCCTATTTATTAGATGCTCCTAATATCATTATTACTGAAAGAATGAAATCAATAGCTGGTTTTATGAGAATGAACTTTGGTAATATGCCAAATGATGGAGGTGGATTAATTTTAGATGAAGAAGAAAAAAATAATTTAATTTTTAATTATCCAAATTCAGAAAAATATATTAGAAGATTAGTTGGTTCAACAGAATTTATAAATGGAATTAATAGATATTGTTTTTGGATTGAAGATGAAGATTTAGACGATATACTAAAAATTGATTTTATAAAAAATAAGATTGAGAAAAGTAGAAATCACCGTTTGTCAAGTAAAGATAAAGGAACAAATAAATTAGCACTACGAGCACATCAATTTAGAGATAGAAATACTGCAATAGAATCTGCGATAATTGTTCCCTCTACTTCATCAGAAAGAAGAGAATATATACCCTTAGGTTTTTTACCAAAAGAAACTATTATTTTAAATTCAGCTTTAGCTATTTACGACGCTCAACCTTGGTTATTCGGCGTACTCCACTCCAAAATGCACATGATTTGGGTAGATGCTGTAGGTGGAAAATTAGAAACACGTTACCGTTATTCTGCAAAACTTTGTTACAATACATTTCCATTTCCTACATTAAGCGAAAAGAAAAAAGAAACCATTAACCAATATGTATTTGCAATATTAGACGAACGTTCCAAATATCCCGAGAAAACAATGGCGTGGTTATATAACCCTGAAACAATGCCAAGTGGACTAGAACAAGCGCACAAAGAATTGGATTTGGCAATAGAACAAATTTATCGTTTAGCACCTTTCCATTCAGACGAAGAACGATTAGAGTATCTGTTCAAACTCTATGACGAAATGACAACGAAAGAAACTTTGTTTGCGAAACCTAGAAAGACAGTAAAGAAGAAATAACATAAAAAAATGGAGCGTTTAATAGTAAAAAGGCAAATTACATATTCTTGCATATTTCCTAATGGGAATGACAATCTAAAAGAGTTAATTAAAATAATACCTTCGAAAAGTGCTATTAGATGGCTATCTTATTTATTATTAAAAAAAGATTTACAGACAAATAATCAAGATGAATTTCATTTTCTTATTCCTCTTTTATTTAATATGAACAAAAAATTACAGCATATAATTTTAGAGTTTATAAATAATGAAATAAGTGATTATCAATTCATAGATAAGACTGCCATACTTATTCTGATTGAATATATTTTAGAAAATCACAATGATAATGATGTAGAAGTACTTGAATCAAAAGATGATTTTTCTAATTTATTTATTGCTTATTTAATTTGTTGTGATGAAAGAATTAAGTATTCATCTCAAGATTTATTAAAAATTAAAGATCCTGAATCTCAAGTTTTACATCATTTACCAGAGCAATTAAAAATAAATGATATAATATTTCCTAAAGATTATAGAGTTGAATTTATACGATTTTATTACTTTATGATTTTCTGTAAAGAAGATCCTGAATTTAGAGAATATTTAAAAGCATTCCTAGAAGAAAATAAAATTGAAAAATGGGAAGATTATTTAATTTTCATCTTGAATACTTATCTCAAAAATGTTACTAATGAAGATGGAGCTTCAAATTTGATACAAATAAATCCAAATACTTATCATGATGGTAAAAAGTTTTTAGATTCAATGAGTGTTGATATTAAAAACTTTAGACGAAAACCAGATTTTAGTGGACTAAGAAGTAAACCTGTTTATAACAACGGTAATAATCTATATAGTATTATTTCATCTAAGTTTTTCATAGATAAATTGTTCCAAAGTTTTTTATTTGATTTAGTTTCAATTTTGATTAGTAGAAATGATAATAAAATTAAGAATTACCCCCAATTAAAACAATTAATTGGAGAGCGTTTTACAGAAAAATATCTTTTTTATGAAATTATGAAAGGTTGCTTTTCTAATAATTATAAAAAACTTATTGAAGGTGAAGAATTGAAAAAGCATTTAAGAGATGGAGAGCCTGATTTTTATATTAGGAAAGGAAAAAATATATTTCTTTTCGAATTTAAAGATGTTATGCTAAATGCTAATGTTAAACATTGTGGTGATTTGGAAAGAATTAATAATGAAATATTACAAAAATTTGAACTTACCACATCAGATAAAAAAAAGGATAAACCTAAAGGAATTACTCAATTATTAAATGTCATTGAAAATAAATTATCTACTATTCTTAATGAATATGATAATTTTGAAGTATTAGATAAATTGAATGTTTATCCTATAGTAATTTATCAAGATTCTAGTTTTGATATTGAAGGTGTAAGATATTTACTAAACAATAGATTTAGTTTATTAAAGAAAGATAGAGTAATTTCTGAAGATTATTTAATCAAAGATTTTATAATGCTACCCCTTGAAATCTTAATTAAGCTAGAGGATTATTTTAATGATGGTACAATTATTCTGAACGATCTTATTGATAACTATATAATAGAAACCAAAAAATCTGAACAAAATAAATTACTTCCTTTTAATAAATATGTAATGAGAGAAGCAAAAGCGAAAGGATATAATGATAAGATGAGTTCAAGATTTAGAGAGATTATCAATTCACTACAATTAAAAAAAGCATAAATAATTCTATAAATCAAATTTAATTTTGTGATCTAATAACCGTTTGGCTTCGCTTCATTTAGAAGAAGAGCGATTAAAGTATCTTTTCAAACTCTATGACGAAATGACAACGAAATAAACTTTGTTTGCAAAAGAGAAAAAAGGGAAGAAGAAATAATGGATTATATTTTGTTTACAAAATATAAAGACAAATTGTAATCTATTCATTTTGTTTACAGAAGTTGTAAGCAACAAAATTTGTTTACAACTTTTATTTATAAATTGTAAGCAATAAATTTTGTTTACATTTTTTGTAATCAAATATTTTTGAGTAGTTAATTCACAAAAAAAATTGTAATCAAATACATTTGTAAACAATAATTAGACTAAATTTGTAAACAAATAATATTCTATGGACTTTAATATAGATAATGCAGTTAAATATCATTACAATAATTTTCCTCCACAAAATATAAATTATGCATCTTTTATACAGGAACTTGTAAGTGCTACGGATGCTCTTGCACGATTTGATCAGATGCTAAAAAATTTACATAATACAGAAATTTTATTAGCTCCTTTAAGAAATCAAGAAGCTGTAATTTCTTCTCGTATCGAAGGTACAATAAGTACAATGGATGAAATTATGTTATATGAAGCTGATAATGAAGGACAAGATAATCCGAATGCTAAAGCTGATGTTATAGAGACTATTTTATATCAACGTGCTTTAAAGAATGCACAAAGTGCTTTAGAAAGTGGATATAGTTTTTCTATAAGTTTTATCAAACAAATGCATCAACAACTTTTATATTTAGGTAGAGGTGCAAACAAATCACCAGGAGAATTTAAAAAAGAGCAAAATTATTTAGCAGATACCCGCAAAAAAGAAATTCAGTTTATACCAATTAATCCCGAAAACTTAGATCAAGGTTTAGAGAATCTTTTTGAGTATATCAAAACTTCCGATCTACCGCCTTTAATTAAAACAGCAATAATGCATTTAGAATTTGAAGCATTACATCCGTTTAAAGATGGAAATGGTCGAATTGGTCGTATGCTAATAACGCTAAATTTATGGCAAGAAAAAATTCTTTCTCAACCTCATTTTTATATTAGTGGTTATTTCGAAGAAAATAAAGATGAATATATTGAACAGATGAGAGAGGTTTCTCGTTCAAATGATTGGAATCAATGGATAAAGTTCTTTTTAAATGCTGTTGAAAGTCAAGCTATCCGTAATTTAGAAATTGCTGAAAGTATAAAGAATTTATATGAAGCAACTAAAGTTGAATTTTCTGATTTGTTATCATCCAAATGGAATATGGAAATTTTAGATTTTATTTTTACATATCCTGTGTTTAGAAATAATAAGTTTGTAAATACAACGAAAATCCCAAATGCTACTGCTGTTCTGATTATTAAAAAATTAGAAGAAAATGGATACTTGGTTTTAAGAGAAAAAGCTGCTGGTAGAAGAGCGGCCCTTTATTCTTTCGAACCTTTAATGCAATTAGTACGCGTGTAAAACAAAATACTCTATTCAACAAATATGGAAACCAATACAACAAACAACTATAAACAACCAATTAATCTAGTTAATGTTAATTATAAACAAACTGGACAAAGTAAATCTACAAATGAATATGGAATGCGTGAAATGCAAGAAAAAGCATTTGAAGCTCGTTCTGCACAGTACTTATTATTAAAAGCTCCTCCTGCTTCAGGAAAATCAAGAGCTTTGATGTTTTTAGCTTTAGATAAATTAATTAATCAAGGTATAAAAAAAGTAATTGTTGCAGTTCCAGAAAGATCCATTGGTAATTCTTTTGCTCCAACTGAACTTTCAAAATATGGATTCTTTGCTGATTGGGACTTAAATCTAAAGTATAATTTATGTTCTCCTGGAAGTGATACAAGTAAAGTTCAAGCATTCAAAGACTTTATGCAATCAGATGAAAAGATCTTAATTTGTACACACGCTACATTACGTTTTGCATTCGAGGGTTTAACTGAAACAGATTTTAACGATTGTTTAGTCGCGATTGATGAGTTTCACCACGTATCAGCTGATGGGGATAATAAATTAGGAAACGTATTGCGTAACTTAATGCAAAAGTCAAATGCACATATTATAGCAATGACAGGTTCTTATTTTAGAGGAGACAGCGTACCTGTATTATTACCAGAGGATGAAGAAAAGTTTATCAAAGTAACATATAATTATTACGATCAATTAAATGGATATGAATATTTAAAATCTTTAGGAATAGGCTATCATTTCTATCGTGGGAGATACTATAAACATGACGATGAAAGAGGAATGTCTGCATTAGAAGAGATTTTAGATGAAAATCTTAAAACTATTATTCATATACCAAGTGTAAATTCGGCTGAATCTTCAAAAGAGAAATTGGAAGAGGTAAATCACATCATTGATTGCATTGGCGAGTTAGAATACCAAGATACGGAAACGGGTGTGTTATATGTAAAGAGTAAAAGATCTGGTAGAATCTTAAAAATCGCAGATTTAGTAAATGATAATCAAAAAGAGCGTGATAAAATAACAGCTTATTTACGCGGAGTAAAAACTCCTGAAGATATCGATATGATTATTGCTTTAGGAATGGCAAAAGAGGGTTTTGATTGGCCGTTTTGTCAGCATGCTTTAACAATTGGATACAGAGGTTCATTAACGGAGATTATTCAAATTATTGGTCGTGCTACACGAGATAGTAACAATAAAACGCATGCTCAGTTTACAAATCTAATTGCACAACCAGATGCAATGCAAGAGGATGTGAAATTGTCGGTAAACAATATGCTAAAAGCAATTACAGCTTCTTTATTAATGGAGCAAGTATTAGCGCCTAACTTCAAATTCAAACCAATGGACGATGATGAAGAGGATGATTTAGAAAATGACGATGAAAATACAATCAAAATTAAAGGCTTTAAGAAACCTAAATCTCAACGAGCGAAAGATATTATTGAAAGTGATTTAAATGATCTAAAGGCTCGTATTCTTCAAGATGACACAATGATTAAGGCTATGCCAGGAAATATAGAACCTGAAGTAATTAATACAGTTTTAATACCTCGTATTATTCGTGAAGTTTATCCTGATCTAAGTGAAGAAGATGTGGAAGCAGTTCGTCAATATGTAGTGGTTGATTCTGTCATTAAAAATGGAGAAGTTGAAGAGCAAGGTTCAAAAAAATTCATTAAAATGGCTGGAAGCTTTGTGAATATAGATAATATTAAGATTGATTTGATTGATACAATCAACCCATTCCAAAAAGCATTCGAGATTCTTTCAAAAAACGTAACAACTTCTGTTTTAAAATCGATTCAGGACACAATTAATGTGACCAAAATTGATATGACTGAGGAAGAAGCTGTTATTTTATGGCCTAAAATCAAAGAATGGGTTAAACATACTGGAGATAAACCAAGTATTCAATCTTATGATCCAAAAGAGCAAAGATTAGCTCAGGCTTTGTTGTTCATTCAAGATGCTAAACGTAAAAAAGCACAAAATGGCTAAAACATTAGACGATATTTTTGATGATGATGATTTGGGTTTACTAAATTCAAACCAACCTCAGAATTATATAAAAACAGATGAAGATCGGTTAATTGAAGCATTTGAAGAGATCAATTCCTTTTATGAAACGAATAAAAGAGAGCCTTCGAATAGCTCTATGTCTGAATATACTTTATCTTCTAGATTAAAAGAATTAAGAACAAATGATAACAAAAAAGGTGTATTAAAAGCTTTTGATCGATACAATTTATTAGGCGATTATGAACCAAAAATAGAATCATTGGAAGATATTTTAGCTGATGATGAGTTAGGTTTATTAGATACTGATGGTGATTCTTCTATTTTTGATTTTAATTATGTTCCTAAAGAACCTACAAGAGATAAAGCTGATTATATCGCACAGCGTTCATCAATTCCTGAAAAAGAATTTACTAAATATGAAATGATGTTCAAACAAGTTCATCAGGAATTAAAAGAAGGAAAAAGAAAATTCAAAGAATTTAGAAATGCTGAAACTAATCTTAAAGAAGGTAATTTTTATTTAGTTGACGGTCTTTTAGCTTATTTAGAAGTTTCTAAAGCTGAAAAAGTTTTAAAAGAAAATACTTCAGGTGATAGAATTCGTTTAGAAGGTAGAACAGTTACAATTTTTGAGAATGGAACTATTTCAAATATGTTGTTTCGGTCATTAGGAAAAGCAATTCAAAAAAACGGAAAATTAATTACTGATGTGATTGATGGTGGTGAAAAAGAATTATTCAAAAATGCAGGAGTTGATCATCAAGATGATATCTCTTCAGGATGGATATACATCTTAAAATCAAAATCAAAGAATCCTGAAATAGCTTCAATAAATGATTTATACAAAATTGGTTTAAGCACAATAAGTGTCAAAGAAAGAATTAAAAATGCTTCAAAATCATCGACTTATTTATTTGATGAAGTAGAAGAAGTTTATTCTTGCGAAATAGCGAATGTCAACATACATAAATTTGAAAGTCTTTTACATCGCTTTTTTGGCAATGTTTGCCTTGATTTAGATATATATAACAATGGTGAAAGAATTAATCCAAGAGAATGGTTTGTAGTGCCATTGCCTATAATTCAAGAAGCAATTAATTTATTAATTAACGGAACTATTGTTAATTATAAGTATGATAATGATTCTCAATCAATAAAGTTAAAATAATTTTTATTCTGAATTAAAAGATGAAAAAAATATTAGTTACTGGAAATGGATTTGATTTACATCATGAATTACCAACTTCATATAATAATTTTATTGATATATTAGGGGTTGTAGACGAATCAAATGAGTTTGATTTTGAGAAAATTTTTAATACCGTTTATAAAGATATTCAAAGTGATAATCAATTTGATTTAAACATAGAAAAGATACGAAAGTTAAAAGAGCTTTTAAATGATAATATTTGGTATAAACATTTTAAAGAAATTAAAAGTGATTTAACTTGGATAGATTTTGAAAATGAGATACTAAATGTTATTCAAATAATACAATCTTTTATTAAGGCATTTAATTCTGAAATTTTTCCAATAAAATATTTTTCAGGAAATTTAGCAAATAATCATCTTTTTCAAAGATATCTTAATGGTAATGAATTAGTAAAAGTTACACTTCTAAAGCTTAATATATTAAATTTTGACAGTTTCCTCCATACTGGTTTAAGATTTTGGATTAATGATACTTATTTGATTTGTAAAAACAGTCTGAGTTATTTAGATATTGATAGAATTGTAAAACTATTAATTTCAGAGCTTGAAAAGTTTAAATTAATTTTCAATATGTATTTTGATTGTTTTGTCACTCCCTTTTATGAGATTAATAAATATAAGATTAATGAGGATATAGTTAGAAATATTAATGAACATTATACTTTTAATTATACCCAAACTTTTGATAAAGTATATGAAAAGAATTTTACAAGACATATTCATGGCAAAATCGGTGAATATCATTCTATTGTTTTAGGAATTGATAGTTTGGATAAAGATATAGAAGATAAAAAATACTTTATACCCTTTACTAAATTATATCAAAAACTAAATTATTCAACTGATTATAAGTTTATAGGGACGAATAATAAAAATGATGATTTTTATGTATTCATTTGGGGACATTCATTAGATTCATCTGACGCAGTATATTTAAAGGAAATATTTACTCTTTTAGATGATGATTCCTATGAAAGAAAAGTTATCATAATCATTAGAAATCAAAGCTCAAAAGGGAAGTTATTGGTAAATCTAATTGATATATTAAGTCCAGAAAAAGTAGATGCTTATATGAAAAATGATAAACTAATTTTTTCAGAAAATGATTCAACAGAGTTAAGTATGAATTTAAATTATATACCTAAACCTAAGATTGGGAAAGTAAGATAAGATTGATTTATTAAAGCATATTTATTTGCTTGCCAATTCGATGAGAATGATCTTCTTATAAAACCCATTTACAATAAGTTTTATAATCATAAACTAATTACTATTCACTAACTACTAATCACTATAAAGCCAACAACCAAAAAAACTTAAAACTCATCAATCAAAACTCACAACTCGTAGACAGCCGCCCCACCAAAGCTATGTTAACATAAGAAACAGAGGAATTATTTTTAGAATAATATTTTATTAAATAAATGTTCAATAGATTTATATCAAGACAATTAACAACATGTTAATAACCTTTTGTTTCTTTTATATTATAAGATTTTAAATTGATGATTGTTAATGTAATTTTGTAAATAATGACAAACCAAGAAATTGAAAATATACTAGCCAAAGGGGAAGGTACCCGTATTGAATTTAAAAGATGTGAAGATGGAAAAGTACCTAAAGCAATTTATGATACGATATGTTCATTTCTAAATAAAGAAGGTGGGGTAATACTTGCAGGGGTTGAAGATAATGGAGATATACTTGGTATTCCAGAAGATAAAATTAGTAATTTTATTACAACACTTACAACTACTGTAAATAATCCATCCACAATAAATCCACCTATTACAATTTCTCCAATTAGTTACAACTATAAGGGGAAGAATATCATCATTATAAAATTAGCTGTAAGTTCTCAAGTTCATTTTTATAATAATGATATATATGATAGAGTTGATGAAGCTGATATCAAAATAATTGATGATACTCAAAAAAATGAAATATATTTTCGTAAAAGACAAATTTTCACGGAAGGTGAAATTTATGAGTATTTAAAATTTGAAGACTTAGATCTTTCGCTTTTTGAAAAAGCTAAAAGTTTAATTAAAACTTCTAATCCATCACATCCTTGGATTAATATGGAACCTTTAGATATTCTTAGAAGTTCATCATTATATCGTAAGGATTTTAAAACAGGAGAAGAAGGTTTCACGTTAGCAGCTGCGCTTATTTTTGGGAGAGATGAGACCATCCAGAGTTTATTACCAGCTTACAAAGTTGAAGCAATGGTAAGACGTGATAATACAGACCGATGGGATGATAGAATAACTCCACCATTGAGAACAAATCTAATTGATACGTATTTATATTTAATGGAATTTATTCGTAAACATTTAGAAGAGAGATTTTATATTGATGAAAATGGGCAAAGAATAAGTTTAAGAGAAAATATATTTCGTGAATTAGTTGGGAATGTAATTGTTCATAGAGAGTATACTAATAATCATCCTACTGAAATTATTATCCTTAAAAACAAAGTAATAGCGACAAATCCAAATAAAGCAACTTTTACCGGAGCATTGGATATTCAAAATTTTTCTCCTTTTGCTAAAAATCCAAATATTAGAAAATTCTTTACTGCATTCGGATGGACTGACGAAATTGGATCAGGGGTCAGAAACATAGCTAAATTTTTAGCGGAATATGCTAAAGGTGCTGTACCTATATTCTTTGAAGATAATATCTTTAAAACAGAGATTCCTCTGCTACAAAGAGATTTATCACCTTTTTCGAATAGTTTACTTGAATTCTTAGGTATTGAATCATATAATTATATAAATGAAGAACATCTAAGTCATATACCTTTATCCGATGAGATAGAGGGAATTGAACAATCTGATGTAATTTTTAATTTAGTATCAAGATGGGATGAAGAAGGTATCAAGATGCAAAATTTAGATTGGGCAGTAAACAAACAGTTTACCGAGGATAAATGGAAAGAGGTACCAAGATGGGATGAAAAAGGTACCAAGATTATACCTAAAAAGAATATGTACTTATTACAGATATTATTTCTTTGTTTAGACCCTCTTCCTTTAGATGAGATTTTAAATAAAATGGGATATTCGAATAAACAATCTTTTAGAGAAAGATATTTAGGTAGATTATTGGCTGAAGACTTGATAGAGAGGACACTTCCTGATAAACCTAATTCAAAATATCAACGTTACAAAACATCTAACAAAGGAAAATTATTTCTTGGAGGTGTACGTTTAAAATAGAATACAAATTATTTTAATGGTACCAAGATAATATACATATTATAGGCGTGATTCTAAAGATAAATAGGCTTAAACGATTTATATATGTATATTTTGGTACCAAGATCAATCTAATAATGTACTAAGATGATAAACTAATTATATTGTTTTAAATATTAGAATTCCCCAACTAAATTTTTATTCAGTTGGGGATTATTTTCATTTGCCAACAACAACAAAAAAACTTAAAACTCATCAACCAAAACTCGAAACCCAGCCGCCCATCAAAGCTATGTTTACATAATGTGGCATTATAGTCACCTACGGGCTATCGGGGTCAAGCCCACTATAATCACATTATGTAAAATAGCCGCCTTACGTTTTCAAAACAAAATCCAAGATTAACAAAATCGTTTTTTGCCCTTGTTGAAGTATGATAGTATCGCAACAATCATTTTTGTGCTAAAGATTTACTCCGTTAGGTTTATTTTTAGTGTCAT
>NZ_CBCPHV010000012.1:0-58989 GCF_965118635.1 Empedobacter brevis | reverse complement strand
ATATCAATTATTTAAAAATAAAGTAATTATTACTTTTTCTCTTGTATTAGAAAACTGGCACTTTTCATAAAAAGGAACAAGAAAAATAAGTAGTTTTGCTCACGACCTAGGCGTGGGCTCTCTTATTGTTCCTTTGGGTATGCCAGTACCTCTAATGCTTTAAGATGAGTTCCATGCCTTTCTTGTTTTTGGTCGTTTTATTCCATCACATTCGCATCGAACTTTATAAAATATACACTTGGTTATTCCTCTATACCATTTGTTTTATCCTCTACACTTTTGCAAAATTTAAAGATTTTGCACAGACGGTTATTCGATTCAGTTAGAATTGTAAGATGTACAGATTAGATGTTAGATATTAGTATTGAGTTTTTAGAATTATAATGTGAAGTATTTATGATGTATAAAGTAAAAAGTAGTATGTATTCAGATTAACGATGAGGTTCTGAAATGAGTTCACATAGACAACGAATTTGAATATTTGAAAAAAGAATTTAAAAATCCGACGATTTAGAATCGAAATGCAATTCAACTCTAAATTATTGGAATGAAAAAAGTTGGAGTGTCTGAGTGGAGCGAGTTGCCAACTTTATGGAAATAATTTATTTAGTTGAATCATTGAGAGACTGCTGTCGGCATCTTTTTTTGTTTCGTTTTTTTAGATGAGTTTCCCCGAAGGGCATATGAATACCGATAATTAAAATAGATAAGCTATGAATAAAAAAATGAAAGGAAGAGATTTTTCGACAAGCTAAGAATACCAATGAGATGAGATTCTGAGACAAGCCCAGTATGACAAAATTTGTTGTTAAAAATGAATTAGAATATTGATAATAGAAAACACGTAAAACGTTAAGCGTAGAACGTAAAACATAAAATATACCCTTATTCCCAAAAACAAAGTTGGCGCGATGTACTGGAAAAGGAGTAGCTTTTAAAATGAATGTTGAATTTAAACGATGTAAAAACGTAGACGTAATACGTATCACATAAATAAACCACCCTTATTATGCTAGAAAATGAATATGAATTACTGAAAAAAGGCAATCCCAAAGCTTTGGAGCAAATTTATGTAAGACATAAAAGGTTACTTTTTTTGATTGGTAAACAGATAATTAAGGATGAATTTGTTGTGGAATGTTTGTTACAAGATGTGTTTCTGAAACTTTGGGAATATCGAGAGAAGATTGAATCTCCTGATCATATCTTTTTCTTTTTGAGATATGTTATGAAATACAGTTGTTATTCGCATTATGCTAAACCGAAGAATAAGTTTTTTAGAACTGTAAGTTCACTAGAAAGTTATGAGAATTATCAAAGTTATTTAGCTGGATATGATCCTGCTGATAATATTGAAAACCTGAACAAACAAGAAACACAACAGCAATATTTTGATGAAATTATAAAAGTGTTACCCTTATTAAGTGCTAAAAGAAAACATTTGATTGAACTATGTTTAAAATATGGATTTCAGTACAAAGCAATTGCCAATGCAATGGGAAGAGGAATAACTGAAACAAGTAATGAAATTAAACATGCTATTGATGATCTTAAAAAGATTTTAAGTCACCAAGATAAGTTAATTATTAAAACCAAAACAATCTCTACCGTAGAGAAGAAAAATCAAATATCCGAAAAACAATCGTTGATTTTAAAACTTCGATGCGAGCATAAACAATCTTTTGAAAATATCGCTAAGGAATTACAATTGTCTCAAAAAGAAGTACACAATGAATTTATAGTCGCCTATAAATTTACCCAACAAAATAAAGTTCAATCCCTAAACTATTGATAATGGAAAAATCTACTTTAATACTCACGCGAAAAATACAGTTAATTGTTGATTTACCAACCCAAGAAGAACGTCAAGAGGTTTTGGAAACACTTTACAAATGGAGAAACAGATGTTATAGAGCCGCTAATTTGATCGTTTCTCATTTATATATACAAGCGATGGTGAAAGAGTTTTTGTATCTCTCAGAAGGGATTGTACACAAGTTGGTTGATGAAAAGAAAGATGAAGCAGGAATCTTACAACGTTCGCGAATAAATACCACTTATCGTGTGATATCAGATCGTTTTAAAGGTGAAATTCCAATGAATATATTATCTTGTTTAAATAGTAGACTACAGAGTACTTTTAACAAAGATTACCAAGAATATTGGAGAGGAGAAGCTTCTTTAAAAAACTTTAAACGAGATATGGCATTTCCTTTTGGAGCAGAAAGTATTAGTAAATTATCTTATCATCCCGAGAAAAAAAGTTTTTGTTTTCGGTTGTTTCAACTTCCATTCAAAACCTATTTAGGAAAAGATTTTACAGACAACAAAAAACTATTGGAACAAGTAGTAAATGGTGAAATTAAACTTTGTACATCGCAAATAAAAATAGAAAAAGGTAAAATATTTTGGTTAGCTGTTGTTGAAATTGAAAAAGAAAACCATCAATTAAAACCCGAAACTATAGCAGAAGCTTCCTTATCATTAGAATATCCATTGGTTGTAAAAGTAGGTAAGTCTAGACTTTCTATCGGAACCAAAGAAGAGTTTTTGTATAGAAGATTAGCGATACAAGCTTCCCGTAAACGAACCCAAGCAGGAGTAACTTATGCGAAATCAGGCAAAGGAAGAACGAGAAAACTAAAAGCGCTAGAAAAAATGAATCAAGTAGAGCGGAATTATGTGCATAATCGATTACATGTTTACAGTCGAAAGCTAATTGATTTTTGTATCAATAATAAAGCAGGAACACTTATTTTATTGGATCAAGAAGAAAAGATGGAGCTAGCCAAAGAAGAAGAATTTGTACTGAGGAATTGGGGTTATTATGAATTGATAACCAAAATAAAATACAAAGCTGATAAAGCAGGAATTGAGCTTATTATAGCATAAATTATAATTTTTGAGGGTGATTGTACACCCGTAAGGTGAGGTTGATCACGAACACTCACTGAATGTAAAAAAAAACATATACAACGCGTGGGTACACTTTTTTTATTTGATTTATAAATTCTTGCTAGATACTCCCTACATAAAGGCAGGATAAAGGCAATATAGTGGCAGTAGAATGTATGTATAAAATGTTGGAATGATAACGAATTTGAATATTTAAATAGGAATTAAAAATCTGACGATTTAGAATGACAAGAAAGAACATTCATCACATAGGTACATAGAACTGATAAAGAAAAATATGTAAAACGTTAAGCGTAAAACTTAAGAAAACCTATGTTTCTATTGTGATTATAAAATTAGGTTAAGATTGGTAATAGTTGATTGAGCGTAGTCGAAATCATAAGTAGATAATGAGATTCTTCAACAGGCTCCTTTAGATTTGAAAACTTCATTATAAGTAAGTTTAGGATTAAGATAAATAGGAGTATAACTATAACAGGTTTTATTTAAAAATCTGTATAGTTATTTAGGATGGTTCAGATGATAAGATACTGGCAGGATACTCCCTACATAAAGGCAGGATAAAGGCTATATAATGGCTGTATAAGTTTATAGGAATATTTTCCATTCTGTTCAAGTGATAAGAATTACATCTTAAGCTGTTTAATATTAGTGCTTTAACTTTATTTTTATTTTTCGAAAGTTTTTATTTTCATTGACATAGTTTTATGACGAACAAATGAGGCTTAAATCATACTTTTATTTTAAATTTGTTCAACAAAAAAACAACTATAAAAAATGGCTGAAAAAATATGGTTATCATCTCCTCACATGGGAGGAAATGAATTAAAATATATTCACGAAGCATTCGATACAAATTGGGTAGCACCTTTAGGACCAAATGTGAATGGCTTTGAAAAAGATTTAGAAAATTTTTTAAATGCAGATGTTTATGTTGCAGCATTATCTGCAGGAACAGCAGCTATTCATTTAGCATTAATAGAATGTGGCGTTTCTCACGGAGATGAGGTAATTTGTCAATCAATGACATTTTCAGCAACCGCAAATCCAATTGCCTACCAAGGAGCAACACCTGTTTTTGTTGATTCAGAAAATGAAACATGGAATATTTGCCCAATTGCGTTAGAAGAAGCAATTAAAGATCGTATGGCAAAAGGAAAAACACCAAAAGCAATTTTAGCAGTTCATTTGTACGGAATGCCATATAAAGTTGACGAAATACATGCTGTTGCGGAAAAATACAATATTCCAGTAATAGAAGACGCTGCAGAAGCATTGGGTTCTACTTACAAAGGAAAAGCTTGTGGAACGTTTGGACGTTTTGGAGCATTGTCATTTAACGGAAATAAAATTATTACAACTTCTGGAGGTGGAGCATTGGTTTGTCAAACACAAGAAGATAAAGATAAAGCAGTATTTTTAGCAACACAAGCCCGTGATAATGCACCACATTATCAACATTCGCATATTGGTTACAATTATCGTATGAGTAATATTACAGCGGGAATTGGACGTGGACAAATGGAAGTCTTAGCAGATAGAGTAGAAGCACGTCGTGCGATGAACAAATTCTATCAAGATTTATTTGCAGATATTGAAGGAGTAACGGTTTTTAAAGAACCAACTTCAGATTATTTTTCAAATCATTGGTTATCTGCAATTTTAATTGATCCAAAAGTAGCAGGTAAAACGCGCGAAGAATTACGTTTAGCTTTCTTAGAAGATGACATCGAATCTCGTCCGTTATGGAAACCAATGCACTTGCAACCTGTTTTTGCAGATGCTCCTTATTATGGAGGGAAAGTAGCTGAACAATTATTCGAAAATGGATTATGTTTACCTTCAGGTTCTAACTTAACAGATGCAGATCGTGAGAGAATTGCGACTAAAGTAAAAGAAGTTTTTGGAAAGTAATTTCTAAATTTTAAAATAAAACAAAAATCCTCTTAAGTTTTCTTAGGTGGATTTTTTATTTAGTAAGAATTCTTCATTTTTAATAAAAGTACTCGAATAATTTGTTATAAGTTGATTATCGGTTAAATTTGTGCTTAAATTGATCAGAAATTATGATTGACCAAATCAAACAATATATTGAAGAAGTAAAAAACTTCCATTCAACAAATGCTGCTGAAATTGAAGAATTCAGAATTAAATTTTTAGGAAAAAAAGGAATTTTAACCGACTTATTTACTCAGTTCAAATCAGTTCCGAATGAACAAAAAAAGGAATTTGGTCAAGTTGTAAATGAATTAAAAACATTGGCAACTGAAAAGTCAACTGTTCTTAAAAATGAAATTTCAAACGAAGGAAAAACTGATTCTTCTTTAGACTTAACACGCCCAGGAGAACCATTTACATTAGGTTCTCGCCATCCAATCAATATTACAAAAAATCGTATTATTGAGATTTTTAATCGTATTGGATTTAGTGTTTCCGAAGGTCCAGAAATCGAAGATGATTGGCACAATTTTACAGCGTTAAACTTGCCAGCTCATCATCCTGCGCGTGATATGCAAGATACATTCTTTATCGAAACTGATCCAGATATTGTATTGCGTACGCATACATCGTCTACACAGATTCGTCACATGGAGAAAAATCAACCGCCAATGCGTTTCTTAGCACCAGGTCGTGTTTATCGTAACGAAGCGATTTCGTCTCGTTCGCATATGATGTTCCATCAAATAGAAGGTTTATATATCGACGAAGGTGTTTCTTTTGCTGATCTAAAACAAACATTAAGTTATTTTACAACTGAGTTATTTGGTAAATCTGAAATTCGTTTACGTCCTTCATATTTCCCATTTACAGAGCCTTCTGCCGAAGTTGATGTATATTGGGGATTAGAAACAGAAACCGATTATCGTATGACAAAAGGAACAGGTTGGTTAGAAATTATGGGATGTGGAATGGTTGATCCTAATGTTTTACGTAATGTAGACATCGATCCTGAGAAATATTCGGGTTATGCATTCGGTATGGGAATTGAGCGTATTGCATTGCTATTGTATCAAATTGGAGATATTCGTTTGTACACAGAAAATGATAAACGTTTCTTAGAACAATTCAAGTCAGAGTTATTCTAAGATTAATAGAATATAAACGAAAAATCCTGCTGAGTTCAGCAGGATTTTTTTATTGGAATAATGATTTTATTTGAGATGAATCAACTTTGTTGTTTATGGTTTCTACAAAATAATCTTGCTGCCAATTTTGTGTTTTCTCCGCTTGTTTATTTTCTGTTTTCACCCAATTCGGATAAACTCTAAAACCTCGTTTTCCTTCTTTTCTTGTAGAAGTTAGAATATGTTTTTCAATCAAAATTGATTTCGGAAAAATATAAAATCCTAGTTTTGAATTTTCTTCTGTTGCGATAATATAATAATCAAACTCATCATTTTCGTCGAAAGGTTCGGTTTCTTTAACATTATTTCGTTTCCATAATGTAACAAATTGACCAACTTTTTTCGGTGTTATTTTCGCTTTTCTAAATTTTATAGATAACTCATTAACATTGAAATTATAGCCGAAATATTCATCGCATTCGACATCTTTCTCAAGATTTGAAATGGATAGATTCTTTGATTTTAGAATATAATCTTCAAATTTTTTGATTATTTCAATCATTTTATTTCAATTGTTGATAGAAGTACAATTCATAAGTTGGGAATAAATTTGGATAGAAAATCTTTCCTAAATCATTCAAAATAATATCTGGACGAAGAATTCCTTGTTCGAAATAATCATTCGAACCTTTTGCATTCATACGTTTGTTGTAAGCATAGACATTTCCCTTCTTAAATGCATCAAACCAAGCATAATTTGGATAAGAAGCTTTCATTTCGGCTAAAGAATTCACATTTGTTACATTGATCCAATAATTTGCTGATTTTCCTGCTGTGTAAACTTCTTCAAATGTTAAACTCAAACTATTTTCTCCGGTTTTATTCTTGAAAATATAATTTCCTTTCGCATCATCAATTAACTTTGCTTGCAACAAATCATTTGTCGGAACGTACCAAATATCACCATACATTGTATTAACAATTGTTGAAACATTGCCTTTTGCTTTGGTTTGAATGATATTTTTAATGGAATCATAACTATTTTTAACTGTTTCTACGCGTTTTTCAGCTTCAGTATCTTTTCCAAATAATTTTCCAAAAACCTTCAAATATTCAACTTGTCCCAAAGGATTTTGTTCTTTATATTCATCTAAATACAATATTTTTATACCGTTTTGCTCCAATTGTTGATGGTATTTAGCCAAAACAGGATTAGAGCTTGCAATAATCAGTTGAGGTTTATTTTTTAGAATAATTTCGGTGAACAATTCATTCGAATTACCAACTTTTAAAATAGATTTATTCGCAATTCCTTCTTCAATTTTAGGGTTATAAATAAAATCTGCATCACAAACTCCTTTGATTAAATTTGCGCTTCCCAATTGATCTAAAAAGCTTACAGCAGATGATGTTTCTACCATTACAGTCTTTATTGGTAACTCTTTTTTATCGAATGAAATATTATTTCCAGAAGATTTTATGGTAATCGTTTTGTCATTTTCTTCGATAGAAATATTTTTTGCAAACTGAAAAGTAGTAGCTTCTTTTTCATTTTTTATAGTTTCTTTTGATTGTTTACAACTACTAATGGCAAGAAGTAAGAATAAATTTAGGATTATTTTTTTTATCATTTGGTTTGAATTTAGTGAAGGCAAGTTAAGAATTCTGCTAAAATCATAAAAAAATATTTTTGTAAGCAATTGATAGTTTGTAAATTAAATTAATTTTAAAAAAAATATCAAAAAAGCTTAGGTTTTTACCATAAAAGTGCTGTATATTTGCATTCGAAAATAAAGGGAAATACTTCCGATTTATTTCAAACGGCCGAGTGGCGCAACTGAATAGCGCACTTGATTACGGCTCAAGAGGTTACAGGTTTGAATCCTGTCTCGGTCACAAAAATGCTCAGCGTCAATCGTTGAGCATTTTTTATGAATGTTAAATTCTATTGTTATCAATAAAAAAGTCCATCTACAAATTGTAAATGGACTTTTTGGATTTTTTATTATTTCTTTCTGAAGTAAACTTCAATCGGAACACCTTCAAAATTAAATTCCTTTCTCAATTGATTTTCGACAAATCGTTTGTAAGGATCTCTAATATATTGTGGCAAGTTACAGAAAAACGCAAATTGTGGCGTTTTTGTTGGTAATTGCGTGACATATTTGATTTTGATGTATTTTCCTTTTACAGCAGGTGGAGGAGTAATCTCGATAATCGGTAACAAAATTTCGTTTAACTTACTTGTTTTGATACGACGACTACGGTTCTCGTAAACTTCGATAAAAGTATCTACGGCTTTCAAAACACGTTGTTTTGTTAAAGCTGAGATAAACAATACAGGAACGTCTGTAAATGGTGCAATACGCTTAAGAATAGCATCTTTGTATTCTTTCATTGTATTGGTTTCTTTTTCTAATAAATCCCATTTATTAATTAGGATAACGATCCCTTTACGGTTACGTTCTGCTAAATAAAGAATGTTCAAATCTTGTGCTTCAATTCCGCGTTCTGCATCAATTACTAATACACAAACGTCACATTCTTCGATTGCTCGAACTGAACGCATTACAGAATAAAATTCTAAATCTTCGCTAACTTTTCCTTTTTTACGCATTCCGGCAGTGTCTACCAAAACAAATTCGTGTCCAAATTTATTGTACAACGTTTCGATAGAATCACGAGTTGTTCCTGCGATATCTGTTACAATATTACGTTCTTCACCCAATAATGCATTGATAAAAGTAGATTTTCCTGCATTAGGACGACCTACGATAGTAACTTTAGGTAAACCTTCAAATGGATCTACGTGTACTTCTTCTGTAAAAGAAGCAACAACATCATCTAATAATTCACCTGTTCCACTTCCGCTCATTGCAGCGATTGTGTACATTTTTTCGAATCCTAAGTTATAAAACTCATAAGAATCCTCTAAATTTTTGTTGGTATCGACCTTATTCACAACTAAGAATGTAGGCTTCTTAGTGCGTCTTAAAAGGTTGCCAACTTCCTTATCCATATCCGTTAATCCAACTTGATTATCTACCATGAACAAAATTACATTTGCTTCATCAATAGCTAATTCAACTTGTTTGCGGATCTCTTCTTCAAAGGTATCATCTGAACCAACGACATACCCTCCGGTATCGATTACGGTAAACTCTTTTCCATTCCAATCAGATTTTCCATAGTGACGATCACGTGTAACACCAGAAGTGTCATCTACGATAGCTTGTCTTTTTTGAATCAATCTGTTGAAAAACGTAGATTTACCAACGTTTGGTCTTCCTACAATTGCAACTATATTTGACATTTTGCAAAGGTATGATTTTTAGCGTTATTTTTTACATTAATTTTTTGATTGATAAAGTATTGTAAATAAAAAAGGTTAGAATTCAATCTAACCTTTTTTTTATTTTTATTTTACTACTTTAAGAAGTTCTTTTTCTGCAACGACTTTACGAAGTCCAGAGCTTGAGAAACGGTGATCTCTTGAATTGTAATACAATTCAATTCCTTTTTCCTCACAATATTTACGTCCTGTAAAGTTCTTGTCTTGGTATTCAACTCCCAAAATACGAACATCAATTTTGAAAGATCTTAAAACATCTTCTAAATCTTGTTCTGTTGCATAAGGTACAATTTCATCAACGAATTTGCAACCTTTTAATTGAATGTATCGTTCTACAACAGTTTGTGTAGGTCTATTTTTTTCTGGTCGATCTAATGTTGGATCAGTTTGTAAACCTACAATCAAATAATCACAATGTTGTTTTGCGTCTTCTAGCATTTTGATATGTCCAGCATGTAATAAATCAAAAGCACTAAATGTAATTCCGATTTTCATAGTCAATTAGTTTAGTATTTTATAGTTAGTTTTTCTTAATCTTCAGATGATCGGTTGTAATCATCTTCGATACGAATGATGTCTTCCTCACCAAAATACGTACCATGTTGAACTTCGATAAAAATTAATTTCTCATTACCTATGTTCTGAATACGATGTTTTGCTTTTAAAGGAATGATAACGACTTCACCCGCTTTGTATTCATATTCTTTATCATCAAGTGTTACCATAGCTTTTCCTTGAACAATTGTCCAAACTTCTGCTCGATGATTGTGGTATTGGTAAGATAAACGTCCACCAATATTCACTTCAATTCTTTTTACTTTATATATTTCGGTGTCTTCTAATACATAGTAAGAACCCCAAGGTCTATTTCCTATCTCCATCTTTTTTGCAATTTACTGAATATTTAAATATAACTTATAAAATACTCGATCAATAAATGTTTATATTTAATTATTCAATCCAAAAAAAAAACCTCAAACACATGCTCGAGGTTTTATAAATGTGGTGGTGCCTCCAGGAATCGAACCAGGGACACAAGGATTTTCAGTCCTTTGCTCTACCAACTGAGCTAAGGCACCGTCATTTTGGATTGCAAATATAAGAAGGTTTATTTCTAATTTCCAAAATTATTTTTAAAATATTTTTTGTTAATTATTCAATTGATTGATTTTTATTCATTTATTTTTATAAAAATTTAGAATTGATTAATAATGGACTGGTCGATCACACTTTTGAATATCTGGGATTTTATCAAAGAATGGTATTGGATACCACTGACAATTCTTTATATAATGGTGATTGTCACTATTTTGATAGAAAATCGGAATCCAACTAAAACAATTGCATGGATATTAGTGATTGTTTTTTTGCCGCTTATTGGAATTATACTTTATTTCTTCTTTGGACAAAAGTTTAAAAAAGATGAATTTTTTAAACGAATAGACAAGGATCATCAAAAAATCATTAATGAAAAATGGAACGAGCTAGATGATTTAATTCACGATGATTTAAATAAAACTGAAGAAAGAATAGGAAATCTATCACAAGTTTATCGTTATTTAAATAATGAAAGAATTGCGTATCCATCAACCAATAATAAAGTAAAGTTATTATCAAATGGAGAACAAAAATTTCCTTATTTTCTAGAAGCATTAAGAGAAGCAAAAAATCATATACACCTTGAATATTACATTTTTGAGGAGGATAATATTGGAAATGAAATTATCCAAATTCTTATTGAAAAAGCTAAAAGTGGGGTAGAAGTTCGTGTAACAGCGGATGATTTTGGATCACCGAAACTCAATAAACATAAAAAAAGATTTGAAGGAACAGGAGTTGAATTTCAAACATTTTTACCTGTTCGTTTTTCTTCTTTAGCCAATTCCAATTACCGTAACCACCGTAAAATATTGATTGTTGATGGAAAAAAAGCTTTTGTTGGAGGAATTAATATCAGCGATAAATACATCAATAAAAATGGCGTAAAAAGCCCAGATAATAAAGTTTATTGGCGAGACACTGCGGTTATGATAGAAGGTGGAGCTATCAATAGCTTACAATTGCATTTTTATCTGAATTGGATGATGACAGAAGGAAAGAAATTTAACATTTCTGATCCTAAATATTTTTATTTAAATAAAGAAGAAACCGAATTTACAACAGTTAGTTATGGACTTTCTTCCCCAGGAGGTAGTTTACATTCTGCTATGGAAGCCATGATTTTGGCAATTACGTTAGCGAAAAAGAAAGTACAATTGTGTACACCATATTTTATTCCAAGTGACGAATTTAAAACTGCCATGATGATTGCAGTTTCAAGTGGAGTAGAAGTAGAATTAATCATTCCTAAGAAAGGAGATTCTATTGTGGTACAAGAAGCATCTTTATCTTTCCTAAAACCTTTGATGAAGCGAGGAGTGAAAGTATATTTGTATGAAAAAGGATTTATTCATGCCAAAACAATTACCGTTGATGATAAATTAGCTTTTATTGGAACTGTAAATTTAGATTACCGTAGTTTCATGATTAATTTTGAAATAACAGCAGTTATTGAAAATGAGCAGTTATTGCAACAAATGAGTGCTGAATTTGATATTGATAAACAAGATTCAGAATTACTAACATTAGAAAAATGGGAAAATCGACCTTGGTATAACCGAGCATTTGCATCAATTTGTAGATTATTAGCCCCAATATTATAATTATATATAGAAAAATAAGAGAATAAAAAAGCCATTTCAGTTAGAAATGGCTTTTTTGTAATTATTGATTTTTAAAATCTTCGATTTCTTTACGGATTTCTTCGTATCGGCTTCTCAAATCATCAGAAACATTATTTGGTAAGTCTTTAATTCTTTTCAATTGGAAAGAAATAAAAATCGCAAATAAACCTGACGAAATTATTGCTAAACCAAGCCAAGCAACAGCTGTTAATCCTGCTAATTGTGGTGATGATAGTAGGATGATTGAAAGAATTAGTCCAATAATCGCTAAAAACAAAGAAACTCCCCAATCTTTTACACCATAATTTTTTAATTCGAATGCATAACTAATTCCAGAAATAGAACGGAATAAGACCAAAAATCCAACGTAAAATGCAAAAACTTGTAAACTTAAAAGTGTATTTGTAACCAACATAAAACCAACAATAGTTGTAATGATTCCATATGTTAAGGTCCATCCCCAACTGTCAATTTCATCTTTATTGGAAATCGAAAAAATAATTTCTGAAATTCCCGAAAATAAAAACGAAACTGCAAAAAATATTGAAAGCATTACATATGATGTAGTTGGAAAAGCGAAAGTGTAAATTCCAAGTCCAACGAATAATAATCCTATGAGAAGTAAAATCCACCAATACTTGACAGAATTTTTAATTGATTTGTAAAAAGTGCGAGCCATTTTAAAGTTTTTTTATAATGATTGTTCTTATAAATTTAAGGAATAATAAATAAAATATAATGCTTTTATTGATTAATTTATGATGAAATAAAATTGAAATACACTTAAATTTGAGGTTCGCTTAAAAAATATCAAAAATGAAATATGGAATAGAAGCGGTTTCTATCTACGTTCCGCATATATATTTACCAATAAAAGATTTAGCTATTCAGCGCAATATTGATCCTGATAAACTTGAAATAGGTTTGGGATTAAAAAAAATGGCTGTTTTAGATGTTCATGAAGATACAGCAACGATCGCTGCAAATGCTTTATTAAAATTAATAAGAGATTTTAAAATTAATCCAAATGAAATTGGACGAATTTATTTAGGAACAGAAAGTGCTTTAGATGGTGCAAAACCAACAGCAACTTACGCAGTTCAATTAGTAGAATCTGTTTTAGCAAATGAATTTGGAGAGCGAGCTTTCAAGCATACAGATGTTGTCGATATGACATTTGCTTGTATTGGAGGAGTAGATGCAATGCATAATTCGATTGATTATGTTCGTGTTAATCCAACTAAAAAAGCAATTGTAATTGCAGCTGATTATGCAAAATATGGATTAGAATCGACAGGAGAATATACACAAGGTGCAGGAGCTGTTGCAATGTTAATCTCGAATCAACCAGATTTAATCGCTTTTGATAACAATTGGGGAATTGGAATGGAATCTGTTTTTGATTTTTTCAAACCTCATCAAGCAACTTCTGATTCAGCTATTTTAAATGCAGTTGGAACAACAAAATCTGAAATTGAAATTTTTTCGGATGAACCAGTTTTCGAAGGACAATATTCTAATGAATGTTATAAAGATAGAGTAAGAGAAGCATATTTTAACTTTAAAGAAAAAGTTGGAGCTGAAGGAAAATTGTATGAAAACTGGCGATATATCGCTTTTCATTTGCCTTATGCATTTCAAGGAAAAAGAATGTTTTCGGATGTTTTTGTCATAGAAAATGATCAAGATAATTCAAATGATAATCTAAAAATTGTGGCAAAATCAGAGGATTATAAAGCATTAATCAAAGAAAAAGTAGAGCCAACTCAACGTGCTTCTTCAGAAATAGGAAATATGTACACAGCTTCTATTTTTACAGCATTTTTATCAGCATTACAAGTGAGTGCAGATGCAAATGAGGAATTGAATGGGAAAACAGTTGGTTTTATTGCATATGGTTCTGGATCTAAATCAAAAGTTTTTCAAGGACAAATTGGTGAAGGATGGAAAAATGTGATGAATAAAATAGATTTGTTTAATTATTTAGAACAAAGAGAACCTATTTCGTTTGAACAATATCAAGATTTACACAATAAGAATTTGAAAACATCAATCAATGCTTCGAAAGGATTTGCCTTAGATCGAATTGAATCTGAAAATCCAGATTTGAAAGGTGCACGATATTACACGTTTAAAGGATAAAAACATAAAAAAATCGCTCAATATATTGAGCGATTTTTTTTATACGATTTTCGATTTCCATTTTCCTCTTTTAAAAAGGATAAATGCCAAAATAGCGACAAAAGTTTCTGTAATAGGAATTGCGATAAAAACTCCTTCTTCTTTCAGATTGAAATGATAAGAAAGTACATAAGCTAATGGAATTTGAAATAACCAAAATCCAACAAAATTGATGATCGTCGGCGTCATTGTATCTCCAGCTCCATTAAAAGCATTCATCATCACCATTCCGATTGCATATAAAACAAAACCACTTGCCAAAATATACATTCCTTCTTTTGCAACAAGCTTAATGTGTGCTTCTGTTGTAAATACTGAAACTAAATAATTACTTAATCCATAAAAAATAATACTTACAATCAACATGTAAATAATATTGAATTTCATGGTCATCAAGACTGATTTTTCAGCTTTTTCAGGATCTTTATTTCCTAAATTTTGTCCAACTAAAGTTGCTGCAGCATTACTCAATCCCCAAGCAGGTAGCATAAAAAACATCATTAATCGTAAGGCAGTTTGATAACCTGATGAAGCTATTTCTCCACCAGATTGCGCCACAATTCGAGCAAGGATAATCCAGCTACAACTTGCAATAACATATTGTACAATCGCAGGAACAGCAATTTTTACAATGTTCACAATAAGTTTTGTTTGCGGAGCGAAATATGACCATTTGATTTGAATTAATGAATCTTTTCTTGTTAAACAATACAATTGATAAAGAACACCACAAGTTCTTCCAATTGCTGTAGATAATGCAGCTCCTTCTAATCCCATTTCAGGAAAAAAGAACCATCCACGAACAAGAATTGGACATAAAATAATATTTATTCCGTTGGCCAACCACAAGCTTTTCATTGCAATAGCGGCATTTCCAGCTCCACGAAAAATTCCATTAATCAAGAATAGCAAAACAATACTTAAACAACTTGCCATCATAATTTTGGTAAAGTTCTTTCCGTATTCAGCAGCAGCTTCACTAGAACCCATCCAAATCAATAAATCTTTGGAGAATATAAATGCGACAGCACTTAAGAGAATTGTAATGATAATTGATAATAAAATTGCTTGTGAAGCACTTTCTGAAGCTTTTTCGGGTTTCTTTTCTCCAATTCTTCGAGCAATAATGGCGGTTGCAGCCATACTTATCCCGATTGAGATAGAATAAACAATTGTTAATAAAGATTCTGTAAGTCCAACTGTCTGAATCGCAAAAGCACTTTCTTTTAAATGTCCTACAAAATACAAATCGACCAATGCAAAAACAGATTCCATTACCATTTCAAACATCATTGGAATAGCCAATAGAAACACTGATTTCTTGATTGGAATCGCGGTTAAATCTAAGTTTTCACTTGAAAAAGATTGCTTAATCAAGGAGATAATAGACATAAATTTGGCTGTTAAAGATTTTTCTACAGTCATTTTTTAGGTTTTAAAAATTTTAAATAATTGATAAAATTCTAAATCAAAATGAATTAAAATTAAGTTGCCGCGAAGTTTTAAGCATTCATTTAAATTTAAAAATCTGAGAGGATTTTACGCAAATTTATATCATTTTTTTTAATACCAATTTATCTTTTTGATTTTATTATCTTTACCAAAACAGCTATTACAAAAAAGATGAAAAAAACTGCTTTTATTTTATTTAATGTTGCCCTTATGGTAGGAGTGAATGCACAAAGTTATAAGAAAAAATATCCAGAAACGAAGAAAATAGATCATGTTGATACGTATTTTGGAGAGAATGTAGAAGATCCATATCGTTGGTTAGAAGACGATTTGTCTAATGATACAAAGAAATGGGTAATAGAACAAAATAAAGCGACTTATGCTTATTTGAATGAAATTCCATTACGTACACAATTAAAAAAATCGTTAACGGATATTTGGAATTATGAGAAAATCTCAACACCATTCAAAGAAGGAAATTATACATATTATTACAAAAATGATGGTTTACAACAACATTCAGTTTTGTACCGCAAATTAGGAGAAAATGGAGCAGAAGAAGTTTTCTTAGATCCGAATAAATTCTCAAAAGATGGTTCTGTTTCTTTAGCAGATGTTAGTTTTTCTAAAGATGGAAGTTTGGTTGCGTATTCTATTTCTGAAGGAGGATCGGATTGGAGAAAAGTAATTGTCCTGAATACAAAAGATAAAACACAAGTTGGAGAAACATTGATTGATGTTAAATTTTCTGGAACAGCTTGGAAAGGAAATGATGGTTTCTACTATTCTTCTTATGATAAACCAAAAGGTTCAGAATTATCAGAAAAAACAGATCAACACAAATTATATTATCATAAATTAGGAACAGCTCAGAAAACAGATAAATTGATTTTCGGAGGTTCTGAAATTCCTCGCCGTTATGTTGGTGCTTATTTAACAGATGATGAACGTTTCTTGATCATTTCAGCTGCTAATACAACGACAGGAAATGAATTGTATTATCAAGATTTGTCTCAACCAAATAGCGCAATAAAAACGATTGTGAATAACTTTGAAACAAATACATCTGTTATTGACAATGATGGCGAAACTTTTTACATTTTTACAAATAACAAAGCACCAAATAATAAAGTTGTAAAAGCAACTATTTCTAATTTAAACGAAACAGCTTGGGAAACTGTTATTCCAGAAACTGAAAATGTATTATCGGTATCTACAGGTGGAGGATATTTATTTGCTAAATACCTAAAAGATGCAATTTCGGTTGTTGAACAATATAAATACGATGGAACAAAGGTTCGTCAAATAACTTTACCAGGAGTAGGATCTGCATCAGGATTTGGTGGAAAAAAATCGGAAAAAGAAATCTATTTCGGATTTTCTAACTATATCACACCATCTACAAGTTATAAATACAATGTAGAAACTGGTTCATCTGATGTTTATATCAAACCAAATGTGAAATTTAATTCGAATGATTATATTTCGGAACAAGTTTTCTATACATCAAAAGACGGAACAAAAGTTCCGATGATTATTACATATAAGAAAGGCTTAAAGAAAAATGGTAAAAATCCTACAATCGTTTATGGATATGGAGGATTCAACATTAGTTTAACACCAGGATTTAGTCCAGCAACTGCTGCTTGGATTGAAAATGGTGGAGTTTACGCAGTTCCAAATTTACGTGGAGGAGGAGAATATGGTAAAAAATGGCATGATGGAGGACGTCAATTTAATAAATTGAATGTTTTTAATGATTTCATTGCTGCTGCAGAATATTTACAAAAAAATAATTACACTTCACCAGACTTTACGGCTTTATCAGGAGGTTCTAATGGAGGTTTATTGGTTGGAGCAACAGAAACGATTAATCCAAAAATTGCAAAAGTAGCTTTGCCTGCGGTAGGTGTTTTAGATATGTTACGTTATCATACATTCACTGCTGGAGCAGGTTGGGGATATGATTATGGAACAGCTGATGACAGCAAAGAAATGTTTGAATATCTAAAAGGTTATTCACCTGTGCATAATGTAAAAGAAGGAACATGTTATCCGGCAACTTTGGTAACGACAGGAGATCATGACGATCGTGTAGTTCCTGCACATTCGTACAAATTTGCTGCAAATTTACAAGCAAAACAAGCTTGTGATAATCCAGTTTTAATTAGAATCGAAACAAAAGCTGGTCACGGAGCAGGTCGTTCTACAGAGGTTGTGATTAATGAAACTGCTGATAAATATGCATTCACTTTGTGGAACATGGGAATCAAGAAATTGAAATAATTATAAGTGTTAATTTATTCAAAATCCATCTGATTATTCAGATGGATTTTTTATATATTTATCTAAAATACAATCCAATGAAAAAATTATTTACTTTAATTATTTTATGCTCAACTTTTTCTTTTGGGCAATATATAAAAGAAGCAACTTTTAGACTAAAAGATGGAAAATCAATAGACGTTCGTGATGTGGTTTATTCTGAAAAAGTATATCAGTTTACAAAATCAGATAATCCATATACATTAGAGTCTATTCCTATAAAATATGTCACAGAAATTAAATTTGATTCGATAAATTATTCTAAAAAAGTTCCTGATTTAAAAGAAACTTTCTTCGAAAATGATTTACCAGAAGGAATTTACGAAACGATAGACGATTTTTATAAAAAAGAACCAACTTCTACAGAAGCTATAACTGGTAAAGAAGAAGGTTTAAACTTATATGAGCGACCAAGGGATTTGATGACTTTTAAGTTTAAATCTAATGATAAAATTATAAAAAAACCTTTTGCTGTAGTTTACAGAGGAGAATTATATTTTGGGATTAAAGGAATTGATAAACATGAATCGAAGGAAATGCAAGGAAGTTTCGCCTTAATGCATTCAATAAATAGATATGTTAGAGTAAAGTATAAAACAGAGAATTATTATTATACAGATATGCCTCTTAAAACAGCTGGATCGGTTATAGCTGGCGCTGCTGTAGGAGGAGCAATTGGAGGAGCAATTATGGCATCAGCGGGAGGTCGAAATAGTTTTCGTCCTGTAGTATTAATAAACAATGAGCAAAAATTTTATGAAGTTAAAAATTGTAAACGTTTTAATGAATATTTTAAAACACGATTAAATCTAACTTTTAATTGTGATAATAAAGACGAACATGAATATAATATAGAGAATGTTAGAAAAATAATGATTAATAATTAAACAACTAAAAATGAGTACAAAAACATATGCAGCGTTTAATGAAACAGATCCATTAGCGCCACACACGATAGAACGTAGACATTTACATGCGAAAGATATTTTTATCGATATTGAATATTGTGGGGTTTGCCACAGCGATATTCATACAGCGAAAGGAGATTGGGGAAAACCAAATTATCCAGTTGTTCCTGGTCACGAAATCATTGGTCGAGTAAAAGAAGTTGGTTCAGAAGTAACGAAATTCAAAGTTGGAGATTTGGTTGGAGTAGGTTGTATGGTAGAATCGTGTCAACATTGTCATTCTTGCGACGAAGGTTTGGAACAATATTGCGAAAACGGTTTTACAGGAACATATAATTCTAAAAATTCAAAATATGGAGGAGTAACTTATGGTGGATATTCAGAAAATATTGTCGTTGAGGAAGATTTTGTGCTTCATGTTCCTGAAAATATCGATGTAAAAGCTGCTGCTCCACTATTATGTGCAGGAATTACAACTTGGTCGCCTTTGCGTCATTGGAATGTAAAAGCGGGTGATAAAGTCGGTGTAATCGGACTTGGAGGTTTAGGACATATGGGCGTTAAATTTGCAAAAGCAATGGGTGCACATGTTGTAATGATTACAACTTCCGAATCGAAAGGTGAAGATGCAAAGAAACTTGGAGCTGATGAGGTTTTAATTTCAAAGGATGCAGATCAAATGAAAGCGCATACAAACTCATTTGATTTTCTGTTGAATACAATTCCTGTAAAGCACGATGTTAATCCATATTTACAATTATTAAAATTAGATAAAACAATGTGTATGGTTGGAGCTATCGAGCCTTTAGATGCTATTCACGGAGGTTTATTGATTATGAAACGTCGTAATTTAGCAGGATCTTTAATTGGAGGAATTAAGGAAACACAAGAAATGTTGGATTTTTGTGGAGAACATAATATTGTATCCGATGTAGAAATGATCGATATTCAAAACATTAATACAGCTTACGAACGTATGATGAAATCTGATGTAAAATATCGTTTTGTAATAGATATCAAATCATTGAAAGAATCTTAATCCTAAGATATAGAAAATATATATTCAAAAAAAATCCGCTCATCGAGCGGATTTTTTTAAGTTTTAAAGTTTCTATTTTGCAACAGAATCTTTCATTGTTTGTGCTGAATTTTCAGTTTTCGAAGAATCTACAGTAACTCCTTCTACAGAATCTGCAGCAGGAATTTCTGCTTTTTCAACATTTACAGAATCTTCAACAACCATTGTTGGTTCTCCTACTGTTGTATGTTTTTGTTTACAAGAAAATGCTGTAAAAGAAATCGCTGCGAAAGCGAATAACGCTAATTTTTTCATTTGATTTTTCTTTAATTTATTCTACTGATTATTTTTTCTCTGTTGTTGTCGTAGTTGTTGTTTCAACTTTTACAGGAGTTTCTGTTACAACTTCAGAATCTTTTATTACAACCGAATCTTTTCCTACAGAATCAATTTTTATTGAATCTTCTATTGTAGTAATTGTATCATTTTTTACTTCTGTTTCAGTTTTTGTTTCTTTCGATCCAAATAAATTACAAGAAGATAAACCAAATGCAGTTCCGATAACTCCTAATACGATTACGTTTAATGCTAATTTTTTCATAACTTTAATTTTTAAAAATGTTTTTAATTGATTTTTTGTTGATTTTCTAATCATTTTGTTGAACCAAAGTTAAGTTCAGAACAATATTTTTCGAAGTAAATTAGTTGTAAGATAATTGTAATCCAACTTGCTAGCATTCAACAAAAGTTTTACAACAAGAGAAATCATTTAACAATGCATTATTAAAGAAATACAACTCAACTTATTAAAAAAATTATTTTATTTGTAGTTGTATTAAAAGACAATTTGTAAAATCATAATTATTTTACAAAATATTGAAAGACAACCTTATAAACTTTATTTTTTGAGCAAATTTACAGATATAGAAATTTTCGAAATTCTGAAAAAAACGATTTCAAATCGATTTTTGGAAGAAAATTCTGCTCAATCCGAAAATATCTCTGATTGGAAGGGGCAAGAAATTACATCTTTTCAAGACGATTTATTCAATAAAACTAGATCTACTGTTAGTGAAAAATGGTTTTATACGTATTTTAAGTCAGATTTTAAGAAACTTCCACGTATTGATATGCTCAATCTTTTGGCGCAATATTGTGGATATAAAAACTGGGCACACTTTTTAAACGCCCAAAAAATAGAACATTTTGGTTCAAATAAAGTTGAAGAATCTTCGATTGAATCAACAGAAAATGAAACTAGTTTAGCAGAGGAAAACGTTCAAGAAGAAACGAAAGTAGATATTCTAGCAGAGCCTTCACAAGAAAAAGAAGGAATTCCTGAAAAGAAGGAAGTTGCTAAAATAAAACCGAAACAAAAATTAATTTCAATAATAGTTGCAAGTGTTATTTTATTGAGTGGAATTGGTATTGCTATATATTATTCTTTTTTTATCCAGAGAGAATATGAATTTTGTTTTGTAGATTCAGATAGACAAAGCAAAATAACAAATTCTGTTGAGGTTACAATTATCAGAGATGGTTTTACGCCACTTTATTTATCGACGAAAACAGGTTGTATCAAATTCGAATCCCAAAAAGATACAATCAAGATGTTTGTAAGTTCTCCTTATTATAAACAAGATACATTTAAGGTTAATTTGCATCAATATAATCAACCAGAAAAGTTATTATTAGAACCGGATGATTATAAGATTATGCTGTATTATTATTCAAATTCAGCAAAAGATTTAAAGCAACGAATATCTAAACTTAATCAAATGATTGCAGATGATGCTTTGATTTATCAAGTTTATGATAATGATTTTTTTGGTGTAGAAATTCTTTCAAAACAGCAGTATATCAATTTGGTTACAATGCCAACGACATCGTTAAAGAATTTCTCTTTAATTGAATCGGAAAGCAAAAAAGGAAAAATTGTTAAATTAAAATTTAAAATCCAACAAGATGAAAACGATAAGTAAATTGGTTCAGTTTAGCATCGTATTGCTATTGGGTGTTTGGATTATATTTTCGTGCAAAGACGATAAATATAATGGGGATTATAATCCTGAAATGATAAAAGGTTATAAGAATGAATCGTCAACAGTAAGTAGTAAGATGGATTCTGTAGAAGCCGTAAATTTTATTGCAAAACAGAAATTACGCGAATTGTATGAACTTTCTGCGTTGGCATCTAATACAAGTGATACAGTTGTTGATAGTTTGTTGAGAGATCAATTATTGTCTTATTTTCCTAAAAAAGATACAACCGAAATTTTTTCTTTATTAAGAGATTTACGTTCAAAAAAAGTTACTTATACATCTGTATCTAAATTTGCTATTTTGCCGAAAGATTCTATTACACCAGATTCTATAAGACGAATAGCGTATACAATTAATTTTTTCAATTCAGATAAAAAATTAATCGAAACCAATAATCAAGTTGGTGTATTTGTCTTAAAGCAAGAACCAATCAAATTTCAACGAGAATTCAAATTTTATTTTACGACTTTAAAAGAAAAAAAGGATTCGATTCAGAAAGACTCAATTCCTTCAGGAGTGATACAAAAATCAAGTGGGAAATCGCCAAAATAGGCATCTTCAATATGTTCTATAGGTCTAAAAAAACTTAGGCCTATTTTTTTTGAATCTGTTCTACATTTCGCTAAAAATTTATCATAAAAACCGCCACCATATCCAACACGATTTCCATTTTTATCGGCAACAAACATCGGAATAAAAATAACATCTATTTTCGAAGCTTCAACTTCTACGTAATCGATTGGTTCAGGGATTTGAAGTGAATTTAAAACAGTTTCGAAACCATTTTCAACCTTACAATTAATCATATCATCACCAATAACCAAAGGTAGAACAACTTCTTTTTTTTGTTGAAATAACCAATCAATAATTGGATACGTATTGATTTCGTTATTCTTTTCAATTGGTAAAAAAATATGAAAAGACTTTTCAACTGGAAAACTAAGTTGTTTAATATGTTGAAAAATCTTTTCACTTAATTCGTTTACTTCTACTTTTGTAAATTCTTTTCTCAGATTTCGATAATATTTTCTTGCTTCAGCTTTTGTCATTTTATTGATCGTTTGCAACGAAGTTAAGAAATAATTAGTGCTAAAAATAAATAGAATCTGTGGCTTTAATTATTACAAAAAAGCTAAAACAAAAATAAAACAAACTACAGCCATAAAAAGTAATATGTTGACCGGTTTTATTTTCATTTTTTGAAATATAGACTTTTTATAAGTCTTATGAATTCTTTTTGGTTTAGACATTATTGTTGATTTATTTTCTAATAAGATGCAAATGTAATGTAAAGGTTGCGTCAAAAAAAAGAAAAACTAAAAAGAAAGCCTCTAAATAAGCATGATTGAGAAATAATTATCTTTTTCAGCCATTTTTTTTCATTCGCTTATCAGCTACATCTAACCAAGGTTGATATTTACAATGTTTTTGTATTGCTTGATAAATAGTTTGACTGTTAGGATCTTTAGGATCTAGTTCATAGATTAATGAATTAAGAAATCCATTTTTTATTGATGGACTTTTTATGTTTTCTAACAAATAATCTGGGGAAAATCCTTGATATAATTTTTCTTGTAAATTCGTTAAAACAATATTTCGATAACTTTGATAAGTTCTATAATCTTCATCATTATCCAAATCAATTTCATCTAATTCTGTTAAAAAATTATCTGGTAATTGCTGCGATGCAGGATTGTAGTAATTATACGAATCCTTGTACATATACAGTAAATTGATAAAATCGTAGTCGAGATTTGTTTCTTCTGTTTTGATGAATGAAGTATTAACTTCTAGTTTCTCTAAATGTTCAAAAACTTTTTGATGAAATTGTTTAATTTGATTCTTGAAATCTGTTGGGGCTAATTTGAATAATTCTGTATTATCGGTTAAGAATTTATCCGTTTTAAAACTTTTCTCAATTAAATAATTGTTTCTATTTTTTCCTTTTCCAGCGAACTTAAAATTATTTTCAAGTTGTTTTAAATCTGCATTTAAAATCAAGCTATCACCAGGAACCAAATAAATTGTAAATTCTTCTCGCTCTATAGAAAGTGTTTTATAACCTTCGTCAACTAAGAGAAGTGTATCAGAAAAATTTCCATCAAAATCTAATGCAAAGGCTTTTTCTCTGTTATTCAATAATAGATAAATGCTATCTGTTTGTGCATTCGCAATCCGTCCACTAAAGTAGATTATATCATTTTTTTCATTTTTTGGTGAACAACTATAAACTATTAAAAGTAATAGAAGGAATCTCCACAACATCTTCGCTCTCATTTTTCTCTCTATCTATAAAAGTAGATAATTATTCTTCATTTTGATGAATTTCGAAGTAAGAATCTATCTTAAAGTTTTCGGGTTTATTTGCTGCGGCAACAGCCAATTTATCTGCTTCTTCGTTCCAATGATGTCCAGCATGACCTTTTATCCATTGAAAATTGACTTTATGAAGTTTGTAAACTTCTAAAAACCTTTTCCACAAATCAGCATTTTTCTTTCCTTTAAAATTTTTTTGTACCCAACCAAAAACCCAGCGTTTCTGTACTGCATCTACAACATATTTAGAATCCGTTACAATGGTAATCTCTGTATTCGTAAACTTTAATGTTTCTAGAGCTGTAATAACAGCCAACAATTCCATTCGGTTATTTGTTGTTAATCGAAAACCTTGAGAAATTTCTTTTTTTACTTTTTTCTCAGTTTCCAACAGAATACAACCAAATCCTCCAGGACCAGGATTTCCTAACGAAGAACCATCTGTATATGCTACAATTGCCATGTTTTTAAGGTTTGTAATTTAACATTGTATCAATTGTTTGTCGAGCGACAAAATGATAATTTGGACGAGCATCTTTGTAAATATTCTTCGCTAAATCAAGTTGATTAGATTCTTTAAGCGCTAAATATAAAGGTTCTAAAAATTTACGACGACCAACTGTAACTAAAAATTCTTTGGCATTTATATTAACTTTATCATAATGCATTAAGAATGCTTTTTCGTACCAAGCTGTTTGTATTTCAGGATTTTTAGAATCAGTAAAATCATAAATAGAATCCAAATAGGCTAAATCTTCTTTTGTGTTTTTAGTTGTATCTATTTGACGGATAAAATGAACCCATTCGTTTGTTGATTTTGTTGAAATAGCCACTTTTTTTGGAGCAACATTGTTTCGTCCGTTTGTAATATCTTGTTGCAATTGAGATTCTGCTAAATCGAATAATTTTGAAGTTGGTTTTTTCAAATCTTTTGGCCAACCTGTGTTATAAATCCATTCCTGAACAAATGAATCATCTCCGTTGGTTAAATTTGCTTTCAAATATTCTACAAATTTTTCTGTAGTCATTGTTTGGAAAGCATGCGAAGAAAAGTATTGATTCAAGAATTTATCAAATTTTTCACGCCCATATTTATCTTCTAACATTTTCAAGAATAAATAACCTTTATCGTAAGGAACATCTGAAAAAGCATCATCAGGATTTGATCCAGTCATGTCTACTTTTAAAGAAGTATATTTTTCAGGAATATTTTTCATCGAAGTTTCTAAATCCTGAAAACCAATTACCGAAATCATATCTGCATAATCTTTTCCTTCTAACTCTTCCATAATTCTACGCTCGAAATAAACTGTAAATCCTTCGTTTACCCAGAAATCATCCCAAGTAGAATTTGTGACTAAATTTCCAGACCAAGAATGTGCCAATTCGTGTGCAATCAAATTTGTCATCGAGCGATCTCCAACAATAGCGGTTGGTGTAGCAAATGTTAAACGTGGGTTTTCCATTCCTCCAAAAGGAAAAGACGGTGGTAAAACCAACACATCAAATTGTTCCCAAGGATATTTTCCGTATAGTTTTTCGGCAGCTGTTACCATTTTTCCCATATCGGCAAATTCCCAAGCAGCAGCTTTTAGCAAGCCAGGTTCTGCGTAAATACCAGTTCTGTTATCAATTTGTTGATATTGAACATCACCAACAGCCAAGGCAATCAAATAAGGAGCGATTGGTTGTGGCATTTTGAAAGTATAAACTCCTTCTGTATTTTTTTCTTTCGGATTAATAGCGCTCATTAAAGGCAATAAATCTTTCGGCGTTTTTACTTTCGCATCGTATGTTAAGCGAACACTTGGTGTATCTTGAATCGGAATCCATGAACGTGTTAAAATAGCTTGACCTTGAGACAATAAAAAAGGATGTTTCTTGTCGTGAGTTTGTTGTGGATTCAACCATTGTAAAGCATTTGCATCAGGTGAAGTTTTGTAGAAAACTTTTACAATTGTATCATTTGGCGTGACATCAATGATTAATGCTTGACCTTTTATCGAATCCTTTTGACCTAATTTATAAGTTGTTTTTTGTCCATTCGCTAATAAAACTGAATCAATTGTCAATTTTTCAGTATCTAAAATCAATTGTTTTGCTTTATTATTTTGGAATGTATAAGCTGCAGAACCTTTGATTTGATGCGTATTGAAATCAGTTTCGATATCTAAACTTAAATGTTTGATTCTCGCTTTATCTAAATCAGCAAAAGTTTGATTGTCTTTTGCTTCAATTTCTCTAGTAGAAGTGATTTGTTTATTGCAACCAACCGCTGTTAAAGCTGTTCCTAATGCGATATAAACTAAATTTTTCATTGTTCTAAATCTTTTAAAATCATGTTATAAGCAGCTTCTTTCAAAGCAATTTTATCGTTTTTTACATTCAAATCTTTCGTTTCGAATGTTGCTAATAAACGGACTTTTATTTTTCCTGGATATCCTCTAAACCAATCAAATGGAAACATTTTATTTAATCCATGAATTGATAAAACAGCCAAAGGAGTTTTTGTTTCAATTGCAATGTTAAACGCTCCATCTTTAAAAGGATCCAAATAAATCTTGAATTCTTTTTCATCTGTTACTCCGCCTTCAGGAAAAATAAAGATGCTCAAGTTCTTGTCTAATTTTTTCTTTGCTTCAGGATAAACTTGCGCTTTACTACGAGCACTTCTTCGATCAACAGGAATGCAAATTCGTTCGAATATTCGTCCAAATATAGGAATTTTAAGTAATTCTGCTTTCCCTACAAATACGATTGGATGATGTTTCAGAATCGTTAACATCAACATAATATCCATTACTGAAGTATGATTAGCTATAAAAATATAATTTTCTTTCGAATCGAGCGGAACAAGTTTTTTGTAATCAATTCTAAATCCAGTTCCATACAATACAAATTTTCCCCAATAACGAACAAAAGGATAGATATAAGGAAACGTTCTATCGAAATTTGCCAAAGGTAAAACGATGAAAACGCCAATTATTAACACATAAATTGTGGCTAATAAAATCATCCAAATGCGCCAAATAAGGACTAAAAAACCTGTGATGTATTTCATGAAGTTGGTTTAGTGAAGTAAAGATAAAAAAATTAGCTTGTTGTCGATGATTCTAATTTTTTTTGATTTGGAGAAAAATAGTAAACTAATTCATTTTCATCGAAAACTAGATTTTGAGATATAGTTGAAATGATTAAATTTGTTAAGGAAAGAATACTAAAAAATATTATGGCTTTAAATACAATCAATCCAACAACAACAAAAGCTTGGAATGCTTTACAGAAACATTTCGAAACGATTCAGCATACATCAATCAAGGAATTATTTGCTCAAAACCCAAAACGTTTTGAAGAATTTTCTATTCAATATCCTTCATTATTAGTCGATTATTCGAAGAATAGAATTAATGCTGAAACGATTCAACTTTTGGTTGATTTAGCAAAAGAAATGGATGTTGATTCAGCAATTCAACAAATGTTTGAAGGAGATGTAATCAATGTTACAGAAAAGCGTGCAGTTTTGCATACTGCTTTGCGCAATCGCTCTAATGAAGCGGTTTTGGTTGATGGAGAAGATGTTATGCCTCAAATTAATGAGGTTTTAGAACAAATGAAATCTTTTTCAGAAAAAGTAATTTCTGGAGAATGGAAAGGTTTTTCAGGAAAAGAAATTACAGATGTTGTTAATATTGGAATTGGAGGTTCCGATCTTGGGCCAGTTATGGTCACTGAAGCGTTGAAACATTATAAAACACGTTTAAATATCCATTTCGTTTCAAATATTGATGGAACACATTTAGCAGAAACTTTTAAGGAAATAAATCCAGAAACTACTTTGTTTATCGTTGCTTCAAAAACTTTTACAACGCAAGAAACGATGACGAATGCTTTTTCGGCAAAAGAATGGCTTCTAAATTCTGATGCTAAAGAAGAGGATGTTGCGAAACATTTTGTGGCTTTGTCAACAAATGCAGAAGGTGTTGCTAATTTCGGAATTGATACAGCAAATATGTTCCAATTTTGGGATTGGGTAGGAGGTCGTTATTCACTTTGGAGCGCAATTGGTTTAAGTATTGCTTTGGCAGTTGGTTTCGATAATTTCGAAGAATTATTGGAAGGAGCTCATGAAATGGATATTCATTTTAAAACTGAAACTTTAGATCAAAATATTCCAGTTATTTTGGCGCTTTTAGGAATTTGGTACAACAATTTCTTTGGAGCTGATTCGGTTGCTTTGTTGCCTTATGAACAATATTTATCACGTTTTGCGGCATATTTTCAACAAGGAGATATGGAATCGAATGGTAAATATGTTGGTCGTGATGGTAAAAAAGTAGATTATGAAACTGGACCAATTATTTGGGGAGAACCAGGAACAAATGGGCAACATGCATTTTATCAATTGATTCATCAAGGAACAAAATTAATTCCAGCTGATTTCATTGCAGGAGCTAATTCGTTGAATGTTTTAGGCGATCATCATGCAAAATTATTATCCAACTTTTTTGCACAAACAGAAGCTTTGGCATTTGGAAAAGATGAAGAAACAGTTGTTGCTGAATTAGAAAAAGCAGGAAAATCGAAAGAAGAAATTGATTTCTTAACTGCTTTTAAAGTTTTTGAAGGAAATCGTCCTACAAATTCAATTTTATATGAAGTTTTAACGCCAAAAGTTTTAGGAAATTTAATCGCGATGTACGAACACAAAATTTTTGTACAAGGTGTTATTTGGAACATTTTTTCTTTTGATCAATGGGGAGTTGAGTTAGGGAAACAATTAGCAAATGTTATTTTACCTGAGTTAGAAAATGATGAACAAGTTACTTCTCATGATTCTTCTACAAACGGATTAATCAATACGTATAAATATTGGAGAAAATAATTATCAATATAATAGAAAATTAATTTGATTTTCTATATTCATAATAATAGGACAAATTAAAAAATAAAATGAGTTCGGTTAAATTGCCGAACTCATTTGTTTTATTATTTCTTTTTCAAAATAAAAACTTCTTTTATTTTTTCTGGATCAACTTTATCGTTTTTCGTTGTTTTTTCAAGCTTTGTAATCAAATTATTTACTTCTTCTTCTGAAGCTGGACCGCCAAGATTTTCTCCATTTACACGAGAATCTTCTAAAACTTTTCCATCCGAATCTAAAATTACCCAAAATGGTAAACCTTGATTTTTTCCTCCTAGTTTTTCATTTATAGCATCTCCACCTGGAGTTTCTAAATTTTTCTTTTCCGCACGTTCTTGAACAGTAATAAATGTTTTGACATAGTTGGAATCAAAATATGATTTTACAGCAGGATCATCCATATTTTTTTCCATTTTTTTACACCATCCGCACCAAGAAGCATGGAAAATCAAAAAGACATTTTTATTTTCGATTTTCGCTTGATTTTGAGCTTTAGCTAATATTTCTGTTGCTGTTTGCGCGTTTACGATTCCTGAGAAAGCAATCATAAAACTTACGATTAAGGCTTTTAATTTCATTGTAATAAGTATTTAAGTAAATGTAAATAAATAATTGTATTTTCAATTAAAAATTAACACTTATGAAACATTCTCTAATATTTATTTTTTTTGTATTTATTACAAGTTGCGCATCTAATAACATAAAAACGATTGAAGGAAAATGGCAACAAGATTTTTTGGATTATAAATCGAAAGTTGTGGAAGTTCCTTTGTCGAAAAGTGATGCAATCATGGATATTGCGAGAAATAAATCAAAGCTTAAAATAGAATTTGACTTTCAGGATGGTTATGAGAAAGATATAACAGATTCTGTTGTGTTTAAGTTTCCTCAACTCAAATTCAGAAAGATAAATCTTGATAAAACTTCTAATTATTATAATTTGGTTTATAATGCAACTTGCGATTGCTTTTTAGGCGAAATGAAATCTTATTCAGGAAATGTATTAAGCATAAAATTGAACAGAGTTTCTTCGGTTAAATAAATTTAATGGAAATCATTATCTTTGCACAAAATTATTAGAACATCGTTCTAATATTCAATCATTAAAAAAAGAGACAACATATATGAAATGTGGAATTGTTGGATTGCCTAATGTTGGTAAATCTACTTTATTTAACTGTTTGTCGAATGCAAAAGCACAATCGGCGAATTATCCTTTTTGTACAATCGAGCCAAATGTAGGAACAGTTTCTGTGCCAGATACTCGCTTAAATCAGTTAGAAGCAATTGTAAATCCAGAGCGCGTTGTGCCTGCGGTTGTAGAAATTGTAGATATTGCTGGTTTGGTAAAAGGAGCAAGTAAGGGAGAGGGTTTAGGAAATCAATTTTTAGGGAATATCCGTGAATGTAATGCAATTATTCACGTTTTACGTTGTTTCGAAAATGATAATATTACCCATGTTGATGGTTCTATCAATCCATTACGAGATAAAGAAACGATTGATATTGAGTTGCAATTAAAAGATTTGGATACCGTTACAAAACGCATTGATAAATCTAAAAAAGCAGCTAAAGCTGGGAACAAAGAAGAACAAAAAGTTGTAGAAGTCTTAACAGCTGTTATTGCTCATTTAGAAGAATTGAAAAATGTTCGTGAAATGGACTTGGACGAAAAAGAACAAGAAATTGTTGATTCGTTACAATTAATAACTTCTAAACCAGTTTTATACTTATGTAATGTAGACGAATCTGCTGCAAAAGACGGAAACGAATGGGTAGAAAAAGTAAAAGAAGCTGTAAAAGACGAACATGCTGAAGTGTTAATTTTAGCAGCACAAATTGAAGCAGATATTAATGAATTGGAAACTTTTGACGAACGTCAAATTTTCTTAGAAGAATTAGGATTAGAAGAACCAGGAGTTAATCGTTTGATTCGTTCTGCTTACAAATTATTAGATTTAGAAACTTATTTCACAGCGGGAGTAAAAGAAGTTCGTGCTTGGACAATCAAAAAAGGATCAACAGGACCACAAGCTGCCGGAGTTATTCACACCGATTTCGAAAAAGGATTTATTCGTGCAGAGGTCATTAAATTTGAAGATTTTATTACTTATGGATCTGAATCTAAATGTCGTGAAGCAGGAAAATTAAACGTAGAAGGAAAAGCATATATCGTACAAGATGGAGATATTATGCACTTCTTATTTAATGTGTAACGATTTTTTTAAAAATACTTTACTTAAGCATCAATTGTTATTGATGCTTTTTTTTGTTTTAATTTTTATAGATTTTTTATTCTTGATAAAATTAATAGAATATAAAGAGAAAAGCAATAAAGATGTGTCGGAGAGTTCCGTTATTGGATTAAAATAAAAAAACCTCAATCAAATGATTGAGGTTTTTAAGCAGTGGTGCCTCCAGGAATCGAACCAGGGACACAAGGATTTTCAGTCCTTTGCTCTACCAACTGAGCTAAGGCACCGCCTTAATTGTGATGCAAATATAGAGCGAAAATCTGTTCTACCAAACATTATTTAAAATATTTTTTAGCCTAAAAAGCTATCTTGTTCATTTACCGAGAAATAAATTTAAAAATATTTTTATCTTTGCAAAAAATGAATTGTTTTTGATATTTTAATAGAGATTTAACAACTCATTTTTGAAATCTTATTTTTACAATTCGCAACAAATCATCATATTTGCGTCTTAGAATTCTATTATACATTCATAATGAAGTGGATTATTTGCAGTTTATCACTACTTAGCGTGGTAACAATAAAAGCTCAGTCAATATCAGTTTCTCCTTATTCTGCGTACGGAGTAGGAGAGCAATTATTTGATAATAATACAGAACAAGCTGGTATGGGCGGTATCTCAACAGTTCCTACTAATCCTTTTGGGCAAAGTGCTAATTTCTCAAATCCGGCAGCAAACCAGAATTTGCGCATGACAACTTTCAATGCAAGTGGAAGTGGAACTAATTATAATTTCAAATCTGGAACGGATAAAGAAAGCGCTGGACGTTTCAATATATCTAATATATCTTTAGCTTTCCCTGTTGGTGAAAAAGGAAGTTTCGGACTTGGCTTTCAACCTTACACAGCGTTAGGATATGATATTATGAATACTTCTGAGAGAAATAACATCAAACAAACTGTACAAATGAAAGGAGATGGAGGATTAAACAGTCTTCATGCCTTTTATTCTAGAAATCTTACAAAAGACTTTTCTTTAGGTTTGCGCGTAAATTATTTATTTGGAGAGTTGAAGCGTGATGAAATTTTAGCTATAGATGGTGCGAGTTTAGCAGTTGACTATAGTGATAAATCTAATTATCGTGGTGCTCAATTTACATTAGGATCAATGTATAAAAAGAAAATAGATAAAACGCATAACCTGAACGTTGGAGCAACTTATACATTAGGAACTAAGTTAAGAACAGACGTTACAGATCTTACAACTTCTTATTCTTACATTGGTACAACAAAGTCATCTTTAGACACAATCTCTATTATTAGAATTGATAATGGTAAAACGAAGATTCCACAACAATTTACTTTGGGAGCTTCATATTCAAAAGATAATACATGGTCTTTAGCGGTAGAAGCTAAATACAATAACTGGAAAGATTTTTCTCAACCTGTAGAAGGACAAAATACCACAATGTCTTCAGCTGTAGATTATAAAAACAATGTACGTTTAGCCGTTGGTGGATATTGGGTTCCAGATTTCAACAGTTACAAAAGTTATTTTAACCGCGTAACTTATCGAGCAGGTATGTATTATCAATCAGCTCAATATTCTATTCACGGAACTGATATAGATGCTTATGGAGCAACTTTAGGATTCGGTTTGCCAATAGGAAAGCAAAACGATGGTTCTATGATGAATATCTCTTTAGAATACGGACAAAGAGGGAAAACAGCAAACAACTTAATCAAAGAAAATTATTTCGGGATGAAAGTTGGATTTGACATTAACGATATTTGGTTTAGAAAAAGAGTTATTGATTAATTTTGATTTTGAACAAACAAAAATTATATAAAAAAGTAAACGAAAAAGTTTTAATCAAATCATGCCTAATATTTGGGCTGATGAGCTTTTTCGTCTTGCTTTTTTCTTGTAAAAAAGAAGTTCCTCCTATCAATAAGAAGAAGTCGGAGTTTCCAACACGAACACTTATCAATGCAAATATTATCAATCGAGATTCAGGAAGAATCTCAGGTAATTTGCGTTCGCCATTGATTGAAGAATTTACAACAGTAGATTCACCTTACACGATTTTTAGAAAAGGTTTAAACCTTGATTTTTATCAAAAAGGAAGCGAAAAACCAGGTTATTTTCAGGCAGATTGGGCAAAGTTGAGTGATGTAACTGGAATGTACGAAGGTAGAGGAAACGTAATAATCGTAAATGAGAAAGGTGATTCGTTGAAAAGCGAACAATTATTTTGGAATAAGAAAAATAAAACAGTTTATACATCAAAAGAAGTTTACTTAATTAGCAACCAAGGTGATTCATTAACAGCCAAAAATGGTTTGCAAGCAACAGATGATTTAGAAACATATACTTTATTCAACAATCAAGGATTCAAATATGTTGATGGTAATCAAAAATTCTAAATTGCGTTAAAAAAGTTAACAAAAAAGCGAATACTTGTCGCTTCTTCTATTTTATTATTCAATGTATTGTCGTATTTTCGCCACCTATTATAGAAATAACATTAAAATAAAACAATGGCAGTTTTAGGAGAAATTCGTAAAAAAACTTGGCTGATCTTCGTTGTAATCGGAGTTGCAATGTTAGCTTTCGTTGCAGGAGATTTATTCGGAGAGAATTCAAAGATTAAACAATTATTTACAGGAGATCCGTCTGTAGTTGGTACAGTAAACGGAGAACCTATTGGTATTGCAGAATATCAAAGTGCATATGATCAAACACAAAAGATGTATGAAAATCAAGGACAATCTGCAACTCCAAATCAAATTGCTCAACAAACATGGAATAGCTTAGTTAGCCAGAGCGTATTGAAACAACATGCTGAAAAATTAGGTTTAAGAGTTTCTGATGATGAATTCTGGAGCTATACTGCACAAAATTTTGGAATGGCATCTGGTGCAGAAGCACAACAACAGATTGCTCAACTAGAAGCAAATGCAGCTTCTAATCCTGAAGCACAACAACAATATAGAGCATGGTTGCAAACTGCTGAACAAATAAAATTACAGTTACTTTCTCAAAAATATTTTGGGTATGTAATGGCAGGAACAGCGGTTACAAACAAAGAAGCTGATATTCAACAAGGATATAATATCTCTAATGCAAACATCCAGTATGCATTTGTAGATTATGCAACGTTGGCAAAAAAATTAAACGTAAAAGTAACAGACGAAGAAATTTCTGCTTACGAAGCAAAATATCCAAAATTATTTAAAGCAGAAGGTTTAGTTAAATTAAGCTATACTTACTTCCCTGCTGGAGCTTCTGCAGCTGATGAAGCTGTTTCTTTGGCAAATATCAAAAAGTATTTATCAACTCAAATTGTTCATGATGATGTGAACAATGTAACAGATACAATTGCTGCCTTTGGGTCTGCTAAAAGCGATTCTATTTATGTAACTCAAAATTCTGAGAAACCATTTATTCCGAATTATTTTACAAAAGAAGAATTAGAGCAAGCACAATTAGGACCAGAAGCTACAAACTTCTTGAAAACAGCTACAGTTGGACAAATTGGAGGACCTTTCAAAATTGGAAATACTTATCAATTATACAAACTTTCAAAATCGAAAGAAGTAAAAGATTCTGTAAAATCTAGCCATATCTTAGTTACTTACACAGGAAGTGCTGCAGGAAATGGAGTGAAACGTACAAAAGAGGAAGCGAAAAAATTAGCTGAACAAATTTTAGCTGAAATTAAAGCTAATCCATCTTCATTTGGAGAAGTTGCTTCTACTAAATCTGATGATAAATCATCTGCTGTACAAAAAGGAAGCATTGGTTGGGTTGGAAAAAACAATCAATTAGACCAAACGTACAATGGATTTATTTTTAGTAAACCAGTTGGAACAATTGATTTAGTTGAATCTCAATTTGGATTCCATATTATCAAAGTTGATGATGCAAAAAATAAAATGGCTTATCAAGTAGCGAATATTGTAAAAACAATCGAACCTTCTAAAGCAACAACAGAAAAAGCATTTACAAATGCAAGAACGTATGTTCAGAGTGTTGAAGGAAAATCATTGAATGATTTTAAAAACATCGCGAAAAAAGGTGGTTATTTAAATAATACAACAGAAGGAATCGAGCGTTATGCTCCGATTGGACAAGATATTCCAAACGATCAGGATGGAGATATCTTAAAATGGGCTTTTAGCAAAAAAACAGATAAAGGAGCAACAAACTTATTTACATCTTCTACAGGAGATTATATCGTTGTTCATTTAGTTGAAAAATTTGATAAAGGTTTAGCGCATCCAAGTGTAGTTCGCCAATATGTTGAGCCAGTTTTGATGCACGAAAAAGTTGCTAAATTGGTTGATGAGCAAGTTGCAAATGGTGGATTGAATGCTTTTGTTTCTAAATTTGGAGCGAAAAAAGGAGATGCAACAGTTAACTTCTCTAATTCTAATTTAACAGGTGTTGGTTTAGAGCCGAAAGTTGTAGGAGCTGCGTTTGGTGTAAAACTAAATCAATCTTCTAAAGCTATTGCTGGTAATGCTGGAGTTTTCTACATTATTCCTCTAACTCAACAAATTCAAAAGAATCAAAAAGGTTCAATGATTTTGGATAACTTAAACCGTCAATTACAAGGACGTTTCCAACAAACATTGTTACAGTCATTGATTCAAGCTGCTGATGTGGTTGATAACCGCGATAGAGCTTTACGTTAAGATTTAAAATTTCTTATATAATATAAAAACGCCCGAACGATTTGTTCGGGCGTTTTTGGTTATAAGACATTCGTTTATATTAATCAATATGTGTTTGTAATGTTCGCCAGTAGGATTTTATTACAATCATATGTGTTTGTAATGTTCGCCAATAGTATTTTATTACAATCATATGTATTTGTAATGTTCGCCAGTAGGATTTTATTATAATCATATGTGTTTGTAATGTTCGCCAGTAGGATTTTATTACAATCATATGTATTTGTAATGTTCGCCAGTAGGATTTTATTACAATCGTATGTATTTGTAATGTTCGCCAATAGGATTTTATTACAATCGTATGTGTTTGTAATGTTCGCCAATAGGATTTTATTACAAATAGGTTATTTTTTTAAAAAAAAGTAAATTATTGATTTTAATAAAAAAAACTCCCAAGCTTAATAAGTTTGGGAGTTTTTGGTTATTATTAATAATAGATTGTTAGTTGTAATGATTTTTAAGTGCTTTTTCAGCTTCCAATACAAGATTTTCTTTAAGTTTCAAAAACTGATTTTTTTTATTTAATTCATTGTGATATAATAATATTCCGTTGTCTTTCCAATCTTGAATTTCACGATACCAAGTATATAAATATTCAATTTTTAATTCTTCACCAATATATTTACTATTACAGTTTTCCCAATCAATTTGTTTGTAAACTTCATTATCTAGAATAATCATAATTTCAAAAGCTTCATTGGGATTTGTTACGATTTCTGTTAAATAGTATTTCGTTAGAATTTTCGCTGATTCAATTTTAGATGGAAGTTTGATATTTAATTCATCTAAGCTATTGTTGAAATATTGTAAAATTTCAAATGAATTATCATTTTCGCTCATTCCAGCTAAAATATAAATTGATTCAGATTTTATATTTTCAGAGAGAGCAATAATTGATATTTTAGGTAAATCTTTTACAGCGAGATTTTCTAAAACATAATTTGAAACACTTTCGATAAAGTTCATTGTAGCTTGATAATTATTACAACTAGATCATTAACTTACTTATCAAACCCATTCGGATATTCGCCTTTTACAAGCTCTATTTTTGCTTCTACAGCTTTTTGTAAATCTTCTTGATATTTGATTAATCTTTCTTGCAAAGTTGGATTAGTTGCACCTAAAATACGTGCTGCCAAAATTCCTGCATTCTTTGCTGCATTTACTGCAACTGTTGCAACCGGAATTCCATTTGGCATTTGCAAAATAGATAAAATCGAATCCCAACCATCAATAGAATTTGACGATTTAATAGGAACTCCAATCACAGGAAGTGGCGTAATCGAAGCAACCATTCCTGGCAAATGTGCAGCTCCACCAGCGCCAGCAATTATGACATTTATTCCACGTTCGTGTGCTGTTTTCGCATAATCAAACATACGTTGTGGCGTACGATGAGCAGAAACAATAGTTAATTCGAAAGGGATGTTTAATTCTGTTAATAGATCAGCGGCTTGTTTCATGATAGGCAAATCGCTATCACTTCCCATTATAATTCCTACCATAATTGTTACTTTTTTGCCACGACTTTCACCGTTGCATTTACTTGTTTTATGTTTTGTTTTAATTGTTCTAAATCATCGTTAACCAATGTAACGTGTCCCATTTTTCGCCCTGGTTTTGTAATGGTTTTAGCATACCAATGTAAAAATGTTCCTGGAATTGTTAATAACTCTTCAATGTTTTCTATTTCAGCTTGTCCGGTTTGTCCTTCAGCACCAATCAAGTTAACCATTGCAGAAGTTGTGAACAATTTTGTAGATCCAAGTGGTAATTGCATTAAGGTTCTTAACATTTGATCGAATTGTGAAGAATATGCAGCTTCAATTGTTGAATGTCCAGAATTATGAACACGAGAAGCTGTTTCGTTTACCCAAATTGATTGATCTTTGTTCAAGAATAATTCAACTGCGAAAACTCCTGGAGATTTCAATGCTTTTACAACATCATATGCAATTTGTTCAGCACGATCAGTGATTTCTTTCGGAAGTGTAGAAGGCATTAATAAATAATCTAACAAATTATATTCTTCATTAATAACAAATTCTACTGTTGGATAAGTAACAATGTTTCCTAAATGATCGGCAACTGTAACGACAGCTATTTCACGATCTAAATCGGCTGGAGTTTCGAAAATAGAAGGCGCTTGAAGCATTTTATTCAAATCAGCTTCCGATTTTAAGAACTGAACACCTTTTCCATCGTATCCATCTTTTCTAGATTTTTGAAAAATAGGATAATTGATATCTTCTTTTGATTTTAAATCTTCCCAATTATCTAATTCAAAATAAGGCGCAGTCGGAATATTATTATTGACATAAAATTCTTTTTGAATTCCTTTATCTTGGATAATCGCTAGAGCTTCAGGATCTGGAACAACTCGTTTTCCAATAGATTTTAGATAACGCAATGCTTCAACATTTACATGTTCAATTTCAATTCCGATTGCATCTAAATCTTTTCCAAATGCGACAACCGTTTCATAATCTTTGAAATCGCCTTGTACAAAATGATGAGCATGCGGAGCGCAAGGTGCATCAGCAGCTGGATCTAAAATACTAATCTCACAAGGATATTGCAATGCATTTTGCAAAAACATATATCCTAATTGTCCTCCTCCTAAAATTCCGATTTTTATCATATTGCGAAGTTAATGAATAATATAATTTCTACTTTTACGAGAATTAAAAAAGTATCGACGAGATGTTAACAAAATGGAGTAGAATTTTATTTTTTGTATTTGCAGGGATTTACTTATCTAGCAAGAGCTTTTATCAGTATTTTGTATTTGATATGTTGGTGCAATATTCTATCTATGCATTGATTATTGCGTTTTTTCTGTGTTTGATTTACAATTATTCTATTCGAAAACAAGAAAAGAAAAATATTTTGTGGTTGATTCCTTTGTTTGCAATTCCATATATTGTTTATCAAAACATGGGAAATTTTTATTTTGGAGAAAATGCAAAAGGCGAAAAATCGAATTTCAAAATTACGTCAATTAATATATTTTCTCAAAATGAAGAATTTCAACATCTTCAAGATTATTTAGCTAAAGAAAAAAGTGATGTAATTGTTTTACAGGAATTAACTCCAGCTTGGCAAAAACATGTAGAATTTATCAGAAAAGAATATCCTTATTATAAAGAAGAAGTAAGAAGTAATAATTTCGGAATCGCGATTTATTCTAAAATACCGTTTACTAAAATAGCTACAAAAAATTATATCGATGAAATGCATCCTTCTATTTTGGCGGAAATTTCTGTAGATGCAAAACCGGTTAATATTTTAGCAACACATCCAGTTCCTCCTTTGCCAAATCAAGCGCGTTTCGAACGAAGAAATAAGCAATACGAATTGATGAAAAATGAAATTGATGCTTTGCCTAATGAAAATATTATTTTGATTGGAGATTTGAATTCTACGGTTTATTCGCCGAATTTCAAATTGGTACAATCAGATAAGTTGAAAGATGCTCGTTCAGGATTTGGATTGAATAATTCTTGGAATGCTTTTATTCCGATTTTTCGAACAAATATTGATCAATGTTGGGTTTCTAAAAAAATTAAAGTAACCAATTTTTCTCGAGGAGAGAATATTAAATCTGATCATTTCCCAATTGTAGCAGAGCTTAAAATAGAATAAAAAAAATGTAGACAACTTGTCTACATTTTTTATGCGAATAAATTTTGAATAAAAGTTTGTAAATCAACTTCTTTATCTAATCCTATTTTTTGTTTCAAACGATATTTTGCCATTCGAACCGTTTTTGTTTCAACTTTCATAAGATTTGAGATTTGCGTATTATCCATATTCAAGTACAAATAAGCGGCATATTTTAAATCTTGATTCGTTAATTTACTTTTAGAAACTTCAATTAATTTATTAAAAAAATCTGGATGAACTTCTTTTATAATATCTTGAGTTCTATTGAAATCTTCGTCCATTAATCGTTCATCTTTCAATATTTTATTAATATTAAAATTCTTATCATCTTTTATTTTTTCTTTTAGTTCACTGATAAAAGAATTCTTATGATTTAATTGTAAAGATGTTGCAAGCGCTTTCTTTTGCAATTTTTTTTGTTGCAAATCCATCAACTTTTGCTCAGCTTCTAAGCGTGCTTTTTCCTCAGATTCTAATTTTAATTTTAAAGCCGTTTCGTGTTTCTCAGCTTTTAATAAATTAGTTTTTTGTTTATTTAATTTTTGTCTGTAATTAATCATGTAAATAAGAGATACAATCCCAATAACAGAAACTCCGATCAGAAATAAATATAAAAATCGTTGTTTCATGAAATTGTTATTCTTGACTTTTAATTGATTTATTTCTTCATTTTTACGCTCAAAATTATAGAATGCTTCTAATACATTTCGCTTATTTTCATTCGCTTGTTCATATGCCTTTTGGGTGTATGTTAAAGATTCTTTATTGAATTTTAGTGCTTTTGCTGGTTGATTATTCTTTTCATAAAAATTTGAAATAAGTCCAACAACATTATTAATTGTACTATTTTCTATAACATTACGATCAGATTTGATTATCTCATAAGATTTCAAATAATATTCTTCTGCCAACTTTTCATCTCCATTTTTCTCTTTTATTTTAGCAAAAGTTGAGTAACAACTAGATTTTAAGCCAGGATTATTGTTTATTTTATTTGAATATTCTAAAGCTAATTTGATATATTTTTCAGCTAAATTATATCGTTCATTATTATTTAAATTTTTATAAGGATATAAATTAATCAAATAAGCTAAATTCTCATATGTTCTACAAGCCTCTGTATTTGGAATGTCATTCGTATTTGGTTGATTTAAGATGCTTAAATTTAATTCAGCATTCTGAAACATTTTTTCCATATCTTCTGTAGAATTACTCCTTAAGTATTTATAATAATACATAAATGAATGAGCTGTATTTGCAGCTAATAATTCCATAGGAGAATTGCTTTCTTTTGCATAAAAAACAGCTTTAGAAATATAATTATTATATTCTTCAGAATATACTCCCGTTCTAGAATGTATGGTAGATAACAATAAATAAATTTTTGCTCTTAGAGTATTCTCGTTAGGATACTTTTTAAGTGTTTTTAATGCTTCGTTAGAAAAATATACAGTTTTATCATACATGCTATTTTGCAAATACAATTTTGCAAAAGCATAAGATGTATAGGAATCATCTAATTTATTTGGTGTTTTATCAGCTATTTCCTTAGCTAGATTAGCATATTTTAAAGCATTATTGTAATCATTTTCATTTGCATAAAGGTTAACAAAGTTTATATAGATGATAACTTTATTTAATTGATTATTATTATTCTGTTTTAATAAAACATTTAATTCTTTTTCTGCAACATCAAACTGTCCATCAATTGTATTTTTTTCTATGTTATTGATGTTTTTTTGAATATTATCCTGTGCAAAAACAGGAAAAAATCCATTTAAAAGGATAAAAAAAGATATTAAATGCTTTAAAATTTGCAGTTTATGACTCATAAATTTGCAGTTTTTAGCTTGTATAAGCACTTTATACTTAGTGAATAAAGGTATAATAAAAAAAATACGTAGACAATTTGTAGACGCTTTTTTTTTGCGAGTAGACATTCCGATGTCTTGTTTTTTTTGTGAAATATTTTTTCTGCTGTTTCTTTGCTTCAGATTTAATAACCATAAATCTAATACCAACTAAACCAGTTGATTTTTTATAAAATCAATCAATCAATCTTCTATTACTAACCAAAAAACCTTCATTATACCAAATGAAGGTTTTTTTATTGTATCTATTCGTAAATATCAATGAAATTTTTTGATTTCAAAAAAATACTTAACTTTGACTTTCAATCGAAAGGGGTGCTTCAAAATTAGAGGCTGAGATTATACCCAAAGAACCTGGGCAGGTAATGCTGCTAAGGGAAATGGTACTTCACCAAATTACATTCGCGCGTTAATTATAAAAAGTGTAAGATGGCTCCTTTCATAATGTTTATTAAAATAAATTATGAAAAGGTCGATTTTTTTATTGTCATTATTTGGTGCATCAATTCTATATGCACAAGAGAACGATTCAATCCAGAAAAAGGAAATTCAACTTGATGAAGTTTCTATCGTAGAAAAACTTCCCATTACAGTGGAAAAAGTAACACACAAAATGTTACAAAAGAAAAACTTGGGACAAGATGTACCAACTTTATTAAATGCTGCTACATCAGTTTCGATTACTTCCGATACAGGAACAGGAATTGGTTATTCTTCTGTTAGAATACGAGGACTTAATGAGCAGTCAATAAATGTTACACTGAATGGTATTCCTCTAAATAATGCCGAATCTCAAGGTGTATTTTGGGTAAATATGCCAGATTTAGCTTCATCTGCAAGTTCAATTATGATTCAGAGAGGGGTTGGAACATCTTCTAACGGAATGGCATCATTTGGAGCAAGTATTAATATAGATTCTCAAAATCCATCTTCAGTTCCTTTTACTGAAGCGAATGTTTCATTCGGAAATTTTAAAACACAAAAGTATACAGTTCAGGCAGGTACGGGTAAAATCTTAAATAATAAATTAAGTATTGATGGACGATTTTCTAAGATAAATTCAGATGGTTACAAAGATAGATCGTGGTCAGATTTAATCTCTTATGATTTTACTGCTTTATATGAATTGAATGAAAAAACAAAGTTTAGATTTCAAAATATGTTTGGTAAAGAACAAACGTATCAAGCTTGGAGTGGTGTAGATGCTGAAACTTTAAAAAAAGATAGAAGATACAATCCTGAAGGAGAAATTACAGATGATGAAGGAAAAGTAATTGGTTTCTATAATAACCATACTGATAATTATACACAGAATCATTATTTTCTTTCGTGGCTTCAAGATTTTGGAAATAGTTGGAAATCTAATTTAACGTTCCATTATACAAAAGGTAAAGGATATTACGAGAGCTATAAAAATGATAGAAAATTAAATCGCTATAAAATTGCTGGATACGAAAATGAATCTCGTAATTTAATTAATCGTGAATATCTAGATAATGATTTTTATGGATTTAATCTCGAAGTTGAAAATCAACGTTTAAATGATTTCAAAGTATTCTTCGGACTTTCTGCAAACGAATATGACGGAGATCATTACGGAAATGTATTGTGGGTAAAAGATGTCCAATGGAACAACAAAAATTTTAAATATTACAATAATCGCTCAGTAAAAAAACAGTTAGCTGCTTATGCAAAGGTTCTATATAAATTAAATAAGTTTGAATTCTTTGGAGATATACAATACCGTTACGTTGATTACGATGCAAAATATTTACCAAATGGAGAGAACAAGAAGGAAGATTTTGAACCATTTTCTGATACATTCAATTTTGTGAACCCAAAAGGAGGAATTAATTTTAATATTAATCATTCAAATGTTTTATACGCTTCTTATGGAATTTCGCATAGAGAACCTTTGAGAAGTGATTATGTTGATTCTAAGTCCAAACCTAAGGAAGAATTCTTACAAGATTATGAATTAGGATATAGAAAAATGGGGCAGCTTTCTTTAAGTGCTAATTTGTACTATATGGATTATAGAAATCAATTGGTCGCGACAGGAGAATTAAATGAAGTTGGAGCTCGAAAACGTATCAATTCAGGTAAAAGTTACAGAAGAGGAATAGAATTAGATGCAAACTATAAAATTATTCCTGATCGATTGAATATTTTTGGAAACTTGACTGTAAGTCAGAATAAAAATACAAATTATGAAGAAGAAGCTTGGGATGAAGCTGGAAAATCATATGTGAAGAAGTTTGGAAAAACTAAAATTGCACTTTCTCCAGATGTAATTTCTGCTTTTGGTTTTGAAGCTGTACCATTCAAAAATGTCTTAATTAATTTAACCAATAAATATGTTGGTGATCAATATTTATCTAATACAGAACCAGCAGATGGTAAACTAGATAGTTATTTGGTTTCAGATTTATTAATACGTTATTCACCAAAAGTAAAAGGAATCAAAAATCTTGAATTTTCATTCTTAATCAATAATTTATTTGATGTTAAATACGAATCGAATGGTTATTATTACGGAGGAGGATATTATTTTCCTCAAGCTGGAATAAATGTTTTGGGCGGAGTTAGTATTAGATTATAAATAAAAGAAGCTCGAGAAATTCTCGAGCTTTTTTACTCTTCAATATAGTGTATCAAACCTAAAAAATCATTGCTATTTTGTCTGCAATTAGATATTTGTCGGAAGTTTCTAGTATGAATTCTGTCATTTTTTTATTTGATAAGATAAAAAAGTATCTTTACAAGGTAAATCAATCTTATGAAAAAAATTATTTTATTTTTATTAATATTATTCTCTCCTAAAATGTTTTCTCAAAAATTAAATCCTGATAATGTGATTGGTTTTTGGAAATTACAAGAATCTGGCTTTTATGAAAATGGCAAAAAAGTGTCTAAAGAATTTGATGATTGCCAGTTAATGAGAAATTATACAATTTGGGATAATGGAGATGCTATTTATAATTATGTAGAAGGAAGTAATGGCAATTGTTTTCCTAGTGAGCCCCGATTAACATTGTGGCGAATTGTTGATAATAGAATTCAATTTTACATTGATGATTATGTTTATGAGGATGTAATAGTGAAAATTAATCAAGATGAAACGATAACTTTTGAAACATATATTGATAAAAAAATTGTAGATTCAGATAAGGAATTTGAGAAAATAGCAAACACAATCAGTTATGATATTTTACGTAAACAATAAATAAAATAAGTTTTCTAGTTTATTTTTATCTTCACTTTAAGTCATCCTAAATCTTTATTTTTACCAAATAATTATTGACCGAATGAAAAATATATTCAACCTATTTTTAGCATCAATTTTATTGTTCTCTGTTCTTTCATGCCAAGAAGACAATTCTTTGCCTATCTCTCAAGATCAATTATTACGGTCAGGAAAATGGCAATTGAAAGAAATTATAAAAGTAAGCGGAAATATAAGGGAAGCAGATAAACTTTTAGCTTGTGAACGACAATCGACATTAGATTTTTCGGATGTTAAGAATTACAATTCTATAATGTATAGAACAGAAAACGGAAATTGTTTGGAAGAAAAAACTTCTGGGACTTATGTTTATAATACATCTAAAACAAGTCGTTCGTTGAAAATGGAAACAAAAGATAAAAATTTAGAATATTATGTAAAGCAGTTAGATCCTCAATTTTTGATTTTACAAGATACATTGGGTAAAGGTGATGAGAGAAAGCTTCGTTTACAAGTTTTTGAAATTATAAAATAAAAAAATACCTTCCGATTCACGGAAGGTATTTTTTTATTCAAACATTTTTCGAGTTATGAAATCTTTATCCAAACTCCAAGCTCTTGCGGGAGAATATTCTCGTCCGTAATAGATGATTTGAATATGCAATTTGTTCCACAATTCTTTTGGGAAAATTTTCTTCGCATCTTTTTCCGTCTCTTCAACGTTTTTACCTTTTGTTAATTTCCATAATTTCATTAAACGATGAATATGTGTATCAACAGGAAAAGCAGGATGACCAAACCATTGCGACATAACAACCGAAGCAGTTTTGTGTCCAACGCCAGGTAATTCTTCTAATTCTTCAAAGCTTTCAGGAACTTCGCCGTTGTATTTTTCAAGTAATATTTCGGATAATCTTTTAATGTTTTTTGCCTTTGTGTTTGATAAGCCAATCTCACGGATATAATGTTTTATTTCATCCACTTCTAACATCGACATTGCTTTGGCATTTGCAGCTTTTGCAAATAATTCGGGCGTTACTTGGTTCACTTTTTTATCTGTTGTTTGAGCAGATAATAACACAGCAATTAATAATGTAAAAGCATCTTGATGGTCTAATGGAATAGGCGGTACAGGATATAATTTTTCCAATTCATCAATCACAAATTGAACACGTTCTTTCTTTAGCATCATAAGTTTTAGACTTTTGTGTAAATGTATAATTTTTATCTTGATTATTTTATAGCGACTTATTTTGTCGTTGTGTAGCGTTATATTTGTACTATAAATGAAAGATTAATTAGTTAAATCAGTTACGATTCGATATTTAATCATTATTTTTACGAGAAGTTCTAAAGACAAATCAAGATGTTAAAAATAGGAGATAAAGTTCCAGATTTTAAAGGAATTGATCAAGATGGAAAAGAAATTTCATACCAAGATTTTGTAGGAAAAAAATTGGTAGTATTTTTTTATCCAAAAGCAAGTACACCAGGTTGCACAGCAGAAGCGTGTGATTTACGAGATAATGAAAATGCTCTGAAAGCACAAGGATATCATTTGGTCGGAGTAAGTGCAGATTCTGTAAAGAGACAAAAGAATTTTGCAGAGAAAAACAATTTGTCTTTCCCTTTGCTTGCAGATGAAAATCATGATATTTTGAATGCATTTGGTGTTTGGGGACCAAAGAAATTTATGGGACGCGAATTTGATGGAATACATCGTACAACTTTTATCATTGATGAAAAAGGAATAATTACAGATGTAATTGAAAAAGTAAAAACAAAAGAACACGCAAAACAAATTTTAGAAAAATAAAAAATAATATAATGAGCGATTTAGATAATAAAAAGAAAGCATTACAGCTTATTCTAGATAAGATGGATAAAGCTTACGGAAAAGGAACTGTAATGCGTATGGGAGATTCTGCTGTTGATGATAAAATAGAAGTTATTCCTTCGGGATCATTAGGACTAGATTTAGCGTTAGGAGTTGGAGGTTATCCTCGTGGACGTGTAATCGAAATTTATGGACCAGAATCATCAGGGAAAACAACATTAACGTTACATGCAATTGCAGAAGCTCAGAAAGCTGGTGGAATAGCTGCTTTTATCGATGCAGAACATGCATTTGATCGTTTTTATGCTGCAAAATTAGGTGTTGATGTAGAGAATTTAATTATTTCTCAACCAGACAATGGAGAACAAGCATTAGAAATTGCAGACAATTTAATTCGTTCGGGAGCGATAGATATTATTGTAATAGACTCTGTTGCCGCTCTTACGCCTAAGGCAGAAATTGAAGGAGAAATGGGAGATTCTCGTATGGGATTACAAGCTCGTTTAATGTCTCAAGCTTTGCGTAAATTAACAGGAACGATTAATAAGACAAAATGTACAGCAATTTTTATTAATCAATTACGTGAAAAAATTGGTGTAATGTTCGGGAATCCAGAAACTACAACAGGAGGTAATGCCTTAAAATTCTATGCATCTGTTCGTTTGGATATCCGTCGTTCTACACAAATTAAAAATGGTGACGAAGTTATCGGAAATCATTCTAAAGTAAAAGTTGTTAAAAATAAAGTTGCTCCTCCATTCCGTCAAGCAGAGTTTGATATTATGTATGGCGAAGGTATTTCTAAAGTTGGAGAAATTTTGGATATGGGTGTTGAGAAAGGAATTGTTAACAAATCTGGATCTTGGTATTCGTACAACGATAGCAAATTAGGACAAGGTCGCGATGCTGTAAAAGAAGTATTGAGAGATAATCCTGAATTGGCAGAAGAAATTGAAGCAAAAATTGTTGCATTAATCAAAGGAGAACCAACATCTGGTGAAGTTTCTGTTGATAATCCAGCAGATGAAGCAGAATTATTTGCAGAAGATTAATTTGAAATTTCATATATAAATGATTTTAAGCTCTGAGGAAACTCAGAGCTTTTTTTAATTACAATTCTTTTTGATATCCTCTATTGTTGGATTGTATAAATTATTTGTTGTAATCAAATAAAATTTATTATCTGAATTTGAAACAATTTTTTTAATTGCACAATATTCAGAAAGTTTAGGGTTTTCAAAAATTTCGATTGCACGACTATTACCGTTAGGATGAATAATTGATGTTAAATTATTTAAACCTTTTAGGGATTTCAAATTTTTATTACCCGAAATAGTGAAATTTCCACCATAAATACTTTCTAAATTATCCAATCCAGATAAGTCTTCTAAAGAATTATTATAATTTATACTTATTTCTGCATTATCAAATGTTCCTTTTAATTATTTTATATTTTCAAGACCTTTTAATGAGATTAATGAAGGATTTTCATATAAGTGAATTTGTATTTTAACATCCTTGAATGAAGTAAGATTTTTGAGTTTCTTATTATTCTTTATAAATAAATAATCTGTTTCAACACCTTTTATTCCATCCAAATTTACTAAACTATTGTTATTAGAAAAATTTATGTATTCTGCACTTTTAAAATTAGGAAAACTAAGTTTAGATAAATTGTCATTATTTAAAATATTAAAAGCCCAATTAATAGTTTCTAAGTTAGGGAATGAGATTTCACTTAATGATTGATTATTTTCAATATGAAGACCTTCAGTTTTTTTTAATGATTGAAAATTATTTACTGTAGAAAGCTTTTTATTACTACTTATTGTGGTTCCATAAGCAGCTAATTCTAATTTCTCGAAACTATTATTTAGCGTAATTAGATTATCATTTTTATTAATAGATATGCTAGATAATTTCCATAATGATTTAAAGGAATCTATTACTTTTAGATTTGGATTATTATGTATCTGTAAGTCAGTGTAATTAATGTAAAGTTTATTAAATGAATTAATTGTTTCTAAATTAGGGTTATTCGAGATTGATAATGAAGAATAATTAGTTGTGAATTCTTTAAAACCTTCTATTTTTTTTAAATTTTTATTATTACTTATATTAATTCCATAATAAAATCTGAGACTTCCAGATCCAATTGATTTCAATTTATTAAAACTGTTAAGGTTTTCAATGTTAGAGTTTTCAATATTTAAACGGTAAAGTTCTAAAATTTCAATTGAATTGAGACCAGAAATGTCATTTACACTTCCTGTGATAATTAAAGATGAACTATTGATTTTTTGTCTGATACTTGTATAATTTTTTGACACTAGTTCGTTTAATTTTTCTTGAGTGTCTATAATTAAATCTTTATAAATATATAAAACGTTGTCTTCTATTAGTTTATGCTCGATCTCATTTCCTAGATAATATTTATCTTTAATCTTGGCGTAAGATTTTATATATAATGTTTTGTTGTTAACAAGATCTCCTAATAAAGTATATAGTTTATTGTTTTTTATTTGAGATTTAAAAATTTTCATATTTTTATTTGGAGATACATCTTTAACTGTATCAACTATAAATCCATACTCAGTCATTAAATTTACATCATCGATTTTGAAATCTGCATTTAATTCAAGAGAATATAAACTTTCGTTTGTAACGGGTAAAGTAGTTAATTCAATTGGTTTTTTTTCTTTTAAAATTTGAGAATCATCATCGTTTGTACATGAAAAAATAAATAAAATAAAAGAGAAAAAAGAGAATAAGATGTAATAATATTTCATAAATAAAATTAGTAGTAATTAAAAATATAAAATAAGGTTAAAAAAATAGTTAACCTTATTATTATGTTGTATTCATTTTTTAGACATAATATTATTAAAAAAATTACTCCAAAATATATTTTAATTTATAACCAAACATTCCACGATCTTTGATTATATCGGCAACACCTTCGGGACATTCGTTTTCCCAATCTTGTTCGGCATTCGCTATTTTTTCTAAAATTCGGCGCGAATAAGAATCTAAATAACTTCTATTGTAATTCAGTATATCTTGAATTCTTCCGTTATATAAGAAATATTTGTACAATTCATGTACATTATCACTTACTTGTAGATTTTTTGATGTCAATAGAATATCTTTTTCTTTGTCTAAATATGGATACAGATAAACTTTTACATTTTTCTTGAATAGTTTTCCGAAAGCTTCCATAATTCCTCCTGGTAAATCGGCATAATATTGCTCATTGAAAATTTCAATCAAATTATTAACGCCCATTGCTAAACCAATTTTAGTTTGATTTCTGGTGAATTTTGAGAAATAATCAACCAATTTATAATATTCAGAAAAATTAGAAATAATAACATTGTAGCCCAAACTTCCAATAATATCAGCACGATCTAAGAAATCTCGTTCGTTTAATTTTCCTTCAAAACCAGAAGCGATCAAATTAGAAAGTGTGATTTCGAATAAAATTTCAGTATTATCATTTCGAACATCATCTTCTTGTTTGAAAATCTCTAAACCTCCTTTGAACATATCCATATTCACATTCATAAAAGGACGGAAAGAACCACGAACAGCAAAGATGTTTTTTTTGTATAATAAGTCGGCTGGTAAAATATTTTTTCCTTGCGGATTAAAAACTGCAACATCTGTCATTCCGTTTTTAACTAATTGAAGTGACATTAAACGGTTATCAACATATTTGAATTGTGGCCCACGGAAATTAATCATGTCAATTTCTAATTGATCTTTGTCCAATGTATCGTACAAAGATTTTATTAATTTTCTTGGATTGTCATAATAGTAATATGCACCGTAAATTAAATTAACACCCAAAACACCTAAAGTTTCTTGTTGTAATTGAGCAGTATTTTCTTTGAATTTTACATGAAAAATAATCTCGTTCGCTTTTTCTTCTTCTGCATTTAGTTTGAAACGTAAACCTATCCAACCTTGACCTTCATTTTTCTTCGAATAGTCGATTGTTGTTACCGTATTTGCATACGTAAAAAAAGCTTTTTCTTTGTAATGGTCATGAATAAGACGTTCTTTCATCAATTCCATTTCATGATCTAACATCTTTTTAAGACGAGCTTGAGTAACATAGCGACGATTTTCTTGTACACCATATATAGAATCGGACATTTCCTTATCATAGGCGCTCATAGCTTTTGCAACAGTTCCTGAAGCAGCTCCAGCACGATAAAAAAAACGAACGGTCTCTTGACCTGCTCCAATTTCTGCAAAAGAACCGTAGATTTTCGGATTCAAATTAATCTCTAAAGCTTTTTGTTTAGGTGTAAGAACTTGTTCTAATGCCATATTTTAATTTCAAATAGTTTGTGGTAAATTTACCAAATCATTATGGCTAAATCAAATATAAAAATACATTTTTTAGGAACAGGAACTTCGCAAGGAATTCCTATTATAGGAAGCGATCATCCTGTATGTTTATCAACAAATCAAAAAGATAAACGTTTGCGTTCTTCTTTATTATTGGAAAAGGATGGCAAGATTATAACAATTGATAGTGGACCAGATTTTAGGCAACAAATGTTGCGTTATAATGCTCAAAGATTAGATGGGATATTATATACGCATGAACATAATGATCATGTAATGGGCTTGGATGATATTCGTCCATTAGTTTTTAAATCTGGAAAAGATATGAATGTTTATGGTTTGGAACGTGTGCTAAATGAATTGCATCATCGTTTTCCATATATGTTTGTTGAGCATAAATATCCCGGTGTTCCTACGGTTATTGAGAACGTCATAAAAGAGAAATCGTTTTCAGTTGCTGGTTTTAAAATTGAACCTATAAAAATTATGCATGGAACTTTACCTATTTTGGGTTATTTGATTGATGATAAAGTTGCTTATTTAACAGATGTAAAAACAATTCCAGCAGAATCTCTTGAGAAACTAAAAGGAGTTGAAGTTTTAATCATAAGTGCATTGCGAGTTGAACAAGAACATTTTTCGCATATTTTGTTAGATGAAGCTATTCAGTATTCAGATTTGATAGGAGCAAAAGAAACTTATTTTACGCATATATCACATTATTTAGGTTTTCATGATGTTGTAGAAAAGCAATTGCCAAAAGGTAAACATTTGGCTTACGATATGTTAGAAATAATTCTGTGAAAAGTTTAAAAAAACATTTGGAAAAATAAATAAACTAACACTATATTTGCAATCCATAAAGGCTCGGATGGCGGAATTGGTAGACGCGCACGACTCAAACTCGTGTTCCTTTGGAGTGTGGGTTCGATTCCCACTCCGAGTACTAGAAAAGCTCGAAACAAATGTTTCGAGCTTTTTTTATAATGTTAATATTACTTCTTAATACTTACTTAACAATCTAATGATATTCTATTAAGCTTTGTGTTTAGTTTCTTGTATACATTTGCAGTAACAAAATCCTCATGTGTTAATTTATATCATTTCTTAAAAATTACTTCTCTTTTAGGGAAGTTTTTTTTATGTTTTTAATTTAGAAATATAAGACTAACAGCCATAATAAACATTCCCAAAACAATTCCGTATGTTGACAGCTTTTTACCAGCATATTCTTTTGCGGTAGGAATTAATTCATTGATAGAAATATAAACCATCATTCCTGCAACACTTGCGAAAATAGCACCAAAAATAGATTCGTCAAAAAATTGTAATAAAACAAAATAACCAATCACAGCGCCTATAGGTTCAGTCAATCCAGATAGAAAAGAATATAAAAATGCTTTTTTTCTATTTTTTGTCGCATAATATATGGGCACAGCAACAGCGATTCCTTCGGGAATATTATGAATCGCAATAGCAACAGCAATGGAAAGACCATATGCCGGATTTTCTAGCGCAGACAAAAAAGTAGCTAAACCTTCTGGGAAATTGTGAATAGATAAAGCTAAAGCAGAAAATATCCCTAAACGCAAAAGTTTTTGATCGTTGGTTTCCGTTTCTTTTTCTTCACAAAGATGAAAAGGTAATAATTTATCAATTAATATAATAACTAAAATCCCAATAAAAAATCCTAATAAAGTGTAGGTAGAACCTAATTTTTCTCCAAAAACAATCGAAAGAGATTCTTTAGCTTTTGTCAAAATTTCTACAAATGAAACATAAAGCATAACGCCAGCAGAAATTCCTAACATGATTCCTAAGAATTTTGGATTGAATTTTTTGTACAATAAACACAAAAGACTTCCAATTCCAGTACTGATTCCAGCAAGAAATGTTAAACTAAAAGCAAATATCAAAGGATTTGATAACATTAATTTTAATAAATAAGTTAGATTAATCTAACAAATATAAACCATTCTTTACTTTGAATCAAAATAAATTAATAGTTTAAATATTTTTCAATCTAATTACTCAATTTTTGTAATTTATGAAAAGGATAAACTTATTTTTGTCAAATTAGTTTATGATTTAGATGGAACTTTTAGACGAAAATATTCAAAGCGATTTATATCGTTCAACATTAGAAATAATTGCCAAGCTAGGGCTTTCAAGTTATTCAACCACGATAATGACAACAATTTTGTTATCGATATCACTTGTGATTATCTTATATGTAATCGATTTTTTATTGCGAAAAGTGTTGTTATTAGTTTTAACAAACGCGATTCAGAAAAGTAAAACGAAGATAGATGATTTACTAGTGAAGAATAGAGTTTTGCAATTCGCAACACACATTGTTCCTATAATTGTAGCAAAAGAAGCCATTCCATTTATCTTCAGAGGATTTCCGAATTGGATAAAAATAGCCATGCAAATCACCGATATTGCATTAGTTATAATAGTTGGTTTATTATTTAATGCGGTTTTTAAAACATTTCGAGATCTTCTCCGCAGCAAAAAATCTTTTGCAGACAAACCAATTGATAGTTATGTACAAGTAATGAGTATTACACTGTTTTTTGTTTGTGGAATTCTTATTTTTTCAATTGTTACAGGAAAATCTCCAATCACATTTTTAGTTTCTTTGGGAGCTGCTTCAGCTATTTTAATGTTGATTTTTAAAGATTTTATTTTAGGTTTTGTAGCAAGCATTCAGGTTTCTATGAATGATATGGTTCGAGTTGGCGATTGGATTGAAATGACAAAATATGGCGCAGATGGAACAGTAATCGAGATCAATTTAGGAACAGTAAAAGTTCAGAATTTTGATAAAACAATTACAACAATTCCTACTTATGCTTTGGTTTCAGATTCGTTTCGCAATTATCGTGGAATGCAAAACGCTGGAGGAAGAAGAATAAAACGTTCAATCAATATCAAGATAAATTCCATTCGGTTTTTAACAGAAGAAGAAATCGAAGAGTTGAAAAAAATTCGAATGCTTCACGATTTTATTGTAGATAGAACAAACGAAATTAATCAATATAATGTTTCGAATAAAGTTGATCCTACAGTTTTAGTAAATGGCAGAAGAATGACGAATATCGGTTTGTTTCGACAATATATCAAGACATATACATATAATAGCCCAAAAATTAGAACAGATTTAATGTTCGAGGTTCGGCAACTTCAGTCAACAGAACATGGCGTTCCAATTGAGTTATTTATGTTTACCAATACAACTGTTTGGAATGAATATGAAGTGATTATGGCAGATATTTTTGATCATATTTTTGCTATTGTTCCATTCTTCCATTTAGAGATTTTCGAATCGCCTTCTTCAGACGATATGCGTTTTATAGGAGATGTTTTAAAAGAAAAATAATTAACAAAGAAGCTGAACATTATTGTTCAGCTTCTTTGTTTTCGTTTGGTTTTTCAATCAAATTAACCATTAAATTTTTTAGTTTTTGATACATAAAAGAAGTTAATAAAATTAAAATTCCTAAAACAATAAAAGATATTATTCTGAAAATGTTGCTCATTTCCCAAACATCAACAAGATATAATTTCAGAATAATCAATCCAAATAATATAATTCCAACAAGAGGAAAACCTTTCAGTTGTTTTTTCAATCCGAAATAAATCAATGCAAATCCTATAATTGCCCAAATAATTGGTAATAATATCATTCGGAAAATATCAGTTTGATGATAAAAGTTAGATGATGTTTCATCAAGTGTGATGAACATAAACGTATTGTAAATTTCAAAACTAATAACATAAACTAAGAAGAACATACAAACGATTTGTTTTGTATTAGAAATTGAGAAATCACGATCTTTTACAACCGAATAAGTAATGTAAATGGTAGGAATTAGATAAGTCAAATAAAGTAAATAACTGCCAAGGTTATGATTTGTATCGTATATTAAATTCGGAATATCTGCGCAAATTGGTAAAAATAGCACACAAATACTTGCTGAAATTTGTAGAACAAGTTGCAATCTATTTCCTAAATTCAGTTTTTGACGAAGAGTTAAAATAAAAGCAATAAAGAACAATGTATAAATAAAAACATAACTTAAAATCATTGCGGAATTGAAATAAGGTTCGATTTGATAAATTAATTCGAACAAAATTCCTGTGTACATCAATAAAATGGAGATTAAGATGAAAATAAACTTAGAATGATTGAGCTTAAATCCTAAAAATTGTTCTTCGTTTTCGAAATCATTCATTAAATAAATATTCACAATAGAACAAATAAGCGCAATAAAACTTGTGATAAAAACATGATTGAAAATGATAGTTAAATGTTTTGTGCTATCTATATAATCAAACCAATTAATGCATAAAGCAATTAATAGAAATGGAAACATTGCGATGAAAAAGATTTTGAAAATATTTTCTCTACTTTTTTTCCAAAGAAATAATAATAAAGTCGATTCAATTGCGAAACAAATCGAAACAACATTGGCTTTGAATTGTAATGCAATTGCAGTTGTTATCAAAGCAATGCTTAAACCAATTAAAGTGCTTTGTAATAAATTGTGTTTTGATGTTTTGTAGATATAAAATGCAGCAAATGCGTTTATCAATCCAAATAAAAATGTTATCAAACCATTATTATTCCCAATAATAAAATAATAAACAGAAGAAATTAAGATTGTAGATAAAATTGTATTAAAAATAAAGAAAAGCGAATTCCAAACTGAAAATTCTCCTTTTTTGAAATAATTAAGTAAGCTTGTTAGTGTAAAAATAAGGTAAAGCAAACCAAAGAAAAGATATTGGGTTGAGGTTTTGGAATTATCAATCCACGCAATACTATATATAAAGGTAAAGCCAAATGCAATAAATGAAATGATTTCCCAATTTTTGCGCCAAGCCATATAAAGCATACTTAGATTAAGAATTGATAAATAACCAAACAGAAAAATAAAATTGCTTTCGCCCGAACTAACCATTAATGGAGCAGTAAAACCACCAATGATTGAGAAAATGGCTAAAACTTGTCGATTATATAACATTGCCATTACAATAGAAAAAATTGTTACGATTGTTATCAATCCAAAAGCTGTATTCTGAGAAAATAATTGATATTCGCGAAAGGCAATTGTTAATGTAAAATATAAAATGGCTAATCCGCCGCCAATTAATATAGAAGAAAAGATTTCGTAGTTTTTTCTGATTTTGTGTGCAATGCCAATAATTCCTAAACCAACAACAATTCCAATTATCATACGGAAAGTTTCTTTAACCCAATTTTGATCAATTGCATATTTCACGAAATAACCAATTCCAAGAACTAATGTTACAATCCCGAAAATCGTTAAGAAATTGTCTTTAATAAAAGCAATTGCATTGTTCAGGTTTTTATCAAAAATACTTTCAGTAGTTTGTCTTGGTGGAACTTCGTCAAAAATTTCTTTTGGTGGTTCTACCTTGTTATATGAAACAATTTCTGGTTGAGGTTCAGTTTTTTTCTCTTCAATTATTTTAGGTTGTTCAACAATTGATTTTAATTCAGGTTTAGTTTCCTTTTCATCAATTTGTTCTTGCAAATATTTTAACTTATTTTCTTGAGAATCAAGTTGTTTTTTTAATTTCGAGATTTTATTGAACAAAATGAAAATTAGCACGAAAATAAAAATGGTAATAAAAAATTCCATAAAGTATTTATTAGGTGAATTGAAGTTAAGCTTTTTTTTCAGAAACCTTAAAATATTGTTTCATTTATACCAAAATCATTCTGTTTCCGTTATTCTACAAAATCTTTATTTTTGCTAAATGTTTAAAAAGCTAAGTACATTATTGTTTATCGCACTTTCGTCTTCGATTTTTGCGCAAGATGGAACGCGTGTTTACGAGTTTTTGAACATTACAACTTCTCCTCGCCAAGCTGCTTTGGGAGGAAATGCATCGACTTCTTGGGATGCCGATCCAAATTCTTCTTTATGGAATCCTGCATTGATGAATCGTGAACAACATGGACAATTCGGAATTAATTATGTCAATTATATTGCAGATGTAGATTTCGGAACATTTTCTACGGTTTATGAAATTGATAAAGAGAATTTTTTGTCTCTTCATGGACAATATGTCGATTATGGAAAATTAGTTGGAACAGATCAGAATGGAAATTTCACAGGAAATTTCAAAGCAAATGATGCAGCGATTACAGTTGGTTATGCTCGCGTTTTGGGAGATTATTGGACAATTGGAGCAAATTTAAAATATATAAATTCGACAATCGAATCGTACAAATCTTCTGCAATAGCTGGAGATATAGGAGTTTCTTATCACGATTTCGATAAAAATATCGATGTATCGTTGGTTGTGCGAAACATAGGAGGACAAATTCAAACTTATAATGGTAAAAAGGAAGATATGCCAACGCAAGTTAACTTGGGAATTTCGCATCGATTGGAACATGTACCGTTAGAATTTACGCTTTCTTTACATGATTTGCAGAAGTTTGATATTTCTCAACCTTATAATAAAAATGGAGAAGAAGTTTCTGGTGGACGAAAAATAATAGATCATGTTTCTGTAGGAGCAGAATTATTTCCAGAATCAGATTTCAATATGCGTTTAGGATATAATTTTAAACGAGGAAATGAATTAGCCGCGGAAGGAATTCGCTCATTATCTGGATTAACATATGGTTTTGGAATTCGTGTAAATGCTTTCCGATTCGAATATAGTCATGCGAATTACCATAAATCAGGAGGATCTAATCATTTTGGTTTGATAATCAATTTAGATCGTATTATTCAAGGACGAGATTATTGGAGAAGTAATCCTTGGTTATAAAAACTTTTCAAACAACGAAACGATAAAATATTATCTTTGTGTTCAATTCTATTTAGATGAAAGAAAATTTAATTATTGCAATCGACGGATATTCTTCTACAGGAAAAAGTTCGATGTCAAAAATTATTGCAAAAAATCTTGGTTATACACATATTGATAGCGGTGCAATGTATCGCGCTGTAACTTTATATGCATTTCAACATAATTATATTGTCGATAATAAGATTGATGAGCAATCATTGGTTAATAACTTGTCTAAAATTAAAATAGAATTTAAGCAAGATTCAACTACTCAGAAGAATATTACGTATTTAAATGGTAAAAATGTAGAAGCTGACATTCGTACCATGCAAGTTTCTAAAATGGTGAGTCCAATTTCTGAAATTCCTGCGGTTCGTGATTATTGCGTTGCGCTTCAACAACAAATGGGAGAAAAGGGAAGTATTGTAATGGATGGCCGCGATATAGGAACGACTGTTTTTCCTTATGCAGATATCAAAATTTTTGTTACAGCTTCGCCTGAAGTTCGTGCAGAACGCCGTTTTTTAGAATATCAACAACAAGGAAAAAATATTCCTTTGGATGAGGTTTTAAAAAATGTAAATGAAAGAGATTATATCGATTCTCATCGTGCATATTCGCCACTTCGTAAAGCTGATGATGCAATAGAAGTGGATAATTCGAATATGAATTTAGAAGAAACTGTAAATAAAGTGATGGAAATTATTCAATCTAAAAAATAGAATCTTCTGTTGCAGTTGTAAATTCTTCCAAAAATTTCATTCCTCTGTAAGAATTTCCCTTCGGATTTAATTTAGGGCTCCAAACAGAAACGATATAATATTTTGGCATTATTGCAACAATTCCACCGCCAACACCACTTTTTCCAGGTAAACCTACACGAAAGGCAAATTCGCCAGATTCGTCATAGAAACCACATGTTTGCATAATAGCGTTGATTCTTTTTGTTTGGCTGACATTCAAAATTTGATGATCATCAAATAAGTTTTTCCCTTTATTCGCTAAAAAAGAAAAAGTTTTACTCAATTCCATGCATGT
>NZ_CBCPHV010000011.1:0-73223 GCF_965118635.1 Empedobacter brevis | reverse complement strand
GAAATATAAAAATCAATATAATTATTTGAATATTCAATGTTAGGTTCATTATCTAAAAAGGTAAGATTTATTTTGGCTTTTATTTTAACCTTTGGTAATTCGCTACGTATAGATTTCAAATCATATTTCAATATCCCATTTTCAAGATTAATATATAAAAATTGATCATTTATTCTTGCTGTCAAATTATCATCAACTAATTTACCATCATATAATTTTTTCGGAATCAGATAATGAATCAATTTATTTTCTACTATTTTAGAATAATATAAAATATTATCCGACTCAACGAGATATAGATTTTCTTTCAAATGTCGGATTCGATTAATATTCTTTAATTTAGAATCCAAATTATCCTCTAAAAATAAGTTATTATTTATACCATAATGAACAAAATGTTGATCATCGATCAATACAAAAACCTCTTTATCATTAAGGATTATTTGAGGATTTATCAATCTTTTATGTTGGTAAAATACCTCTTTTCCTCTTCTATTTTTAAGATCGAATAGATATAATCCTCCATTTTTTCCAGTTCCTAAAATTTTGTTATCAGTAATAATAAAATCAATAATGGGAATAGTTATACCAGAAAATTTTATTGATTCTAGATTAGAGTTTTGTATATATTCATTGATTCCTGTAAAAGAAGATTGATATAATTTATTTCTATTTTTTATCAATTTAAAACCTCCATTCGTTGAAGAAATTTTTTTGAACTGTCCTGAATAGATATAAGTTCCCCAACTATCTGAAACATAAATTTTATCATCAATATTTGTAACATTCCATATTAGACCTTTTTCGATAACTGAATTTGTTAAATTCAATGCATTAGAATAATTATAAAATCCATGGTTTGTTCCTAATAAAATATTGTCTTTATAAAAATCAAATGTAAAAACATTTCCTAAATGACCATTGTAATCATATAAAAGTTGAGTTTTATTTTTCAATTCTATTTTAGAAATACCTTTATCTGTACCAAGCCAAGCATTCCCTTTTATATCTATCTTTATATTTTGAATAGTATTACTTATTAAACCAGAGTTTTGATTGTAATTTTTATATGAATTATTTATTAAGTCATAAACATAGATGCCGTTATTTGAAGTTCCTATGATTAATTTTCCCTCTAAACGAATCATTTTTAGAACTAAATAATTTTTTAATATTTTATTGAATTCTACATTAAATTCTTGTAAACCAGAAATCTTGTTATACTTAAAAATCCCCTTTGTTAATGTACCAATCAAATAATTATCATTATATTTTTCAATTCCATGTATTACAGTTGATTTACCTTTTTCTATTTCAAATAATGACTCAAAATATCCATTTTTAAATTCAAAAATACCTTTTGAGATTGTAGCTACTAATATTTTTCCATTAACCAAATAAACATAAGAGGAAAGCGCGGGTAGTTTATATCGTTTAACACTTTTTCCATCAAATTGAAAAAGATAATTGAAGGATTGAAAATAAATCGATTGATTATGATAAAAAATTTTCCAGATTTCTTCTTGTTCTAATCCTTTAAAAATTCTGAATTTATCAGAAATTGAAATGTATGTTTTTTTTCCATCAATCGTTTTCCAATATCCAAAATTATTTAATGCTCCTGAATACAAAACATTATTCATTGTAAAAACAGAGCGTATAATAGTTAAGTTATTTGGTGAATATTTTTCCCAAAAATTTCCATCATATTCTAAGATATTTCGATTATTTGCAAAATATACTTTTCCTTGTTCTTGATTTTCTGTAATATCCCAAATAGGGGATTCTCCCAAATATTCACTTTTTGAGTAATTTGAAATAATTGGTGAAAATGATTGAGATTTTGTGTAGGTAGAGAGAAATAGAAATAAAAATAAAAGGTTTCTCATTATTGCAATAAAAAAGACCGTAAAAACGGTCCTTAAAAATAAATGATATTTTCGAATAATGTTATTTTATTTCAACATTAAATACTTCTGCAAAATGTTTCTTTGTAAATGCTTTTATTTCATCCATATCCACTTTTTGTCCAAGCTCTCTTTCTAATGAAGCAACGGCTTTGTCTTGAATTCCACATGGAACAATGTACTCAAAATAACGCAAATCTGTATTCACATTTAGTGCAAAACCATGCATGGTTACCCAACGTGAAGCTTTAACGCCCATTGCGCAAATTTTTCGAGCAAAAGGTCGACCAACATCTAGCCAAACACCAGTTTCTCCTTGCGAACGCTCTCCTTTCAATCCATATTCACCAATAGTTTTGATAATTACTTCTTCCAAATTGCGCATATACAAATGAATATCTGGTTTGAAATTATCCAAATCCATAATCGGATAACCAACTAATTGTTGTGGACCATGATAAGTAATATCTCCACCACGATTGGTTTTCACAAAAGTTGCATTGATTTCCTTTAACTTGTCGCTCGAAGCCAACATATTCTCCAAATGTCCACTTTTACCAAGTGTATAAACATGCGGATGTTCTACAAAAAGTAAATGATTTCTAGTGTTTTTAAAATCTGTACTTCCCTCCTTTTCTTGCGCTCTGTTATATTGTTTTACGGCTATATTTTCTGCTAAAAGACTTTCTTGATAATCCCAAATTTCTTGGTAATCTCTGTTAATTCCTAAATCTTGGAATTCGACAATTTGTTTCATTTCACAATGTGTTTCGAATGTCAAATTTACGAAGGATTTGAAAAATTATCATTAATCTTCCAGCTCTACTTTAAAATTTCCTAAACTTGGATTATTAATAATCTCGTCCAAAGTATATTCTTTAATAAATGTTTTTCCGTCAGAAGTAAACATTGCATCAGGAATACTCAAAGATTTTATTTTCCTAGGAAAAGTATATTTATATTTAAACTTGATTTGTTTCAACATTCCCAAATAATTCGCTCTTTCTTGATCATTATCAAAGCTTTGTTCCTTAAAATCTTTTGAAAATTTTTCAGCATCAATTGTTTTAGAAAATGATTTTCCATCATAAGTATAAGAAGAAGTTGTCATCAATGCCAAAGGATTATCAACAAATAAAGGTTCTTCTACTGATTGTTTTGATTTTCGCTTTCTTTTCTTTTGGCTCAATTCATCTATAATTCTTTTTTCATCTTTCTCTTTTATTGTAGCGAAAGTTTCTTCAATAATTTTTGAATTTGAGTTAAATTCTTCTGCAGATTTAGATTTATTAATCATTTCTATTGCAAATTTATCTCTCAAGTCTAATCTAAATTTAAAAAAATCAATCGCAGATAAATCGTCTTGGTATAAATCGAATTTTTTAGTTTTATTTCTGACTTTTTCACCTCCTTTTTCTTGTAATAACTGAACAAATTCATAATAAGAATATTCATTATTCGAAATCTGATTCATTTGGATCTTATCATCCATATCAATAGAATTCATCATTGCTCCAATTTGTGGAATGTCTATTTTCTGCAAATAATCGAATTCTCCTTTTTCATTTACAATAACTTCTTCAGAAATCGTACAAGAAGATAATGAAACTAATATCAATAATAAAGTAAAGATTTTACTATAGGTCATGGTAAAGATTGTTAATTTTTGTTAAAAATAATTCTTTTAATTCAATAAAAAAAATTGATAAATCTCACTAATAATAATGGTTTTAGCAATTTATTAACGATTAAATAAAAATCTCTATCTTTGAAATTCTTAGAAATTGGTAGAATAAAATAATCAAATAAAAATGAAGAAACTATTCGTTAAAGGATCTATTTTAATGGCTTTGTTTGCAAACTTTAGTGTTTTTGCACAACAAGGTGGTGGAATGTGGATTCCGACAGAATTGAATGAAAAGGAAATGAAAGATATGGGATTAAAAATCTCATCAAAAGACATTTTTAGTACAGGAGATAAAAGTATCAACAATGCAGTTGCTCACTTTGGTGGAGGTTGTACTTCTGAAGTTATTTCTCCAAATGGTTTATTATTAACTAATCATCACTGTGGTTATGGAGAAATCCAAGCACATTCATCTTTAGAAAATGATTATTTAACAGATGGTTTTTGGGCAAAAGAGTTGAAAGACGAATTACCAAACAAAGGTTTAACAGCCACTTTTATTGTTGACATAAAAGATGTTACAACTGCTATTTTAGCTGGTGTAAACGATAATATGTCTGAGGAAGAACGCAACAAAATCATCAAAAAGAATATTGAAGATTTTAATGCTAAAAGTAAAACAGAATCTTATCGTTCTGTATTTATCAAACCTTTTTACAAAGGAAATAAATATTACCAATTTACAACAGAAACATATAAAGATGTTCGTTTAGTTGGTGCACCACCTTCTGCAATTGGAAAATACGGAAATGATACTGATAACTGGGTTTGGCCACGCCATACAGGAGATTTTTCGATGTTCAGAATTTATGCAGATAAGAACAACAAACCTGCAGATTATTCTCCAGAAAATGTTCCATATAAACCAAAACATTTCTTACCAATTAATATTTCTGGAATTAACGAAAACGATTTCACATTTGTTTATGGATTCCCAGGAACAACAGACGAATATTTACCTGCTTCTTCTATCGAGCAAATAAAAGATGTGATTAATCCTGCACGTATCAATGTTCGTACAATTGCTTTATCTCATATCGATAAAAAAATGCGCGAAGATAATGCAACTCGTATCGCTTATGCTTCTAAACAAGCGCGTATCTCGAATGCACATAAAAAATGGATTGGCGAAGTTTTAGGATTAAACCGTTCGAAAGCTGTAGAAAAACGTCTACAACATGAGCAAGAATTCATGAATCGAATTGCAAAAGATCCAAAATTAAAAGCGCAATATGCAAATATTATTGCTGAATTAAATCAACTTAATAAAGCAAATCAAGATTATAATTTAGCTTATACAATGTATTCTGAAACGTTTTTCTCAAACTCAGAAACATTCAGAATGGCATTAACGTTAAACAATATTTTGAATGCTGTTGGACAAGCAAATTATGCTGAAACAAAAGCAAAAGCATTGAATACAGTTGCGTCTATGCACAAGGATTATAATCCGGAATTAGACAAAACAATTTCGTCTGATTTGGCTGACAATTATTTCAAAGTTGTTCCTCAAAATTTATTACCAAATACTTCTGCAGCAAATATCAAAGCTGCTTTAGGAAATTCGGTTATTAATGGAACGAAAAAAATTAACGGACAATCTGTTTTAGGTAACATACAAACGTTAGCTGAAAACGATGCTGAATTTATCAAAGCATTACAAGAAGATGCATTAATTGCTCAAATTCGTTTAATTTTAGATGCAAATCAAACAAAAGTATCGCCTACATATTTAGCAAATCAAGATAAAATCAACAAATTGATGCGCACATATATGAAAGCGCAAATGGATGTATTTACAGATAAGAAAATATTCCCAGATGCGAATTCTACATTGCGTGTAACTTATGGAAAAGTTGATGGTTATCAACCTCGTGATGCTGTTTATTATGAGCCAGTAACGCACATGGAAGGTATAATGGAAAAATATATTCCTGGCGATTATGAATATGATTTACCAAAACAAATGTTGAGTTTATATGACAAAAAAGATTACGGAAAATATGCCGATAAAGACGGAAAATTACCAGTAAACTTTATTGCAACAAACCATACAACAGGAGGTAATTCTGGTTCTCCTGCTTTGAATGCAAAAGGTGAATTAATCGGATTAAACTTTGACCGTGTTTGGGAAGGAACAATGTCAGATTTGAATTATGATCCTGAGATTTGTCGTAACATTATGGTTGACTCTCGTTATATTTTATGGGTCGTTGATAAATATGCAAATGCACAACGATTGATTGATGAAATGACAATCGTTGACGAAAATAAAAACGTAAAGAAGAAAAAATAATATTTCTTTTACTCAGAAAGCCACGTTATTATAACGTGGCTTTTTTATTGAAATAAATCTAAAAAATGAAATAAAATTCTTAAGAAATAAAACTATATTTATGCTACCTATTAATAATTATTAAAAATAAAAAATACATCTACTTATGGAAGTCATTAAAAAATGGCCTTTTTATATCAAATTAACTTGCGTATTATTGTCAATCATTTGTTTATCATTCATTTCAATAATAGGTAAAGGAATTTTAGTTCCTTTGATATTAGGTTTCTTAATTTCGATCTTATTAGCACCTGTTTGTTCGTTTTTTGAAAGATATTTGCGTTTACCTCGTGCTGTTTCAAGTATTATTACGACTTTGCTTTTTGCAACATTTATATTGGGAATTTTCTATTTAATTGCCATACAAATGACAGAAATAGCAAATGAATGGCCAACTTTTCAAAAACAAATTATAGAAGCTTTTATGAATCTGCAAAGTTGGATTCATCATACTTTTGGTGTTAACTCGCATATGCAAATGGAGTATTTAACAAAAAATGTCAAAACAACCATAGAAACAAGTACCATTGTTATCGAGAAAGTAATTTCTATCGTTTCTTCAATGGCTGTTACAGTTTTGTTTACATTTTTATATATTGTTTTCTTATTGATTTATCGTCAGCATTTAGTGAAATTTTTATATTACGTGTTCAATACAAATACTCGCGATCAGGTTTATAATGTTATCACTTCTATTCAGAAAATGGTAAAACAGTATTTGATTGGTTTATTTCTACAAATGTTAATCGTCTCTGTTTTGTCTTTTATAGCATTTTCTATTCTTGGACTGAAATACAAATTTGTATTAGCCATTTTAACCGGAGTTTTAAATGTTATTCCTTATGTCGGAATTATTATTTCAATGATCGTGACATTAATTATCACATTTGCAACAATGTCGGCATCAAAATTATTATTTGTTTTGATTGCATTTATTGTAATTCATGCGATTGATGGAAATGTTGTTATGCCACAAATTGTTGGTTCAAAAGTAAAAATTAATTCGTTGATTGTAATCATTGGATTGGTAATTGGTGAAATGGCTTGGGGAATTATGGGAATGTTATTATCAATTCCGATACTCGCCTTGATGAAAATAGTTTTTGATAATGTGACGGATCTTAAACCTTGGGGTTATCTTTTAGGTGATGAACTGTCTACCGAAATGGATGAAGATCTGAATACATTTTTAGCTAAAAAGAAAGCCAAAAGATTAAAGTTAAAAACTAAGAAGTTGGATGAGAATGTTGAGTAATCTGATTTCTATTTTACATAATTAGATCATTAATCATCATTTCATCCATTAAAAAAGTCGATAACAATTCGTTATCGACTTTTTTATTTTTATACTTTTCAGTTTAAATCTTCTTCAAATATTTCTTTTCTAAGAAATAATACAATTTTACAAAAACAATAGAGAAAAATACTCCGATTAATGTTCCGAAAAATACATCTCCTGTAAAATGCACACCAACATATACTCTACTGTATGCAACCATCAATGCCCAAATGATTAAGACAGAAAGTAACCATTTATAATAACGTCTTAAAATGATTCCCATAAAAATTGCAATCGCCATATGATTGGAAGCATGTGCCGAAGTAAAACCATATCTACCTCTACCTTCGCAATCTATCGGACGAAATAACCCTTGAATTGATTCTGTATAACATGGACGAAAACGATGGAAATGATTTTTCAGAATATTTGTAAATTGATCTGCACATGTTATCATTAATGCCACACAAATTCCAGCCAATAAGGTTTTCTTCCAGCCTAATTTTATGTACAGCAAAATAAGAAAGATGGCATAAAGAGGAATCCAAGTTTTTTTATTCGTAACTAATAACCAAAACCAATCCCATTTTTCATTACCTAAATTATTGAAATACAAAAAAAGTTGTGCATCCCAATTAAAATAATCTTGTATCATTATCTACTTACTGATCCTCCTAAACCTAAAGCTTCGTCTACAGATTTTGGTTCAACAACTGGAAGTTCTTCTTCTATTTGTTCAACCTCTTTTTCTACAACTGGTTCTGTTGTTTGTTGCACATCTATTTCCAAATCTTGTACAGAATCTTCTGCTTTCATCGTTGGAGCATCATCTTTTAATGCAGCATTTACTGCTGTATTATCTTGATGGATTGCTTCATGTATTTCATCTACAGGATTACGAACTTCGTCAAATGATTTCTGAAAATCATCCATTGGATTTATTTTCTGAAAGGCATCCTTTACTTCGTTCATTGGATTCAACTCTTTTATCGTATTCTGAATATCTTTTGTTGGATCGACATCCTGCACAGGATTCATGATTTCTTGCTTGATATCTTCAGAAGCTTCTTTTAATTTGCGCACAGCAGTTCCCAAACCACGAGCAATTTCTGGAATTTTATCTGGTCCAAAAATTACTACAGCAACCACCATAATAATCACGACTTCTTGGAAGTCTAAAAACGCTGGGTATATTACTAAACTATTCACAAAACAAATGTATAAAATCTAAATGGAGTAAAAGAAAAAAAGCCATCAAATTTCTTTGATGACTTTCTTAAAATTTATTTAAAATTTGAATCTTATTTATTCATTTGACCTTTTTTAGTAAAGTCGTACAATAAAGGAGATGCAACGAAAATAGATGAGAATGTACCAATTACGATACCAATTAATTTCGCAAACATGAATCCTTTAATTGATTCTCCACCAAATGCAAAGATGATTAAAACGATTAAGAACGTTGATAATGACGTATTAATTGTACGTGATAATGTTTCTGATGTAGAAATATTAATGATATCGTACAAGTTGTGGTTTTTCTCAACTGTTAAGTTCTCACGAATACGATCCAAGATAATAATCGAGTCATTCATCGAATAACCAATTACAGTAAGAATCGCTGCTATAAATGCTTGGTCAATCTCCATATTGAAAGGTAAAATCCCTTTAAATAAAGAGAAAACTCCTAATACAATAATAACGTCGTGCGCTAATGCGATGATCGTTGATAATGAGAATTGCCAACGTTTGAACATCACAATTAAGTAGAAGAAAATTGCAACTAATGCTAATGTTACGGCAATGAACGAAGCTCTTGTTGTATCATCGGCAATTGTTGGTCCTACTTTTGCAGAAGACATTAAACCAATTTTTGCATTATCTTCAGAGAAATCTTTTTTAGACATATTAACTGGTAAATAAGATTTAAGACCAGTATATAATTTGTCTTTAATTTCATCATCTACATTTGTTCCGTCTTCGTCAGATTTGTATGCTGTTGTAATTTTTACTTGATTTTGTCCACCGTAAGTCTTAACCTGTGGCATCATTTTTTCGCCATCTAAAACAAATACATCACCCAAACTTTCAGAAATTTGTTGCGGATCTACATGTTTATCAAAACGAACTGTATATGTACGTCCTCCTTGGAATTCGATACCCATATCAAATCCTTTCGTAAAGATCGATACTAAAGCAATTACTGTTAAAACAATTGAAATCGCATAAGAGATTTTTCTTGTTTTTAATAAGTCAACTTTGATATTTTGTAACCAATGCGCTGTAAATGAAGTATAGAAAGGAACTGATTTTCCTTTTGCTAAACGACCTTCTACAAAGTAACGTGTGATAAAAATCGCTGTAAATGTTGATGTAAAAATACCAATCATAAACGTTGTAGCGAAACCAACAACAGGACCTTTACCAAAGAAGAATAAAATTAATGCTGTGATAAATGATGTTGAGTTGGCATCAATAATTGCAGAGAAAGCACCTTTCCAAGAATACGCGAAATCTACTGCTTGACGTAATGATTTTCCTTTTCTTAATTCTTCTTTTACACGTTCATAAATCAAGATATTAGCATCCATTCCTGTTACTAATGTCAAGATAATCCCGGCAATACCTGGTAAAGACAATGTAGCTTTAAGAGATACTAAGAATCCTAATAAGAATAATAAGTTAATGATTAATGCAACGTTAGCATAGATACCTGCACGGCTGTAGTAAAATACCATCCAGATTAATACCAATGCGAATGCACAACCAAAAGCGATTAACGAACTGTTGATTGCCTCTTGTCCTAATGATGGACCTACAACCTCAGCCGAAACAATTTTAGATGAAGCTGGTAAAGAACCTGCTTGTAAAATATTTGCTAAATCTTTTGCTTCGTCAATTGTAAAGTTTCCAGAAATAACAGAATTACCTCCTGTAATTTGGTTACTAATATTTGGAGCAGAATAAACCATGTTATCTAACACAATTGCTACACCTTGACCTGGTTGTCCAGGACCTGCAGGTTTTAACTCGTCTGTAATACGAGACCATTCTTGTGCACCAACTTGGTTCATTTGCATTGTAACAACAGGCTCATTTGTAAGCGAACCAGGGTTACGTTCACCAGCAGCAGAAACTACTTTGTCACCTTCGATTAATGGATCTTGCGTTCCATTTTTACCTTTTAAAACATAAAATTCTAATAATTTAGGTGCAGATTTATCATTTGTCTGTTTTCCTAAATTCATTGGCTTATTCGCCCAAGAATATTTATATCCTCTAATATTTGCTGGTAATCCTGGTACAAAACCTTTGTCTTGCATCACACGGTTTACAACAGCTGTATCTTTTACATTAACAACAAAACTAGCATTAGAACCTGCTGGTTGCATTACTTCTGCTAAAGATTTGATCGTTTCTCCTTTTTCGTTTTTTACGTTATACTTTTCTGTATTAAGCGTAGAAAAATATTGTAAAACTGTAGGATCTTGACGAACAACTTGCCAGAACTCTAATTTTGCTGTCGATTGTAATAATTTTTTTACACGATCTGTGTCAGAAACACCTGGTAATTCTACCAAGATACGTCCATCACCTTTATCACCTAAACGTTGAACAACAGGTTCAACAACACCAAATTGGTCGATACGAGATTTAATTACATCATATGCTGTTGCAACTTTAGCTTCGATATCTTTACGGATTACTTCTTTTACCTGATCGTCTGAAGCGTTGTATGCAATTTTGTCTGCGTTGTTTTTGTTCCCAAACAAATCTGCAGCTGCATATTTTGTTCCTCCCTTTATTTTATCAAATTCTTGAAAAAATAATTCTACATAAGGTACGTTACCGTTTGTTTTTTGAGCTTTATCAGTAGCATCCAAAGCTGTTGCCAACATTGGGTTTTGACTTTTCGCTGATAAATTCTCTAATAAATCTCTTTCAGAAACTTGTAAGATTACGTTGATACCACCTTTCAAATCTAATCCTAAATTGATTTCATTGTTTTTGGCATACGCATAATCGTACTTAATAATTCCTAAATCAAGAGGATGCTGAGCCAAGCTATCTAAAATTCTTGGTTCGTCTTCTGGCTTACTCGCCAAACGCGCCGCCTCATGCTCCACTTTATTTGTGTACCAAGTATAACTTAGTTGTCTGATACACAAGAGACTTAAAATAATTGCAAATGCTGCAATGAGCCATCTTCCTCGCATAATGTTTAATTGATAAATAAATTTTGACGGACAAATATAATAGTCTTGAAAATACTTTCACAATTTTTTAAGAATAAATCGAACTTCGATGTCCGTATTTCGCTGTTCATTATTCTAATCGTTTAGATTTCTTTTTGGTATTTATAGATATAAATTGATGCTTTATCAGAGTCATCATCATTATCTTCGCACAAATATAAAACGTAATTTTTGCGAGATTCTTTATACAACGCTAAACCTTCAATTTTCTTGTCATCAGAAATTTTTTGCCAACGCACAACCTCCATTGTTCCTAAATCTAACTCACCAATAATGGAACCTTTTATTTCTCCATTAAACTGAGTTGTACTTTTCGACTCAACTGTTGCTGTAAATAACACTTTTCCGTCTACCAAAATAGCATCGGAGAATGTTGTTGTTTCGTTGTTTAATTTTGGTAAAGTGATTGGAATAAACTCTATTGTTTTGCCTCTCAAATCGTTTATTTTACCTCCTACTCTATAAATTCCATTTACACCAGCAGGTCCATTTCCTCTGTTAAAAAAATAAGTACAATGGCCATCAGTTATAATTCCTTCGATATTGAAGTCTTTTTTTGATAGATTAGAAACGTTTAGAAATTCATCTAAAAGAAAACTATAATTATCATTTTTAACTTTCTTGGTTTTGATGTTATAAGAAATCAAATCGAAACGATTTTCTTTGGAACCTGATCCAAGAATATACAAATGATTGTCAAATTTTGTAATTGCTTCAAAATCTGGTTTATCTTTTTTATTGATGTGTTTTGATTTTACTTCTGGATTTAAATCAACTTTCTCTACTTCTTTTTTCTTTTTGTTGTAAACGTACAAATGTGCTTTATCATCAGAAATTGTGTAAACATGGTGTTTATCAACCACTAATCCTGATGCTGCTCCAAGACCATTTATAACAATTAAGACCTTCAGAATGAAATTGTAAAACAACATAGATATTAGATTTGTTTTTAAGTGGTTTCAAAAGTAATCAAAGATTATCAGAAAGCTTGATAAATAACTGATTTTTTGTAAAAAAAGAAGTTAACTTTGCAGCATAAAAAAAAGAAAATTTGGAGATGAAAAAAATTCTAAAAATTTATATTGATGCCTACAGTGGACTTTCGAAAGAATCTTGGATGTTAGCAATCGTAATGTTGTTAAACCGAATGGGTTCTATGGTTTTACCATTTTTAGGAATTTATATGATTTCCAAACTTGGATTTTCTTTAGAAAATGCAGGAATTGTACTAAGCTGTTTTGGTGTAGGTTCTGTAATTGGTTCTTGGTTTGGAGGATGGATTACCGATAAAATTGGGAATTTTAAAGTGCAAGCGCTTAGTTTGTTTTTAAGTGCTCCCTTGTTTTTTATTTTACCTTATTTCAAAACAGTAGAATCTTTTGCTGTAATTATGCTTATTTTAAGTACAATAAGTGAATTATTTCGTCCAGCCAACTCTGTTGCCATTACACGTTATGCAAAAAAAGAAAATATCACGCGTGCTTTTTCTTTAAATAGAATGGCGGTTAATTTAGGTTTCTCAATTGGGCCTTCAATGGGAGGATTTTTATCTAACTATTCTTACGATTTATTATTCTATTGCAATGCTGGAGCAGCTTTGATTGCTGGAATTGTTTTCGTTGCTTTCTTCAAAGGTCGAAAAGAACGAAATGCTGCAACAGAAAATGTTTCTGAAAAAGTCGTTGAAGAGAAAGAACGTAATGCCTACACAGATACACCATTCTTATTGTTCAACTTATTCTGTGTGTTATTTTCTATTGCCTTCTTTCAGATTTTAAATACTTTACCCTTATTCTATAAAGATGTCGTTCATTTATCTCAAAAAGAAATTGGATTTTTAATGGGATTTAGTGGATTTTTGATTGTTGTATTCGAGATGCTATTGATTCATTATACTGAAAAAAGATTCAGTGTTACTCAACTTTTAGTATTTGGTTCATTCATTACAGCTATTAGTTATTTCATCTTCACATTCAGTCATACATTAGGAATGTTGTACTTAGCCATAGGATTAATGTCTATTGGAGAAATGCTTGTCTTACCATTGATGTCAACTGTAACCGCTTTTCGTTCTCAAAAGAATAACAGAGGCGCTTATATGGGACTTAACGGAATGTCGGTAGCTATTGCATTTATTGTTTCTCCTTATTTAGGAACACATGTTGCAAAAGATTATGGATTTGATACACTTTGGATTATTACGACTATCATTTTAATTATTGTGGCTATCGGATATCATTTTTTTACTAAACCTCTTTTACCTAAAAATGTTTAATATTTTCTTACCTTCGAAAATATTAGTTGAAATCACATGAAAGTATATACAAAAACAGGAGACAAAGGAGCAACAGGTTTATATGGAGGAACTCGTGTTTCTAAAAATAGTTTAAAAATAGATTCTTACGGAACGGTTGATGAATTAAATTCTTATTTAGGATTAATTCGTTCTTATAAAATAAATCCTGCATTAGAGGAAGAAATTATCATTATACAAAAAGATTTGTTTAATCTTGGGGCTGAATTGGCTACACCAGTAGATAAATTATATTTAGCAAATGGTAAACCGCGTATTCCTAAAATGATTTCTGAAGAAGACATTGTTCAATTGGAAGATTGGATTGATGATTTGGAAGGACAATTGGAACAATTGACACATTTTATTTTACCAGGAGGAAACCAAGCTGCTTCTCATGCACACATTGCGCGTTGTATTTGTCGCCGCGCCGAACGCTTAACAGTTGGTTTAGCAGAAGAGGAAGAAATTCGTCCAGAATTACAAAAATACTTAAATCGTCTTTCTGATTATTTATTTGTTTTAGCACGTAAAATTGCTGCAGATAACAATCACGAAGAAATAAAATGGATTCCAGGTGAGTAAAAAAGCGCTTTTATTTCTAAATGGTGAAGTTCCAAACATTTTACCTGATACAACGAATTATGAAATGATTTTTTGTACAGATGGAGCATTTCATTATTTGAAAGATTTAAATATAACACCCGATGTAATCTCGGGTGATTTTGATTCTTTTGAACTTAATCAGTTTCCTTCAGAAACAGAAGTTATTTCAACTCCTGATCAAAATGATACCGACTTTGCAAAAGCTCTACAACTTATTTTGGATAAAGGTTTTGAAAATGTTGATGTATTTGGAGCAAGTGGTCGTCAGCAAGATCATTTTATAGGCAATCTGAATGCGGCATATCGTTTCAAAAATCAGATCAATATTTTGTTCTATGATAATTACAGTCAATATTTCTTTGCTGAAAAGGAAACGAAATTAGAAGGTTATTTCGGACGAACAATTTCGCTTCTTCCCTTTCCCGAATGTAAAAATATTATTACAAAAGGATTAGAATATCCATTAAATAATGAGAATCTAAATTTACTTTCTCGCGTAGGAACACGTAATAAAGCCAATGAAGATATTGTAACAATCGATTATTCTGAAGGAAGTTTAATCATTTTTATCATCGATCAAGAATTCCCTATTTTAATTGCCTAAACTTCACTATAATTAGTGAATCATAATGATTTTGATTTTTTCTACCTTTACTAAAAACCAATCATTATGAATAAATTTTCAGTAATAGTCGCCTCTGTTTTATCTGTTGGGTTAATTGTTGCTACCTGTATTTTAGGAACGGCTTATAAATATAAATTTAAAAGCACGGAATCGATTAATGTTACAGGAAATGCGCTGAAAGATTTTAATGCCGATTTAGTGAAATGGCGCGCAACGTTTAGTAGAAAAGATTATGATTTACGCGTTGCTTCAGATCAATTGAAAGCAGATCAAACTGTTGTTAAGAACTTTTTAATTTCACAAGGGATTAATCCAAAAGAAATTGTTTTTGAAGCGGTAAATATTTCTAAAGATTTTCAATACGGAACAGATGCGAACGGAAATTCAATCAGTCAATTTGCTGGTTATAATCTTTCACAGGATGCGACAATAGAATCGAAAGAATTGGATAAAATAGAAAAAGCTTCTCGTGAAATCTCAACGTTAATTAGCCAAGGAATTGAATTAAGTTCTTCAAATCCGAATTATTATTATTCGAAATTAGAAGATTTGAAACTGGAATTGATTGCACAAGCTTCAGAAAATGCCAAACAAAGAGCAGAAAACATTGCGACAAAATCTGGCTCGAGTTTAGGAAAATTAAAACAAGCCGATTTGGGTATTTTTCAAATCACAGGTAAGAATGATAATGAAGAATATTCTGCTGGAGGTTCATTTAATACTACTTCACGACAAAAGACGGCGCAAATTACAGTGCGAGCAAGTTATAAGTCTAATTAAAATATAAAAGCTTCTTAATTAGAATTAAGAAGCTTTTTTTTATTTTTTAAATGAATACTACAATTAGCAATATTAATAAAGTAAGAACTATCAGTATATCGACTAATTTTAAATTAAAAATACCAATACCTCTTTTTGTAGCATAGTTTTTTTTTGATGACATTATAAATCAAATTTAAAAAGGAGTTGCTAAAAGCATGCCACAAATTCTTAAATTTGTTAAATTATTCGTTTATAAATTTTCTTTTAAAAAACTAACTGATTTTTCAATTAGAATATTCAAATCTTCTGGCAATTGTTCGTCTATCCAAGGCTCTTTTCCACCAAAAGTATGGTTTGCTCCATTTATCAAAAACAACTCAGAATTTTTACACCATTCGTGTAATAAATTTGCTGTATTCGGTTTTACAGCTTCGTCGTTTGTTCCTTGAATGATAAGATATGGTTTCTTTAGATGTTGAGCTGCAAACTGAATATTTAATTCATTTTCATGTTGAATAAAATCTTCATAAAATTGATAATAATGAGGCATTTGTTGTTTTGTACGAACATTCTCAACATAAAAAACTCCATTTTTCTTGAACTCTTCTAATCTTTCTTTTTTAGGAAAACGATTCGCAAAACTATCAACTCCAGCTAACGTAATCAACGCTTTAACACGTTCATCTCGGTAAGCTTGTAGAATTGTATTTCCTCCTCCTCTGCTATGTCCCATAATTGCAATTTTAGTCGAATCTACTTTTGGATGTTTGTAAAAGAAATCTAGAACAGCATTATAGTCAGACATTTCCTTTGTATAATTATTATTTCCGAAAGCTAATAAATCATCAAAATTTGTTGGATTGTCTAAGGTTGTTCCATTATGAGAAAAGTTAAATTTCACGAAAACAAATCCTTGTTTTGCAAATTCTTCTGCCATTAAATTGAATGTTCCCCAATCTTTGTATCCTTTATATCCGTGTGCAAAAATTATAAGTGGAAGCTTATTTTCGGAATCAGGATAAAAACAATCTGCTAAGAAAGGTCGCGTAAAAGGGTTACTAATAATACTATTTGTTTCTTTATTTATCGTTGGATTCATCTTATTTTATTTACCCTAAAGCTACTTATTTTTGATGAAAAGTTTAAGCAGTTATTACTTTAATTATGCATCTGCTCTACTATCAATAAAAAAGGAGTAATAATATTATTACTCCTTTTTTATTCAATTACTTTATTTTATAAAATTAATTCCAGTAATTCCATTGTACACCATCAAAAATAGCGACAGTTTTGGAAGCTATATCATAACAAATCATTCCTGGATAAGGATTTACAACATCTGTTGTGATGTTTTTTACTCGAGGTAATACAAGTGCTTTGTCTGGAGATTCTAGAATTAAAACTCCTTCAGCTGTAGAAGATTCCGCACCGATGATTACACCTTCTCCTTTGTCATTATCGTTTTGTATTGTTTGATTACTTCCTCTATCGGTCATGCTTATCCATTGGCCGTTTTCGTACATTTTTACCTTAACTTCATTTTTATCAAATATAAAAGTTCCATTTGTAGGGTTTTCTGGAAGAGCCTCAATTTCAGGAAGGATGATACCTTTTGTTTGATTTTCTTCAAATTGTACTAAAGTCGATTCCGTAATTAATGCAGATGGATAATTATTTTCATTTGCAATTATCAGTTGTGCATTTGCATTTGTATAAAGTAAGGTAGAGAATAACGAAGTAACTATTATTTTTTTCATTTTATTAATCGCATGCATTATTTAAACATTTCCAATTGTCACCATTATATAATTTCACACATTTATCTGTTTCGTCGTATGCAATCATTCCTTCAATAGGAGCTTTGATGTCTTCTAAAACATTATTGATACGTGAAATCACCATTCCTTTTGATTTAGAATCTAATACTAATGCTGCATTTGGAATATTTGTTGGCCAATTGGAGTTGATAGTCGTGTTCGTTGTAATTCCAACATTTGTTGTACCAGTTGGTGTTCCAAGTTTTGGTATTCTGTAACAAGGACATTCGACAATTTTCAATCCACTTCCATATCCTTTCATACTTGTTGCACCAACAACTTTCTGAGAAGCGATTACAGTATTTGGTTGATCTGTATGCCAATTAATTACGTTAAAAGCTGCGTCTACATTAGGATTACTAGCTGTTTTACCAAATAATCTCATTTCATATAATGTTTTGTCCGCGTTCGTTTTACGTGCTAGTAGGGTAACATTTCCTTTGGGATCAATTTTAACTCGAACAATTGGTGAATCCTTATCACCTTTTAATACAAATATTCTTTCAGTTCCTGCCATACCGTGTCTTAAACCGTCTAAAAATTCAGCGTTTAATTTTGATCCACCAGAATTTGCTTGAAAATCGATTTCTTCATTTGCTAAATCCACTCCATTTATGTTTAATTGAAATGAATTATCTAATTCATAAATGTCAAACTGGAAACCATAATCTGTAGCTGGCATTGTAAACGTTTTTTCCTCTCCACCTTCTACAGCGAAATCTGAACCTTGAATCGTTATCGTACAAGGAGGTATATTGATTCTCAATGATTTTGGAAGTGACGTTCCTGGAGATGGAACACCATTTAATGAATAATTATCTTGAATCGTATATTTTATGGATGCTTGTCCTTCGAAACCATTTGCAGGTGTAAAAGTGACAAATCCCGATGAATTTGCTTCCCATTTTCCAGTAGCATCAACATAAACATTTTGAATACCTGGCGTATCTAGATCTAAGTCAATTGTATTCAACTGTATTGATTGTCCACTATCGTATTCTATTGCTTTACTCCCTACATCTAGCGTTTTTAGTTGATTTTTCACCCCTTCTTCCATGAAGTTTTGACCAACAGGTAATGTATTAATCGCATTAAGTGTAACAGAAATATTTACGGACTCAAAAGAATCTGTGCTTGCATTATAACCAGGATAAAACTTTAATGGCATAGAAGACGATTGTGCTGTAAATACTAATCGATTTGTTCCCCATGCACCATCAATATCTTTATTGATTTGAGTCACATTGACGCGAGGATAAGTCCCTACTTGAAAATCAAATTTGTCTATATAAGTAGGGCTATATTTTGTTGATCCATTATTTGCTATTGCCGTCATAGAATAGATTACAACTTCATAGTCTCTTCCAACAACCAAATTCGTCATGTTGGTTTGTATTGCTTCTTCTCCACTTTTACTCCCCACATCACGTATGGTAATCCAATTGGTATGACCATTTGGAGGAAGTGCTAAAGGTTGATTCGTCCATTGTTCCCCACCACCAGATGTATCATTTCCTGCAACAATTTTACTTGTCGAAATATCTGGCGTTCCTGTAATTAATGACCAACCTTGGGGAACACAAATCCCACAAGGAATACCTTTTCTATTTGTAGGATTTCCATTAGAAGCAGGTATTTTCACCTGCGCATTTGACATTTGTATAAATGATAAACCAACCGCTGTATTTAATAACCAATTCAACTTCATATTCTATTTATATATTTTTCATTCGTATTTAGGTTTTTATAACAAAAAAATAGAACTAATCCCTACTTGTTCAATTTTTATTTTTATAAAATAAAAGTTATGTGTAATCTTCAATTCTTATGCTTCTAACCATTCAATTCTATACATCAACTTATATTAGTTAGGCCAAAAGAATTTGCAAAATTAAGTTTAATGTTTACTTAAAAAGAATACTCGAGCATGACAAAATTCAATAAACAAAAATAGATAAATATTAAGTATTCATTATCATTTCATTACAACGTATTTTATAATGCATATAAATTACTTTTAACTTTATCTTAACTGTCAAAAGAATAATTTCTTGACTTCTAATAAAGTTGTAAATTTGCAATATGCTAAACAATGATACAATTTGCGCATTGGCTACTGCCAATGGAATGGGCGCTATAGCGGTTATTCGTATTTCTGGACCAGAAGCAATTTCTAAAGTTGCTCAGATTTATCAATCAAAATTTAATTCTGCTAAATCTTTGAATGATGCCGCATCGCATACCATTCATTTGGGTTATGTGATGGATGGAGATACCATTGTAGATGAAGCTTTGTTCTCTGTATTTAAAAATCCACATTCGTATACAGGTGAAGATGTTGTTGAGATCTCTACGCATGGATCTATTTATATCCAACAAAAAGTATTGGAATTGTTGAACAAAATAGGTATTCGTAATGCTAATCCAGGAGAATATACTTTCCGTGCTTTCTGGAATGGTAAAATGGATTTAACCCAAGCAGAAGCTGTAGCCGATTTGATTGCATCGGATTCTAAAGCTTCTCATGAAATTGCGATCAAGCAAATGCGTGGTGGTTTCTCGAATCTTATCAAAGATTTGCGTGATCAGATGATTAACTTTGCAGCTTTAATGGAATTGGAATTGGATTTTTCTGAAGAAGATGTAGAATTTGCTGATCGCACCCAATTTTATGAATTGTTGAACAAATTACAATCTATCTTAAAACGTTTAGCTGATTCTTTTGCCTTTGGTAATGTAATCAAAAATGGTGTTCCTGTAGCGATTGTAGGAGCTCCGAATGCAGGAAAATCTACTTTATTAAATTCTTTATTAAATGAAGAGCGTGCTATTGTTTCTGATATCGAGGGCACAACACGTGATACGATTGAAGAAACTATCTATATAAATGGTATAGGTTTTCGATTTATCGATACAGCTGGAATACGTGAAGCTGGGGATTCTATAGAGCGTATCGGAATTGAAAAAACATTTGAAAAAATAGATAATGCTTCGATTATTATTTATTTGTATGATGCCAATATCACTTCTGATAATCAAATCGCTAATCAATTGGATGATTTGCAACGCAGGGGAAAAATCTTGTTTAATGTTGCCAATAAGATTGATATAACGAATAACGAATCAGTTATATCAGCTGCAATCAAAGAAGAATTTAAGGATGTTGTTCATTTGGAAATCTCTGCAAAAGATCAGTTTAATCTAGATGCCTTGAAAGAGAATTTGATTCATCAAATTAAACTAAAAGGAACTAACCAAGATGATACAATTGTTACCAATTCTCGCCATTTAGAGGCTTTACAAAACACACTTTCTCAAATTGGAAAAATCAAACAAGGAATGGACATGGGACTTCCTGGTGATTTATTGGCAATGGATATCCGCGAAGCTTTAACTTATTTAGGGCATATTACTGGAGAAATCGATGTGGATCAAGATATCTTAGGAACCATATTTGGAAAATTTTGTATCGGGAAGTAATTACCTTTCTTTTATTTGTTAACTACCTATAAATGTTATATTTAAGAGCAACATAGTTGCTCTTTTTTGTTGCCTAATTGCTTTATTTTGATTAAATTTGATGTACAGTTGTTGCCCAAGCATCAAGTTTGTTGCCCAAAGCACATCAAAATTATTGTATGGAGAAATGATGCACCAACTAGCTACATCAAGCTACTTTGTGCTACAATTAGCAACATTATGAGTACGAATATCAAAATACCAAAATTCTGTCAATTTTGTGGGCAAGCTTTTGTTGCCCAAACCACCACTACTCGCTATTGTAGCCACAAGTGCAATTCTAGACACTATAAACAAATCAAGAAAGAAGAAAAAATAAGAGCCACACTAAGTGAGCAAATTCAAAATGTAAGTTCTGCAAATTTCGAAACCTTGCAAAGTTTGCAAAGCCTACAAAAACTCCCAATCCAAACCACCAACTTTATCAATCTTAGAGATAAAGAATTCCTAAGCGTACAAGAAGCCGCTATTCTTTTAGGTGCTAGTCGTTGGACAATTCAAAGAATGATTAATCGTAACGAATTAAAAGCTTCTAAAATTGGGAGAAGAACAATAATAAAACGTACCGAAATCGATAATCTTTTTAAATGATGAATTATGAAAGTATCTTTAAGACAACGCAAGAAAGGCAACAAAATAACCTTGTATCTTGACTATTACGACAAAGGCAAACGTGAATACGAATATTTAGGTTTGTACCTAACACCTGAACCAGAAAAAGGAAGTTTGACTAAAGCTCAAAAAGATGAAAACAAAAAAATCTTAGAGTTAGCAGAAAGTATCAGAAGCAAAAGACACTTAGAAGCACAAAATCAAATTTATGGTTTTAGAGATAAAGAGAAACAAAAAGGAAATTTCTTAACATTCTTTGAAGCACTAACAGAAAAGAAGAAAGCCAGCGTAGGTAATTACGGCAATTGGGATAGTACCAAAAAACATTTACAAGCGTACGATCCAAAAGGTGTTTCATTTGAACGATTAGACAAAGACTGGTTAGAAGGCTTCAAAGATTATTTAGATAATGTAGCCATTACTAAAACAGGTGAACCCATATCTTTAAATACAAAATACTCTTATTTCAATAAAGTTAGAGCCGCATTAAAGCAAGCATTAAAAGAAGGATTGCTAACATACAATCCAGCCGAACAAGTACAGCCATTTCCACAAGATGAAGTTCAAAGAGAATTTTTATCTTTAGAAGAAGTTCAAACCTTAGTGCATACACCTTGTAAGAATGAAACATTGAAAAGTATGTTTTTATTTTCGTGTCTTACAGGATTGCGTTGGTCAGATATTGAAAAGCTAAAATGGTCAGAAGTACAATATTCAGAACAGTTAGGTAATTTCTTACGTTTCAAACAACAGAAAACCAACGGAGTAGAAATGCAACCTATATCCGAAGATGCTCGTACCTTTTTAGGCGAAGAAGGTAATCCAAAAGATAACGTGTTTACAGGGTTTAAATATGGCAATTGGAACAAAACCTTATTAAAAGATTGGATGACCGATGCAGGTATCAAAAAGCATATTACATTCCATTGTGCAAGACATACTTACGCTACATTACAATTAACGCTGGGTACTGATATTTACACCGTATCGAAGTTGTTAGGACATAAAAATCTATCCACAACCGAAATATACACTAAGGTTATTAATGAGAAAAAAATTGCGGCCGCTAACAAAATAAAACTGAACCTTTAATTATGGATTTGATTGTATATAGAAATATCCTTTATGGAGTTTTGAAACCTTGGCAACAAGACGATGCGAACGAAAAGTTTTTTAGACAAAATCTAAATCCAGACTTCGTCAATCCAGCTGATCCTTCAACATTTTACGAAGCGTTGAAAGAGCTTTTACCGGCTTATCGTGAATTGTACAATGAAGATGGATTAGAGGTGTACGAAACTCAACCAGATACAGAGGTAGATTATACAATCAAAAAACCAATGATTAATATTCAGATGCTAGAACCATTTTCTGCTACAAGTAAATTCTATTATTACGTATTACAGAATGAAACGACACGAATCAGTAACAGAATTTACTATTGCTTCAATAAAGACATTAACGAAACCAACAAAAAGGAATTAATCCAAAATGTTATAAAATCTTGTAAAGATTTACTTTTAAGAATTGGCACAGACAAGAGTTTATATCCTACAGATAAATTAACAGATTATATAATTGACCTATTGGTTAAATGTATCATTCGTTTACTAAAGGAAGTCGAATTACTTTATCCAGCCTATACCAATCAAATAAAAACAGAGCAATACGAGATATTCTCTGAATTGCTTCACGATCATTTCGAATCTTTCGAAACGGATACTACCACACCAACATTCCAAGAGGCTAAAAATGCAATACTTCAAATAGATGATTTCAAACTAGAAAAATCAGACAAACTATCTTTTGGCTTCAATGGAAATAAAGAAAGTCTTAAATCAGTAATAATAGCATTAAACAGACACTTATATCTTTTAAATGAAGATAAAACCTCACCAGATGATTTGTTAAGTGTGCTTACATCTAAAGATTTAAAAATTGGTGCGCCACAAATTCATTTAGATTGCGAAACCACTCAATTCGCTTATATCGTAGATAAATTAAAATCACATTTTCATAACCTTACACCTACAAGTATAGAACAAACCAATCTGTTTTATTCTAAAAAAGGTACACTATTAAAAAGGAATAATTTATATAAAAACAACAGCAATTATCCTAAAGAACAAGATACCATTGATAGAATTATCAAACAATTATAAATAAAAACAGTAAGATGAGTAAGATGTCTTAGTAAGACGTTACCATCTTACTTTTTACCCCTCTCAATCTCTAGAATTTTGACTTAGAAATTTAAAAATATAAGTCATGAGTTCAGAGAATTTAATCTTAGAAAAGCTTGCTCAATTAGAAGGTAAAATTGAGGAGCAAAATTTATTGCAAAAAGAAGTATTAACATTTAACGATGTGTGTAAGTATTTAGACATAAGTGCTTCGCACCTTTACAAACTAACTTCTCAAAAGCAAATCCCACATTTTTGTCCACAAGGAAAAAAACTCTATTTCAATCGCACAGAAATAGACCAATGGTTAATGCGTAACAGGCAAGAAACTACGGAAGACATCGAAACGGCTGCAGCTAATTATTTAATCAAAAACAAACGTAAATAATTATGAGCTTTTATAGATTTTCCGAAGAAGAGGTTCAACAGATTATAGATCGTTTAGATCAATTATCTATCGAGGTTAAAAAGAAACAACGTACCGAACCCGACCAAGTCTTTTACGATAATCAGGAGTTTCTCCAGATTATGAATATTAGCAAACGTACTGCCGCTTATTGGCGTACCGAAAACATTATTACCTATTCACAAGTAGGCAATAAAATCTACTACACTTTAGCCGACATCTTAGAGCTATTACAACGTAGTAAAATTCCAGCTAACAATTCCATTAACCTTAAATCTATTAACAATGACTAGCGTATCAATTTTCCAAAACTTCAATAATCCTGTACAAACCATTACTTTACAGGATTTAATCTCAAATATCAAAACAGGTACATACAAAGAAGATGTAAACACGATTCGTATGGCTATTGGAATGGGGAAACCCGAAAGAGCCGATGAATTAAAAAAGAACCTTTTAGCTTTCACGCCATCAGCAACATATTCTGGTGGCAGAAAGAAAGATTTTATTCAAGAATACAATCAAATCATTCATTTAGATTTTGATAAAATTGATGAAGAAGATTTAATTCAAATCACTACACAAACCGCATCTATTTCGTATACCTTAGCTTGTTTCAGAAGTCCAAGTGGTAATGGTTTAAAAGTATTTATTCAAGTAGATAGCTTACTACAACACCACGACTTAGCATACAAACAAGTACAAGAATATTACGAAAAGCAATTAGGTATTAATGCCGATCCAAAGTGTAAAGATGTAACAAGGTTGTGTTTTGTATCGTTTGATGAAAACGCATATTATAATCCATTAGCTACAATATTTGCTGTCAATACGGAAGCTAAAGAAAAAGTAGTCAATCAATCGCTACAAATGACGAGTAATAATACTGATGATGTATTTCAAAATTGCGTAGAATTTACAAATAAGATTATCCAATTCGAAAAAGGAAATCGCAACAACTATGTATATCAGTTAGCGTGTAATTTAAACCGTAAAGGCATAAATCAGTTAGATGCAGAACAATTTATTTTACAAAACTTTCATCACGAAAATCAAAAAGAATTCATCAAATCTATTGAAAGTGCATACAGAAATCAAGCACACGAGTTTGGTACATTTGCAAAGACTGCAAACTTTGTAAACTTGCAAAAAGACAGTCCACCTGATAAAGAACCAGTGTATGATGAGGTAGATTATCTTAAAACCACACCTACAATTCCTGCACATATCGTCAATTATTTACCCGAATTATTAATTGAGGGTTGCGAAGCGTTTAAGGACAACGAACGCAAACGTGATGTATTTCTTACAGCTGGACTAACAATTTTAAGTGGTTGTTTGCCTAATGTTACAGGTATCTACCATCAAGAAAGAGTGTACCCGCATTTGTTCTCATTCATTATTGCTCCAGCAGCAAGTGGCAAAGGTGTGCTTAAAAATGCCAAACGTTTAGGCGATAAAATACACGAACGTTTTGTGAACAAATCGAATGAAGCTAAAAAAGCATTCGAAATAGAAAATGCAGAATACAAAACACTACTCGCCAAACGCAAAAAAGACGATGCTATTCCCGAAAAACCTGTTGAGCCAAAATTCAATTTATTGTTTCTACCTGCCGATACCAGCCAAGCAATGATGATGAAAATGCTTCAAGACAACGAGGGTAAAGGTATCATTTGCGAAACAGAAGCCGATGCAATGAGTGGTGCAAACAAGCAAGACTGGGGAAATTACTCGCATATTATGAGAGCCGCATTTCATCACGAAAAAATTTCAGCAGCTCGTAAAACCAATAATGAATTATTAGAAATTCCGAATCCTCAATTAGCCGTTTCATTATCAGGTACTCCAGCACAAGTACCCAAATTAATTCAATCAGCAGAAGATGGTTTGTTTAGTAGGTTTATGTTCTATGCCTTCAAAAATGAAATTGTATGGCAAGACCCATCACCAAAAAAAGGTGGAATTATTTTCAACGATCATTTCGAAAAGTTATCTAACGAAGTGTTACAGGTATATGATTTTCTAGAACAATACCCTACCGAAGTACAATTAACGCCCGATCAATGGCAACAATTAAATGTAGTTTTCAGTAAACTATTAACCAATACCGTATTGTTTAATAGTGATGATACCTCAAGTATTGTTTTCCGTTTAGGATTAGTATTGTATCGTTTCTGTATGATTTTTACTGCCTTACGCAAAGTGGAAAATGGCGATTGTTCAGAAGTGGTAGTATGTACAGATGAAGATTTTTTAGCTGCACTAGAATTGATAAATGTATATCTAAATCATAGCATCTTAATGTTCAATAATCTAGCAAGTCAGTCAGAACCTATTACCTACAAAATGGGCAATAACAAAAAAGCTTTTTACGATGCATTACCACAATCATTCCAGCGTAAGGAAGCAATAGAATTAGGTACAAAACACAGTCTATCAGAACGTTCTGTAGATGATTTTCTTAAAAATTCTGTACCCGCATTGTTGTTTAAACCTAAAACAGGATGGTATGAAAAAGTGTAGGTTAATCATCCTTTAATTAATATATTTGAGCAATCAAAGATTTGTCGTATAATCTAAAATAAATAGATAAAATAGAATGCAAGAATTCAATTTCAACCAACATATAACTCAATTACTTAAAGCAGATAATCGCTTAGTAGATGAAGAAAACGATATACAAATTAATGTACTAAGAGATTTAGTAAACAACCTAGACAGTCAATTAATAGAACTTTTAATCGCTGATGAAAAGGTTAGAGAAAAGTTTTTTATCCAAGTAAAAGATGTTTATGTATTCAAACAAAACGACTTTATATTTTACTTAGACAGCAAAGTTTTAGATGGTTCTTATACCCAATATGCCAATCGTATAGGATTGGCTTCTGGAGGTAAATTCTTGACAGATAGCACCGATTATGTATTAGACTTTCCGTATAAAGATTGCGTATTAGAAGGAGGGCAAAGTACTGAAGAAGGAAATGATGTCTATTTTGAATTCGATGATGATGCTAACGACTATGTAGAAAAATCAGCAAAGCGTAAAGAGATTTTTTATAATAACATTATTGCAAAAGACGAAATAGACCGTTTGTTAGAGCCTAAAGCATTTCAGAAAGTAGTACGCTACGATGCCAATGGAGAAACGATTCCTACTTCATTCACTAGAGATGCAGAGTTGAATAGACAACGAGGTTTACCTGAAGATACTATTACCGATAATCTCATCATCAAAGGCAACAATCTATTGGCTTTACATTCCTTAGAAAAAGAATTTAAAGGGAAAGTAAAACTAATCTATATCGATCCGCCTTATAATACAGGAAGTGACAGTTTTAAATATAATGATAATTTTAATCATTCAACTTGGTTGACTTTTATGTATAATAGGTTATTTGTTGCAAATAAATTACTTAGAAATGACGGAGTATTATTTATAAGTTGTGATGATAATGAATTTGGTTATTTAAACATTTTGCTTGATAATTTTAAAGACTTATATTTTGAATCTGCATTTTACATAAAAGTAAGACACGAAAATAGAATACTTCGTAAGGATAATAGATATCAAAAAGTAATGGAACAACTAATTTGTTATGGAAAAGAACAATATAATCCAAGTAGAATTGAAGTTACTAAAGATAAAGATTTAGATTACATATTCGAGATTGAATTATTAGACACTCCTAAAGAAATTATTAATATTCAAGGTTACAACGTAGAAGTTTTTTCGAAAGATCAATATAAAATTATTAAGAGTGAATCTGGAAATTTAAAAGAATATAATATCAGAGGTTCATTAATAACTCAAAAAGGATCAGCATCCGAATTTTATGAATTAAATCTTAGAGATAGAAAACATAAGGATGGTTTAGGTGCATTATACAAAGTTATTGATATGGGAACAAGAGGGGATGGTATAGGCTATAGATATATTCGACAACCTTTTGATGAAACTGGTCAAAATGGTTTTTATTATCAAGGAAAACCATTAAAATCAGGCGAAGATATTGGTAACCCATATCCGAATTTTTATGATTTTGAAAAGAATTTTAATAATTCCTCAAATGAAGGGGGTGTTAATTTTAAAAATGGTAAGAAACCTGAACTTTTTTTAGAGAAAATTTTTGAAATTTCATCAATCGGAAAAAATGATATTGTTTTAGATTACCATTTAGGTAGTGGAAGTACAGCAGCAATTTCTCATAAACACACTTTGCAATACATCGGAATTGAGCAACTAGATAGTCAAATCTCTTTAACCATTCAACGTCTAAAAAATGTTATTAATGGTGATCAATCTGGTATATCAGAATCTGTAAACTGGCAAGGTGGTGGTTCGTTTGTTTACGCAGAATTAGCAAAGAACAACGAAACAGCCAAAGAACGTATAGAGGCTTGTGATAGTTTAGAAGAATTACTACAACTTTTTGAGGAATTAAATACACGCTATTTCTTAGATTATAATGTGCGTATCAAAGATTTTAAAGAAAATGTAGTCAAAGAAGAAGCGTTTATCAATCTAAGTATAGCTCGTCAAAAAGTGATATTCAAACGTATGTTAGATAACAATCAGTTGTATGTCAATCTTTCAGAAGTAGAAGATGCACGCTACAACCTTTCAGAAGATGCCATCCGTTTAACCAAAGATTTTTATCAAATTAAAAACTAAAACCCTATGAGCGATAATATACCAATGTTACCGTCAGATGAATTATCTGAATTTATATTGTATACCGACCCATCGGGCAAGGTAAAGGTAGAAATTTTTGTGTTGAATGATACGGTGTGGTTAACGCAACAACGTATCGCAGAATTATTTGGGGTATCTAAATCAACGATTAGTGAGCATCTTAAAAATATATTTGAAAGTGGCGAATTATCGAAAGAAGCAACTGTTCGGAAATTCCGAACAGTTCAAGTAGAAGGCGATCGAGAAGTCAATCGAAATTTAGAATATTATAATTTAGATGCCATTATTTCTGTTGGTTATCGAGTTAATTCTACCAAAGCAACTCAATTCCGTATATGGGCGACCAATACCTTGAAGGAATTTATCATCAAAGGTTTTGTATTAGATGATGATCGATTAAAAGAAGGTAAAAAACTTTTTGGAAAAGACTATTTCAAAGAGTTATTAGAACGTATTCGTTCGATACGTGCCAATGAGCGTCGCATTTATCAACAAATAACTGATATATTTCAAGAATGTAGTATCGACTATGATAAGAATTCCGAGATAACAAAAAATTTCTTTGCAATGGTGCAAAACAAATTTCATTACGCCATCACAGGTCATACAGCAGCAGAAATTATATATCTCAATGCAGACAGCACAAAACCCAATATGGGCTTAAAAACGTGGAAAAACAGTCCTGATGGTCGCATTATCAAGTCAGATACCAATGTAGCTAAAAACTATCTCAACGAAGATGAAATCAAACAATTAGAACGTACGGTTTCTTCTTACTTCGATTATATAGAAGGATTGGTAGAACGTCGTACTACGTTCACGATGGAAGCACTGGCAGAGAGTGTCAATAAGTTTTTAGAGTTTAACGAATACAGAATATTAGACGGTAAAGGAACACGCAGTCAAAAACAAGCCGAAAACAAAGCCTTTGCAGAGTACGACGTATTTAATAAAACACAAAAGATTGAATCTGATTTTGACAAAATGGTAAAATCCATTCAAACTAAAAAGAAAAATTAATGACTTTATTTCAAGATAAATATCTTTTTGAAACTTTAAAGGATAAAGCTTTTGATTTAGAAATATCAAAACAGCGAATACCTAATTATATAATAGATAATTTGCGTTTTCCATTATTCAAATGGCAAGAAGATGCTATGCAAAATTTTCTATTAGCAGAAGCGATTAAACAAGTAGAAAATCCTGGTACAGCATCGCATTATATGTTTAATATGGCTACAGGTACAGGTAAAACGCTTGTACTAGCTTCTACCATATTGTACTATTACAAACAAGGCTATCGTAATTTTATATTCTTTGTAGACCAAAATAATATTGTAGGTAAAACAGAAGATAACTTAACAGACGCTAATCATCACAAATACTTATATACAAATCCTATCGTCATTGATGACAAAACGGTTGAGGTGCGTAAAGTAGATAATTTTTCTCCTTATATAGATGGTACAACGTTAGATAATCCTGCTATAGATCATATCGAGATTATTTTTACATCCATACACAAATTGCATAATGCGATGTATGTAGTGAAAGAAAACGATCTATTTTTGGATGATTTACAAAAACGTGATTTAATTCTTTTAGCAGATGAAGCACATAGCTTTAATGCTGATACCAAAAAGAAAAAGCAATTAGATTTGGTAGAATTTAAGGAATTAAAAGACGGTGCAAAGGCAGAAGATGTAGAGCGTAGTTGGGAAAATACAGTAACTGGTAAATTATTGCAGAAAGAAGGTATCAAAACTTATGTCAATAATAATGTATTGTTAGAATTTACTGCAACTATTCCAAAAGATACCAACGTAGCAGATAAGTACAAAGATAAAATCATTATTAAGTTTGATTTACCCGAATTCCTAAAAGCTGGTTATACCAAAGAAATCAATTTAGTATCATCTAATTTCGATAAAAAACAACGTATTCTACAAGCATTGCTATTCAATTGGTATCGTAACCATTTAGCCTTAGAATACGGTATTAAAAACTTTAAACCTGTAATTCTTTTCAGAAGTAAATATTCTGATGAAAAGCTTGAAGGCAATGTACAAGAAGATTACACATATTTCAGAGAGGTTATAGATAGCTTGACAACCGCAGATTTTAAATACTTAGAATCTATTAATGTTGAACAGGCTCAAAAAATCTATGAAATAGGTCAAAGTAGAATCGTTGATATTGTACGAATTGTAAATGATAAATTTAATGGAGATTATCAACACATTATCTCGTATATAAAATCTACATTCAAAGAAAATAATTGCATTGTTACCCATTCGAAAGAGAAAAATGCTACAGGTCGTAAAGGGGAAGAAAAAACAACGTATAATCAAGATAGATTACTAAATAGCTTAGAAGATAAAAACAATCCCATTACGGCTATTTTTACTTGTAAGCGTTTAACACAAGGTTGGGATGTATTGAATCTTTACGATATCGTTCGTATGTACGAAGGTCGTGACGCAGGTAAAGATACCAAAACAGGAAAACGTAAAGCAGGTACAAGCACAGTTTCAGAAGTTCAGTTGATAGGTCGTGGGGTACGTTATAATCCTTTTAAATTTGGCGATGACGAACCAAACAAACGAAAATTCGATAAGCAATTAGATCACCCATTACGTGTATTAGAAGAATTTTATTTTCATTCTGATAAAGACGAAAGGTATATTGATGAATTAAAGTTAGAGTTAAAAAATCAAAAGCTGTTTTCAGATGATAAGAAAGTGATTAAACATTTTGATATTAAAGAACATATTAAAAATGACAAAGACTCTTTCTATCATCAACTAAAAATATTTGCCAACGATAAATTAGAAAATCCTAATCGTCGTAAAACTACATTAGAAGATATTATTCAAGGTTTCAAGTTTGAATATACTATTCCATCTTATGACTATAAAGCTGAAAAGGTAATTTTAGAAGATGGTAAAAAAGATGAAGTTCGCCATAGTCAAGGAAATGAAGATAAGAAACAAATAAAGAAAAAAATAGCAGATATTCTAGTTGGCAATCAGAAACATATCTTTTTGAAGGCTTATAATGAAGTAGCTAAAAAAGAAAATTCATTATTTAGATTTGATAAACTACAACAAGAGTTACAAATTACCTCAATAGATGATTTGTGGTCTGATGCTTTTTTAGGAAAATTGTACATTACATTATACTTGCCTAAGCAGTATGAAAGTTTGAGTGATGTAGAGCCAAAATATTTAGTGAAAGCTTTTGTACGTTTCTTCGAGCAATTTATTGCAGAATGGAAAAAAGAAATTCACCCACATATTGGAAGTGATTTTGAAGCAAAACCTTTTAAATATTACTTTGAAACTCCAAAACCAGTAGCTGTTGTAGAAGATCCAAAAAATACAGATTATGAAAATAAGCTTGTAACTAAGGATTGGTATGCATTAAATCATTTTCACGGTACGTCCGAAGAACAATCTCTTGTAGATTTCATTATCAATACGATAGAGAATTTCAAAGAAAAATACGAAAATGTCTATCTGTTAAGAAATGAACAGGTATATAAAATATACGACTTCAAGGATGGAAAAGGTTTTGAACCAGATTTTCTATTGTTTTTAAAAGAGAAAGAAGCAGACAGGTATTATCAAGTATTTATCGAACCTAAAGGTTCACAATTCAAAGATGCTACAGGTAAATTTGATAATAGTAAAGAAGCTTGGAAAGAACAATTCCTAACTGAAATTACCAATAAATACGGTAAAGAAGATGTTCTAAAAGTAGAAAACAAAGACTATCGTTTAGTTGGTTTACCGCTATACAATGCAACTATCGCACATTTTGTAAAGCAAAGTATTTATGAAAATTTAGAAGTAGAGTTATAAAAATAAAAGGAGCAAATTTGCTCCTTTTTTATTTCCCTAAAATATTGTAAGTTAGTTGTATACATTCAGTACCGATAACCCTAATTAATCACGATGAAATATGCAGCAACTAACGATAAACCTAATACCATTAGAGATAAATAACGCTACTTTACAATGTAGCTTTTATACAGAGAAGTTCGAAGGTTCATATCCATTACACAGAAGCGAATTACCCTGCGAAATTTGGGATAATCACAAAGAAGAGATAACAAGTCAATACTACTATACTTCCTTTGAAATTGGGCAAGATGCTGCATTCACCACAACCATAGATTTATCCAAATCAACCAAATTTGCTAAACACTTTTATACGCAACAGCTATTGCGTTATATTTCGCCATTGGTAGATGCGGTAAAACTAAACTTTGTAAAAGACATCGAAGTTTGGATTAAGAATACCAAGCAGTCAAAAGCTGAATATACCACTTACGATAAATACACGTTAAAAATAGAATATTCATACCTCATCAATAGCCTAGCGTTATTAATAGCGTATGATGGCGTATCTAAGGTAGCTACTCAATCCATCAACACATTTAATATTCCAACCCATCATTTCAAAAAAGTAATATTCAGAAACGAGATTTTAAGTTTCGATAAGCTACATAACGAAGCAAAATTACATTTAGAGGAAGTATATCCAGTGCTAAACATCGGATTAAAAAACGCTTTAGGAATAGCACATACGGTGGACAAATCAACCAACAGATACAAAGCATATTATCAGTTAATCAATGAATTTAAAAAGAAATATCTAAACAACAGTACATTAAGTTTTCTAAAACCATCAGACAACTTTTACCCAATACCAACCGAAAAGGTATATGCTACGCATTACCATTCCAATAATTTAAGGTTTGGCAAAGACAAAGAAATAGATCCAAAAATAGGTATCAAAAAGTTTGGACCATATCAACCAAGCCCACATCAACACGTTAAATTCTTTTTTATCTATCATCAGCCTGATAGACAAGAATATGTAATTCCATTATACGACTATTTTACAAAAGGATATAAAACCTTTTTTCCTCCATTGGCTAAACATATTTGTCAGCCATTCCATATGGATAAAGACACCAGCTTAGCGTATAAGGATATAAAAACAGCTTTAGTAGAATTAAAGCAACATTTAATACATTTCAAAAAAGAACCCAATACACGTTATGTAGCCATCTATGTAAGTCCTGTTCATAAAGAATCCGAGCAAGATTTACAGTTGTATTACCAAATCAAAGAGGAATTATTAAAGCAAGATATTTCCTCACAAGTGATATATAAAGAAAGCATCAAAAACAATTATTTCGGAGCATTCTTAGAGAATATTACACCAGCTCTATTAGCCAAAATAGACGGTATTCCTTGGCGTTTGGATAGAGAGCTAAAGCAAGAATTAATCATTGGTGTAGGAGCTTTCAAATCGGCTCAATTCAACACACGTTATGTAGGCAGTGCATTCTGTTTTAATAACAAAGGAGAATTCAAAGGATTTGATTGTTTCAGAAATAACGAAATAGATTTAATAGCAGGTGCAATAGAAAAACAAGTGCTTAAATTTGTCGTAGATAATAACAACCAAGCCCAACGATTAATCATTCATTATTACAAACCATTAGGAAAGGATGAACTAGACCCAATACAGCAAACATTAAAACGATTAAATCTAGATATTCCAATCATCATCATTTCCATCAACAAAACAGAATCATCAGATTATGTAGCATTTGATACCCAATCACCAGAATTAATGCCAATAAGTGGTACGATATTGCAAATAAGCAAACTCAAATACCTTTTGTATAACAATACAAGATATTCAGTAGAAGGCAAACCAATAGCATATCCATTTCCAGTAAAACTAGCATTATACTGTACAGACAAAGATTATTTAGAGAACGTCAACAACGTAAAAGAATTAATAGACCAAGTCTATCAATTCAGCAGAATGTATTGGAAATCAGTAAAGCAACAAAACTTACCTGTAACCATCAAATACCCAGAAATGGTAGCACAAATATTCCCACACTTCGAAGGCGACAAATTACCCGACTTCGGAAAAAACAACCTGTGGTTTTTGTAAGTATAAACAGTTACAATATACAAAAACACAATTATTCTTTTATTAGTAATAGATTATCATTATTTAGTTTAATTTTCAACCAATTAAGTAATATTTCTTCATTAATTTTGTGTTCTGATTGATAAGTTACTATTGGTTTCGATTTAATACTATCACTATATTGATGTATTACGCCAAAGTACACGTTTTTAATAGCAGGAAATAAGGATTTTATTTCACGTTCGGTGATCGAATCACCTATTTTTTCTTGCGCTATTTGATTTTTTAATTGTTGTATTTGTATATCTTTTTCTGATACATTTATTTGATTTTTATTGATTTCACTCATAATTTCTTGCTTTAAATCAATATTATTTTGCCTAACTATGAAAGTTGTATTTTCTAAATTAAAATCTATAAGTCTAGAGTTGATATCTTTTATCTGTAAACTGTCATATTTTTCTGTTAAAAATGCTAGTTCAATACGTTTGGGATTTGAATTAAAATTGATATTCTTATAGATAATAGTTTTTCCTTTTTCTTGAAATTCTTTTTGGATAAATAAATTTACATTTTGAGTATATTTTTTTTCCTGTAACAAATTATAGGCTAAATAAAAACTAGGCAAAATCAAAAGTGACATCAAAACTGTTATCGTTAATCTAACTTTTTTATCTAAATCTGGATTTTGGGTCTGAATAGGTTTGTATTTCAAATACTTCAATACCAAAAAAGTAGACAATGCGATAAAAAAACAATTGATACTATACAAATATAAAGCTCCAACTAAAAATTTAAAATTTAGTGTAGCCAATCCAAAACCTGCTGTACATAATGGTGGCATCAACGCAGTAGCAATTGCTACTCCAGGTATGGGATTGCCTTTTTCAATTCTTGTTATGGATACTGCTCCTACAACGCCTCCAAAAAATGCGATAAGCACATCATATATAGTGGGTGATGTTCTAGCCAACAATTCAGATTCGACTTCTTTAAAAGGACTCAAATAAAAATACAAACCAGATACAATTAAGCCAGCTAAGGTAGCTATAAATAAATTTTTGGACGAACGTTTTAATAAAGTAAAATCATAAGTTGCTAAGGCAAACCCAGAACCGACTATTGGCCCCATTAATGGTGATATTAACATAGCTCCTATAATGACTGCTGTGGAATTTACATTTAATCCTATAGATGCAATTAATATCGCGCAAGCTAAAATCCATAGATTAGCTCCTTTAAATGATATATTGCTTTGTACGTCTTCTTTAACTTTATTCTTATCTTCTTCTCCACTTTGTAGATTAAATAATTGATAGATCTTGTTCATTGTGTTTCACATAAGTATTAAAATTATTTATCAATTCTATTTTCTGATTAGTAATATTTTCGCATAAATTTATAAATATCATTATTTGATCCATAAATTACTAAAACATCATCACGTTCAAGTACTGTTGTTGACGATGGAAATCCTTGTACCTGTGGTACTATTTTAAATTGACCTAAAAAACTTGTTTCTTGTTTATTTTTAATAACAGTCATTACCAATATATTGTATTTCTTTTTAAATTGAATCTCATCAAAACTTAATCCTACAAGTTCTTTGGGTACTATAACTTCTATGATACTATATTCCTTATTAAGTTCAAAAGAATCTATAATTCCTTTTGTATTTAGTTTTTTAGTCCAACGTTCGGCAGATTCCTCTTCAGGTCTTATAATTTGATCTACACCTATGGCATGTAATACATTTTCGTGGACATTATTTATTGATCGACTTATTAAACGATTAACTTTTCTATTTTTAAAATTAGCTGTCGCCATAATATTAGAGCCTTCATTTTCACCTATAGTAATTAACACCATATCAGTGTTATTCAAGGGTAATTTATTAAGTGCAACTTCATCGGTTGCATCCAAACAAATAGTATGTGACAATTTATCTTTATACGATTCTACACGTTCCATATTGGTATCAACTCCAATCACCTCATGCCCCAAAGCTGTCATTTTAGTACCTAATGATGCTCCGAAATTCCCTAATCCAATGATAATTAATTTCATGTATTTTATATTAAAATATCCCCCGTAGGATATGAATAACGAGAAGATATGGTTTTCTTAAAAAATGCTGTTAAAATGGTGATCATAGAAACTCGTCCTATAAACATAATTATAATTAATATTATCTTACTAGGATCGCTCAATAATGGAGTAGTATTTAATGATAATCCAACTGTTGAATAGGCAGAAAATACTTCGAATGCTATGTCTATTAATGGTAATTGATAATCAAACTTTGAAATTAAAAATACTCCAATTCCTATAACTAGAAAAGACAATGTTATTGTTGCAAATGCCTTTTGCACTATAGAATCACTGATTTTTCGGTTATATATTTCAATGTTTTGTTTCCCCCTTGCGATATTAATAAAATTTAAAATAGCAATGGCAAAGGTACTTGTTTTTATCCCACCACCTGTAGAGGTAGGTGAGGCACCAATCCACATCAAGAGTAATATCATGATAATTGTAGAGAATTGCAATTGCGAAAAATCTATCGTATTAAACCCAGCAGTTCGTGTGGTCATACTAATGAATGTAGCAGATACAAATTTGCCTATTCCTGTATGATTATTAAGCGTATAATAAAATTCTTCAAAATATATAATAATCGTAGAAATGAAAAGAATAATCAATGAAGTCATTAAATTTACTTTTGAACTTAATGAAAATACCCAACTTTTTTGTTCTTTACGATTATGAAATATACTTGCTATAGTTTTGGTAATAAAATAAGAAAAATAGCGAAGTATATTTACTAAAATAGGAAACCCTATTCCTCCTAAAAATATAAGTAATATTACAACTATTTGCAATGGATAATTATAAATAGTTACTTCATGCATCAATCCATTTGGTAAAGTAGAAAAACCAGCATTACAAAACGCCGATATAGAATGAAATAAAGAATGAAAAGCCTTGTCTAAAAAGCTAATCTCTAATTGATCTAAAGATAAATATATACAAACCGCACCTATCAATTCTATACTGAATGTTAGATAAATTATACGTTTAATAAAAGAAAACACCTCGCTAAAGGCATCATTATTTGAAATATTTCCTAAAGTAATTTGATATTCAAAAGAACTATTTCCCTTAAAAAAATATGCGATATAAGCTGCAAATGTTAAAATCCCTAAACCACCTAATTGAATGAGTAGTAATAAAATAAATTGACCAAATGTAGTAAAAACCTGAGAAACATCCATAACACTTAAACCTGTAACACATACAGCACTAGTTGAGGTAAATAATGCATCCAAAAAAGTTATTGAGGTTTTAGTTGCTTTAGGCAATAATAACAAACAAGCTCCTAATATTATTAATCCAATAAAACTTATTATAAAAAGTTGGGGTGGTGTTATGTAACTTCTTTTAAATGTAAAATTTGGTGTAGCAAATTCGCGTAATAATTTTAAGATTATTGCAAATAAGATATACTTACTAACAAAATGTATAGAGTATTCGGTAAATTGTATATATATACAATACGTAATAAATAAGACACTTAATAGATCGAAAATTAAAACTCTTGCTATGATTTTATCTTTGATATAAAAGAATTTAACAACTGTTTTAATAATTCCCAAAAATAAAATAGTAGCAAAAAATAAATTAACATATGGATTATAATGTTTAGGAAAACCAAATCCTAACATAGCAATGATGGTTACAATTGCAACAATAAAACTCCATTTAGTTAGCAGATTAAAAATTCTAGAACAAAAAAAGCGTGTAAGCATCGTTAATTTTATTTATTACTTTTTCTCAAAATTATGTAACCTAATATTCCAGAAATTATTGATGCTAACAAGACTGACAATTTTGCTTCTTCAATTAAAACTGTATCCGTAAAAGATAAGTTTGAAATAAATATAGACATAGTAAATCCAATACCAGCTAATAAACCTAAACCTATTATATGTTTAAAATTACTTCCTTCAGGTAACTGACCTATTCCAAATTTGTAGCAGAGAAAAGTACTCAATACAATTCCTAGTGGTTTACCAAGTATTAAGCCCATTCCAATACCCAATCCTAATGGAGCAGTTAATCCTTCTAGCATTTCATTTACAATAGTTATATTAGTATTTGCAAAAGCAAAAATAGGTATGATTAGGAAATTGACAGGCTTTACTAAAGCATGCTCTAATCGTTCTAGCGGTGATTCTTCATCAGTATCATTTGTCGGTAAAGTCATAGCTACTAATACACCCGCTATAGTAGCATGTATTCCAGAATGATGTACAAAATACCAAATAAATAAACCTGGAATAAGATAAAGATATGAATTTTTAACATTAAGTCTATTCATTACAACTAAAATAGCCAAACCTACACCCGCGTATAATAAATAATGCACATCTATACCTGAAGAATAAAATAATGCAATGACTAGAATCGCAATTAAATCATCTACAATTGCTAAAGCTGCTAAAAATATCTTTAAACTAAATGGTATACGCTTATCTAATAATGATATTACAGCTAATGCAAAAGCAATATCTGTTGCCATAGGAATTCCCCATCCACTTGCGGTATCTAGACCTTTATTAAACAATACATATATCAGCGCAGGTACAATAGCTCCACCAACTGCTGCCAAAATTGGTAAAACAGCTTTTTTAGGGGATGATAATTCTCCTTCTACTATTTCACGTTTAATTTCCAAGCCTACAAGTAAGAAAAATATAGCCATTAACCCATCATTAATCCACATACTTGTGCTATATTTTAAATGAATCCAATTATTTTCTATACCAAATTCATAGGTTAGCAAATTCTTAAGCGTATCACTAAAAGGAGAATTAGCTATTACTAAGGCTATAATAACACATAAAAAAAGGAGGAATCCTCCAAAATTACTCGATTTTACAAACTCTTTAAATACCTTTAAATTAATCAAATTAGACATACATAATAATGTTGAATGAATTCGCAAGATATAAAATTACACCTTCTTATCCCAAGAAATCGGCTTTTAAGTTACGACTAAATTGAAGGTTTCTCCATTCTAATCTATGGTACTGCCGCCATTTTATACTGTCATATTTTTTGCAATGTTCATTCGTCGGCTTTATTGCACATTGCTTAGTTTCGTTCCTTACTAAGCAAAGAGCAAGCCTCCTCATTTCACAAGCAAAAAAACGCTACACTCCAACCACCACCAAAGCTTGTCCTGAGCCTGCCGAAGGGTTCGCTTATGCCAGTACTAAAATTGGCGTAAGCTAAGTTACATAACGTGGCATTATAGTCCTAAAGGCTACGGGGACAAGCCCACTATAATGAGCGTTATGTAAAATAGCCAGTACCATAGGCGTTCGTGCTAATTTGAACGTTTCTGCATTTAAGAAAAGCCGTTTTATTTCCACAACTCCCCGCCCCCCTTATCAATGGTCAGAAAAAAAATTAAACTATGATTTTTTAATCGTGTCGGCTTTTGTAGGATGCTATTCCATTTCATTACATAGCACCCACATCGCCTAAATGGTGCTGCAAGAGTAGTTCAGCCTTTCCATTCTTATTGCTTTGTTTATAGTGGTCGCAGGCAGATGCTCACATACAGTCTACAAATTACTATTGCTTGCTTTGCAAACTTCGCAATCTTTGTAAACTTGCAGTTCGCATTTTGCCTGCTCCTTTTTTATAGAGGTAAGCAATAATTCATTATCAGGCATTCACTACACTTGCCACCGCACCATTTCCACTTTTGATTTTGGTATAGTTTATTTTTTTCTGGAGTTAATTGCCCCAAGAGTTGTGAGAAGTAGTACCTAGAACTTAAAGGTTACAAAAGACGAAATGTTAGGAAATATCTTAATCAAATACTACCCAGTATTTCAAACGCAATAATATCAATAAGACGATATGTTAGAAAATAAGTACTGAAAATATTATCCAATAAATCGACTTTTAAGTTGAAAAAAGAAAACAGCTTCTGCACATTTTTTCATCAGTCATCCTTTAGAAGTTGAGGTTATCACATCACATTTCAAAAAATAAAAAGGAAAGCAAGTTAGGCTGTTTCGGTACTGCTAACGCCCAAAGCCGTAAAGGTCAAGCCCTACGGGTTTTGAATAAAAAATCTCCACCTATACAGGTTGTATTTTTTATCCAAAAACCTTGACTGCTTTGCCTCACCAGCCTTTTAAACGGCTTTCTTTTTCTTTTTTTTTCCGTTTTTTTTCTGTTTTCTTTTGAAAAAATGATGCGAAGCGTGAGCGAGCAATAAATTTTAAAGCTCGTATTATGCAAAAATTTGAACTAAAAACTTTCAGCCCAAAGAATCAAAAATCACAATTTGAATTTTACATTCTGAATAAAGGTAAAAACAGCGGCAAACCCTTGGATGAACCTTGTGCAAATTGCTATGTATTACGTACAAATTCCGAAGAAGAAATGCAATTTTTCAAAACCCTGTGCGATGGATTATTCAAATCTAAATCCTACTACAACTATTTGAAAGGATCAGTGATTTTATTTGTAACTATTAACGATTGTAAATCCATCATCAAAAACGGATTAATACAAGCCAATGCCAATTTACCTCAGTTTAAAAAATCTGTAAAAGCCATTAAAGAATTAGAGCAAAAAGAAAGACAATATTTAGAAACATTACAGCTCATTTCCGAAGCTAAAAGAATAATTCTATACCGATACATTAAAAGGCGTTAAAACGCCTTTATTTCGTATTTAAATAACAGATAATCAATACATATTTAATGGATGATTAATCATTATAGGAAAATTAATGCAAAAAGTAAAAGCCTACTCAAACGAGCAGGCTTTTCAATTTTCCGAAACCTCTAATCTCTAATGATGAATTAGAATATCTTTACAACCTTCATTGCGTTACCTTGAGCAAATAAATAATAATTTCCATTTACTTCTTGGTAAAACTCAACCGCTAAAATATTAACTACTGAAACATCCGCAGAAAGGGTTGGAGAACCTGGCAATGTCGTAGCAACAGAAATTGCAGAAGTCATTGCATTTACAGGTAAATAACCCGAATCAGCTGTAGCAGTCAATCCATTATTTACGTTATCTTTTGGTTCGTAAGACTTAGTTAAAGGATTGTACGCAAAGTCAGATAAAACCGTAATAGCATTGATAATTCTAAAATGCGTAGCACCTGCAGGAATAAACATATTATCCAATGGATTAAATGGTGCAATAGCTAATGTTGACTCATCACGATCTACATTTGAAGTAATTGTGTAAGGAGCATTAAAAACACCATTTAAAGAAGAAAATTTATTGAATTCAAAACCTTCTAAATATTGAGGAGCAGCAGTAATTAAAATTGCTCTTTGACCTCTGGCTTCTGAACCATCTTCTAAATTAATTTTCTTCATTACCGCAGTAATACGACCTGTCACTTGACTATCAGCATTATTACGAATTAGATTTGCAATACTTGTTCTAAATGAACGACCAGTAGTAGCACTACCACCAAATTCATTCATATTTTCACGAGTACGAACGAAAGCAGGATCGCTTGCAATTTGTTGTGCAGTTGGTCCGCCTTTTAACCCTGCATAGAAACCTTTGTTTCCTTTAATCTTGAAATGTCTAACGTCTCCTAACGTTCCAACATACTTAATGTGTCCGCTTTGTTTAGCCATAATATTAAATATTAATTAGTTACAAATTATTATTGTAAATTTACATATAAATTATTGGTAATCAGAATGTTAAGTAGTGCAATATGAAGCAATTAAATGTAATCAGTCAGACAATTTCAAAAACGCATCTTAAAATCGAAAAATACAATGATGGAGATGGAATTTTTGTAAAACATTTAATTACGAACGAAGTAATTGAAATTAGATTTTATGGTATTGATGCTCCAGAATTAACACTTTGTAAAAAACTAAAACAAGACGAATTGGAAACATCTGTATCAGGAAGATTATTAATTGAATTAGGTTATAAATCATTAGAATTTTTAAAAACATTAGTTCAGATAAATGATCCAGTAACCTTAATTCAAGAACGTGATAATACGAAAGATAAATACGGAAGAACTTTAGGATATTTAATTTTAAAAGATGGAAGGATTATAAACGAAGAAATGATTAAATTTGGATTTGCAAAAGCCTATAATAAAATACATTGTAATCAGTTACCATTGTATCAAGAATTGAATCTGAAAGCAAAATCAGAAGGGTTAGGGCTATATTCTTATGTTAAAAATTTCTAACTGAAAATCAGTTATTTTCCTTTGTTTTCTGTACAATTTCTATAGATTTGTTGCCCATTTGTTACCTAAATCACTTAACTACCTGAATATCAATATTAATTACTTTTTGTATTGGGAAATAAAACTGATATCAAATAAGTTAACTTATTGATATATGAAAAGGTTCTTAATCTTACGATTAAGAACCTTTTCTTTTTGAATTTTATGATTTCATCTTAAAAGCGATCAAAAATTCATCAAAAGTTAGGAAGTCTTTTTTATCTTTTCCGCTTAATTTTTTTGCTTGATTAAGTAAACGAAGACTTTGCCTATATCCTTTTCCAGTAATGATTGATACATCTTTGGGATAAATCACCATTCTTTTTAGTTCTTGGTCTCTCATTTTCGTAATTTTTAGAATTACTTCCATGAAACTTAAATGAATGTTTTAAAATTTACATCCGTCACATAAGATTTAAAAATCTTACTTCATATCAATCGTTTATTCATCGTCAAAGGGATTGTTTTTCTTGTGTAACAAATATGAAGTTCCGTAACTGCATATTGCTCCAATTATTCCCATACAGATTGTATAAACGAGTTGTTCCCACTGTATAGTAGCGACTATACTTGTCATGGTTCCTCCTACTGTTCCAACAATTAATGAGGTGTTACTATTGTTTAGCATTGTTATCGTTGGCATTATCGTTAACCGTCAGTTGACTGACTGCTGATAACACTCCTCCTGCAACGGTAAGATAACCTCCTATTGTTACAATTGTAGCGGGTAATGCTACTGGAGCAGCTATTAATATTCCACCAACCGCAGCTAATGTCAATCCTATGTTTCTTATTTGTTGGAACAATTTTGGTGTTGGTGCTGTAATACGGTTAAGAATTGTCATGTTGTTGATTTTTGATGATTAAAACGACTTCTTTTTCACGATCAAGTTCTTTGTTTACTAGCTTTTTAAAGTTTGTAAATGCTAATCTTGATAACTCACCTCTCCCTTCTCCGGTTAATTTGGTTACGGGAGCTATACATCCTTGCAATTCTGCTTTTGCATGATTTGCTGGATGAATTAAAATCAATGATCTATTGGGTACATTGGTAATCAGAAAATGTTGTCCAAACTTTGATGAAACTCTTTTCTTGATTGGATAACTTCCTTCTGGTATACACGAGTTTGCTTTTTTGTTTTGTACCCAAGGTAATTCTATTGTATAACACACGAAGTTATCGTCGATGTATAATGCGCCATTTGTTCCATTTGGAAAATAGCTTCTTTTCAAAACAATTGTCATCATGGTAAATTGATTTCGATTAAATGTGCTGCATTATAACTTCCGTTCTTTAATGTATATAAAACATTATTCACTTCTTGATAGAATTCGATTCCTATTGCTAAAGCAATCGTCAGTTCTGAATTTGGAGAAAGATTATTCAACAACTCTACATCATTTACTTCTACTTCATCATAAGGATAATAATCGGTATAGGATGTTTTGGTGATGTATTCATTTTTCTCAAAATCAATTTCTGTTGATGAAGCAATGAATCTGTAATGCGTTGCTCCTTGTGGTGCGATTATCACATCTAAAGGTTTGTATGCTTCTAATTCAAATTTTGATTCTCCAGAAGCTCTGTCTATTGTAATGATAACTGGTATTAGTACCGTTTTTAGCCATATTGCTCCTGCATTGAAATCGAATCCTTTTAACGCCAATTGATTTCCGTTGAATACATTTCGTTGTCCTCTTGCACTTGTAGTGTCTTCTTTCAGTATTGCATGCATTACTTTTGTTAGTCGACTGGTTACTCTACTGTCTTTTGCATTTTTGATGATTGCATTGAATGCGTTACGTACTGTTTTTCCAGCTATTCCTGCATTTTTGAATTCTTGCATGTTTTCTCTGGTACGCTGAAAGCGTGGATCATTCATAATGGTGTTGCGATCTAGAGAACTTTTTTCTCTTACCATGTACCCATCTTTTGATTTATAGAAATTCAAATCTCCGATTGAACCTCTTAACTTTAAAAAACCTTTTTGCTTTGCCATTTTTCTTAATTTTTATATTCGACATTTTACATCCATTGCGCAATGGTTTTGTAAAGTTGCATTGGTGTTTTTTGTAAAACAAGGGGTATGACTTTTTGAATACCAAAATGTCAAAAAAGGACACTAATAGACCATTTATTGCTTTTGTAAATTCTCTAATTTTTGAATTTTTATAAATTCGATTGGACGTAATCCTGTTTCTATTAGGAAGATATTCGAAAACTGTCTGGGGTTAGTATAACCTGCAATTTCACTTAAAGCTGAAACTTTGTAATTGAGGTAATATGGTTCTTCTTGTAGTAATTGTGTGATGTATTTTATGCGTAAGTGTTTAATGTAAGAAGAAAAATTGATGCCTTTGTATTGGTTGAAAAATTTTGATAGATAGGTGGTATTGGTTGAAAAGGATTTTGCTAAAGTGGCTATTGTTATATTTGGATCTAAGAATTCTTTTTGATTCTCGAATTGTTCAAATTTTATGAGTAGCATTTTCATGGTTTCAATTGTACTTTCACTATGCTCATTCATGTCAATCATTGTATTTTTCTTTTCTCGTTGCGTTGATTGCTGTATGAATTTGCTGTACTTTTCTTTTAGCTCGTTATTCTTTCTTTTATTCTTTAATCCCCATGCTACAATTGCTATCATTCCTAATATCGTTACAGCAATGATGTAGTTTAATAGTTGAGATTTGTGTTGTATTTTTTGTTTTAATTGTAGTAATTGAGCCGTATCATATTCCTTGTATACCAATTGATTCATTTCTATATCACTTATCAAATTCTGTTCTTCCACCTTCAATAGTTGATTAATCAAGTATAATTGTCGATTTGTATTCAAAGATGCCATTGCTTCTCTTAATAACACTTCGTAAATCGCTTTATATCTAAACTCCAAGTAATTGTGCTCATTGAATATGCTGTCTATTTTATTGAAATATTCTACTTTCTGTTCATTCATTTTTAAATTTTCGTAGGCTATTGCTTTGTAATAATATACTCTTGTTAATGTATTAAAGTCCTTCTCCTTTTTTAAAAATAGTTCTGTTGCTGTTAATGATTGGATTCCTTGATTCTTTTGATTATTTAATATTTTATCTATTCCATTATTTATTTCAAAATATTTATTAAAATATTCATTGTTGTACATTTTGCTCTTATTACTCCCTATAAGGTTATATTCTTTTGCCTTAGTTTTGTTTGCTGTTTCTTGGTGGAGACTTCCTAAATGATAAATGGTATTTAACCAATAGGCTTGGTAATTTTTGTTTTCTTTATTTGAAGCAAAAAAATTTTCGCATTGTTTTAATAGTTCTTCTGCTTGGCTGTAATAATTTAATTTTTGTTTTATCATTGCCATATTAAACATTACTTTATGCTTCAGATATTGGTCTTTGGATTTTTGTAATTGGTTATCAGCATTTAAATAATTCTGAAGTGCTTGATGAAAATCTTTGACTTTATAAAAAGCTACACCTTTTGATAAAAAGGCTATTGCTATTAACTCTTTGTTCTGCATTTTCACGCCCATACTTATTGCACTATCTGCATATTGTAGTTGTGTATCTAGATTATCCGAAAAATAAATTCCTTCTTTATAGGCATAAAATAAGTTTAACTTATCCTTCTTCTTTTTTGCTTTTTTGATATATGCTTCGAGGTAAATTTTAACTAATGGATTGTCCTTATCCTCTATCCGATCGTCTAATTGTTGGATTAAATAAGCATAATCTTTGGAGGCTAAGGAATCTTTATTTTTAGCGATTATTTGTAGTGGTAGTAAAAAGAGTATGCATGTGTATAATACAACTCTTTTCATTCATAAAACTTTAATGATTTGCCCTAATTTACTTTCTTTTAAATTAAAAGCCATTTATTAATTACTTAAATGTATGAAATTTATAAATTTAGCTTCCTTTTTATAAAATAGACAGTCTTATTGGTAACGTTTTCTTGTTTTTTATGCTAGTTTTAATCGAAAGTAATCTATTTCTTAAAAAAAATATGTTTAATCGATTGCTTCTAAGAAACTTAAATGAAAACAAAAAGAGAAATCTGTATAAGATTTCTCTTTTTGCATCGTATCTATTGCATACACTCTACAGCCATTATCCTGCCTTTATCCTGCCATTATGTAGGGAGTAAGCGGTAAGCGGGAAGCAAAATTAAAATTTTTAATTAGAAGTTGTTACTTGCTTTCATTTTTTGTTCATGACCTATATTATTTTGAATTAGAGGATTGAACTCCAATTAATGAGGATGTAGAGGAATAAAAGTGGGGTTCTTCCTATCACTTTTTTGAGAGCAAAAAAGTAATCAAAAAACTCTTGGCTGTAAACCTCTCTTACTAAAAATATTTTCATTTCACTAAACATTTTACAAACCCTACGGGCTAAAATCTTTTTAACGTTACATTCAAACATTTTCTTAACGTGAGAGTTTTAATGCCAGTTTTCTTCATTCTTTTTCAATAATCAAATTCGTTGTCATTTAAATTTTCACATCTCAATTCTCACATCACGCACCTCGCACTCCGCATCTTAACGCTCCATTCAAATATTTTCTTAACGTGAGAGTTTTAATGCCAGTTTTCTTTATTCTTTTTCAGTATTCAAATTTGTTTTTATAAGCTGATTTTATTATTTTGAGCCTTTCGAAGAATTTCTTACTTTCATTTTTTATTCATAGTCTTTATTATTTTATGAATATTGAATTAATATGCCCTTCGGGGAAACTCATCTTAAAAAACATTTGAAATTAAAAATTTGAAATTAAAAGGAGAAGCTCCTGTGGAGCTTAGGTAATATTTGTTTCTTACTTTCATTTTTTTATTCATAGTCTTTATTATTTTATGAATATTGAATTCATATGCCCTTCGGGGAAGAGCGCAAAAAACGAAACAAAAAAAGATGCCGACAGTAGACTCTCAATGATTCAACTTGCTAAATTATTTCCATAAAGTTGGCAACTCGTTTCACTCAAACACTCCAACTTTTTTTATTCCAATAATTTCGAGTTGAATTTCATTTCGATTCTAAATCGTCGGATTTTTAATTACTTTTTCAATAATCAAATTCGTTTTTAACAATGGATTTTGTCATTCTGAGCCTATCGAAGAATCTCATTACCTACTTATGATTTCGACTACGCTCAATCAACACGACTACGTTCAATCAACCATTACCAATCTTATCCTCATTTTAAAACCACAATAGGAATATAGGTTTTATTAAGTTTTACGTGATACGTATTTAGTTCTACGTTTTTATTTTATAATATTTAATTCGTTTTTAACAACGGATTTTTTCATTCTGAGCTTGTTGAAGAATCTTTTGTCACTTTTTTTATTCATTACTTATCTATTTTTATTGTCGGTATTCATATGCCCTTCGGGGAACAGTCAAAAAAACTAACGAAAAAAGACTTGGCTGTAAACCTCTCTTACTAAAAATATTTTCACTTCACTAAACATTTTACAAACCCTACGGGCTAAAACCTTTTTAACGCTCCATTCAAACATTTTCTTAACGTGGGAGTTTTAATGCCAGTTTTCTTCATTCTTTTTTAATATTCAAAGTCGTTTTCATCTCGGTTATAAATCGTCGGGTTTTTAGATTTGTTTTTCATTCATAAGTCCGTTTTCGACAATTTCTTAAAATTTATTGTTTAGAACTTGATTCATTTGACATTAACAATGTATGAATTTATAAATTCGACATACGTTTTATGTTTTTGACGTATTAACATACCTCCTATTTTAGAAAGTACAAGTAATTTTATTTCAAACTTTTAAAAAACACTATTATGAAATTTATTTATTTAATTGGACTTGTATGTTTTGCATACATTGGATGTGTAGAAGATGAAAACATTTCTGAAATTGATTCTTCTGTAAATGCTCGCTCTTCTTTTATAAGAACCTCAACAGATAGTGTTCATATTATTTCTTCTAAAAATGATCCACCTCAAGATAAGGATCCTTATGTGAAACGACAGGATAATGAAGACGACGAAAACTAATGTTAGATGTTAGATGTTAGATGTTAGATGTTAGATGTTAGATGTTAGATGTTAGATGTTAGATGTTAGAAAGTTATTTTTTTATGAATTAAAACTACTAAAAGATGAGAAAAATTGCACCGTTTTTAAGAACACTCATCTGCTACCTATTTATTGTGTTGTTTATTTATGCAGCTGTGAGTAAACTAATGGATTTTGAGAATTTTCAAATTCAATTGGCACAATCACCCTTATTGAGTGCGTATGCCGGATTTATTTCTTATGCAGTTATTTTTGCAGAAATAGTGATTGCATTACTGCTTTGTTTTAAAAGGTGGGGATTAATTGGGCTTTATGCTTCGTTCGGATTAATGTTAGCATTCACAGTCTATATTTATCTGATATTAAATTACAGTGATTTTGTTCCTTGTTCTTGTGGTGGTATTTTAGAGAAATTATCATGGGAAAATCATATTCTATTTAATCTTGTTTTTGTAATATTTTCTATAATTGGAATATTTATATTTCCATCGAATTATAAAAAAATAACAATTATTAAATTAATTTTAGGTGTTTCTTTTTCATCCATTATTAGTGTAGTTGGATTATTTCTCATGTCCGAAAAGAAAATGAAAATAGAAAATCCTTTTATTCGACGGTACATTCCATATGCAGTAAATTTTCAGGACAAAATATTATTACCTTCAAATGGATTTTATTTTGCAGGATCTAAAGGAGATACTATATTTTTGGGAGAAAAGAATGCTCCTCTCATATTGGGTACTATCTATCCTAATTTCGTAAATGTTTTAATAGATACTTTAAAAATTGATGATATGAAACTTCCTTTTCAGGAGATTATTTTACATGTTGATTATCCTTCATTTAGTCTTACTGACGGTCATGTTCCTGTTATTTTTGAAGGCTTACTTTCAGATAAAAAAGCAATAAAAACATATAATCAGAAATCACTTTTTTCTAAGATAGAAATGGTTGAACCTCATCGTTTTGTTTTTAGAGGGCAAAGTATAATGACAAGAGAAAATATTTTAGGTTTATTATTTACTAATCCTATTAAATTAACTTCTAATACAAAGATACTTGAAAAACAAATTGATGGAGTTTTTGATACAGATGGTTCTTTTGCTGTTGACCCAATAACAAAAAAAATAATTTATACTTATTTCTATAGAAATGAATATCGAATAATCGATTTTGATTTACAAGATTATGGTAGAGGAAAAACAATTGATACGATATCAAAAGCTAAACTATCTCTCATAAAGTTAAAAGATGGTACAACAAAAATGGATAAACCACCCTTAAAAATGAATATTATGCAAGTAGCCTATAATGGTTATTTGTACAATGACTCCAATAGTCAAGCTAAGTTAGATCCTCATGATAGTAGAAAAAACAAGCGTATAATTGATGTATATCACTATCTCACAAATCAATATATCTATAGTTTTACTATTCCAGAAGAAGGTAAAGAAAATATAAGAGAAATGTGGGTGACTTCCAAGTACTTTTACGTTCTACAAGACAATAAGCTTATAAAATACAAACGTATGCATACACCCTTTATTGACGAATAGAGGCAGGATTGCCGAAACCTGATAACGTAGGCACCACAAAAAATCAAAAATATGAAAACAAATTTTAAACAAATCATTTTACCGGCTGTCATCATCATGATGGGGACTGGTGCAGCTTTTGCTACAAACCAAGCAAAGCAAAACGAATCAAAATTAGCAATTGTTCCTGGTTATATTTACAATACGGAATTAAAAAGTTGTGAAGAAGTTAGAATGTGTAGTACAGAAGGGAATGAAATATGTACCTTGAATGATTTACCAACAGGACAACAAGTTTTTGACTTAAATAATCCTGGTGAATTTAATACGTGTAGTACAATTTTATTCAAACCATAGAAAAATAGCTCCCTTTGGGAGCTATCTTTATTATTAAAGTTTTTAAACTTAAATTTTTTTACATCTTAATTTTCCAACAATGGCTTAATCCAATCAGCAGCGGGTCTTCCTTTTAAAAAATGTTCCATCCATTGCCATGCTTTGTAATTTAAATCTTGACGTTTAGTTTTTTCAATTATATTATGTCCTTCATTTAAATAATTTAAATAAATAGCTTTTTTATTAAGGCGAGTAAGACCGTAGAAAAAAGATCGAACTTGATCCGATAAAACATTTGCATCATCAGTGCCACCCCAAAGCAGAATTGGTTTTTGTACTTTTTTTACATGGTAAATAGGAGACGCTTCCAAATAACCTTGCCAATTGTCAAATAAACTACTGTTCATCCGTGTTTGTTGACGTTCTTCTCTAGCATAATCTGCTTGGTTATAGTTGTATATCTTAAATTCGCTTAAGTATTTTCTAGGAATATCAACTATAGGAACACCTATTAGTGCTGTTTCAAATAGATTGGTTTTTCCCATAAACAAAGCTGCTTCGTAACCACCAAAAGATTGTCCTACTACAGCAATGTGGTTAGACTCAATTTGAGGTATTTGGGAAACTTGATTTATTATTTTTTCAATACTTTTAATTGTAGTTTCTTGAGAATCGTTCTCTTTGTAAGTCAAATCAGGTAATAAGACAAAATAGTCATTCAAGATATAATGCATCATATTAAAACCAATTAAATCCATTAAATGTGGAATATTATCTTCTCTATTATGAAAAGTTATTTTCTCATAGACACGTACAATCATTGGGTATGTCTTTTTTGCATCATAGTTTTTTGGATAATATAGAAACGCATTCAAGTGTTCACTATTAATTGTATAATGTAAAAGCTCTTTTTTTAATATTGGTCGTTTACCATCCTTTTTACCTTGACTTTCATAAATTAAATGAGGCTTCTTTTTTCTTATTTCATATATTTTTAAAGGATTATTAAATCCTGTAGTTGTATACACCACTCTTTTAGTGTCTTCAAAATCTTTGATTGTAAAATCAGATTGTGCAATAATTTTCAATTTATTTCCTTTTATGACTCCCAAACTAGTGGTATAATCTTTCATAGAAATTCCTCTTACCAAAAGCGGCTTTTTCAAATCTATAGGACGATGAAAACTACTCCTCCAAAATGATTCCCCTAAAATCCAAAGAGGCTGTGCTTTCAGCTCATAATTTATTTGATCAGCAGCTCCATTAGTTAATGCAATAACCTTATTTTGAATTATATCCCAAGTGTATAAATCATATTCAGATTTCACTATAAAAATTCCTTTTTCTGAAGTTGGTGTAATTTTAGCTTTTGGTATATCAGCTAAGTTATTATAAAGTCCATTACCTAACATTACTTCGGGGTTAAAAGGTGCTATTCTAATCTGGTGTGTTTGTAATGACTCACTCTTCCATTTTCCATCTTCAAAAAACAGTATATGATCTGTATTGACATCATAATAGAAATTGTTTGCTGATATATATTTATTGGCTATTGACTGAGTTTTATCACCATAATTTCTTACGAATTGTATTGGTAATCTTTTATTTACCAATGTATCAATTTTATTTAAGCCCATGTCATATACAATGAATTCACCTTGTTCTGTAACAAATTTTTGAAGTTGAAAAGGAGTTGAAAGTTGAGGTTTCCATGTCCATTTATTTTCAACGATATCATATATCCCCAATTGCGGATAGGAAGATGATTTACTATTTAGACGATTAGAATATGAAATCTCAGCTAGATTTTGAATGTTAATATCTAATTTTAATTTGAATAAAATGTATCTATTTTCTCTAACTTCAGTAGTTTGTATTAAACTTTTATCAAAAAAACAATGCTCAGGAGGATCTATAATAGATTCTGTTACGTTTAATGAATTTTGTTCCTTTCGAAAGATATGTAATGAATTTCCAACTTCTTTCAATCCAAACCAATTCGTGTCATTATTATAAATCCAATCTACTTTAGGAATATTATTAACTGTTTGCGTTGTATTTTCTTTAAGGTTTAATACATACCAACTGTTATTTTGAATATAATAAAGCCGTTCAGTTTTATAATCAATTCGATTCGACTCTATATTGAATAAATGATGTTTTATTTTACCATTTTTGTCTACAACAATCAATTCTGTTTTATCCAGTGGTTTTAAAATAATAGTCTTTTTTGATGCAAAATGAATAATACTTTCAATTGTATGAAACTCTTTATTTTTCAATAAATATAAATTCTCAAACACGACAGTTTTATTAGGTAATTTATAAATAATAGTAGAATCACTTGCAAAACTGATAGAATTCGATTGTGGTAAAATTCTTGGTCTTATTCCTTTTTTTACTGAAATTAATTCATTTTCAGTATTTCCCATAGCATCTAAATGACTTACTATTACCCAGTCCAAGTTTGGACTTTTTGTTTCTAACAATGTAATATAATAATTTTCATAAGCTTTGTTAAATTCAGCTATAGTTTGAGCATTGGATAATTGACTAAACAGCTGAATTATTAAAACCAAGAGAATAAGAAGTATTTTTAAATTGAATTTAATAACCATAATTTTGTGGATATAAATTAGTATTTAATAAAAGTTCACTTTCAGGGAGTGGTAATAATTCAAATGTCGACTTCCATTGAGGTTTGAGGTTGATCATTATGTCATTTAATCGATTGTATCTTTTTAAATCAAAAAATCGGGCTCCAAACTCAGTAAATAATTCATGTTGACGCTCTTCTAAAACACGTACCAATAATTGTTCTTTCGTTCCCATTATTACAGCAGATAAACCTGCACGTGTTACAATTTGGTTTAAATACATTACTCCATTTACTAATTCTTCTTTTTGAATATAAGCTTCAGCTCGGTTAAGGATTGCTTCTTCATTACGTAAAATGATTGAATATTCATTTTGTCCATTTGCAGTAGAATATTGTTTGTATTTAGAAGCATAATAATATTTTTTACCGCTAGAGTCATTAATAGACCCAATCCAATTATTCAAGCGCAAATCATCAGTTGTAAAAGAATTCACAAATTCTGGTTGCAAAGAAATATTATAAGGAGGTGCAGAACGCAAGTAATGTATGTTAGCTTCATATGTAGTAGCTGTAGCAGATGTAGGGGATAATTGCCAAATCGTAGATGAATTATCCTTTAGATAGGCTTTGGTTATATCTTGTTGCAATTGGAAAGATGTACTTTGAGCAAGATCATCTGTTATTTTTATGACATCATCCCACCTTTTTTGAATTAAATATAAACGAGATAAGATTAGTTGAGCAGCTTCTTTAGAAGGTATAAAACGTGCGCCTATGGTAGTATTTGTTGCTAATAAACTTTTAGCTAATAATACATCATTCTCAATTTTATTATAAATGTCAACAATTTTATCTTTTGATACATGTTGAGAAATGGTATAATCACTTGTTGTTACATACGGTATTTCTCCAAAAGTTTGTACCAAATATAAGTGTAGTAACCCTCTCATAAAAAGAGCTTCGCCCTTCAACTGATTTGCTAAATTCACCTCAATCAAAGTCGATCTTTCAATTCCTTCTATTATACGATTTGTTTGATAAATTTGATTATATGTTTTTTGCCACAAAGCTGTTACAGCACTAGATTCTGGCCGAATATTTAATTTATAAAATTGATCTAATACACTATTAGCCATTTGATAGGAAATCAATTCATCTGTATAACAACCAAAATATACACCTCCGCCAGAAGAACTACCTGATAGAAAGCCATCTGTTTTTAATGAATTATAAAGACCAGCAAGAGCAGAGCGAACTAATTTACCATCTTTATAAACCGTTTCTTGTGTAATTTGGTCTTGAGGTAAATCTAGATCAATAAATTTTTCGCAACTCGAAAAAGGAATTATAAGTAATAAAATTATTATTTTTTTCATGATTAATATATTAAATTAAAACCGATAGACCATGTACGTAGAGCAGGCGTGTATCCTGATAAATTAAACTCAGGATCAAGACCTTTATAATTGGTCCACGTCCACAAATTTTGACCTTGAAAAAACAAAGTCCCTTGCAAATGTTTAAAGGTTGTTTTTGGAAGATTATAGCTGATTTGTATATTTTTAAGACGGATATAATAGGAATTCATAACACTTGCATCACTAAGTCTATAATTAGATGCAGCTGTATTTAGTTGGCTATTTGCTCCACTTGTAGGTTTCTGATAACGAGCATCTGTATTCGTAGGTGTCCAATAATCTAAAAATTCGGTACTATAATTTCCCATTAAACCTAGTGTGTTGGTACTTGCAATACTATTCTCACGTGTTTGTGAAGAAAGCTGTGTCAGTATATCTAATTGAAAATTTTTAATTCGAAAAGTATTTACAAAACCACCATACCATTTTATCCCTAATTCTTTTACAATTGTACGGTCGTTTACATCTAATTTTCCATCACCGTTTACATCTTCAAACTGATATACGCCAGTAGCTAGATCTACACCTAAATAATGATACATTTTTTTTAAGGTAATAGACTTTCCAACTTCTAATGTAGAAGCATAGGTTGATGCTTCCAAATCAGGAAATGATAACAATTTATTTTGAGGAACACTAAAATTAAAAGAGCTTTCCCACTGAAAGTTTGCTTTTTGAATAGGTTTTGCAGCTATCGTTATTTCTATTCCAGTATTTTGAATAACAGCATTCAAATTAGCTTGTACAGATGTAAAACCTGTTGTCCCAGGTAGTGGAATACCTACTAATTGATTTCCTGATCGATTACGATAATAAGCAGCAGTAAACTGTAAACGATCTCGTAAAAAACCTAACTCAAGAGCTGCTTCGAATTTTCTAGTAATTTCCCAACCATATTTCGAATTATACAATCTGCTAGGTGTTAAACCTTGTATACCATTATAAGAAGTATTTAAATTAGAATACGTGTCATAGAACTGATAATTGCCTATGTTATCACTTCCTGCTGTACCATAACTTGATCTAATTTTTCCAAATGACAACCAATTAGAATCTTGTAAAAATTTTTCATTCGAGAAAATCCATGCAGCTCCTACAGCACCAAAGTTAGCAAAACGATTGTTTGGTCCAAATCTGCTCGAACCATCATGTCTTCCTGTAAAATTAATGTAATAACGATTGTCAAATTGATAATTAAAACGCCCATAAATAGCTGTATAACGGTAAACAGAAGACGCATCACGTGTTATTTTAACTGTAGTCGCTGCTCCCATATTTTCAATAAATTCGTCTGAAGTAAAATTGGATCCATTTTGCATCAAATAATCTGAAGATGTATGTTGAAAAGTTGTCCCTATTAATGCTTCTATTCGATGTTCATTCCATTTTTTTTGGTAGTTTATTTGCGGTTCTATTAACCAATTTGTTTGTTGTATTGTAGAAGTGGATAGCGAAGAACGTTCACTACCTATGTCTAATGTCGGGTTGTACATTGTTTTAGGGTATATCATTTGCTCATTAACTATATCTGTAGTGTAACCACTATTTACATGTACATTTAATCCTTTTATAATTTGATAATTAAAGCTAAATTGACTTAATAGTTGATTTTGATTTGATTTATAAGTTTGTTCTGCTGCTGCTATAGGATTAGCAAACGTATTATTTTCCCAATTTAATTGTCCATTTTTATCAAATAGGTCAGGTGCATTCGGTGCTAATGATTGGTAAATGCGCATAAAATCGGTAGGAGGTAAAAAATTATTTTGAAAAGTATAAAATCCTGTAAAATTTAGTTTCAATCGTCGGTTAGCACTTTGATGAGAAAGATTAAGATTCATTTTAGTCTTTTTGTACCTGTAATCTCCTGGGAAAATAGTTGTTTCTTCATTATGTCCACCACTTAGCATAAATTGAGTCAGTTCATTTCCTCCCGATAACCTCAGCTCGTTTGAAGTACGAAAAGATTTTCCTCCAACAAAATACTTTTGCCAATTGGTAGATTTATTAGGATCCCATATCCCATTGATATCATAGGCATTTATTGGATAATTAGAAATTCCATCATTTACAAATGCCTGTTTCCTCATTTCCATATATTCGGTAATAGACATCATTTTTGGTAAGTCAGCTATTTCACCTATAGTATACGAATTTGAAAATTGAATGGTTGTTTTAGTATTTTTTCCTTTCTTAGTAGTGATTAATACGACACCATTTGCACCACGCGATCCATAAATAGCAGTAGCATCTGCATCTTTCAACACTTCTATACTTTCTACATCAGATGGGTTCAAAAAGTTTAACGGATTACTATCTTGATAAGGTAGAATAGCTGAGGATAAATTAGAACGATATTCTTTTTGATTGTTGATGATAACACCATCTATTACATACAGAGGAGAATTAGCTTCATATGTATTATTTAGTGCAAAACTTCTCAAACTATTACGTCCGCGTATTTGTATATCGTAACCACCACCAGCAACCCCAGAATTTTGTACTATACTTACTCCGGCCATCCGACCTTGAATGGCAGAAAGTACATTATTCACGGGCTGATTCTCTATTTCCTTTGCCGTAACACGTGCAATAGAACCTGTTCGTTCTTTGTCTTTTACAGCATAGTAGCCTGCATTAATCACCACATCTTTCAGCTGAATCCCTTCGTCGTCTTTTGTGAAGCTTACATTGATTATGCTTCTGTTCAACACCTCTTCTTCACGAATAGGGAAATCCAATTGCTCAAAAATTAGTTTAGCATCCTCGCGTTGTAAAATCAATGAATACTGTCCATTTGCATCGGTAAAAGTGGAATTATCGGTACCCTCCTCTTTTACCATTACTCCCACTAATGGGGTTTGAAGTTCTTTTACCGTTCCAGTCACGGTTTTTCCTGTTTGTGCCAACAATGGTGTTGCACAAAACATCCCCAATAGTATACCTAAAGCATAGCTACTGAGTTTGAAGTAAAATTTTTTCATAATTTTACATAAGTTTTTAATTCAACATTAGTTTTAAAAGCCACTCCTTTTCCTGTACATCGCGCCAACTTTGTTTTAGGAAAGGTTTTTTTTGTTTTTTCTTTACTTTAAATATATTCTTTACTTTCATTTTTTGCTCATCCAAAAAACGAAACAAAAAAAGATGCCGACAGTAGACTCTCAATGATTCAACTAGCTAAATTATTTCCATAAAGTTGGCAACTCGCTGCACTCAGACACTCCAACTTTTTTTATTTCAATAATTTCGAGTTGAATTGCATTTCGATTCTAAATCGTCGGATTTTTAATTCCTTTTTTCAATAATCAAATTCTTTGTCATTTAAATTCTCAAATCACGCACCTCGAATTTCGTGTCTCTCATTTCTCACATGCCGCATTTCTCATCCCATATTTTAAAACCCTAACCCTTCCAGTTTAATAAAAGGGCTAGGTAAACTACAAGTAGTTTCTGTTTTAAAAGAGAAAAATGTCTCCAACAATGTGAGTATAAAATGTTAAGGAATGTTCGCTATCTTGTTTTTGTGGATTTTTAGTTATAGGCAACACCTGTTCATTTTCTATACTACTTTTATCAAAAGATCCCCTTACTCACGTAACTCAACCTAAACTTTTTTTATGAAAAGACTTTCTTTTCCTATTTTTTAGCTTTCAGGGGATACTTTTTTTATATAAACTATTTTATAATACTTATCATTTTGAGGCACTTGAAGTATAGCATCTTATACTTAGGATTTCGACACCGCTCAATCAACACGACTCCGCTCAATCAACGATTACCAATCTTTATAACTACATTTATTAAGTTATACGCTTAACGTTTTTATTTTTATTTTTATTTTTATTTTTATTTTTATTTTTATTTTTATTCTTATTAATATTCAAGTTCATTTTTAACACGAGCACTGAGGCACTCGAAATACAGAATCATATTCAATATGTCATTTCGAGGTATCGAGAAATCTTTCTATCACTTTTTTAAGAGCAAAAAAGTAATCAAAAAACTCTTGGCTGTAAACCTCTCTACTAAAAATATTCTCATTTCGCTAAACATTTTACAAACCCTACGGGCTAAAATCTTTTTAACGCTACATTCAAACATTTTCTTAACGTGAGAGTTTTAATGCCGTTTTTCTAATCCTTTTTCATTAATCAAAATCGTTATCATTTAAAATCTCAAATTCCGCACCTCGCATTTCTTACACCTCGGATCTCGCATTGCGCGTAGTTTTACCTGAAAATAAATCCCCCGATAACTGGTTTTAAAAATTACATTAATAAATGAAAAAAATTAACACTAATCATTTTATGAAGATCATTTACTTTCTTATGTGGGCGTTGTCGGGGGATAACGTGTGAGCTTGTTTACTCTTTCATGATTTTACATAGTTTTTAATTCTACATTAGTTTTAAAAGCCATCTCCTTTTCCTGTACATCGCGCCAACTTTGTTTAGGGGAAAGGGGTTTATTTTTACGTTATAAGTTTTACGCTTAACGTTCTACGTTTTTATTCTTTTTCAATATTCAAATCCACTTTTTAAAAACAGATTCTAAAAACAGTCCTTGCTGAAGAGTCTCTTCCTTTCATTTTTTTATTCATAGTCTTTATTATTTTATGAATAATGCATTCATATGCCCTTCGGGGAAGCTCATCCAAAAAACATTTGAAATTAAAAGGAGGAGCCACGGTGTGGCTCAGGTATACCTTTTCTTTAATGTCACTTTTTTTCGTCAAAAAAACTAATGAAAAAAGACTTGGCTGTAAACCTCTCTACTAAAAATATTCTCGTTTCGCTAAACATTTTACAAACCCTACGGGCTAAAATCTTTTTAACGCTGCACTCAACATTTTCTTAACGTGAGAGTTTTAATGCCATTTTCTTAGTCCTTTTTCAATATTCAAATTCATTGTCATTTAAAATCTCTCATCCCGAACCTCGAATTTCGCGTCTCGCATCTAAATTCTCACATCTAAATAATAGGTAGCAGAACCCCATTAAATTTGGAAAATGACAATAATCGTTATACATTTAGTGTGCGAAAAATAAAAATATAACATACCTGTCAAAGTCTCTTATTGAGGCTCTGATAGAGAGCGTGTAAAGAAAGGGGAACCTTTGCTTTACGATCCGTTAAATGTTATAAAAACGGAAGTTTGGTTCTTTAAAAGAAAGGGAAAAACGAACAGACTCGGTCTGGTGGTTTTTTACGGATGAATGGAAATTGTTTCGTTCTCATGTGTTTTGGGTTTTATGGAACGATGTCTTCTATTTTGATAGAAGTAGAAATAAAAAGTCAGAGAAACGATTTACACTCCTTCATTATCGTGAGGAAATCCGGTAAGAAAACCTTTAGAGTCAAACTCTTGCCGAATGAAGTACAAACGCATAAATCGCCCTCTGGAATTATCGCAAATATATGAAAATTCCAGTGTATTGGGCGACTTTTTGTACTCTCTAGGGCTTTTAATTTACCGGATTATTCCCGAATAGAGAGACATCATTACGTTAAGTCAAATAGCCTTAACTAATTGTGTCGCTTTAAACATATATCAAATATACAATGTTTGTCATTAAACGCCAAACTTTTTTAATAAATATTTTAAATTATATGAAAATTAATCGATTAGATATTATTTTTAAAGAAAGAAATGTTCAAAATAGAGTAATTGCTAAATTTATTGGTAAGACTGAATTCACAATATCTAAATGGCGAAATAACAAAAGACAGCCTTCTTTGGAAGAACTAATAGAAATTGCAAAATTACTAAGAGTAAGTATTTATGATTTAATAGAACCTACTAACTGGGATAATGAAAAATCAGATACCTATGAAGAGTTTTCAAAAAAAGTAAAAGATAATAAGTAATTAAAAATGTTTTACTTAAAATAAAATATCTAAATTGTTATCATTAACCTGTAGGCATGGTTAATGTTAGTAATAATACTCAGGAGTTAATTTTAAAGGTTGATTAACTCCTGAGTTTTTTAATTATATCTAACTTTCTCCATAAATAAAAAAGGGCTCTTTTGAGAGAACCCTTTTCTAAAATTATTCAGCTTCTGTTATTAATCTTGCTATTTCAAGTTTTTCTTGTAACAAGTCTATTTCTTCTTGCATTTTCAATAATTTTTTTTTGTAAAGAATCATTGCTTATCAATGTGCTTTCTAGTTTATACAGACACAAATCATTGATCTGTTCCTTCTCTTTCTTGCATCCCATCAGTAAAGTAGTAGATAATACAATAGTAAAATAAAAATACTTCATATTATTATATTTTTCTTAAAAATCTAATATACAACCTTATATGCTATTAATAAAATTTTAAACAATAAAGTATATAATATAGTTTTGTTTGTATATTTGCTATTTATGCGAAATGTAAGATATAGCTAATCTTTTATGAAACTAATGCTATAGTAGTTTGTCTAAAAAATGTTATAGCCAATTTTAAAAGCCAATCTTTAATATGACAGATGAAGAATATTTATCACTACATTCTAGAATCGAAATTTATACTCAAATATTATTAGGAATTTTAAGATATACTCCTGTAAAAAATATTTATGAAGAAGAACAATATAGAAAGGAACTAACGAAAAAACTAAAATTCGAAAAATTAACTGATCCTGATTTATTAAGAGCTTGTATAGATTTAGTTGAAGATTCTCAATATGCTATTGAAAATGTATATAAAAATGGTTTATACAAAAAAGAAGAAGATTTAGGCGAAATGTACTTAAGACTTTATGGTGTTTTAAATGCTTCATATTTACAACTTGGTGCAATTTTAGATTTAAATAGACTTTTTAATGTTCCAAATCAAAAGGCAAAAAAAGAGAAGCTTAAAAGTCTTAAATTAATTGAAATTAGAAACAAATTAGCTTCTCATACAACAAATTACAATATTCCAAATTCAAATGAAATTGATTTCTACAAGTTAGCGCAATCAACTTTAAGTAAATGGGGTGGAAATATATTAATTGTTGGAAAAGATCATTCTGAAGAGGTTGATATCATTGAAATACTCAAAGACTTTACAAAAGAAATTGAAATAAATTTAGAAGAAATCACTAAAAAAGAATTATTCTCACGAAAATTTAAGAAAGACCACTTTGAATGGTTAGAATATAGATACAATTTTATCCATAATTACTACCGCTAATTGCTAAGCTTTCGTCTTGTTTGTTTTTCAAGAGAATTTTCGCAAAATTATTAAGAGTATTATATTAGCGAGTAATTTAACGAAATGCAGATATAGATATTTTTTATGAAACTCTACAATATTTTGTTTCGTAAAAAATAATGTTGTGTGTAATTTTACCCCCGATAGAACCTTATTACTTATATGAAAGATTGGGAAAAATATGAAGAGCGAATATTTGAGAAATTGAATGATTCATTCCCTAATTCAATTATTCTAAAAAATCAAAAAATAATCGGTAAATATTCTAAAAGAAGTCGTCAAATTGACATATTAGTTCGTTCAGAATCGATTGGTCGTGAGTTAATTATAGTTATTGATTGTAAAAAATTCAGTAAAAAAATTGATGTTAAAACCGTTGAATCATTTATTGGTTTTTCAGAAGATGTTGGAGCACATATTGGAATCATGATTACAAATATTGGCTATTCTAAAAGTGCAGAAAACAGAGCGAAAAATCATCATAAAGACATTCAACTTGATATCGTCGAATTTGAAAAATTTGATGATTATTACTTTTCATTTGACAGTTGCACTTTATGTAAAGATGAAGATGGAGTTCCTAGAGGTTTAATTAACTGGGCAAATCCATTAGCATTAGTAACTGAAGGTATAGCTACATTTATAAATTCAGGAGAATGTTCTTACTGTGGAGAATCTTATTTAAAGTGCCAAGGTTGTGGTGAAATAATCAATTTTTCCGAAATGGATGATGTTGAATGTAGCTGTGGAAATATATTTGCCATAGAATCTGAATATATTGGACAGGGAATGATCGAGGAGCGAATTTTTATAAAAGATCACAGTTATAATCCTCCAGAATTTATAGACCCAAATCAAACTAATCTATTCGAATAAAACTACACACAAGGGTAACTATTGCTCAACTTCGATTTTGGCTATATGAACACAAAATAGTATAAATAATGACCTCTTTAATACTTCGGCAAGCTCAGCAACCGTTTTAAGGAGGTTTTTTGTTTTTACGGAAAACCGTAATTTATTGTGAGATGGTTGTTGTATGTTTGAGACAACTATACGAAATATAGATATAGGGAGTTTTTTACGAAACTTTTCTATCATTTACTTCGTAAATTAAGATGTTGTGCGTAATTTAACAAACTAGACTTACCTATAAATGAAAATTCAACAATTGGAGCTAAATAACTTTCGTTCATATTATGATGTTAATATTTTAAATTTTTCAAATGGGAAAAATTTATTTTTATATGGGGAAAATGGAAGTGGAAAAAGTTCAATATGTAAAGCTATAAATGATTTATTTGATGCATCAGACAAAAGAAGAACTAAAAGTATTGCCGATCGTCTATTTAATAATCAATTTGAAGATAAATTAAACGACACGCCACAGAATATTAAAATCACATTTTCAAATAAAGAAACTTATACTTTAAATAATATAGGATTTGATGTTGATAATTTAGATACTTTATCTAAAATTAGACGGTTAAAAGGTTTTTTAACATATAAAAATCTAATACCCTTATACTTATACTCTGACAAAGAAAAACATAATTTGTTTAGATTATTAGTTGAAGGACCTTTTTCAAAATTAAAAAATCCCTTAACAAATAAAATAATTGAAAATGAATGGTTGGATAGAAAAAAAAATAAGCTTACTTCAGACTTCTATCAAGGAATTTTTAAAATCTCTGAACTTTTAGAAGATGATACAAATAAAATATTAAAATACTTTGATTCCGATTTAAGTATTAAATTTTTATCTCGTAAAACTTGGACTACTGGAGAAATATACTTAGATGTTTATGTTCAGAATAAAGCAGTTAAAAACTATGGTGAATATTTTAACGAAGCCAAACTTGTAGCTTTAACAATAAGTCTCTTTTTAGCCGTATTTCTAAAACAAAAGGATGAAAACTTATCAGATGTGACAAACATCTTAATTCTTGACGATATTTTTATAGGTATGGATTTGAGTAATAGGATCCCACTATTAAAAATTATAGATGACTTATTTAATGATTATCAAGTAATTTTGACAACTTTTGATGAAAGTTGGTTTAAACTTGCTGAATTCTATCAACAAAAAGATAAATGGAAATTTGTTAAAATATTTTCAAATAAAAACACAAATAATCTTCCAGTTTCTTTTATTCATGATAACCAAGAAAATAATTATAAAAGTAAAGCCTTATTTTTTTTAGAAAAACATGACTATCCAACGTCTGCAAGTTATCTAAGAAAATCTTTTGAGAAAGTCATTAAAGACCTTTTGCCATATAATAAATTACATCATGTAAATGAAGATGGAGAAATTAAAGAAAACTCAAAACTTAACTCAAACTACGAAAATTTAAAACAAGTGCTAAATGAATGCGGTATTGAAAACAATAAACTATATGAGTTTTCTCTATATATGAAAATATTACTTAATCCACTTTCTCATGATAATTCAAAAAGCCCTGTATTCAAGAGAGAACTTGAAGAAGCTTTTAAAATTCTTAATTTCTTAGAAGGTATAGAAAAAAAAATAGTTAAAGAAGTCAATCAATTAGATAACCAAATATTGAAGATTTCAATAAAGGGAAATGACGAAATTTGGTATCAATATAAATACGAATTGCTTGATAACTTAACAAGATATAAATGTGACCAAACAATTGGATATTTAAAATGTCGTATTAATTTATTGTCTACCAAAAAAGATAAAGAACAATGGATAGATATAAATACAAACAATCCAATTTATATTGTTGATGAATATAAAAGCCTATGTAAAAATCATAATGTTAAAATGGAAGATTTTACGAAAAAATTTAGAACTAACAAAAATGTTCCAATTTCAGATCTTTAAAAACAACTACGTACAACATCAGTAAATGGATGCACAACTCCAATTTTAGATACAAAAAATACAAAATAGTATAAATAATAACCTCTTTAAAAGCAATTTTAAGGAGGTTTTATGTATTTACGTGAAACCGTAATTTATTGTGAGATGGTTATTGTATGTTTGGAATAATATTACGAAAAATAGGTATAGGTGTTTTTGATGAAACTTTACCATATTTTACTTCGTAAAAAAAAACAATGTTAGTCGTAATTTTAGAACCACAATATGTCAATATTTATAAGTTATTCCCATAATGACAAAGATTTTGTAGATAAACTAGGATTAAATCTAGTAGAAAAAAGAATTAGAGTTTTCATAGATAGATGGGAAATGAAAGTTGGTGATTCAATAACAAATAAAATTCAAGATGCAATTACTGAAGCATCTTTTCTTATGGTAGTCTTATCCAGAAGCTCAATTGCATCTGATTGGTGTAAAAGAGAAATTAATACTGGATTAATGTTAGAACTTGAGAAAAAAAGAGTTGTTGTTCTTCCAATTTTAATTGAAGACTGCGATATTCCACTGTTTTTAAGAGATAAATTTTATGCAGATTTCAGAAATTCTTTCGACGATGGTCTTTCTACAATTTTGGAATCACTTTCGCAAATGAATAATGATGAGTTAGGTAGAATTTCGGACTTAAATCTTCCTGAAACATTATCAGACTATGTTGTAAATTGGGGAATCCGTGGAGATAATTATGAACTAAATATTGATGTTGTAGAATACTCTATTGACGAAAAAAAACCATTTACAGTTCTAACAAATATTGTTTTTGTTGGAAACAAAAAGGCAACAGAAAGATTTAAAAAACAACTTGAAAAAGGGCAAAATGAGTTAATGAAAACAACTTTATTAATGCTTTTTGCTGAAAATAATTTCAAAGACCAAAACGCTTATCTTCTTAATAATGAACCATATGAAACAATATTAGATTTGCTTGATCCAAAATCTCGAGTACATTTCAGAGGACATGTTCGAGTAAAAAAATTAGGGCCAAGTGATGGGAAAAATAAAATCTACTATTTTGGAAGAATATTTGAAAAAATATGGGAAGATGAAGTAAAAAGCGTTGAAAAAAACAGATAAAAAAACTACGGCTAAAAAGATTAACTGTTGCACAGCTCCAATTTTACGTATAAAACCACCGTTGCAATTTCATTAGCATTTGCTAAATGACCTAAAATTGAATGTATTGTACCTATTTGTGGTTTTCTTAATCTAATTAATTCGTTTTCTACATCCTCCTCCTTGAAATTAAAGTCATTTTCCATGAATTTACAATATCATTTGATAAATATTCAATATTATTTGGATGTTTTAACCATTTTAGAAATGTAATATTTCCACTTTCTACATCATCTTTAAGAAAACTCTTTGATAACAAAACGAAATTTTGATTATCAGGTATATCATTTTTAGAGGTTGTAATATAAAATTCAGTTCCGTCTGAATCCTTTAAAATAACCTTACCTCTCTGAAAAGAAACAATTTCAAAATTTTTTTCAACTTCCTTACAGATCAGATTTATAACAATATTTTTTTGTTAAATTTCAAGTTTTTTCTTCTCTAATTAAACGAGGTAAAATTAATCTCATAGTTTCAGATTTGATTTAAATTGGTTATTTTAAATATATTTCATCTCTTACATATGTGTTTTTAAACCAAAAGCACTGTTTGGAATATTCTTTAACTTTCAGTTTTTTATCTTCTATAGGTAATGGATATGTTTCTGTTGAATCACTTCCATGAGGCCTAACATGGCATACAAAGTTTTCACTCATCTTAGGAAGATTATTCAATTTTATAAAGTTACCTTTTACTGAAACTCTAACATTTCCAAATTTATCTGTTGCATAGCCCTTAAAAATATTCCCTTCTTGTATTACTTTTTTTGTTTTAAGCCAAACCTTTCTAACTTCATTTCTGTCTATTAGTGGCATATTCCAAAACTTAACTTTCTCAAGTATATACTCGCTTCCATTAAACTTAAAAAAAATGAACAAAAATTTCTTTTCTACTATTTCTTTTATTTCACTTGTAATCCAACTTTCTCTATATATTTGTTCAAATTCAAAAGCCGGAAAAGAAATAGATTGAATAATATTATTATTCGTCTCTACTCTTATCGCTTTAACTTCTATATCCGCTTTTTGGAATTCTTCAATTTCTTTATCTAATTCTATATTTAAAATTGCATGAGTTACTTTTGAGTAGAAATTCTTTTGATCATTAAAGTTCAATAAAACCCCTGTTTTTTCTGAAATTTCTTCCACGCTTTTCCCATAGTATAATTTAAATTTATCAATTACAATCTCTTCAATTGTTTTTTTCTTAACTTCTTCAACAGATTTAATTAATTTCCCATATACTTCTTTTGTTTCTCCAGCTATTGATGCAATTATATGATTTACATAACCTTGCTTAAAAGAATATGCTCTTTGTTTTGCAGGAATTTCTGAAAACGGTTGCTTTCTTACTGAAGAAGCATTTGCTCCTTTTGTACAAGCCCCAAGGTAGAAGGTATCTCCTTCAGAAAGTTCATGTGCTTTGCCATCAGCTATTTTCTTATTTATCGTTTCCCAATCTTTCTTTATAATTTCTAAATCAGTTAACGGAAAACTCCATTCATCAACCAATTTTATAACATAATCCAAAATATCGAAACCAGACTGATGTAAATAGAATATCAAGAGAATATTTGCATTCTTTTTAATAAAGTCACTATTTTCAAAATCCTGATTAACAACATTTAAATAGTTGATAATATTTAAGACCAATCGTTCTTTTGAGCGGTAATCTTTATTCTTAAGTTGTTTTAATGGTGAAGATTTTAACTCTAGTTTAGCAATTGGGAAGTCCGGTTCAGCATCAGAATTTGGTTTATAATGAAAATAAAACTCTTCTAATATCTGACCAAAATGTCCTTTACCTGTACGGTCATTTCTAATTGAATCAACATCGCAAACTTCCCTTAATGATTTTCCTTTTAAAATTTTTGCGTACTCAATAATTGAGTTTTTATCCTCTGGATTATATTCTAAATTCATTTTTAACAGATTTTACTAAAAATTATCGTCAGTTCCATCATAATCGATTTCTTCTTCCAATTCTTCAAAAAATTCTTCATTATCTTCAAGAAATAATAATCTTTCCAAGAACTTATCTATTGGTTCAAAATTTTCATCTGTTATTAAAGGGGAGATTAATCCAGTATGACCATAATTAAAATAATAAACATTTTCCAAATCATCATTATTGTGATTAGAGCTATTGATTTTAACTAATCTATCTTTTGTCCCACAAATTCTTACAAATTGTAAATCTTTACCAACATTAAATTTACTCCAATCCTTATTAAGTGTAATAATAAAATCATTTAAGTTAGACAAATCACCTATTTGAGGTGAAATTCTATATTTAAAAATATTACTAAAAAAAACATAGATATTTTTAAATATAGGAATGTGTACTATATAAGAAGCATACTTTGCTATATGTGATCCGTTATGAGGAGTTGCAAATGTGCATAACATCCTAATTCTCCTAATATCTATTCCATTCTTTTTACAGTCAACCAAATATTGCCTTGCAATTAGTCCTCCCATACTATGTGCTACTAAAATAATGTTATTAGTATCAGCACAATTATCATTTATATATTGTTTTAATAAGTCAACATTATAAGAATTTCTCTTTGACCATAAAGCTTTTACTGGAAAAGTTAGGTAACCAAATATATTTATAATCATGTTAGGCATCCATGAAGGAGCTTCATAATAAAACATCTTTCTATAATATTTAAATATTCTTAACAAAACACCATAATTTAAATTCCATTTAGAATCAAGATAAATGGAAAACTTTTGAAAAGTATGCGATCCACCTCCTAAACCATGAATAAACACAATACATTTATCCGAGTTCGGATTTTTAATATGTGTTATCATTTAAAGTTTCTTTGCTTTAGTATCTGACTCAGATATAATTTGGTTAAGTAAGTTTTTTACATCTATCTTTTCTAGAACATTTATGCTTATAACATCAAGATTAACTAAATATTTGTATATTTTTTGTAATTCACTTTTAATATTATTTTTAATCTTTAGTTCCTTAATTGCAATCTCGCCTTGAACTAAATTATTAACTAATTTAGCTTTTAATTTTTCCGAAAAGTGGTTGTCTAAAGTACCAAAAATCTCTTCATTAGACATTTCAGGTCTTTCTTCTTTAAATGTACTAAAAGTTTTTTCACACAATGTATCTTTTATAATCTTATGCTCTGCATAAAAAGGAGTCCATAAATCACTATTTGAATATAAACTTTGATTGTCTTTAGGATTTCCTAGAACACGTGCTCTTTGCACTGGTAATCCTATTCTAATGAAATCAAAATAAACTTCTTTTAACTCATCAGTTTCTTGATATTGATTCAAATAACGGCTTAAATCTACAAAATGTCCTTCTTTTTTATCTAGCCTTGTGTAAACATTTGGACTATCTAGGTAATCTAAGTACTCTTCCATTAAAGATAGAATATCTAACCATTGATTGATACGATATTTTTTTTCCCCCATCAATCTCGCTATTTCCTCAATAGAAATATTATGAGGAGGTTCAATAAGTTCTTTGCATCTAAGATATTTTTCAATAGGCTTATATTCAACTTTATTATCAACCCCCATTTGATAATTTGTTTCAAGCTTTATAATTTCTAGTTTGTTTTGATTTAAATTATCTGGTAAAACAATTGCCTTAAAATAATCGACAGGATTTCCTTCTCGATGTAATTTACTTAATAATGATGCCCTTCTATTTCCATCAATAATAATTAAATCATTTGTAACTATACCAATTTCCTGTTGGCCATAGTCTTTTAAGCTTTGGATTGTTTTTTCATTTCTATTTTCTGCAGACTCAAAAAGATAATTTTCTATTATTCTTCTATCGTCTTGATTTGTAGGGTCTAAATCTCCACGTAAAGATTCATAAGATAAAACAGCACTTTTGATTCGTCCGTTATACTTATTATAAATTAATTTACTTAACGGTATTTGAACAACGTCAAAAGGTTCTAATTTGCCATTATACCAAATAGCTCTGACTTCATCAGTTTTTGTGTATTGCATTTTTTAGAATTTCTGAATTAATAGTAATTTTATTAATAAGAGTAGTCCCTATTTTTTCTATAACACCGACAACTAAAGCATTTCCCATAAAAAAAGCTCGTTTAGTATCTGTTATATTATTTAGTTCCGTATGATGATCAGGAAACATATTTAAACGTTCTAACTCTACAGGTGTTAATCTTCTTAATCCTTTTGAAGTAGAAACAACATGTTTGAATCTCGAAGCAGATTTCCCTCCTTCTCCTGTAATAATTGTACGAGAAGCATTATCTAAAGCATCAGGAAAAATCATCCCTCCTTCACTATAATTGTATTCGTACCCCTCAGCATTTTTACGAATCTCTTTTTTAGCTCCCTTTAAATATTCCCATTTAGGAAAATCATTTGCATCGATAAAATACTCTTGATTTACTTCCTCTACATCAATTAAAATATCCTTCAAAGTGGTATATTCTCCATCGTAATTAGGTAATGTTTTGATTGAGGTTACTTCTCCATCAATCATAATACCTGCATTCTCAAATGGAGTTTTCTTTCCATTTAAATTAAAATTCTCTGAAATTTTGACAATATCATCTTCTAAGCTAAAGATAGAAGGAGTCAACTTCAAAGCATTTGTAACAGGAAAAGCTTCAGCTATAGTACCATTTTCTAAAATCCAATTAGATGGAATTTCTTTTTTGATGGTATCATAAATAGGAGCATCCTTATGATATGCTAAAATAAACGTTCTTCTTCTACGTTGTGGAAAACCATATTCAGCAGCATTTATAACACGCCACTCCACGATATATCCTAATTCATTTAAACTTTGTAAGATAATTGCAAAATCACGTCCTCTTTGTTTAGAAGGAGAATTTAGTAAACGGTCTACATTTTCTAAAAACAAATATTTTGGTTTTTGTTTTTTATCCGATAATATTTTATGGATAGACCACCATAAAACACCTTTTTTCCCCAATAGTCCTTTTGAATTTTTAAGTGTAGTTGCAACAGAATAATCCTGACAAGGAAATCCACCAACTAACATATCATGGTCGGGTATCACAGAACAGTCTTTAACGACTTCTTCTATATTCTCGTTACTATGATTTTCACTACCCCATCGATTTTCATAAACCATAGAAGCATGTTGAATTTTAGTTGAAGGCTCCCATTGGTTACTCCAAACTATCTGATAAGGTGTTTTGAATTCCTCTGAATAATTTGAACAACAAGATTTGTTATTCCAACCTTCAAGACCTAATCTAAAACCACCTACACCCGCGAATAATTCAACTACTTTTATTTGTTCCATATTTAAAATTCTGGGACAAAAATACAAACTTAAACGTCAAATGGTGACTTTAACTATTTTTTTTTGTTCATCAAACTAAAAATATTCTCTAAATCAAAAATAGGATTTTCTTCATTAAAATTATTTTTAAAAAGTCTTGTTCCGGTAGCAATTAAGACGCGTTCAATTAATAAACGAACTTGATTTGATGTATCAGTAGGTAATTTTATTACACAATATTCACTCCACTCATTGAAATTATGATGGTCTTTATTTATTGGATATCGTGAAGCCAATGATTTACTAGTTTCACCAAAGTATAATTCCTTAGTAGCACGATTTAATAATATATAGATACTATTTTCTGCCAATTCTGTAGAAATAAATTTTCTAGATTTCCATTTGCTTACTTGTATACGTCTTTCAATTTCGGTATCATTACTAAGTAGATAATCCGCTATCAAATAAGAACTTAATTCTTTAAATATATTGGGGAAAATCTGTGATTCAGCTTTTACTTTAAAATACTCTTGAATTACAATACTAGGTGAATTATTTTTCCATATAATTTTAATTTGTAATTGCTCTTTAAAACCACCTATATCAAATTCACTGAACCCAATCTCTTTATATTCCTCATCCCCTAGATGAAACTCAAGAGAACGAACAAAACTTTTAGGATAATCTTTTGCAAGTTGTGATGAAAATAATTTATCCCATTTCAAACGATAATTACTCATCTTATCCCTACCTTTTGAAAAAGATAATGATAATGTTGCTTTAAACTTATATAAATCATTTCCTTGGTCTTTAGGAGAATAATATTTTATTTCTGTTTTCCAATTTTTATTTTCTGCATTATGACTATCAATAACTTCATTACCCCAAGTTTTTACATAATACTTAGGCAATGTTATCATTAAATCATTAATAAACATTGATTTATGAATATCTAAAGAAAAAAAATCAGGACGTAATTTAATTGCTTTAGTTCTACTTTTTCTTTTATCCATTTATTGTTTATTTTTAAGTTCTAATATACACTTGTTTCTTAAATTTTTTAAGTAAAGAAAAATATCATTTTTATATAAAAAATACATGTAAAACAATTTATAAATATAATTAAGTAAATATTTTTTTTCAAACGAAAATATTAATGCAAATAGGAGAATAAATAGTTCTCCTTTTCTTGGTTTTAGTTTATGTAGCACTTTTTATTTTGTTGATTTTATAATTTTATTAGAATTAATAATCTATTATAATCTCATTTTAAAGTTTAGTTATATATTAATTAAATCTATTTTTTTGCCCATTCAATTATTTTATCAAATGGTTTCTTTTTATTTCCAATACCAATAGTTTCAATATTAAGAGTGTTATTTTTATTAATACCTAAGTTATATCTAAATTGCTGGTTATAAACTTGAAAAATAGGATTAGAATTTGGAAAATATTGACAAGCTTCAATTCCTTTGGTAAATAGAGATTTATAACCAGGTTCTTTTGCTAACCACCCAAAATTAACATTATTATTTTTAAAGAATGATTT
>NZ_CBCPHV010000010.1:0-79303 GCF_965118635.1 Empedobacter brevis | reverse complement strand
CATTTGTTTTGATGTAATTTATTGCACCAAACCCGACCTGTGGAAACTCTTTAAATTCTCCTTTCTGAGCGATGAAAATATCTTCGATATGTTGTTGATCACTTTCATCAATCACAAAGTCGCCATTCTTAATTTCTATGTCTAAATCGTCTGTACGTTTAAAATCTTTCATCACTCAATTTTACCTGTTCCTGTAAAAGCTCCTTGGCTTGATGTTCCTGTTATCTGAATGATTGATGACATTAGATAATCTTTAATTGCTTGCATCAATTTTTCAGCGTAAATATGTTTACTTTCTTCGTAATTTTCTGACTGAATCATTTCGTCTTGAATCGAAATAATATGCTGTACTAATTGTTCGTCATTTAAAGCCATTAAAATAAAAGTTTATCAATATGTTGATTAAGTGATTTGAATTTTTGTTTGTTCAAATCAATGAATTTACCAGCTCCACTTGGCGTCTGAATTATTGCATTTTCGAGAGTAGAAAACAAATCGTTTAAAACAGTTTTAAGATTGGTTTCAGCATTTAATATTCTGAATTTTCCATCTTTCATTTCAAATATTTGATTATCCATTTTGATAACAATTCGGTCTATTTCTGAATATTTCAATACAAATAAATCATCTGTATCATTCAATCGTCCGTAAATGATTTTAGAACCTATCTTTGGATAAATAGTAATTTTAGAATCTAAATCTGCATCAATTGCATTTAATCGAATATCATCAATACCATCAGCCGTTGTACATGTTGTTTCTGATACTTCTGTTACCGTTTGCATCATAATTGGAAATCGTTGAACTCCTTTTTTATTTGTACCTTTTACCGCTTTTTCAAATAATTCTTCAAATTCCATAATTACAACTTATAACTAATTTTTAAGGCTCTTTGAATACCTTCAGAACCGCTCACATCTATTGTAACGCTTTCAACAAAGTATCGTCCATCTTGATGTCTATCCTCATAATACGGACGTACTACATCAACAGCATCACCTTCTTTGATTAATGGATAACACCACGTGTTTATCGTACCATCAAATCCATCAAAAACTTTGGCTTTATAAAAATTTTCGATAAAAGATTTTAACTCTGCTTTTGTTAGACCAGGACGACTTATTGTTAATTCGTTTTCTCCTTTTTCTCCGAAAGAATGCTGAATAGTTGAACCGTCTTTCTGATCAGATTTTACAGTTAAATAAAGCTGTTTAGCATCTTTTCGTTCGAACTTAATATCAGAGCCTCGGCGTATGTTTTGCGAAAAATTAAGAGAGTGAACTTTGCGAGGTTTAAAATCTAACATCATCCCAACGTTTAATTTTCCATCATTACTAAACCATGCACGGATAAATCCTTTTTCTTTCAATTCAGATAAAACTTCGTAAGGCGTAGCATCTTCTATTTTCCATTTTCCAACAAAATAATTTGCATCATATACAACCTCATATTTTGAAGGAATAACAGCTTTCAAAATATCTTTTACACTTCCTGTTTTAAAATATCCTGAATAACGTTTCGCCGATTTTAGCATAAACATTTCGTCTTGACATTCTATTACAAGCGGAGCATCAGCACCTATTTTAGTTACATAACCGACAAACTCTTTTGAATAATGACCGTCATAACCGAAAGAAATTTCGACTTTATCTTTTCGCTTAATAAAATCTAAAATCGATTTTCCGTGTAAATCAACTGCGTTTCCGTTTTCATCAACCGCATTTCGATATTCACGAGGTAAAATGATTTTAGCTGTATTTATCAAAGTTTGAACGCTTCGTTCTATTTGGATAGATTGACAACGATAAAATTCAACTCGTTTACCGATTTTTATTTTAAGATTAATATTGTAATACAAATAATTCATAATCAAAAAACTGTTCCGTCTTCTTGAAATACTTCTACTGATCCGAAATCAAATTTCACATCGGGTTTACCAAGCGTAAATGCAACTGATTTTATAGAACTTGCACTAATACTAAATTGTATAGTATCTTGAAAACCTTCAAGCGGTGAAAATTCAATCGATTTAAAATAAATTGCATCAATATTTTTCTCATCGAATTGTAAACCTTCAACTGCAATTATTGTATTTTTCGACCATAAAGTATTTAATCGCTCAATTTCAGCATTTGGATAAACACGCTCATCTAAATCAATCAATAATCCTTTAATTTCAATATTCCATGGTTTAGTTCCCCAACGCTCAATTACGACAGGATCATCATCATTAACCTCTGTTTCTATCAAAGACTTTTCTTGTGAAAAAGTCATCATTAGTGGCGGTGCAAAAATATTACCCCAAGCACCAGTTAAAACCGTTGAAAACTCAAGACTTTCAGTGTAACGCTTTCCATCCTTTTCTGTAAAATCGATTTCAAAAACTACTTTTTCAAAATCAGAATAACGAGCAGGATAAAAATCTAAACCATAATCATTAGTTTGTTGTTCTTTGATTTTTACTTTATCAATCATAGAAACTACTCCAAAAGCAGCTGCATAACGAGCGGAAAGGTTTATTTGAGTTTTCTTCATTTCTATTCTATTTCTTTTTTACTCAAAGACAAAATGCCTTTATCTGCTAACCATTTCACTTGTGCCCATTTCATCGCCCAAGTATCATCATCCAATTGTTCAGGAAATGGTATGTGTAGAAAATGAGAGATATAAGCATTGATTTTAAAAATTTGATCATACCCATCATCTTCTATCAGTCCGGTACAATCGGTTAATACTTTTCCACTTTAGCAGTTCCCAATGGCATGATCTCAGCAATACCAGCTACAGCAGATAAAAACAATAAATCATCTGATTTAACCAAATCTTTATCTGTAAGCAAGGATTGATTAATCAAGATTTCTTGTGCTTTAGTTGGGTTAACATTAGCAAATTTTAAATATTCACCAATGGTTGTTCTACTTGGAACTTTTGCAATTACTTGAACTTCGTTATCATTAGAATCTACTAATGTTAATCGACGTAAATTATTTTCTCCACCTGCTTTTTCAATTTGTTCAGGTGTTAATTCTTTTTGATTTTTTGACATTTTAAAATGTATTTAAAAAGGGTTTAAAACTATGCTTTCATGTTAAGGTCTACTTTCAAAGCAAATAATGGATAATCCATTTTAAGCCCCATTTCGCCTGTAACTTCTCGACCTTCTTTTGTAAATTTTACCAAAAGACGATCTACTACAAGTAAATTGTATTCGTTTGTAAAAGAGACAATCAAATAAAATGGTTTGATGTCTAAAATACTTCTACCAATCATTGCAGTTTCTAATGGTGTAATATCGTGCATCATTACTCCCATAGAAGCGTTAGGCGTTCTTTTACCTGTACTCCAAGAGGTTGCTTCTGATGAACCAAGCGTCCAATTTAATTGATGTTCTTGCTCATTTCCGTATGTTAATGATGTTACTTCAATATCAACACCGTTGATGTTACACTTTACATCAACACTATCGTAAGACTTTCCGTTTCGTGTAATTTTTGCCATTATAAACTATTTTTAATGTTAATAGTTCCTGTAATTTCTCCAAGTGTTCCCATTGGTACAATCTTGTAACTTACAAGCAATTCTTTTTTTACGAGTAAATCACTATCAGGGTCAATTGTTGTTTTACCAAGTGAAAGCTCATTTGCATTTTGCATTTCATCAAAAACATCATCGCCAATTTGTTCTAATGAAACTAAAGCACGAGTTAATAATTTACCTTCTTCATCAACTGGATAAGTCTTTTTGATTTTAGGTAAATAAACTGATCGTAATTGTCGAATTGCATCATCCATTACACGTCCATAAGCAATTGTATGCTCATTCATATTGCCTTCTTGGTCAACAATAATTGGAGCGCAAACATGATCGTTATTGATACGAATACCTGCTAAACCAGCATAAGACAATCCGAAAATATATCCTTTATCTTCAAAAGTCTGAAGCTGTGTGTAGATTTCTGTATTCTTTTTATGATTAGATAATCCTGCAATCATCCAAGCATCTTTTGTTGAGTCGTTCAAATCAAATGCTTCATTGTCGCCAATGTTTTGAGCAATGTTAGCAGATGAACAAACACCTAAAACAGTTCCGACATCAGCAAAATTTTGTGCTAAACCAGTTTTAGAATCTGCATATTTCCAATCTTGACCAATTACTACAGAAACCTTTGTCGCTTCTACATTTTCGATTGCTCGTAAATCCTCAACAACATTTGAATTTCCATCTAATCCGTAACCTTCTAAAAAGATTTGACAAGGCATATTTTGCTCAAATGCCCAAACTGCTAAACCTTGTGCCAATGGAATTGCTTCGATAACATCGGTTGGCATTCCGTCAACAACCGCTGGTGCTTCTGTAGGATTAAGAGCAAATGCAATTTGACGAATTTCATAATCTGCATAAGCCAATAATGTTTTTACGCTTTCAGATTGAACTAACGTTTTAAGGTTTGATGATTGCTCAACTAACATAAAATGTAATTCAGTACCTGCGCCAGCCATTCTGTAGAACTCCGAAATATGACGGTAAACATTAACATTATTTGTTTTGTCAAAATCTGCATCTAAACCATATTGGTCTAAATCTTCAACATTGTAAATGGTTACAGGTGTATTGAACCCTAAACCTGCCAATACAACCGATGCAATAACTAATCCTGAAACAGCACGTTTGTTATTGGTACGATTTGCACCAACTTTTCCTTTTTTCGTTGTAACTCCATTAAGATTGCTCATTTGCTTTATCTTTTGAATCTTCCTTTACTTCTTGTTTTTCAGACGCTTTATCATCACGTTTGAACGAAGTCAATTTTTGACCTTTCTTTAAACTCAGTTCAGCAAGATTTTTTGAACTGAAAAATTCTCCTGATTTATTTGCCCAAAGCTCATCATGTGAGCTTTGAGAAAATATTTTTTTTGCTTGATCTTGTAATTTCATAATTAAGCTTTTGTAGTAACTAATGCTGCCATTGCACGGTCTTTTTTAGGTGCTACTAAATAATAGTGACTAAAATTGACTGCTGATGATTGAGTTTGTGTATCAGGCTCATCGAAATACATTTTCGTTTTACCTTCTGCTCTGAACATATCAGGAGCATAAAAAGCAATAGACGCTTTACTGTGAGTAGCATCGTCATAAACAGCTCCGTAACTTGCTTTTGTAGTTCCTGCATAAAAAGGATTGTTTCCGTACGAATACACTTTGAAACCATATAACAAGGGCAATAATTGACCAGTAGCTACATTGACATAATTTTTATACAGATTTGTATCTTCTTTCAGAATATCAAATAAATGCGAATCGTCTAAAACTAAAATTCGTTTACCATCATTTGGTACACCTGCATCAGTCATTGCTTTTGCCAAATCAATAATATCTTTCAAAGTCGCAACTTTCTTACCTGCTTCTGTAGCTCCTGTTGTTCCAATTACTGGTGTATCGATTGATTTCGATTTTGGTGCAATTGCATGAATTGCTTTTCCAAATTTCTTTGTAAGAATTGCCAAACGATGCTTCTCATTTACTTTTGCAATTTTGTCGTAAGTAATAGCATACAACTCATCATCCGTAACTTTTGTAGCTACTGTTTGGTATTTATCCAAATTAAAAGCAATGTCGCCATCTTCTAATTCAGAGTAACCGATAGGATAAGCTGTATTGTTAATTAATACCTCAGGATCAGCACCAATATCAACTAAATGAATTACCTCATTTTCTCCATTTCTTGAACTTGTAACAAATTCAGAATAGTCAGTAATGTTGATTAAAAATGATGCGTCAACAAAAGGTCTAAATCCTTCGACTAATTCGCCAGTCCAAATTTCTCTATATACTCCAGCCATTATTTTGTGTATTTAGCGTTAAACAATGTTTTAAATTTTTCAGGATCTTGATTTGCTAATGCTTCAAAACCTCGTGGGTCTTCTGTTTGCCATTTATCAAAGTCCCAATTTGCTCTATCCAAATTAGCGTCTGTTCCACCGTTAATTTGACCAGCAATAGGTTTACGGACATTCATATTAGCAAAAACTGTTTGCAAAGCTTCTACTCCAGAAGTTTTACCAATAGCCTCATAAGTTGGCTCATCTTCTTTTTTGATTTTACCTGCTTTTACAGCTTCAGCAATAATAGATGCAACAGCTCCATTTGATTGTTCGTCAAGTTTTGCTTGTAAATCAGCAAGTTCTTTTTTATAATCTTCATCTTTCTTTTCTAAAGCTGAATATCTCGTTACGAGTGCCTGAATTACTGCTGTATCTGAACTGTTTTCGTTCACGCCTTGTAAATTCATAGCTTCAATGACTTCTTTTTTCATTTCGTCTGTTTCAATTTTATTATTAGTAATATTTGGAATATACAAGGCTGCATAACGTGCATAAACCTCGTTTTCGTTTTCTATTTCTGATGGGTCAAATCGGTCAACCTCTGTTTCATTTTCAATAATCCCATCAATTAAGTTTTCTTTCAATGCCTGTTCCGCAGAAAACCAATGATCAGAACCATCTAACCAATTTTCTTGAATCCATTTTGTAGTTTTTCCAGTTGTTGCACTCAAATCATTACAAAAGTTTTTCTCCATTTGTTCCAATAGATTTACCGTTGCTTTTAAATCTTTTGCAGTACCGTTAGCATAGCCCGATGGAGGATGAATCATCATAAATCCATTTCTAACCATATAAACATTTTTGCGAGATTGACTGATTATCGCTCCCATCGATGCAGCTATACCAATAATTTCAAGTCGTTCAATTTTTGTAGATGCATTACATACATTATAAATCAAGTTTCCATCGAAAACACTACCTCCGAAAGTGTGGAGTTTGATAACTATATTATTGTGTAATCGTTCAACTTCATTAAGTACACGTGTGAAGTAAACACCGTCACCTTCCCAAATAATACCTATTGCTCTAATTACATTATCATCTACTGCTAAAATCACTTTTTTGAAATTTTATTGAGCAAATATTTAAAGGTTTTCGGGTCTTTCCTAAATCTTCGGCAAGGCTTTCGGGTTTATTAGATTATCACTTGATTATCAAAGAATTTTGTTAATAAAAGCCAATAAAATGGAGGTAATTAAAGGAGGTGGAAATATCAATAACAAAGCGAAAAAAGAACTTGCAGAAAAGCTATTTATAGAAGATGGTTTAACAGCAAAAGAAATATCTCCATTGGTTGGAGTTTCTGAACAAACGCTATCTCGATGGCGTAAGGATGGAAATTGGGATAATAAACGAAATGAATTTTTAGCTGCACCTCATAAGATTAAAGAGGTTTTAATGAAAGAGCTGAAAAGTATTGCAAGTGGAGAAGGCTCTACTATTGATGCAGATGCTTTAGCTAAAGTAAGTAAAGTTATTGAAACACTTTCATCTCGCACCTCTGTACAAGTCATTTTTTCGGTTTTCAAAGAATTTGATAATTGGATGGCAGACCAAGAACCAAGATTAGCAATTGAATTTACAGATTGGCATAAACGCTTTTTACAGTACCGAATTAATCAAGAGGAATAATGACAAAAAGTTTTGAGAAAATACTAAAACAGTATGAGGAACATTGTCGGAAAATTGAACAATCGGCAACGGTTAACATTAATGAAACGCCAAAAGAGAAAATAAAGCGAATCAATGAACTTGAAAAAGATTATGTCGATTGGTTCGAATATCATTTTCAAATGTATGCTAAATCAAAATGTGCTTGGTTTCATAAGAAGTTAGCCAAGTTAATTATTGATAATCCTGACGGCTCATTATTAGGTGAAATCTATCGATCAGGTGCTAAATCCGTGCATTTGGATATGGGAATTCCTTTGTATTTGTATTTAGTGAAAAAGGATTTGTTTTTCATGTTATTGATTGGTGAAACCGTTGATAAGGCAAAAAAACTGATTTCAGATATTCAAGCTCAATTACAGCATAATCCAAGATTAATCAATGATTATGGTAAACGCTTTAAATATGGAGATTGGGCTGAAGGTGATTTTAGTACAATAGATGGTGTTCGTTTTGTTTCTCGTGGATTTCGCCAATCTGTGCGTGGTTTACGTGAAGGTGCACAACGTCCAGATTATATTGTGGTTGATGACGTTGACACAAAGAAACTATGTAACAACGAGAAATTATCAAGACGTGCGTATGAGTGGGTTTGGGAAGATTTACAGGGGACTTTTGATGAAGGTGCGAAAAGAAAACGTTTTGTTGTAGCCAATAATAACTTTCACAAGAACACAATTATCAACCAATTGAAACAAGAATTTAACCGCATAAATGAAAAAGCAAAACAAGCTGGTCGAAAGGTTAAACATTTTGTATTAACAGTTGCAGCTGTAAAATCATTAGTAACATTTGAGCCGAATTGGAAAGAAAAGACATCAGCAGAATATTGGCGACAAAAGTATGATAATACACCGTATCGTTCCTTTATGCGAGAGTATATGCACAAACATATACAGGACGGAGAGATTTTCAAACCCGAATTTATCCAATACAAGAAAAGACTTCGGTTCGATCAATACGATGCGCTTTGTTTTTATGGCGATTTATCCTACAAAGACGCAGGAGATTACAAAGGAATGGGATTAATTGGGCGAAAAGACAAAGAGTATCATTTAATATTCTGTTTTCTAAGACAATCTACTCGTAAAGCAGTTGCAGAATGGCTTTATGATTTATACGAAAAATATAATCTTTCAAAATACAACATCAAATATTTGATTGAAGGACTTTTCGCAATGGATGAGTTTGTTAACGATTTTGACTTAGTTGGAGAGGAACGAGGTTACTACATTCCTGTAGTTGCTGATAAGAAATCAAAGATTAATAAATATGACCGTATCGAATCGATGGCTGGTTTCTTCGAAAGACTAAATGTATTCTTTAACGAAGAATTTAAAGAGTCCAACGATTACGCTACAATGGAAGATCAATTGTACGCATTCGAAAAAGGTAGTACAGCAAATGATGACGGACCCGATTTTTTACAATCAGGAATGGCAGAAGTTAATAAAGCATCATTTATTGAAAAATTCAAGGCTCGTACTGTTTCAAGAAAAAAGATAAACCAACGCAAAAAAAACAAATTTTAAAATGAGTTTTATTAATGAAGATGATTACAGCGTTTTAATTCGCAAAGAAATCAAAGGAATATTAGTTGAAAATTATTCTGATACCAAATTAGCTGGTGCAGAACAAATGGCGATTGATCAAATCAAAAATTACATCAATGGTTTTTATGATACTGTAAAAATCTTTTCAGCGCAAGGAACAGAAAGAAATTCATTTATTGTAATGATAACGATTGATTGTGCTTTGTATCATTTGTACACAAGTTTAGCTCCTAATAAAATTCCTCAACATCGTTCAGACCGTTATGCTGATGCATTGGAATGGTTAAAATCTATATCAAAAGGAGAAGCAAGTGCAGATTTACCAAAAATTATTGATGAAGAAACAGGCAAGGCTAAATCAAGCATTCGTATTGTGAGCAGATACAAACGACAAAATCATAAGTATTAATAATTGTTTAAACTATGTTTAAACTCTCTTTTAAGCCATTCTAAAAACTTTAACGATGAAATTATTTAATAATTTATTTAAAGCGTCAAAAACACCTAAAAATATAGCATCAACAATCCCACGAAAAAGAAGTGGAAAAAACCAAAATATTGATCGTGTAATCGACCAAATTGCAAAATCATTCAAAGATATATCTCGAAAAGATATTGATAAATGGAGACAGTCTTTAATGCTTGTAAGTTTACATGAGCATCCGAGATTTAATACTTATGTCGATCTGATTGATGATTTAGGTATTGACGCAACATTGAAAGCACAAGAACAATTGCGATATTCTGCAACTTTAAGTACAGGTTATCAAATCAGAAATAAAAGAACAGGCGAAATAAACGAACAAGCGACTGAATTATTTCAACAAAAGTGGTTTTTTGATTATCTGACTTTATACACAACCGCAATAGTAAGAGGTGCAAAAGTTATCGAATTTCAGAATTTTGATGGACATAAAATTGAATTTAGAGAAATTCCAAAACGAAATACAGCAACTAATTATAAACGGATTTATCCCGATTTAAATTCTCAAACATTTATTGACTACACAGACCCAATGCATAAAAATTGGGTTTTACAATTGGGTGATGATGATTTAGGATTGATTAATAATATAATTCCGAACATAATTTGGAAAAGAAATGTTGCACAATCATGGGCTGAGTTTTGCGAAAAATTTGGAATGCCATTAGTGTCTGCAACAACTAATCGAAGTGATAACGAGCATTTAGATAAAGTTGAAGAACAATTATTGGCATTAGCGGAAGCAAGTATCGGAGTTTTTCCAGAAGGTACAACCATCAAATTTGATGAAGCCAATAGAACCGATGCTTACAATGTTTATTCGAAATTCATTGAACAAAACAGTAATGAGATTTCTGCTGTAATTGTTGGATCAAATACATTAACAGCAAATGCAGCAAATCGTTCACAAACAGAAGTACATGAGAGAAGTTTAGATTTTAAAATTTCACAAGCTGATAGACGTGATATTTCATTCAATGTAAATGATGAGTTAATACCATTATTAATTGCACAGGGATATTCTGAATTATCTAACGATGACGTTTTAGAATGGATAGAATCGAAAGAGGAAATAGACTTGCAACAATATTGGAATATTGTACAAGGAATTTTACAAGATCACGAAGTAGACCCTGAATGGCTATCTACAACTTTCAATGTGCCAATTATAGGCAAAAAACAACGCCAAATCATCACTAATCAAAATAATCAACAAGATGAAGAAAACAACAATCCCAAGCAAAAGAATACAGGTAAAGCCATTGCAAGTTGGAAACGTCCCGACTATTCATAATTGTTGTGGAACTCATCCTGTAGCGAATGGCGATGAACCTTCGTTTTTGGATAGACTGAACGAAGAGCTTGCAAAACAAACTTATAACGATGAGGATAGTTTAGGCACACAAGGGCGATTGATTGCAAAAGAAGCCTTGCATTTAGTAGAAGGTTTAAAACAAGGTTACGGCGTTACTTCGGGTTGGAACACTCCCGATACTTTGGCGTATCAAATGATGGAGTTCAATTTGTTTGAATTTGCTGAAAGTAAAACCGAGGCTCGTTTAGCTGCAATGACAGATTTACTCATTGATAAAGAGAAGTTGCAAATCAGGTCATTTGAGGATTTCAAAAAATTAGCTTTAAAAGAAACATCCGAATTTAACGAAGAATGGTTATTAGCTGAATATAATCTGTCTATTTCGGTAGGACAAAACGCAGCTGCATATAATAAATTTATGTCAGAAATAGATGATTTTCCTTTTGTACAATATCAGACTGTTGGAGATTCAAGAGTTAGAAGTCAACATCAAAAATTAGAAGGGTTAGTTTTTAATTTAAGTGATAAAAAAGCAATGAAACTTTTTCCACCGAATGGTTACGGTTGTCGTTGTGAAATGATTCAATTGCCAAGTAAACCAGATCATGTGACATCAGGAAATGAAGCTGTAGAAAAAATGATGCGTTCAGATGGTAAATGGAAGGATTCTCAATTCGCTATAAATAGAGGTGATCTAAGAAAAGTATTTACAACTGAACAATTTTATGCTGATATAAAAGGAATGGACAAAAAAATCAATGAAATGACTTTTGATAAATATCACTTAGACGCTTATGATAAGTTTAAAAAAGATTTAAAACCAATTAAACTGGACAAATCAATTACAGAAGATAATGTTAGTGAATTATTCAAAGTAACAGGAAAAACTAAAGGAAATAAAAATTTCATGGGGTTTGAAGATTATTTTGAACGAAAATTAATTCTTCCTGAAGAAGTGTTTAAAAGACATACTAAAGGACATTATATCAAAGAAGAACGTCATCAATTAGTTCCTCATATTAAAAATATAATTTCTAAACCTGATGAAGTTTGGTTAAGTAGAGAAAATAACAAAAAAAATCAAACCTTAAGATACATTAAGTTTTATAAGAATAAAACAATTGTTGTTTTATGTGAAATGAATAATACAAATCTTGAAATAAAAACATGGTTTGAAATGAAAGAGGAAAAAACTACAAGAAGCGGGTTATTAATAAAAGAAAAAGGTTAAACCCCAACGGTGAAGACTTTGCAAGCAGTGAGCCTATCGGGTTTAACCTTTTCTTGATACAAATATACAAAATAAATTAATATGGCAGGTAGAAGTAAATTAGAATTATTATTAGAACTATCTGATAGACTGTTTAATAATGCGCTGAGTAGAGCACAAAACAGAATTAATTCTACAGTTAATTCGGCACAACAAAGATTAAACTCGTTACGATTACCAAATATTGATACATCACAAATTGAAAATTTAAACAATAGTTTCAATTTTGGCTTAGGTGCTGGTATAGGTATGGAAGTTATGTCTATGGCTGTTAACGGAATTAAAGAATTGAGTGGCGAAGCTATTGATGCAGTAGATTCATTAACCAAGTTTGAACAAACTATGCAATTTGGTGGGTTCAATTCATCTGCTATTGCAAAAGCTCGTGGCGAAGTAAAAAAGTATGCGGATGATACGGTGTACGATCTGCAAACAATTGCCAATACAACAGCACAATTAGCTGCAAATGGTGTACAAAACTATTCAGCACTAACACAGGCAGCAGGAAATCTGAATGCCATTGCAGGTGGAAACGCCGATACTTATAAATCGGTTGCATTAGTTTTAACACAAGCAAATGGTGCAGGTAAATTGATTACACAAGATTGGAATCAATTAGCAAATGCAATTCCTGGAGCGAGTGGAAAAATACAAGAAGCTTTACGGAAAAATGGTGCATTTACTGGTAATTTTAGGCAAGCAATGGAAGAAGGTCAAATATCAGCAATCGAATTTAATAAGGCTTTGTTAGATTTAGGAACTGATCCAATTGCTGTAGAGGCTGCTAAATCTACTAAAACATTTGAGGGAGCTCTCGGGCAATTACAAGCGGGAATAGTTGATGGTTTTTCTAATCTATTACAAGCAATAGGAATGGATAATATTACAGCGTCCATTATGTTTTTAGCAGATGTTACAACAGGGATGATACAACCGTTTATTTGGTTTTTTACTGAAATTAGAAATGGAAATCCCTATGTCTCTATTTTAGCAACATTAATTTTAGGTTTGGCTACAGGTATTGGAACTTATAATGCTGTAATGGGAATAGCTACGTTATTAACAAAAGGCTGGGCTACAGCTCAAACTTTACTTAATGTTGCAATGTATGCTAACCCAGTTGGATTGATTATAGCTGCAATTGTTGCTTTAGTTGCTTTGATAGCAATAGCAATTTACAAATATGACGAATGGGGAGCAGCATTGTTACAATTTCTCGGTCCTATTGGTTGGGTTGTAAATGGATTTATGGCTATAAAGAACAATTGGGATAGTATTGTAAATGCTTTTAAAACTGATGGAATAATTGGAGGTTTAAAACGTATAGGTGTTGTTTTAATGGACACATTCTTAAAACCATTGCAACAGATTTTTGAAATGATTTCTGAATTTGATCCAACAGGAATTGCAGATTCAGCTTTGAATAAAATCAAATCGATTAGAGATAATAACAATCTTGTAACAATTGATGAAAAGACGGCAAAAACTAAACCTATGTTGGCAAAAATACTCGAAGATCAACAAAATAGTGCAGGATTTAAAGCATTAGCAGAAAAAGCAAGTTTATATCAACCAAAACCTTTGGGAGGTTCTACTGATGCAAATGGAAAAAAATTAGGTAAAGGTTCTAAGAAAACAAAAGACGATATTAACAAAGTTGCTGGTTCTGCTAATCAAGTGAAGAAAATAGACATCAAAATTGATGCATTTAGTAAAGGTGATGTTCATATTAAAAATGAGAGTGGCAAAGGAATGACAAAAGACCAATTTGAAGCTTGGATGAAGGAAATGTTTATGCGATTGGTTATTGATGCTGAAAACGCCTAATTATGTCGGATTATCTAAGAAAATTAAAAGCCTTAGGGAAACTTTACGAGAAGTTCCCAAATATGGCAGCTATCGAAGCGGTTAAATTTTCTAAAGAACGATTTGTACAGAAAAACTGGGTTGACCGCTCTCGTGTAGCATGGAAAAAACGAAAGCGAAAAGACAGAGGTTCGTTAATGACAAAATCAGGACGTTTAAAACGATCTATTCGTAAACTAAGTTATACTCGTAATTCTGTAACCATTGGTACAGATGTCCCGTATGCACAAATACACAATGACGGTGGTACGATTAATAAAACTGTACGAGTTAAATCTCATACACGAAAAGTAACCAAACGTGCAAGAAGCGAACGAACAGGACGTGTACTGAAAAAACGAGTTTCTAATGGGACGACAACTGTTGAAGCACACACTCGTAAAATGAAAACTACTTATCCTGAACGAAAATTTATCGGACAATCTGCTTTATTAATGCGAAGAATTGAACGTTTAACACAACGAGAAATCGATAAAATATTAAGAAGTTAAACCAAGTTTAAACAAGATTTAAAATGAAAGATTTTTATAATAAAATAACTGCAAAATTCGAATCTGAATCAGTTTTAGATGAATTTATAAAAGAAGGCGTTTCGCCACCAAAGTACATTGATATTTATGCAGGACAAGATTTGGACGAAGATAATTTTGATTTGTTTGGAGATAATTCACTTTTTGTTGATTGGGACATCGACCACACAACAGAACCTGCAACAGCTACCGTAACCTTTCGTTTGGCTTATGAGCAATTGAGAGATACCTCCAATATTTCACTCAATCGTGAATTAGGTTTAAAATTCTTGAATTATATCGACCAAGTACATCTTGTATTAGATGATTTTGAGAGCGAACAAACAGGTAAATTAGAATTGACAAAAGAGGGATTTAATAAAATGGATTCAATTGTAGACATCTATATTTTAGAATACGAATGCTCGTATATGGGACGAAAAAACCCTCAAAGAAATATCCATGAGGGTTCGTATGACAAAGTGCGACTTTCAGGTAATTTGGTTGAAAGAATTGAATACGATTTATAACTCTAACAATCTTTCAGGTTTTCGAGTTTCTATTACGTAATACTGATTATTACGTTTGATAATATCTAAGGTAAATTTACCTTGTCCTTTAAATTTTGGGCGATTTGTGTTTTTCATAAATCGCTCAATTTTTGATTTCAAATCTTTATTTAATTTTCTGTCATTTTGTTCAAATGTTAAGCCATATAATGATTTTGTAAATGAAACTGAAAACAATTCTGAATCTCTATAACTTACTTTTTCGTTGGCTTTTGCATCGTATAAACTTTGCGCATTACAATTGAAAGAAATCAAAATAAATAATAGAAGTGTTTTCATATTTTAAAGTCCTAATAATTGCTTTTTCTTTGCTTCAAATTCATCACTTGTAATGATACCTTTATCTCGAAGCTCTGCAAATTTTAATAATTCGTCAGCAGATGACGATTCTTGAATTACAGATTTTGGTTTATTGCGAAGTTGATTAATTTTACTTTTTAAATTATCAAATTCGTTTTGTTGTGATTTAGTAAAAATAACTGAAAATTCATCAGTGGGTCCCATCATTAAACTACCTTTTGATAGTTTTTTTGAATTCTCAGCAGTTTCAAATTGAATAAAACCATAAGTCAAAGAATTAGCATTCTTAAAATTAAGATTTTTTATACTATCTAAATATATTTCAATATCTCCAGAGATGAATTTACGTTGTAATCCTCCAAATCTTTTTTTAATAACGACTCTATCATTGTAAAGTTCAACTGAACCACTTCTACCTGTTGCTGTAAAAAAATCATTCATATTGTTTTTGTTTTAAATTTAATAATTATTCTTTTATATAATTACGGTTTCCCATAAAAACAAAAAACACTCAAATTAATGAGTGTTTTAATTTAACGTACTTTATAAAATACTTCTTTTGCTAAAGTAGCCGATTTAAATTCTTTAAGTTGATTATTAAACCATACAACTTCTAAAGATATCGATGTTACGTTAGAAACTACAAATTCTTGATCAGAACTTGCTTTAAGAGATACAATGTCTCCAGCTTTAAATTCAATTTGTTCCATAAATAAAAATGTGACTATAAAGAGTTAAAGTTAATAAATATTCTCTTTTAATTAATTAAAGATTCAATTGCTGATAAACTTTGGAACAATATTTTATTTGATGCATACAATCAAATAACGGATGATGTTTTGTACCCACAAAAGGCTCATTTTCTTTGATTGTAGGAATTAAATCCGAAAGAGTGCGTACGTCTCGCTCGTTGTAAAATTCCCACGGTAATTTTAATTTACAAGCCTTGTAAGCACTTCGTAAAATAACCAAATCGAATGTTGCTCCATTACTCCAAACTTTGTCTGTATCTAATATAAAATCAGATAAATCTCGTAAAGCATCTTTTAAGTTTTTACGATTTGCAGTAGATAAAAATTCTTGTCTTGCTTTTTCTTCTTGGTTCATCCACCAATCCACCGTTTCAGTATTCATTTTTAGGTTAAAATCAATACAACTTTGTTTATCAACTTTAGTATAAAAATTATACTCGTCTTTTATTCCTGTACTAATATCGAAACGCACAGCTGCAATAGATAAAATTACAGCATCAAAATCTGTTGAAAGCGTTTCAATGTCTATCATTATGTTATTCATATCATCTAATATTTTAAGTTTGTCCAATGAATGATATAACCCGAATACGAGCCATTTATCATTTTTTGTTTAAAATAGGTTTTAAAGGCTTCTAAACTTTCAAAACCATCATTAATTGCGAGTTGTTCTATTAATGCATCTGTGCGGATAATTCCGTCAATGTTTACCGTAAATCCGAAACCTTCGGGTTCGTTTATTATCCAAATTTGTTGGATTGAACGGACATAAAGCGTCGGTGAAAAAGTAAATTCTTTTTGAGTTCCTTTGTTGATGACTAATTCGAGTTCGCAATCTTCAGTTAACAATCCTGTTTTAGAACGTATTGTATGATATTTAGGACAACTCAATAAATTATCATCGTCCATATTATCCCATTCTTTGCCAAATTGTAACTGATAACCGTCTAAAAATTGATTGTAATAATAATCGCATCGATGTAGATTATTACGGAAAAAGCCTTCCCAAATTTTATAAATAAAATAGGAAGGCTTTTCGTTTAATGTTTCTGAGAAATCTATTTTTTGCATAGTTTTCCTTTTACAAATTTGAGTTTTAAAATTGAATGATTCTTTTTGGAATTATGAATAAAAGTTACAGGCTCTCCATAATCATTTAAACTTTGTATTTTATCTAACTTGTTTAATATTGTTTGATTAATAGGTAAATTTCCTTCTGAATTATGATAATCCTCTATAAAATTTTCATATTGTCCAGCACTTTCTAAATAACTACAATAACCTTGATTGTTATTTCGCCAAATAGTAATAGAATCATCTTCTGTTTTCGTGTGTTTTAATGATAAAATTAGGTACATCTTAATATCTAAATTTAGGATTTATTGGAAAAGGAAATGGAGTATCTAAAGTTGTATTTTTACGTCCAAAACCTCTTATAATATCCATAACTTGATTAACATCTCTTGTTTGGATTTCATAATAAGATATTTCATCTTTTCCATGCGTATTTTTACGAACTATTATAATGGTATTTGTTGAAAAATCGGAATTTGAACCCGAAATGTCAGCAGCTGCAAAGAAATTAGAATTAATAAAATCCAAATGTTTAAGAATAACAACATTATCTTGTGTAACAGAATGTAATTGTAGCTCGTAAATTCTATATTTTTTATAATAAGATTGTAGAGTATTATCAATACGTTCTAATCTTACTAAAATGGTATCTATACCTAACCATTTTAATATAATTTCTTTAATTTTTTTCATCTTATTTGTAAATTTTGGGTTAAAAACTGATCTAATTCGCTGTATAAATTGAGTACTTTCAGACTGGTATAATTTGACACTTCTAATGTGTGCGAAATCTTTCCTATTTCTTCATGTAATAGGTAGGCTTCATGATACTTTAAAGTCAAATTTTTAAGATTCATAACTACCGATTTTTTACTCAACATTACAAACAAATCAGCTTTAACTGATTGTTTAAATTTTTCTTCCTGATTGTCAATGAACGGCGCATTTAGACCGTGAATTGTAATGTTGAGTAACGCTCTTAGTACGTCATAATCAACTTTTAACTTTATTTTTCTCATTCAAACAGCGTTATTTGGTTTGTATTTTCAATTTCTTCAAACTCTCGGAGCTGTTTTTTGGCATTAACACCCAAATAATTTTCGTAAGTCCGTTGGCAGATATTAAATTGATTTTCAATGTATTGATGAAAAATCTCTTTAAAATATAACCCTTGCGCACGATGCTCAAGCGTTATTTGCTGAACCTTGAGAACTCTTTTTAAATAATTTTTGCGATTATATGCCATTGTATAAGACGTTTTTTAAAATATCTTTGCCGTGGTCAATGGGGCTTGGGATATGTTGCGTCTCAAGTCTTTTTTAATTTTGACTTAATGGTTGGAACTTATTTTTGTGCATCCATGCTTTAGTTCCTGTTTTTGTTGCTGATTTGCAATAATTAGCTTCTAATCCTCTGAATTGTTTGATAAGTTTATCCAATTCATCCGAATTATATTTGTGCAATTCTTTTTTTAGCACACTACAGTTCAGCATCCAATTATTAAACTTAATCCAACAATCAGCATCTTTGATACCTGTTCTTGTCGCAATCGTTAAAACAATACTCCGTTTGTCTCTCAAATTCATTTGATATTCATAAGTGTTAAACATAATTTATTTGGTTTTGATTGTTCCTGCCGAGGACTCGAACCTCGGAGTTTGCCGATCAGGATTTGATGATTCTTGTTTTTTTAGAGAACCATTTTTGGTTTTGACGTTCGTTTAAACTTGATTTAAATTCCGTATTATTATTTTTTCTCAACTGTGATGATGCAAAAAATCGAGGTTTAAAGTTTTCATTCTCGGTGATATAAAAACGTCTGTAAGCTCTGTTTTTACGTGATTTGTTACGGTAAAGGATTCTCATATCAACTTCAGTTTCTAATAACTCACTAATGAAAATTGCAACCTCCTTCATCGAATCAAACTTTATTTTTTCATTTGTCAGATCGTCGATAACGTATATTTCCGATAGTGGCATAGTTTATATTCTTTTCGTTGAATAAATCAGCGTTTAAACGCTGTTTAAATGCAATTTCTTCATCAATTGTCAAACATTCAATTTGAGGTTTCCATCTTAAGTTTTCCAATAACATTGATTTTCCATTGACGATGTACATTTCGCTTGATACTTTTGTAATTTCAACACTCATATTTTGTCATTTGCTTTGTTAGAAAAATAAAGAACTACTCCAAGTATTGTTAGCATTACAAATGCAAACAATCCAAATAAAACATTAATTATCATAGACTTGAGAAGTTTAGAGAAATGTCATTCCATTTCTTTGTTTCTTCATCTTTTGTGTAAACTCTGATATACTTAGCAGAACCAACTACTTTTTGACAATCTGTTAGTTTATCAAATTCAGAAATCAACTCTTCGTCTCCGATTTCTTTCACTTGTTTGCGTGCTTTTGTCAACAATTTTGGATCATATTCCCCTTTTGAGTTTTTCATCAGAATACCATCTAAAAGGTTGTAAAATGCTTTGTTTCTTCCTTCGAACTTTTTACGGAAAATGTCACGAATAGAGTTAATGTGTACAATTGCTTCATCTGTAAATGAAAAAAATTCCTTTTCTTCAACAACAAGACGTACACATTCATTTTCTAATTTGAAAGATTTTGCATCTTTTACAGCTTTGTTCTCGATTTCGTACATCAAACGGTTGAAGTTTTCAGCGTGTGTTACAGCTTCTTTTTTAAGACCTCTTAAAATGTCTTGTACTTCTTGATATTTTGTTACAACGTCATTCAGAAAGTTGTTTTTATCCGTGAAATAAGCGTCTTTACGTTGTTTTGCTTGTTTCAATTCAGCTTCTTGCTTTTGGTTTGCCAATGCCAATAATTCGTCTACTGACATTTCACTTGCTGGCTTGTTCATTATTGATGCTTCCATACTGTTATTTTATTGTTTTTACCACCAAAAGCGGGTTTTATCCCGCTTGTTTTATTCTATTGTTATTTTTCTACATTTACTGGCTCTTCGCCAATCATATCAAAAGCAAATTGTCCTGTATAAACTTTTGTAATTCTGCCTTTTTCGTTGCGATAAACAAGCATCATTTTAGATAAATAAAATGTTCCCATATTAGTTTGTTGGTATTTCAAATTGTACATTAAATCTGTAAACGTCTCGTAATCTGATTGCATATTTGCAATTAAGTTCAGCACCCATCGGAATAAATATTGTTCTCGATTTCGGTTTGGTTCTGCGAATGGATTCATCCAATTTGCGAAAACAGTAATAGCGATTGTTTACATTCGTTTTCATTAATTAGCAAATAATTCGTTAAGCATTTCTGTTGTAATTGGTTCCTCACTTTTTTCACTTTCTATCAAAGCAGTAGTTATAATATTCTGTAACGAACCAAAGTCTTTTACACGAGCAGTAAGCCAATTGATGACTGTTTTACGCTCGATACCTACCATTTCACATATTTTTGTGATGTCTTCTGCTATTTCAGACGAAAAGAAAGTCCAACCGAAAGACCAACGACGATTTACCTGTATGAATCCTTGTTTTTCTTTTTTAGCTGCAGTAGAGAGCATCTTTTCAACATCAATCCCAAGAACAACGATTGGAACAACTCCTTCTAATTCATCTGCCAAATACTTAATTACAGGGATAATTCCTTTTTTTGAATTCTCAAACTCATCAATCATCAAGAATGCTTCATCTTTCGATTTTAATTTCTCAACAACTGCTTTCAAAATTTTGTGTTTTGTTCCAAAAGTTGGTAGTTCTAATTGTTCTGCAATTGAGATAACAAACTCTTTTGTATTAGCAATTTCATCACATTTTACTAAGGTTACAATTGCTGGATATTTCTTTTTGAAAGCAGTTGCAGCGTACGTTTTTCCAAGACCTGTATTACCATCAATACCTCGACGTTCTTTGTTTTTACGAGCATTTTCAAACGTTAAAATCGCTTGTTTAAAATTGAACGTATTAAAGTGTTGCCAATAGGCTTTTTCTAACTTCAACCCAATTGCATTCGCAATTTGTTTATAGTATTTATCAGAAATACGAGTATTTCCGTTGAATTCAATACCACGAGAAATTAAATTAACTGTGGCTTTGTTTACACCTGATAATTTTACGATTTCAGGCTGTTTTACACCTCTTTCGTCCAAAAAGCGTTGCATTGCTTGTGGAATGTCGGTTGTTCTCTGAATTTGTGTTAAATTTGTCATACTTATTAAAGATTTAACTAAGACCATTCGCTTTCGTTGAAGTCGCGGTCAACTCGCTGTTTGGTTTTAGTTTGTTTATTATTGATTTTTTTCGTTTCTGTTTCGATTTGAGAGCCGTTGTAACTTTCTTTATTTCCACCAAATGCCATTGATTGGCTATAGCCTAACTCTTGAAAAGCATCATTTAAAGCCATTTCAAACTCATCTATTGCTTTTGTTTGTGATTTTTTTCGTCCTAATTGATGATCTAAACCATTTGCAAATTCATCTGTTAATTCTGCATGAGATTGAACTGATTTCATCGCTGGTAAACAAGTCATAATGTATTTACCATCCAACGTGTATAAATCGGCTGCATTTTCGTCCCAAATCACTTTTACTTTTGCATTATTTGTATAACCTAATGCTTTTGCTATTTGCTCAGTACCATCAGCACCATAATTTGGAATTTCGAACTGATACACTTTAGATTCGTTGTAGCCTTTTGTTTTGTAAACATTTACAAATCCTCTCATGTAACGCAAATCAACTTCAGTACGATTTGCAAATAAGTATCTTAATACTGTATCGCTAATAGGTTGACAATTTGGGTGAATGTTGTGCGCATATCTTTCATTTGGTGAAACTTGATCCCTCAATTTTGTGTCATTCCAACGCTTAATAAGATTGTGCATTAAAATACAAGCATCCTCATAACTTGGTAAATCATCAACCTTTATATAATCAGCGTTTGCTTGTCCTTCTATTCCTGCATTCCAAGAAGTAGATATAAAAGAATTAATATCTTTTAAACTACGTTTAAACAATCTAAACTGCGTTTCTGCTGGATTAGCTTGTGAGTTACCAGCTTCTATGGTTCTAACTCGGTTAAATACCATATTCAAGAAACTTTTACTTTCAGCAGATGTAAATGCTCCGTGGTTATCTGAAATAAACTCAAACATTGTTTGACTTCCTGTATTTTCAATCGCCATTTTCACAGCTTCAATTGTCATTTGAGGAGTTTCTTTGTGCGAACCTTTTATTGATGGAGCCCAACCCACAATTTTTTTACTTGCAACATCTGTAATTAAGATGACGTATAATTTCATCGTGTTTTGTTTTCCTTTTTTATCTACATAAGAGTAGTTAATAGTTCCTGAACCATCGGCACAAAATAAAGAGTGTGAATATTTCAGCTTTTCAGCAGTTACATAGGTTTGAACATTCTTTTTATAATGTTCTACACCGTGTCGTTCTCTTGCTGTTTTTATTTCGTTATTAAAGCGTGATAAGTGGTGGCAAAATGTACGATAAGCAACAGGTTGCATTCCAAATTCTACAATGTCATTGCAATATTTATCCTCCCAAAGAGAGTGTAAATATTCTTTTGATGCAGAACCAGGATTCATGTATAAATTAAACATGATCGCTTGATGAATATCAAACTGGAATATTTCGCCTGTTTCTTCGCTGAAAATTGGATATTTACCAACTACTAAAGCATTTTGATTTCCGTATTTATCTGAAATAAAGAAATTCAATTGTTCCAAAATATTCTCTTTCGGGAATTTGTACAAAACAGTATTACGTAAGTATTCTGCTGAACTAATTTTAAAACCTTCAAGATTTAAAGGTGATAAAATCTCTGTACAAATAGTAAAGAAATCTTGTTTTTTCGTTATTCCAAGTAATTTGAAATTATCATTTTCCATTTGTTTAGTCATCCAAATACACCAAGCCTCAGCTGTAGCCATTTGTTCTGCCTGTTTACGTGTAAACGTTACAGGAGAATCGTACATATAGTAAAGAACATCATTATTATTAACTGATAATGCTACTTGTCCTATAATATTATTCGTAACTAAATCTTGTTTATTACTTTTATTAGCACTTAGCAGAGCTTCATACGCTTGTAAAAGCTCATGCTTTGTGCCTAATTTACTTCTGTAGTGTGTTGGCTTGCGGTCAGCAATTCTATCATAATCATAATAAAATTGACCTTTTACTTTTGCCCAACGCCAAGCTTTGCCTGTGTCAGGTAAATAATCGCCGTATTTGTAACCTTTAGCAATTGAATCTTTAAATAATGTTCTATTTCTTCTAAAATGTCCTTCTGATATTTGACAAACTTGCATTACAAAACGTTGAGAAACCCAAAGGCTCTCCTCATCTTTATATCTGCGTATGATTATGTCGTTATTCAGTAAATTCATTTTGATAAGTTTGATTTAAACTTTGTTCCTGCCAAGGACTCGAACCTTGGAGTTTGCCAATCAGGATGATTATTTTTCGTTGTTAATTTCTTTTACTAATTCTTTAAAGAAATCTTTTAATACTAATTCTATATTTAATTGTTGCATGGTTCAAGTATTTCTGCTATTTCATTAAATTTTTTAAGAATCATTTTTGCTCCTTTTGATTTTTTTTCTCGATCTCCAGTTACTACTTTTTTGCAGTAAGAAGAACTAAATCCTGTCGCCTTATGTAATTGATACCAAATCTTATTACTTCGTGCATTTTTTATTATACTGCTCATATTTAATTATTTTGCTTACTTTTGTGATGTTCTAACAGGACAAATATACGCAAAATGCGTAACAAAACAACAAAACGAGTAAATATTTACGCAAAATGAGTAAAAATATTGATAAACGATTCATTTTAAACACTATAAAAGAACTGTATGGCTTTAGTACAGATACTGAGTTTGCTAAATTCTTAGGAATTAAGCCACAAACTTTGTCTTCTTGGTATAGTAGAAATACGTTTGACATAGATTTGCTTTACGCAAAATGCGTATTAGTTTCGGGGGAATTTTTATTAACTGGAGATAAAAACTTTTTAAAACGAAATGTGCAAAATTTGTTACATAACAATAGTGTAACAAATAGTGTAACATTTTCAGAAGAAACGAAAAGTGCAAAAAATGTTACTCTTTCAAAAGAACCAAAAGAAAATTACTTCCATACACCAAAAGTTGTAACAGTAGATAAGCAAGGGAGGGATAATGTTGTTTTAGTACCTAATAAAGCAGCTGCTGGTTATCTTACAGGTTATGGAGATACTACATTTATAAAGAGTTTACCTACTTATAATTTACCTAATATAAGTAATGGTACATTTCGTATGTTCCAAGTTGCAGGAGATTCTATGGAGCCAACAATACAGAATCAATCGTATGTTGTAGGTGAGTGGAAAGAGAATTGGAACGAGGATATAAAAGATGGTAGAGTTTACATTTTTGTTATACAATCGTTTGAGTATGAAGGTATTTTAGTAAAAAGAGCGTTGAATCGTATTGAGAAGTATGGTAATGTTCTTTTGAAATCTGATAACAGAATCTATGCAACTAAGACTTTCACCCCTGAAGAAATAAAAGAGGTCTGGGAGGTTAAACTTTATTTGTCGTTCAACATTCCAGACCCAGCGACCATTTATGATCGTATGAATGATTTAGAAGCTCGTTTAATTGAATTGGAACAGCCAAAGAAGCGCAAAAATTAAACTTATAAACTTCACAGGTTTAATTTTTGTTAATTTCAATTCAAACCAAATCACGCAAAATTCAATTTATTTTTAATTAAAGCCTTTATTTTAGGTATACTTTTCATTTAGCCCCTAATATCAATGATATTTACGACTTTTATTACATATTAATTAAATAGAGAAGTAATGAGCAAATTATTCGAATCAATAAAAATAAATGATTCTATTTCGTTAAAAAATAGAATCATTATGTCGCCAATGTGTCAATATTCTTCGGAAGATGGATTTCCTAATGATTGGCATCTTCAACATTATGTTTCTCGTGCTGTAGGAAATGTTGCAGCAATTGTTCTAGAAGCTACAGCAATTGTTCCAGAAGGAAGAATTTCGAATGGCGATTTGGGGATTTGGAAAGATGAACATATAGAAGCTTATAAGAAATTAACTTTTGAGATTAAGAAATATAATTGCGTTCCTGGTATACAATTGGCTCATGCTGGACGAAAAGGAAGTACAGAAAAACCTTGGTTGGGAAATCATCATATAGCATCTACAGAAAAAAATGGCTGGAAAACAGTTTCGAGTTCTAATTTACCTTTTAATGAATCTGACGAAATTCCACACGAATTAACTATTCCTGAAATTAAATGTTTAATAACAGATTGGGGAAAAGCAACGGAACGTGCAATAAAATCTGGTTTTGAAATTTTAGAAATTCATGGAGCTCACGGATATTTGGTTCATCAATTTTTATCTCCTTTAATTAATCATAGAGCAGATGAATATGGAGGCAGTTTCGAGAATAGAATTCGTTTTGTTTTGGAAATTGTTGAAGAAATGAAAAAATATATTACAACTCAATCACTTTGGATTCGTTTATCCGCGACAGATTGGGCAGAAAATGGTTGGAATTTAGAAGAAACAATCAAATTATGTAAAATTCTAAAAGATAATGGAGTAGAAGTGGTTGATGTTTCTTCTGGAGGAGGAGTTAGTTTCCAAGAAATTGATGTCAAAAAAAATTATCAAGTTCCATTTGCGAATGAAATCAAAAATCAAGTTGATATAATTACAGGAGCTGTTGGACTTATTTTTGAACCAAAACAAGCTGAAGAAATTCTTCAAAATAATGAAGCCGATTTAATTTTTATAGCGCGAGAATTATTACGTGATCCTTATTTTGCACTGCGTGCTGCAAAAGAGTTGAATGAAGATATAAAATGGTTGCCACAATACGAAAGAGCAAAAAATAATCATTATGCATAAAATATGTTAGCATTAAAAAAAATACATCATATCGCAATTATTTGTTCGGATTATCAAAAGTCGAAAGAATTTTATACAAAAATTTTAGGTTTCGAAATTGTGCAAGAAGTTTACAGAAAAGAACGTGATTCTTATAAATTAGATTTAGCTTTGCAAAATTATTACTGCGTCGAATTATTTTCTTTTCTAAATCCACCAAAACGTGTTTCTCGTCCAGAAGCTTCTGGTTTGAGACATATTGCTTTTGCAGTGGATAATATAGAAAAAGAAGTAGAGAAGTTAATGCAGTTGAATATAGCGGTAGAGCCAATTCGAGTGGATGAATATACGCAAAAGAAGTTTACTTTTTTTGAAGATCCAGATGGTTTGCCGATTGAATTATACGAAGAATAAAAGAATAAATGGTAAAAAAGAGTTTACTTGCCTTAGCAATGGGAGGTTTAGCCATCGGAATGACGGAATTTTCGATGATGGGAGTTTTAGAAGATTTTGCAAAAGATTTGAATGTTTCAATTCCAACAGCAGGGAATTTTATATCAATCTATGCAATGGGTGTAATGGTTGGCGCTCCAACATTAATCATGGCTACAAGCAAATATTCTCCTAAAAAAGTATTGATCTTTTTTATGTTATTGTTTACAATTTTTAATTCATTATTTGTAATTGCACCAAGTTATAATACCTTATTAATTGCTCGTTTTATGTCTGGTTTACCACACGGAGCTTTTTTTGGTGTAGGTTCTGTTGTTGCAGCACAATTAGCAACAAAAGGAAAAGAAGCTCAAGCCATTTCTATTATGTTTGCAGGATTAACGTTCGCTAATTTGGTCGGAGTTCCATTAGGAACAAAATTGGGACAATTATTTTCGTGGCGATTAACATTCGGGATTATAGCAAGTTTAGGATTAATCACAATGTTAGCCATTTCTCTTTGGGTTCCAAATGTGAAAAATACCAATAAAGGAAGTTTGGTGGAACAATTAAGTTTTTTCAAAAAATGGGAAGCTTGGGTATTAATTGTGATGATATCTATTGGGACATCAGGCTTATTTGCGTGGATAAGTTATATTTCTCCATTAATGACAAATGTGGCAGATTTACCAAAAACAAAAGTTCCAATTATTATGACATTGATTGGTTTAGGAATGTTTGTAGGAAATTTTATCGGAGGAAAATTAGCTGATACAATGTCTCCAAATAAAGCAGCAATTATCTCATTTGCTTCTATGGCAATTTGTTTAGTGATAGTTTATTTCACTTCGCACATCCAAGAAATGGCTTATATAATGTCATTTATAACAGGATTAATTGCTTTCACAATTGGTTCACCAATCCAAATGATGTTGATTAATAACGGAAAAGGTTCCGAAACTTTAGCTGCTGCAGCTGGTCAAGCAAGTTTTAATGTAGGAAATGCTTTAGGTGCATTTTTAGGAGGAATTCCAATCGCGATGGGATTAGGTTTCAATTCACAATTGTGGGTTGGTTTTATCATGGCATCTGTTGGATCTATAATCGCAGCGATTTTCTTACAATTAAAAAGTAAAAGAGTATAAAATAACACTTTAATTATAATAAAAGGATGTTCGTATAGGGCATCCTTTTTTATTTTATATTTGTAGTAAATACGCCAAAATGGACAATTATAAAGCTCTTATTATTGATGATGAACACTATGCTCAACAAGGATTAAAAAAAATTATAGAACGTGCAATACCCGATTTTTTTAGTTCCATAGAAACAGCAAGTTCTGTAAAAGAAGGAGTGGAAAAGATAAAGGAAAATCTACCTGATATTGTTTTTTTAGATATTCAAATGCCAGAAGAATTTGGTTTCAAATTATTTGATTACTTTGAAGATATTTCTTTTGACGTGATTTTCACAACCGCCCATTCAGATTATATTTTGCAAGCAGTTAACCAATGGGGATGTTTGGGATATTTGATGAAACCAATTTCTATTTCTGATCTTAAAATTCTTATCAATCGTTTTGAATTACGAAAAAATAATCAGAATAAAACTAACAAAATTGAACTGATAAAAGAAGATGCAGAAGAAGAATTAGAGACTGAAAATTTAAAGGAAATTTTTAAAAATGAACACGGAATAATTTTTATTCCTTCAATAACTGAAGTTTTGGTTCTAAAAATTGATGAAATCATTTATTGCAAAGCAGATGATTGTTATTGTACAATTTATACCAAAGATGATGTTTTTATGATAACAAAAACATTGAAAGAAGTTGAGAATCTAATCAATCAAACAAATTTTTTTAGAGTAAATCGTTCGTATTTGGTGAATATAAATTTTGCAAAAAAAATTGATAAACGAAATAATCAATTAATCTTAAACTGTTCGCCAAAAGGAGGAGAAACAAATCTTCCTGTCACATCATTGGGTTATAAAATTCTATCGAATGTGGTTTCGTAAATCGGTATTATTCATTCTTTTTATTCTTTACTCAAATCAACTTTTCGCACAATTTGTTTTAACAAAACAATACACTTACGAAAACGGTTTACCAGCTAATGAAATTTTGAGCATCTATAAAGATTCAAGAAATTTTGTTTGGGTAGGAACTCGTTATGGCGTTTTTGTAAAAGATATGAATAACTTCAAAATACTAAAACGTTTTGAGAAAGTTCAGTACAATAATATTTGGTCAATCATAGAAGATAAAGAGCATAATATTTGGTTTGGGAGTTATGGCGAAGGAATTTTAAAATTTTCAGGTCAAGATTTCGAACAAATAAATACACATAAAGGTTTAGTTTCGGATAGAGTTCGTAATTTGTTTTATATTAATGATTTAATATATGTTGCAACTCAAGGAGGAGTTTCTATTATTGATCCGAAATCAAACAAAATATATAATCCTTCATTTGAGAAAAATAATAATATTGTTTTCGAAGCCGTTTCTTTTTTTGACTATCAAAATAAAATATATGTCACAACGATTGATCATGGAATTTATGAAGTTACACCTTCAAAACTAAAATTAATCAGCCCATTTGATAAAATAAATTATAGTTTCGTTTATCATAAAAATATATATTTTTCTTCTTCAAAAGGACTCAAAAAAATTTCATTAAATGATTTCTTTAACCAAAAATCAAATTATGTAACCTCCGATTTGCCAATTATTCGAAATCATAATTTTTCTAAAAAAAGAAATTCTTTACTTATAGTTGGGAATGATATAGGTTCTGGCAATGGAATCGTTTCGGAAATTACAACTAACGGAATAAATGATCAAACGCAAAAATTCAAGATAACTTCCGATTATCCTTATCGAATTTTTAACAGCAAAACAGATGATTTAATTTATGTCGGAACTTTAGATAAAGGACTTTTTGAAGTTCATTTCAATCATTTTTTAGATTTTTCGGCAATTGATAATAAAAGAATTATAGAAATACTCAAAATAAAAAATGTTCCCTATTTTTTAACGCCAGAAGGACTTTATCTTAAAGAAAATAATGAATTCAAAAAAATAGCAAAAAAGGATGATTTCTATACTTATATGCTTCAAAATAAAGAAAAATATAGAAATTTTCTGAATCAATCGAACAAAGATTTTTCCGAAATAGATTATGATTTAAAAGCTAAAAATCTTCGATTTTATAAAATTATAATTCACAACGAATCCTTCTTAATTGCCACTAATTTAGGGCTTTTTGAATTAGATTTTGAAGGGAATTTCACGCATTATCTTCCAAATAAAACAAACCGATTTACTTATTTCAATAATCAGTTTATTCAAACAAATCCTTCTGGAGGAATTTTAATTTTTGATGATTTAAAAAACATAAAATACAAATCATTTTCTGCTGCACAAGGAAATGTTCCGAAAGATGTTGTTTCAATTTCGCAGAATAAAAATGCCGTTTTTTTCGGTTCTTCTTTAGATGGTTTGTTTAAATATGAGAACGGAAAATTCATTTCTTATTTGCAGAATAATCAATTCAAGGAAACGAAGTTGAAAATGATAAAATGTATAGGAAATAATCAAATAATCGTTGCAACTGAGTTTGCAAAAGTGTACATTTTACAGATAAACGGAGATGAATTAATCACCAAAAGAATAATCAATATTCGCGATATTGGAGGAGAAAATATAAGTTCTATCGATATTTTTGGAGAAAGTATTTTTATTGGAACAAATCGAAATTTATTGGTTTTTAACAATGATAAAATTTATACAATAAGTAACGGACAAGGTTTTGTAAATAAGGATATACATTCCTCTGCTTTCGATGGAAAAACTGTTTTTCTTGGTGTTGAAAATGGATATTATAAATTAGATTTGAATAATCTATTGCATCAACCAAATCATCCAAAAAAAGTTTTAATTACAAATCTTAAAATAAACGATACTGCGTTTGGCGATGAAAAATTTGCGTGGTTCGATTTAATTGATAAAGATTTGAAATTAAAGAATGATGAGAATAATTTAGTTGTAAACTTTTCTATTGTAGATGCAAATTTTCCTGAAAATTATAAATACAGATATCGGATTAATCCTGAAGAAAATTGGAATGAATATTTTACTGAAGAAACCATTTTTTTAGGGAATTTACGTTATGGAAAATATAAAATTCAATTAGAAATAACCGATACGAATAATGGCGAAAAACAGGTAGTAAATCTTCTATCTTTGGATATAGCCGAACCTTTTTATTTGAATATTTATTTTATTTTAATTTCAGTTTTTGTTTGTGGGTTGATTATTTACAAGTACAATTCGAATAAAATCAGAACTTTAAATAAATTTAATCAATTAAAAATAAATCAATTAAACGAGATTAATCAACAAGAAAATAAGCGATTACAATTAGAACGTCAATTGACGGAAACTAAGTTAACAGCATTGCAATCGCAAATGAATCCTCATTTTATTTTCAATGTTCTCAATTCTATTCAGTTTTATATTTTGGATAATGATATTGATAATGCGCTAAATTCTCTTGGAAGATTTTCTCATTTAATTCGTCAAATGTTAAACTTGTCAACCAAAGATGAAATTAGTTTAAATGATGAAATTGATTTTTTGAAATTGTATGTAGAAGTTGAAAATTTTAGATGGCAAAACAAAATTTTATTTGAAATTGAACTAGATGATCAATTGGATATTTATAAAATAAAGATTCCACCAATGCTAATTCAACCAATAATTGAAAACGCATTTGTTCATGCTTTTGATAAAAATAATTTAGAACCAAAAATAAAACTAACTCTACTTTTGGAAAACAATTACTTACAACTAATTATCGAAGATAATGGAAATGGAAGTAATAGGAATACTAAAACTAGTAAAATCTATGAATCTAAAGCGCTAAAAATTATAGAAGAAAGATTACATCTTTTGAATCAAAATTCTGAAAAAAATATATTTATTGATTTTCATAAAAATGGAACAGTTGTTAAAATGATTTTAAACATTCAATAAAGTATTTTACTTGAATATATTCAAATTTCACCTTGTTAAAACGATAGTTCACTAAGTTAGGAATGTGTTTTTATGATAAATGTTATGTGATGATTAAATTTGTTTATCGATTTCAAACTAAGTATTAAACTTAGATACTTCGTTTTCTAAACCTATGAAGACACTATAAGTATCTTAAAAGTTACATTTTTCGACGTGTGAGTCAAAAAATTTTACAAGAAAGAAGCTACTGAAAAGTAGCTTTTTTTTTATCTTTGATTCTTATGAAAAGTGTACAATTAGGAAATACAGATTTACAGATAAAACCAATTTTTTTCGGAGGAAATGTTTTTGGTTGGACATTGAATGAAGAAGAATCTTTTAAAATATTAGATGCTTTTTTAGATAGAGGATTTAATGCCATTGATACTTCTAATAATTATTCTCATTGGGTTCCTGGTAATGTTGGAACAGAATCAGAAAAAATTATCGGAAATTGGTTAAAATCGCGAGGAAAAAGAGATCAAATAGTTTTAGCTACAAAAGTAGGCGGACGAAATATAGTTCAAGATAAGCCGAATACGACTAAGGCTCATATCTTAAAAGAAATTGATGATTCTCTTACTCGTTTACAGACTGATTATATTGATTTGTATCAAACGCATTATGATGATGTTAATACGCCTGTAGAAGAAACATTATCTGCTTATAACCAATTAATAAAAGAAGGTAAGGTTCGTTTTATTGGAGCTTCTAATTTTTCTTCTGAGCGATTGATAGAATCTTTGGAGAAATCAAATCTTTATAATTTACCACAATATAAAACCTTGCAACCCGAATATAATTTATACGATCGTCAACATTTCGAAGAATTTTTGCAACCGGTTGCTGAGAAATATAACCTTGCTGTAATACCATATTATAGTTTAGCAAGTGGTTTTCTATCAGGGAAATATAAAGGAGAAGAAGATTTACAGAAAAGCTTACGTGGTGATGGAATAAAAAAATACTTAAATGAAAGAGGATATCGTATTCTTGATGCTTTAAATACAGTTTCTAATCAACACAATATTTCTTATTCTGCGGTTGCTTTAGCTTGGTTATTAGAACAAAAAACTATTGTAGCTCCTATTGCGAGTGCAACTAAAGAACAACATATTGATGCTTTTGTAGAAGCAGTAAATGTTCAGCTTTCTCATGATGATATAAAACTTCTTACGGAAGCGAGCGATTATTAGAATGGAAAATTTACAAGTTAAACCAAAATTAACTCCGATTATTTTATGGATAATGATTATCGGGAGTGGTTTGGTCGTTGCTAATAATTATTATAATCAACCATTATTATCATTAATTGCAAAAGATTTTAATGTTTCTGAAAGTAAGGTATCTAACATTGCAATGTTAACTCAAATTGGATATGCAGCTGGATTGCTATTTATTATTCCTTTAGGCGATTTGTTGAAGAGAAAACGAATGATCTTAATTGATTTTGTTTTTATTATCGCAGCTCTTTTAGGAATGTATTTTGCTCCATCTGTAAGTTGGCTTTTTCCATTAAGTTTTCTAATTGGTTTTACCTCAGTTATTCCACAAGTTTTTGTCCCAATGGCTTCAGAATTAGCCGAACCTAAAAATAAAGCACAATCAGTAGGAATGGTTATGAGCGGTTTGCTTGTAGGTATTTTACTTTCTCGTGTTTTTAGTGGTTTTGTTGGAGAATATTTAGGATGGCGAGAAGTTTATTTAATTGGCGCAATTTTAATGTTTGTGTTGTGGATTTTTATCTACCTATTTTTACCAGAAATACAACCAAATTTCAAAGGAACTTATAGTAGTTTGATGAAATCAATTGTAGGTTTAGTAAAAACGCAACCTCAATTAAGATTAGCAGCTTTTCGTGGAGCAGTAGGTTTTGCAGCATTTAGTGCTTTTTGGACAACATTGGTTTTTCATTTAGAAGAACCACCTTTTTTTGTCGGAAGTGATGTAGCTGGTGCATTTGGATTAATTGGTGCTGTAGGAGCATTAGCAGCAGCTATGGTCGGAAAGATTTCTAAAGTTTTATCAACTTCTAAAATTATCTTTTACTCAATCATCATTATGCTCATTTCATGGGGATTTTTCTATGAATTTGGTTATACATATTGGGGATTAATCATTGGCGTGATATTAATAGATTTAGGTTTGCAAGCAATGCACGTTTCCAATCAAACAATTATATTTGGATTAGATGCAAAAGCAGGAAATAGAGTAAACACTGTTTATATGACGAGTTATTTTATTGGTGGTTCTTTAGGAACATTTATTGCTGCAAATGCTTGGGACAAATTTCAATGGAATGGAGTAGTTGCTGTTGGGTTATTTTTTACATTAATCTGTTTGATTTCTCATATTCTATTTAATAAAAAAGCGAATTAATGAAAAATTTTTCTTCTGAAATAATTTATAAAACTGCAAGAAGTAGTGGAGCTGGAGGACAAAATGTAAATAAAGTCGAAACAATGGTTTTAGCTAAATGGAAGGTTGAAACATCTCAATTTTTTTCTGAAGAAGAAAAAGCATTAATCATCGAAAAACTAAAAAATAAGATAAATGCTGAAGGTTTTTTACAGATTACTTCTCAAGAATCTCGTTCTCAGTTGGAGAATAAAGAATCAGCAACAAAGAAAATGTTAGAATTGGTCGAAAAATCTTTGCATATTCCAAAGTTTAGGAGAAAAACAAAACCTACGAAAGCTTCACAACAAAAGCGATTGAATCAAAAGAAGCAACAAGCTGAGAAAAAAGACAATCGTAGGTTTAGACTTTAAATTTATTAAATCTTATCAGCCAAAATAAATAGAGTACAACATTGTAATGCTACGATGAAAAGTATTTTTAGAATAAAAGATGTCTTTTTTGTTTTGTGTCTGTAAATTTGCATCGACATAAGAGAGCCAACAGTTCCACCAATAAGCGTTACAAAACAAAGTGTAAATTCAGAGATACGTCTTTTTTTTAGAATAGAATTCCGTTTATCTATTTTAAACAGAAAAAATGAAAGGAAATTGATAAATAGTAGAGTAAAAAATAAAGATGTAATCATTCTATATAGTGTGTATTAAAGTGTAAAAATACTCATAAATAGGTAGATAAAAAATATTTTCAACGACAAATCTATGTTGATTATCTTTGTAGAAAATAATAAGGAAATATATTAAAAAATAAATTGTAAAACTCTAATTATAAAATAATTATGCAAGATTTAAAAGGGAAAAATGCTTTAATAACAGGAGGAAGTAGAGGTTTAGGGAAAGCTACAGCTTTAGCTTTAGCAAATGAAGGTGTAAATGTTGCTATTACAGGACGAAATAAAAAAGCATTAGAAGAAACAGTAGAGGAGATAAAAAGCTTTGGAGTAAAAGCGGAGTATTCTATTTTTAATGTTGCCGAAAAAGTTGAAGTAAAAATGCAATTAGAACGATTAATTGAAAGTTTCGGAGCATTTGATATTTTAATTAATAATGCGGGTATTGCAGCTTTCGGAGGTTTTTTAGAAATGCCAGAAAACGATTGGGAAGATATTGTGCGTACTAACTTATTTGGACCATATTATGTTTCTAGAGCTGTTATTCCTTCAATGATAGAGTTAGGAAGCGGTGATATCATCAATGTTTCTTCTACTGCGGGATTAAAAGGAAATGCAGTTACTTCTGCATATTCAGCATCAAAAGCGGGATTAATTGGTTTATCAGAATCGTTGATGTTTGAATTGAGAAAGAAAAACATTCGAGTAACAACCTTAACACCAAGTACAATTGCATCAGAAATGTCGAAAGATGTTTTGAAAATTACAGACGGAAATCCAGAAAAAGTGCTTCAACCAGAAGATTTTGCTCAGCTAGTTGTTGACCTATTAAAATTAGACAAACGCGCGATGTTAGCATCAGCATCTTTATGGTCTACAAATCCTTAAGAATAAATTTTATTCATTATATTTTAAAATCCAATTTCTTACGGAATTGGATTTTTTTTTGAAAAATATTTTGCGGAATCATTTTTTACACTAACTTTGTATTTCAAAGTACTTTTAATATGAACGAAAATAATCCTATAGAAAGTTTAAACGAAATCAAAACAATGATGCAACGTACATCAAAATTCACGAGTATTAGTGGATGGAGCGGAGCTTGGGTTGGAGTAGTGGGAATGATTTCTGCTTCTATTGCCTATGTTTTGATTTCGAAAAATGCACTACAAGTAGAGTATAACGAAACATCGATGCCTATTTTGATGAAGGATTTAGAAATAAAATTGTTCATTTTAGGAATTTTAACTTTGATTACAGCTTGTATTGGAGGTTTCTTTTTTATTAATAAAAAATCAGCAAAAGATGGCTTTAAATTTATCAATCCACTTACGAAAAGAATTTTATCTAAATTTTTCTTTGTTCTAATCATCGGAGGCTTATTGAGTTTAATATTCATCAATAATTTTAGTTTTGCTTATGTAGCTCCAGCAACTCTTATGTTTTACGGTTTGGCTCTATACACAGTGGAACGCGATACAATTGCAGAGATAAAATATTTAGCAATTTGTGAAATAGTATTAGGATTATTAGCTTTCTATTTTATTTTCAATGGTTTATTGTTTTGGTTTGTAGGATTCGGACTTTTACATTTTATTTTTGGGATTTGGATGGTACGTAAATATGATTACAAAGCTTAAATTTGCAACATGGATTTTAATCTTAATAAATTAAACAAAGTTTTTGATAATCGTATTCGTGTTGGAATTATGAGTGCTTTGGTGATGAATGAAGAGATTTCTTTTAAAGATTTGAAAGACTTTTTAGATTTAACTGATGGTAATTTGGCTTCACATCTAAAAAACTTAGAAGAAAACGATTATATAACTGTGCATAAAGGATTTATTGGTCGTAAGACGAACACAACTTATGCTATAACAGCTCTCGGAAAACAAGCATTTCAAGAGCATTTGAACTATTTAGAAAAATTAATAAAAAATATAAAATAATTTTTTTTGTTTTTAAACTTTGAAATACAAAGTACTTTTAAAATAAATTAATAAAAATCAAACTTATGGAAAACAATGATTTAGAAAATGATTATCAAACTGAAAATCAATCATTTTATTTACAAAACAGAACGATGGTAAAAGGTCTTATGGTTTGTCTTTTAGTCTTAGGACTTTTAATTCCGATTCCTTTTATTCTAAACTTAATCGAGGAACGACAAGGAAACAAAGAGAAAGTAATTAAGGAGATTTCGGATAAATGGAGTGGAAAACAAACTATTTACGGACCATTTATCGAGGTTACTTATGTAGAAAAAGTAAATAATGGAGAAGGGAAAGTTACAGAACAGCAAATGAAAAAATATATTTCTGCAAATGAATTGAATATTAATGGAACGATTGATACACAGCTAAAAAGTCGTAGTATTTATGAAGCAGTTGTTTATAATTCTAAGCTAAATATCAATTCAAAATTTATGAATTATACAGATATGTTTGCCGAAATAGGAATAGACAATATACTTTCTACTAGGATTATCTTCGGAATTTCTGATCCTAAAGGATATGAAAACAAAGTCGTTGTACAGTCTAATGGGAAGAATTATCCATTAACGATGGATAATACAACTTCACCAATAGAAATTCAGTCAGAAGTTGGTGCAGAAAACAATGAATATTCTGAGCCAGAAAAAAGCAAAAAAGTAATTCCTGTACAAATGATGGCTCAGAAAATAGATCCTTTAACATTTGATTTTAATCAAGTTTCGATTAATTTGGTGATGAAAGGTTCACAAATGTTGAATATTATTCCATCAGCAATTAATACAAAAGTTAATTTGACAACGGATTGGAAAGATTTGAAATATGATGGTAATTTTTTACCTAATTCTGATCCAGAAACAAAGAATGGTAAAACAAATGTAAAATGGTCTATATATCAACAGAATCCGCTACAAGGACAGATTTGGAAAGATTCTTCTAATTTCTCTGATTATAGTTTTGGTGTTAACTTCCTCCAAATGAATGATCATTATGACAAAACGTATCGTTCTACAAAATATGCGATTTTGTTTATAGGATTAACATTTGTGGCATTTTTCTTTATTGAAAGTCGAAATAATTTCAACATTCATTTAGTACAATATGCTTTGGTTGGGTTTGCAATTTGTGTGAACTTTGTATTATTGTTATCACTATCAGAATATTTAGGATTTGATTTCGCTTACTTTATTTCATCCGGCGCAACCATATTATTAATTAGTTTCTTCGTTTATTCTTTCTTAAAATCATTTGGATTGACATTCAAAATTACGTTAATGTTAATTTTCTTATATGCGTTTATTTACAGTATTTTACAACTCAAAGAACATGCTTTATTAGCAGGAAGTATAGGTTTATTTATGATTGTTGCAATCTTAATGTACTATTCTAAAAACATCGAATGGAACAAAATAAAATAACATTTGCTCACTTATTTTTAGGAATTTTTGTCATCGGTATTGCACTGATGACAATTTCCTTTTCTGAGTTAATTGGTGATAATGTTAAACTCGTCTTTTCGGTGAGTCTTTATTTAATTTCTATCTCAGTTATTTTGTTTGGAGTTTTCACTTTATTGAAAATTAATAATTTCGATGATATATTCAGAAAACCAGGATTAAAAAATACAGAACAATTATTTGGATCTACAAATTTGTTTTGGAGTATAATGCTTGTTACGATTAACTTAGATTACTATTTAATGACTGATTATAGAAAGTTTGAGTTTTTAGAATTCGTAAATGTAATTGTATTTATTGGATATTTCTTTGTCAATATAATTGTTACTATTCTATGTTTTCAAATTGATTTTTCAGCACCAATTGTTTACTTAAAATCAAATTTTTGTTTCTTGGATTTTGTCTGGACAATTATAATTGTTACACTTTTTATTGTATTTGGAATTATATTATTCCAATTAATAAAAAATAATTTTCCTTTTACAGCAATTAGTTTTTCGTTTTTCAATTTGATTTTAATCAATGTTCTATCTGGTAAATTAAAATATACAACATGGGATTAATTTTTATAATATTTATTTGGTAATCATTATACTATTGATGTCAGCTCCTGTATTAATTGGTTTTGTAATTTATAGATTGATAAAAGAATATTCTCAACAAAAATATGCTAGATGTTTTGCTGTAATTTATTCAATAATTTTACTTGCATATATTTTGTCCGAAGTTTTTTCAGATGAATTATTCTCTAAAAATGATGCAGTCGAATTGGTAGAAGATTTAGATTTTAAACTAAATGATGATTTTAGGTTGACAAAAAATGTGTCTTATTGGGGAATTGGCGATTATTATCACACATTTACTTTAGAAATCTCAAATCAAGATAAAAATAGATTAATTCAAGAGATAAAAACTTCGTCAAATTTTATTACTTATTCTAACTATTCAACGACAAAAAGAATTTACCCAGATCGTTATAAAGGGAAAAAATTGTTTGGAATTATGAAGATCAGTATTCTTACAAGCGAGAATATTATCAACCGAATGGAGAAGGTTATTCACCAACCAATCGTTTTATTTCAATTGATAAAAAATCGAACCAATTACGTTTTGACGATATAGATAATTAAAGTATTCATAATATATGAAGTTTAAATCTTAATAAATATAAAAATAATTATCCAAAACTGTCGAATTTGCAAAACTGAGATGTATTTATCGAATAAATCTACTAAGTTTAAGGCTTCAAAGTGCATTTATAGTAATTTGCAAACCATTTTTTTAAACAATAAGTAATTAGTAAGTAGATGAATATTAAAAAGTTAACCAGTATATTAACACTTGGATTCGCATTATTTGCGATGTTTTTTGGAGCAGGAAATCTTCTTTTACCTCCATTAATTGGTGTAGAAGTTGGCTCTAATTATTTTATAGCAATGTTAGCATTTGGTTTGACTGGAATTTTATTACCATTTACTGGAATTTTGTCTGTTGTATTTTCTGGAGATAGTTTCAACGATTTAGGAAATCGTGTCAATAAAAACTTAGCAGCAATTTTAGGAACAATTATTATGATTTGTATTGGGCCTTTAATCGCAATTCCAAGAACTGCTGCAACAACTTTTGAAGTTGGTATAAAACCATTTTTTCCTGAAATGAATCCTTTGTGGGGTTCTTTATTGTTCTTTTCTGTAACACTTATTTTAGCAATTCGACCTTCAAAAGTAGTAGATGTTATTGGGAATTATCTTACGCCGGTTTTATTAATTTTATTAACGATATTGATTGCTGTAGGAATAATAAATCCGACTGCAGATTTTATTCCTTCGAAATTGACAATAATTGAATCTTTTTCGAAAGGTTTTGTAGAAGGTTACCAGACATTAGATGTTTTAGCTTCTGTTATTTTTGCAGGAATTATAATATCAGCTGCACAAAGTAAAGGTTACAAGGATTCAAAAAGTAAATCACAAATTGTCATTTTATCAGGAATTTTATCTACAACTTGCTTGTTATTCGTTTACGGAGGATTAATTTATTTAGGTGCAACTTCCGGAGTTACAGATTCATCTATTTCTCGTGCCGAATTATTGATTGAAATTTCAAGAAATACATTAGGAGATTATGGCTTAATAGCAATCGCTTTATGCATGGCTTTTGCCTGCTTAACAACAGCAATTGCATTAACTTCTGCAGTAGGAACATTCTTTTGTAAGTTAACAAACGGAAAATTGAGCTACACAATATTAGTTATTTTATGTACACTTATTTCATTTGGATTATCTGTAAAAGGAGTAGACGAAATCATAAATTTTGCATATCCGCCTTTAGCTTTTGTTTATCCAATTACAATTACATTAGTTATTTATATTGTTGTATTTGGAAAATTTGTTAAGAGTAAAACTCCTTACATTTTTGCATTGATAGCTTCTACAATTATTGCAATTTTAGGTTTATTAAAATTATTAATAGAATTAGAGGATTCAACAATGAAAAATTTAAATAAGATTCCATTTTTTGAATATGATTTAGGTTGGATTGCTCCATCAATAATAGGATTTGTAATTGGTTTATTAATCGATAGATTAAGAAAATAAAAAAAAATCCTTGGAAATATTTCCGAGGATTTTAACCAATCAAAACTACTATAAAAACACTAAATAAGAATAATTTATGTCTATCCTTTATTCTTGTACAAATTTCTTAATGTTTTGAAAATAAATCCATTATTTTTAAATGATTTATTTTATGTCTCAATAAAATTAATTTATTTATGAAAATTGTAAGAAAATAGTTGATAGATTTAATAAATTTTAAGGTTTTTTGTATTTTAAAAATTCAAAAAAATAATCAGATAAAATGATGGAAAGTTGTTCGCGTTGTAACGAAACAATAGAATGTAAAGTAAACGATATAGAAAATTGTGCTTGTTCTACTATTATTGTGAAAGATGAAATACAAGAATTTTTGAAGAAAACACATTACAAATGTTTGTGTAATTCTTGTTTAGAAAAGCTAAACTACTACGTAGAATTAGATCATGAATATCCACAGCCTACAACGCCTTCAGAATTTATTCCTCATATTCATTATTATATAGAGAATGGATATTGGGTTTTTACAGAATTTTTTCATTATCAGAAAGGAAAATGCTGCCAAAATGGATGTAGACATTGTGCTTATGGTTATAAGAAATAAAAAATGGCTCAATTTTCATTGAACCACTAACCAACCTAAAAATACTATAAAAAAAACTCTATTTTATTAAGGATATTCTTCTTCAAAAAATCAATCTACATTCTCCTTAACAACTATGAATAAATTATTTATAGTGCAAAGGTAAGCCTTTTTTGCAATTTCCTAAAGAAATTTGCATTTATTTTTTAATTTTAAAATAGATTAATTTTATATAAACGTTAAGAAAACATTAAATCTCACTATTAATATGGATTTCGCAATAAATCAATATAATATGTACGAATGTTGTAATTTTAAGAAAAATATTCAATTATTTTTTTAGAAACGTTTTCTGCTTCTGTTTTCTCTCCAATTTCTTGTAAACTTGTAACATAATCTTCTAAAAAGCATTTAATTTCTTGATGATTAGAATCTTCGAAATTTGCAATATAATCTTCAAATTCAATATTCTTTAAAACATTATCGAAATATACTTTCGCTTCATCGTACTTTTTCATTTTTACCAATAATGGAGCAATTGTATGACTAATGTAAAAAGTATTTACAGCAGCTTGTTCTGCATTTTCTTGTAATTTAAAATAATCGGAATTTAAATAATTAATATATTCCTCAACAGCTTTTTCGTTTTCTTCTAAAACTTCATAACAACGAGCTTTGAAAAATTTAATTTCATAAAGTTCATTTTCGTTTAGTTTATTAAAAAACGTAATACTTTCTTTCGGATTTGTGTAAAATTTTCGATAGCCAATAATAAAATCTTCAACAAAATCAACATCAGTTTGTTCAATTGCAAAATTCAATAAATTTTGAGATTGTTCTTCCGTTAATTGTCCAATAAAAGCTTCCCAATAATTCACTAAAGTATTGAAATCGTATGCTAAATCTTCAACAAATATTTGAGCTGCAATTCGTAAGAATTTATCGCCCAATTCATCAATTATTTCATGATCTTCATCGGAAAAATCAGTTGGATTATACAATAGATTTTCGATAATTTCTGAAGCCTTATCTTCAGAATAATCAGTATTTAATTGTTTCAAAGCATTGCTAACATTGAATTCCATTTTATATAAGACTTTTTATAGTTAAAAATAGATACAAATATAGTTGATTTAGAGGAAAAGAGTTGTGCTATTTAAATCTTGTTAATTATCATTTTTTCAAAATAAAGAAAAGGATTAACTTGTGCTTGTTTATTCAATAGATTAATTAAGTATTAAATTTTTATGTCAAGATTTTTCGTGTTTATTTATTTTGTGTTGAGTTTTACTTTTTTAAAAGCTCAAAATCTGAATGTTGGATCTCAATTTCCGATAAATAAAATTGAAAATTTGGAAAAATCTCCAAACATGAAGATTATTGTATTTACGCCAAGTTTGTACAAAACAAATTCGTATGCAAGCATGATGACAACGTCGCTGAATTATTATTTTGTAAAGAATTTAGCTTTTACTTCTCAGAATTCTCCAAAGATTGATGTAATTTATGTTGTAAATGAAGAGGATAAATGGAGCAAAGAAATGCCACAAAGTTTTGCTTTCAATGAGAATTCAAATCAGAATAAGTTAGATGGAACCACAGTTATATATGATGCAGCTGGAAAAATTTATAAGTCAGTTGGCTTAAAACCATTTAATCAAAATACTATATCTTCTATAATCCCAACTCACAATGCTGGTAATGTTTTAGTAGAAAGTTCTGTTCTTTTTTTAGTCGATCAGAATAATAAAATTTTGATGCGAGATAATGATTATCGTGCGCAAGGTGAACATTTGAAACCGCTTGAAAGATTAGTTAAAAGAGCATTAAAAACAGATGAAATTAAAATAGATTTCGTAAAAAATAAAACATTGAAAGTTGGTGATAAAGCGCCAGATTTTATCTTGAATGGACCAAATTATAAGAATAATTCGACAGAGAAATTTCTAGATGATAAATCGAGTTTTAAAGTATTAACTTTTTATCCTGCCGCTTTTAGTGGTCAAATTTTACCAGATTTTACTTCTATTGATACTAAATCTGCAATGACATGTGCGGCTCAAATTCAATTAATTGATCATAATCCATTGTTAGAAAATGTAAAAAGTTATGCAGTTTCTAGTTCTACAAATCCATTATTAGAATTGTGGAAATCAGCTTTAAGAACGAATAAAATTACGTATCTAAACGATGAAAATTATGCAATTTCGTTGGCTTATAACTCATATAATAATTTGGGTTATAACAATAGAGCAACTTATGTGATTGATAAAAATGGAATAATTGTCTATGCAAATCCAGATCTTACATTCGAAGATGAAGCTAAATTTCCAACTATTTTAGAGAAATTGATCCTTAATAATCAATAAATTATAAATCGAATTGTGTAATATCTTCAAATTTAGCATTTATTAAGTTTCCTAAATCTTCCGCATTTAGTATAATTTGTAAACCTCTTTTTCCTGCACTTATACAAATCTGATCTTGTAGAATCGCAAGCTCTTCAATATAGGTAGGAAATTGTTTTTTCATGCCAATTGGAGAACAACCGCCACGAATGTATCCTGTAACATTTAGCAAATCTTTCAAAGGAAGCATTTCACAATTTTTGTTTCCAGAAACTTTTGCAAATTTTTTCATATCAAGATGTGTATTTGCAGGAATCACAGCAACAATGTACGGTTCTACATTTCCTTTTAAGATCAATGTTTTATAAATTCCTTCTGGATTTACACCCAAAGATTCTGCAACATGTAGCGCATCAACATGCTCTTCGTCAACTTCGTATTCACGTAATTTGTATGAGATATTGAGTGTATCTAAAATTCGGACTGCATTTGTTTTAGCAGTTTTATTGCTCATTTTATAATAATTTATACAAAGTTATAACGAAAAACTTTTTTAGACTATTTTAGTCGTATTAAAAATAAAATTATACAACGAAATGAAAATATCAAAAATCAAATTTATATACTTCTTATTGCTTTTCATCATCTCTTTTACTTCATTTGCTCAAAAATCTAATCCTAATTATGATGAAACTTTAGCGAAAGAATTGAAAGCAGATCCTTATGGAATGAAATCTTATTTCTTTGTTATTCTAAAAACAGGATCTAATCAATCAACTGATAATAATCTAATTACTGAAAAATTTAAAGGTCATTTGGCGAATATAAATCGATTAGTAAAAGAAAAAAAAATAGTAGTTGTTGGTCCAATGGGAAAAAATGAAAAGAATTATCGAGGGATTTTTATATTTCAAGATGTAGATACGAAAGAAGAATTGGAAAAAATTCTGCAAACAGATCCAGCAATAGAAGCAAAATTGTTAGCTGTTGAGATTTATAATTGGTATGGATCAGCGGCACTTCCCGTTTATTTAGAGACTTCAGATAAAATTTGGAAAGAGAATCCTTAAAATAAAAAATATTATTAACTTTGCACTACAAATGAAGTTTTTACAACACATATTACGTTTACCATTTTTTAGCACTTATTATCGTACAATATTTGCTCGGGTAGACTATGTGTATACTTCGTATTAATTTTGTACGTCAAAAATATAATTATAATCTACAAGCCCGAGCAGTTTAGCTCGGGCTTTTTTATTTTAAAAAAATGGAAAATCTAAAAAAGTTAAAAGAAAATGTAGCTATTTTTTTACCAGAAAATGGTTTACAAGAAAAACTAGAATTAGCTAAAAAAGAGAATAGACCTTTACGAATTAAATTAGGTTTTGATCCAACGGCACCAGATTTACATCTTGGGCATGCAGTAGTTTTGAAGAAATTGAAAGAATTTCAGGACTTAGGACATCAAATTGTAATTTTAGTAGGAAGTTTTACGGCTCAAATTGGAGATCCAACAGGAAAAAATAAAAGCCGTCAACCATTGAACGAAAAACAAGTTCAGATGAATGCAGAAACTTATATTAATCAATTATCTAAAATTATTGATGTAGATAAAGCTGAAATTGTTTTTAATTCTGATTGGTTAGATCGTTTACCTTTTTCTGATGTTATTCAATTATTATCAAAAGTTACAGTTGCACAATTAATGCACCGAAATGATTTTAATAAACGTTTTACAGAAAATACTCCAATTGCAATGCACGAATTGGTTTACCCAATTTTACAAGCTTATGATTCGGTTCAAATAAATGCTGATATCGAAATGGGAGGAACAGATCAGTTATTTAACTGTACAATGGGACGACAATTGCAAGAAACCAATGGAGATGCAACTCAAATTGTATTGTGTATGCCACTTTTGAGAGGAACTGACGGAAAAGAAAAAATGAGTAAATCTTTGAATAATATTATTGGATTAACTGATGAACCAAATGAAATGTTTGGAAAAACAATGTCAATTCCAGACGATTTATTAGAAGAATATATTGCTTTAGCAACCGATTTTTCAATAGAAGAAAAAGCAAATTTAGTGGAACGTCTGAAAATAGATAATCCAATGTTGATTAAGAAACTAGTTGCAAAAAATATCATAACTCAATATCATAATGAAGTTGAAGCTGAAAAAGCGGAAGAATTTTTTAATAATCAATTTCAGAAAAGAAATGATGAAAACAGAGTTTTCGAAAAAGTTGAAATTGATTCATTAACTTTCGAAAATGAAAAAGTTACGTTGTTAGATGTTTGTCATCAACTAAAGAACGATTTATCAAGAAATGCAATTAGACGTTTGATAGAAAGCGGTGCAGTACAAATTAATGGAGATAAAAATATAGATCCTTTTGAAGATTTTGTAGTAGAATCTGGAAACAAAATTAAAATAGGAAAACGAGATTTCTTCGAATTGAACTAAAAAAAGCCTCTAAAAAGAGGCTTTTTCGTTATAATTCTTTTTTCATTTCATATTGTCTATCATATAATTTTAATCCCAATGATTGGATAAAATCATTTGTAGAAAGTTCTCTTTCATCAACATTTATCATTTTTATTTCTTTATTCTTCAGATCACTGAAAAGAATAGAAGCTAAATAACGATTTCTGTAATCGCGATGAACTCCAAATTGGTAAATGCGCGTATTTTTTTTATTGATAATTTTATAAGCAACTAAAATATCATCTTCGTAAATTCCGTTAATTTGGCAATCTTTGATGATGTTTTTTACACTTTGGATATCATTTTTCCAAGTTGGTTTTATATCCCAAAAATTTTCACTTGTAATTAAATCTAAATCGTCAAATTCTACAATTCCATGCAGTGGATTAACAACCAAAATAGGAATTCCTTTATAACTATTTAACGTTCTAGTTTTTTCAAAACCACAAGATTCGTATGCATTTATCGCAAAATCATTTTTAGTGTTTACTTCTAAAAATATATTTTTTACATGTTCATCTTTAAGTCTTGGAAAACTATAATCTAACATTTGTTGCGTTATTTTCTTGCCACGATGATCAGGACAAACTCCAGTTCCGCCTATGTAAGCAGTTTTCACATGGTTATAATTTCTTATTCCGTAAAGTAAGAAACCAACTAATTTTCCATCAATGCTTGCACCTACAGAATAGTCAAGATTTATATCTTCCATTTTTAATTTCTCCTGAAATTGTTCAGCAGAAAGATTAATAGGAACGTAATAATTTTGATAAGAAAGATTATACAAAGCAGATAATTCTTTCAAATCAGCGTGAGTTAATGAATGTATTTCAATGTTTGTTTGCATAGTTGTAATTTGCCTAGCAAAAATAGCTTCTAGAATTAAGAATTTTCTAAAAAAAATCTTAAAAAATTAGTAAAAAATTTAAATTTATTTCAATCAACAAATTTGAATTTGATAAAAATCTAATTTATTTGGTATTATAGACTGAATAATTATGCATTAATTTTAAAAATTGTGTAGAAGATACTAAATATAATTAAGGAAACTTTTATTTTTTATGATTTAACATAAGCTTAGTACTGATAATGCTAAACAAAATTCAGTATTTAATAAATTTGCGAACATTTTTAAAACTAAAACTACGAGAGAAGTCTAAATTTCTCCTCATTTGTTGAAACAATATTCTTCTCTCGATTTTTTTTTAAAAATTCTTCGAAGAATTCAATAAAAGTGTATAAAATACACCAATAAAAATGTGAAATCCTCAAAATTATTTCCAAAAATCGCTTTGAAAATATTTATATCTTAAAAATTACTCAAAATTTTAATGATTCAATAATGTTAATAAAATTTATTAATAAATAATTAACGAACATTTGTTAGTTTTTTTCTTTTGACTATTTTAGTTGCTCAAAATTATCACAAAAAAATGAGTAAAAAATTAACAAAATTAGCTCTCTTAAGCTTGTTTTGCAGCTATAGCTTTGTCTCTGCTCAACAGAATTCGACAGATAGTATAGTTGTAGAAAAACAGGAATTGAAAGAACAAAAAGCTAATCCTGATAAAGTTGATGTGCAGTTTTACGGATTTATCAGAAATGATATTTTTATGGATACGCGTCAAATGATTGGAGCAGGAGAGGTTTTGGTTCCACTTTATCCTAAAGATAGATTGTTGGACGTAAATGGTGCTGATATAAATAATGCTTCCAAATTTCATATGTTGTCAATTGTTTCAAGAGCAGGAGTGAACTTAAAAGGACCAGAATTGTTAGGAGCTAAAACTTCAGGAATTTTGGAGGGAGAGTTTTTTGGTGCGACTGAAGGAGGAATAAATGAATTTCGTTTACGTCACGCTTATGTGATGTTTGATTGGGAAAAGACGCAATTAGGGATTGGACAATATTGGCATCCTTTTGTCGTATTGGAAGCTTTACCAAATGTTGCGAATTATGGAACAGGCGCTCCAGTTTATGCATTGAATCGTAATCCACAAGTTCGTTTAACGCATAAACTTACGGATAAATTAAAAGTTATTGCAGCGTTACATTCTCAACGTGATTTTACGCCAAATACAGAAGCTTTTCGCAATAGTGGAATGCCAGCTGCGCATTTACAATTGCAATACAAATCACAAGTTTTTACAGCAGGAATTGCTGCACAATATGAAAATTTGAAACCAAAGTTATCTTCTGGAAATCCACCTATTAAATCGAGTGAACGAGTTGAAAGTGTTTCATTTATGGCTTATTCTAAGTTGAATACAAAACCATTACAAGTAACGGTTGCTGGATATTTGATGCAAGATGCTTCTTCTTTTGTACAGCTTGGAGGAATTGTTGGGTATCAAACAAGTCCGACAGCACTTGAAACTTATAAACCGATGAATACACATAGTATGTGGATTGATTTACAACAAAATTCGAAAGGTAAATTTTCATTTGGATTATTTGCAGGATATGTTAGAAATAATGGTGTTAAAGATCCCGTTGAAGATGCAATTGCATCAACATCTTATGGTGTTACAACAAATTGGGGAGCAGTTTCAGCTACACCAGGCACACGCACTGTAAATTATTTGTATAAAGTAGTTCCTCGTTTAGATTTTACATTAAGCAAAGCCTTAAAATTTAGATTAGAATATGATCGTAGTACAGCTCAATGGGCAGATGCGACAATTAAAGGGACAGGAACAGAAAACAAATACTTAGCAAATAATAATAGATTTCAACTTACAACATTATTTAACTTCTAACATCACACAAAAAAATGAGTACAAATACTTTACATACTTCGCAAACAGAGGCGAAGAAAGATAATATTTTCCAAATTATTTTAGCATCATCTGTTGGAACATTAATCGAATGGTACGATATGTTCTTGGCAATCATCTTAGCAAGTGTACTTTCTACACAATTATTCCCAAATGATGGATCTTCACATTTCTTAGAAACTCTTGCTGTTGTGGTTTCATCCTTTATGTTTCGTCCAATAGGATCATTAATTTTTGGAAGCATCGGAGATCGCATTGGAAGAAAATATTCATTCTTAGTTTCTTTAATAATGATGGGAGCAGCAACTTTTTTAATAGGTTGTATCCCAACTTTTGAAAGTGTAGGATGGTTTGCACCAGTTTTATTATTAGCTTGTCGTATTATGCAAGGACTTGCAATTAGTGGAGAATACGCAGGTGCAGTGATTTATGTAGCAGAACATGCTCCAGCAGAAAAACGTGGTTTTTACACAGGATTTATTCAAGCTACTGTTCCAATTGGATTGTTATTATGTTTATTGGTTGTTTTCTTAACGCAAACATTTTTATCAGAAGAATCTTTTGCGACTTTTGGGTGGAGAATCCCATTTTTGTTTAGTGGAATATTAGTTATCTTAAGCTATTTTATTCGTCAGCGTTTACATGAAAGTCCAATTTTCGAACAATTAAAAAAAGAAGGAAAAACATCGAAAACACCAATTAAAGATGCTTTTACAACACCAGGAAATGTAAAATTGATGTTGAAAGCAATTTTTGGAGGAAATGCGGCACAAAGTACAATTATGCAAACAACGTTATTCGTGACACTTTTCTTTTTACAAAGAGCTGTTAATTTGCCTTACGAAACTGTTTTAATCGTTGTTTTATGTTCTACATTATTTAGCTCATTTTTCTATCAATGGTTTGGAGCATTAAGTGATAAAATTGGTCGTAAACCTGTCATGTTAGGCGGAATGATTTGTAGCTTTATTTTAATTCCTTTATCATTTTTGTTATACATGAAATTAGGAAATCCAGAAGGATTGAAAGAAGTTCATGATATTTCAAATTTAGCAATTTTTGGAATTATTATCGTTAGTTTAATTACTTCCATAGCTGGTGCAGCAACTTATGGTCCGCTTGGTGCTTTTATGTTAGAAATTTTCCCAACAAAAATTCGTTATACAAGTATGGGATTTGCTCAAAATATGGGAAATGGTTTTATTGGAGGTGCAACAACTTTTATAACAGAATTAATAAAAAGTACGATTATTGTTTCGGCAGCAATGTCGCCTTATATCGGATTAGCATATCCATTGGTTTTAATCTTTATTGCGATTTTAGTAAACTATTTTACAATTCCAGAAACCTATAAAACAGATTTAACAGAAGATAATTAAATCTATAATATGATTAAAAAATCCTTCAAGCTTTCAACTTGAAGGATTTTTTTGAAGTTAATACCAAAAACTTGGCATAAAAAAATCCACTCAATTGAGTGGATTTTTATTGTATCAGAAATATTATTTTTTCTTTTTTGTATCAACAGCTCCTGATAATTCAGATCCAGCTTTGAATTTAGCTACTGTTTTAGCAGCAATTTTGATTTCTTTTTTAGTTTGTGGGTTGATACCTGTTCTTGCAGCTCTCTCAGAAGTTGAGAAAGTACCGAATCCTACTAAAGCAACTTTGTCTCCTTTTGCTAAAGCTTTAGTTACATTTTCTGTAAATGAGTTTAAGGCTTTTTTAGCAGCTTCTTTAGAAATTCCAGCGTCAGCTGCAATTGCATCGATAAGTTCTGATTTGTTCATAGTTGTAACTTTTTAAATTAATTTATACACAAATATACTCTTTCCCTTTATTTGTGCAAGTTTCAACATAAAAAAAATCAAAAAAAATGCAAAATTTTAAGAAAATTGTATCGAAAGCCGGTAATAAGTACTTATTTTACGAATAAAACATCCTCATTTTTGTTTCCATTAATGAAATCTTTTGCTGTCATACGGCGCTTTCCTTCAGGTTGAAGTTCCAATATTTCATAAACTCCTTGAGGTAGATTTACATATAAATTATTTTTTTGTAAAATCAATTGATAGTTTTCTCCTTCAACAAGAATATCTGTTTTCAATCCAGCATATATTTTTAAGGATTTGTAATTTTCGCCATTTCCAAAAGTTGTCCAAGCACATGGATAAGGAGAAAGTCCTCGAATTTTGTTGTGAATTTTAGTTATAGAATCGTTCCAATCTATTTTACAATCTTCTTTAAAAATTTTAGGAGCATGTTTCAATTCTGTCGTTTCATCTTGTGGATGAGGTTTTAATGAATCATTTTCCAAACCATCCAAAGTTTTTACCACTAATTTGGCTCCGATTTGCATCAATTCATCATGAATTTTTCCAACACTATCATTTTCTCCAATTTCTACTTTATCAGAAATTAAGATATTTCCAGTGTCAATTTTTTCATCAATTAAAAAAGTCGTTACACCAGTTTCTTTGTCACCATTCATAACTGCCCAATTGATAGGCGCAGCGCCACGATATTGCGGAAGAAGAGAACCATGAAGATTAAAAGTTCCTTTCGAAGGAATTGACCAAACCACTTGTGGCAACATACGAAAAGCTACAACTACAAAAACATCAGCATTCCAACTTTTTAATGTTTCTATAAAAGCTTCGTCTCGTAATTTTTCTGGTTGTGCCAAAGGTAAATTATGTTCTACGGCATATTTTTTTACATCAGAAATATTCATCTTTTGTCCTCTACCAGAAGGTTTATCTGGAACAGTAACAACTCCAACTATTTCGTGATGACTATTTGTATTGATTTCATTCAAAGATGTCGCCGCAAATTCCGGCGTACCCATAAAGACTACTCGCATTTTTATTCTATTAGTTTATAAGAATCGAATCCAATTGGTTGAACTCGCATTTCGTCGATCAAATATTGTAATTCTTCGACAATTTTATCTTTTGGCGAATTTATGAATTTTGAAAGGATTTCTGCTTGCGTTTTTGTTCCTTCTTTCAAATAATCAATCAAATCGGTAGAATTGAAGTTCTCGGTTTGTTTTTTTGATAAACAAACATCGCATTTTCCACAATTTTGATCAGATTTTTGATTAAAATAACCAAACAATAAGCGTTCTCTACAAATTGTATTTTGCTCTGCATAGTAAGCCATTGCTTGCAAACGTTTCCAATTATTCACTTGAATTGATTCAAAATCTTTCCATAATTTATTTTTAAATGAATTAGAATCTCGTGGAACAAGAAATCTAAATCGTGCTAGAAACCGATCCGAATAATCAATAGAACCATTTTTTGCATATTCGTGCAAAATAATTCTAATATCGCCAATGCTCATGTGCAATTCAAAAGCCATTTTACTTTCCGAAATTTCTCTGTTGTATGTATAAATTCCAGGATAATGACGTTGCAAATAATCAAAAATTCGGTTTTCATTTAAATTAACAGAATGTGGCGAAGCTAAAATTTGAATTGTACTATTTTGAGAATAATTTTTTTGCTGAATGATTTCTTTCGTATTTAGAAATTCTAAAAATTGAAGAACCATTTTAAGATTTAAACTAAATTTTTCAGCGAATTTTGGAATATCCAACTGATAATTCATTTCGGTTAATTCGCCTTCAGCTAATTGCAATTGACTGAATAAACAATTCGAAATTTTAATAAAATCTTGTTGCGAAGGCAAATTTGCTTTGAAAATATTTTCTGCTTGAATACGATCGTCAGGATTATATAAATAAATTCCAAGCGATTCCTTATCATCTCGTCCAGCACGACCAACTTCCTGATAATAAGCTTCGATTCCTTGCGGCAAATCGATATGAAAAACGGTACGAACATTTGGTTTGTCGATCCCCATTCCAAATGCATTTGTCGAAACCATAATTCGCGAATTACTCAATGTCCAATCTCGCTGTTTTTCTTCTTTTTCGTCTTTCGTTAATTTGGCGTGAAAATAATCTGCATCAAATCCATTTTGGCTTAAAAAATTAGCAATTTCATAAGTCAATTTTCTATTTCGGACAAAAATAATACTAGAACCAGGATATTTTTTTAAATAATAAATCAAATCGTTTTTCTTATCAGCAGAAAGAAAAACATTGTACGAAAGATTTTCTCTTTTTAAAGAAGATTTAAAAACTTCTGGCTGATTCAATTCAAGTTTTTCAATAATTTCTTGCTGAATTTTTTCTGTCGCAGTTGCAGTCAAAGCTAAGATCGGAACTTTTGGAAGAATCGTTTTTAATCTCGAAATACGATGATATGCAGGGCGAAAATCGTGTCCCCATTCAGAAACGCAATGTGCTTCGTCAACAGCAAGTAAACTGATATTGATTTGTTTCAATCTTTCTACAAAAACTCTACTTTGTAAGCGTTCTGGAGAAACATATAACAATTTGATTTTGTTATTTTGACAATCGTCTAAAATTTTACCAATTGTATTCTGATCTATTTCGTTGGTAATATACGCCGTTGGAATTCCTTTGGATTGTAAATTCTGAACTTGATCTTTCATCAGCGCAATAAGTGGCGAAATGACCAAGGTTAATCCATCAAAAATAATTGCTGGAACTTGATAACAAATAGATTTTCCTCCACCAGTTGGTAAAATTGCCAACGTATCTTTTCCTTCCAAAACACTTGTGATGATTTCCTCTTGTGGCGTTTTGAAAGAAGGATAATTCCAATATTTAAAAAGAATTTCTTTTGGTGTCAAATTACAAAGCTTTGTTGTAAATTTAGTAATTAATAATCGAATAATTAATACGTTTTATTTTCATTATAAGCAAAAAGCCAACATTAACTGTTGGCTTTTTAGAAATTATTCTGTGATTCCTTCTAACATAAATAAGAAAGCATCTTCTTTTGCATCTTCTTTTAAGGATTCGAATCGGCCAGAAGCACCGCCATGTCCTGTATCCATATTTGTATCTAAAAGTAGAATATTATTATCCGTTTTTAAATCTCTTAGTTTAGCAACCCATTTTGCAGGTTCCCAATATTGTACTTGAGAATCGTGTAAACCAGTCGAAACATAAAGATTTGGATAAGCTTTCGCTTCGACATTATCATAAGGAGAATATTCTTTCATATAAAAATAATATTCTTTATCGTTAGGATTTCCCCATTCGTCGTATTCTCCAGTTGTTAAAGGAATTGTATCATCTAACATTGTCGTTACAACATCTACAAAAGGAACTTGTGCTACGATTCCGTTGAATAAAGTTGGTTCATAATTTATTACAGCTCCCATTAATAATCCACCAGCAGAACCTCCCATTCCGTATAAGTGTGGAGTAGAAGTGTAGTCTTTTTGAATTAGATATTTTGCACAGTCGATATAATCAAAAAATGTATTTTTCTTTTCTAACATTTTTCCATCTTCGTACCATTCTCGACCTAGATATTGACCACCACGAATATGTGCAATTGCATAGATAAAACCACGATCTAGTAAACTTAATCGAACTGAACTAAAATTAGGCTCGATTGTGTAACCATAAGATCCGTAAGCATATAATAACAATGGAGTTTCGCTAGATAGCTTTGTATCTTTGCGACGAACTAATGAAATTGCTACTTTTTCGCCATCCCGTGCTTCGGCCCAAATACGTTCAGAAACATAATTTTCTTTATTAAAACTTCCTAAAACTTCTTGTTCTTTTTTTACTTCCGAAGTTTTGTCTTTCATATTAAAATCGATGACAGAAGTTGGCGTAGTTAAAGAAGTATAACCATAACGCAGAATATCTGTATCAAAATCAGGATTTGTTCCAGATCCAGCTGTATATGTTTCTTCGTTAAATGGTAAATAGTAATCTTCTGATTTGTCCCAAGCTTTGATATTCATTTGGATTAAACCATTTGTACGTTCTTCAATTACCAAATAGTTCTTAAAAATTTCGAAACCTTCAATAAAAGTTTCTTCACGATGTGGAATAACATCAACCCAATTTTCTTGCTCCGTTTTATCAATAGGAGTTTTCATTAGTTTGAAGTTGAATGCATCGTCTTTATTGGTTTGAATATAAAATTCGTTTCCGAAATGTTCTATAGAATATTCTAAATCGCGTTCTCTTTCTTGAAAGATTTTAAATTCAGCATCTGGTTCATTTGCTTTGATATATCGATATTCGTCTGAAACGGTACTCGATGTTCCTATAATGATGTAATCTCTAGATTTCGATTTGTAAACATATACAGAAAATGTATCGTCTGTTTCTTCAAAAACTAAACGATCATCTTCTTGTTTTGTACCTAATTTATGTTTCCAAATTTGGTAAGCTCGCAAAGTTTCATCTTTGCGTGTGTAAAATAAAGTTTGATTATCTGCAGCCCAAACAGAACCGCCTGTTGTATTTTCAATTTTATCAGGTAAAATTTCACCTGTTTTCAAATCTTTAACTTGAATTGTATAAATTCTACGAGAAACATTATCTACTCCAAACGTACACATTTCGTTATTAGGAGAAATAGAAAGTCCGCCCAATTTATAATATGCATGACCTTCGGCCATTGTATTAACATCGAAAAGGATTTCATCTGGATTATCTAAACTATCTTTTCTACGTTTGTGAATTGGATATTCTTTCCCTTTCTGAAATTCTGTTAAATACCAATAACCATTCATTTTGTAAGGAACAGACGAATCATCTTCTTTGATTCGTGATTTCATTTCCTCAAAAAGTTTGCCTTGTAAGGTTTCAGTTGGCGCTAAAATAGCTTTTGTATATTCGTTTTCTTGATTCAAATAATCGATCACTTCTTTATTTTCACGATCATTTAACCAATAATAATTATCGATACGGATATCTCCGTGTTTTTCTAATTTTTTTTCTATTTTTTTAGCAATAGGTGCTTGCATTTTCTACTATTTAAGGTGCAAATGTACTATAAAAACTTATTTTGAATAAGTTGTAGTTGACCAAAATTTATCACCTGTTTTGTATTCGATGATAATATTATTTCCGTTCAAATAATATTTTGTGCCTGAAGCGATGTTAGAGCCAATAGAAATAAACTTGATAAAATCGTTTTCATAATCGTATTATTTAGCAGATAATTTAATTTCTTTCCAATTATTATTTTCATTTGCTTCGTACGAAATTGTATCTCCACTGATATAACCTACAGAAAAATATTTCGAATCTCCTTTGGTAACGATAACTCTATAAATACCATTTTTTAAAGTTGGTTCAAATTTCGCAATAACTTGATTTCCATTTTCAGACATCAACATAAAACCACCATTTTGAAGATCAATTTTCTGGAAAGTATTTTTTCCATCAGTTAACAAATTCGTCGCTGTAACTTGAACTCCTTTCGGTTCGGGCATATATGTCGATTCCGTTTGTTGTTCTTTCGGTTGAATCGTTGTTGTAGAAACTTTAGCATTTTGAGATTTCAAAGAATTTAACGCTAATTTTAAGGCTTCTTGATAACCTTTGTCATATTCTTTTATTTTAGAAGTTCCTTCAAATTTTTCGATAGTTTTATTAGAGCAATCTGTAAATTTTACTTCTAATTTATTGTTCAAAAAACTTTTAACTTTAAAAATATCAGCATTCAAAGCTAAACAAGGATTTTGTTCTACTTCTTGTGGCCAATTAGATTTGTCAGAAGGTAAAACTTCATATTTTTTTTGTGTTAATAAATATCTTAATCTATTATTTAATTGATATTGATCCTTATTGAAGTCAGAAAAATTTTCAGGAATATTAATGTATTTAAAATCACTTGTTTCTTGTGCATTTAGTGTCGATAAGCCACATAAAAGAGATGCTAGTATAAGATTTTTCATTAAAAAGAGTTATTTACATCAAATATAAAAAAATTAGAATTGCTTTAAACTAGATTTACTCATAAGCTAGAAATTCTTTTCAAAATAAAGAATAAAATTAAATGATTTTAAACAATGTTATTTCTACTAAATGTTTTATATATCCGATTTTAAATGATTAACTTTAATCAATTAAAATCATAAAATTATGTCAAGTTTAAAAAACAAAGTTGCGATTGTGACTGGAGCAAGTTCTGGAATAGGAAAAGCAATAGCCGAATTATATGCAAAAGAAGGAGCTAAGGTAGTGGTTTCTGATATTGATGAAAAAGGAGGTAATGAGGTTGTAGAAATCATTAAAAAGAATGGAGGAGAAGCAATATTTTTTAAGGCTGATACTTCGTTACCAGAAGATAATGAAGCATTAGTAAACAAAACACTTGAAGTTTACGGAAAGCTTGATATTGCTTGTAATAATGCTGGAATTGCTGGACCTGCTGAATTAACTGAAAATTATTCGATAGATGCTTGGAAGAAAGTAATTGATATCAATTTTAATGGTGTTTTTTACGGCTGTAAATATCAGTTGAAAGCAATGGAAAAGAATGGAGGAGGATCTATTGTAAATATGGCTTCTATTCATGGAACAGTTGCGGCACCAATGAGTTCTGCTTACACTTCTGCAAAACATGGAGTTGTAGGATTGACTAAAAATATTGGAGCAGAATATGGTCCAAAAAATATTCGATGCAATGCTGTCGGCCCAGGTTATATAATGACTCCATTGTTGTCAAACAATTTGAGTGCAGACTATCTAGAATTACTTGTTACGAAACATCCAATGGGACGCTTGGGCAAACCAGAGGAAGTTGCTGAATTGGTTTTATTTTTAAGTTCTGATAAAGCATCTTTTATGACAGGCGGATATTACCTTGTTGACGGCGGATATACAGCGGTATAAAATATTTTTAAGGTTATCTTTAAGATTAATGGTTTTCTATAATTTAATTCTTAATTTTGTTTCAACGAAATACAGACAATAATGAAATTTTTTATCGATACAGCTAACTTAGCTGACATTAAAGAAGCCCAAGATTTAGGAGTTTTAGATGGTGTAACAACAAATCCATCTTTAATGGCAAAAGAAGGAATTACAGGTAAAGAAAATATTTTAAATCACTACAAAGCTATTTGTGAATTAGTTGATGGAGATGTTTCTGCTGAAGTAATTTCGACAGATTTTGAAGGAATGGTAAAAGAAGGAGAAGCTTTAGCCGCTTTAAATCCTCAAATCGTAGTTAAAATTCCTATGACAAAAGATGGTGTGAAAGCGTGTAAATATTTTTCTACAAAAGGAATTAGAACTAATGTAACTTTAGTTTTTTCTGTAGGACAAGCATTATTAGCAGCAAAAGCTGGTGCAACATACGTTTCTCCATTTATCGGACGTTTAGATGATATTTCTACAGATGGTTTAAACTTAATCGAAGAAATTCGTTTGGTTTATGATAACTATTTATATGAAACTCAAATTTTAGCTGCTTCAGTTCGTAATACAATGCATATTGTAAATTGTGCAAAAATTGGAGCTGATGTAATGACAGGACCTTTATCTTCAATCTTAGGATTATTAAAACATCCTTTAACAGATTCTGGTTTAGCTCAATTCTTAGCTGATTACGAAAAGGGAAATCAATAAGATTTTTAAGTAAAATACTTATAATATATGAGTCGCTTAATTTTAAGCGACTTTTTTTATGAATTTAAAATTTTAGAAAGCTGAAAATTATTGATTTAATAAAAATATTATTAATTTATTAAAAAAGGTATTTTATTATGAATAATATAATCGAACTATTAGTAAATTGTATAAAGTATTAGAAACGAAAATATTTTTCATCAGTATGTTAAAACTATTTATTTTGTTATCAGTCATAATTGGTATTCCTCTATTATTAATAATGTTTCTTTATGGAAGTACTTTTTTTAAAAAAAATATCAATAATGACTAATAATTTTACTCATTTACTACTCAAAAAAAATCCTTCACTTTTGCTAGCGAAGGATTTTTTAATTCTATTATTATTTTAGTTATTTAATAACTACACGTTTGTTTATTTCCATTTGGTTTCCTACAACCTTGATGATATAAACTCCTGGCGTTTTAAACTTAACTTCAATTTCTTTTTGATTTGAAGAATTAGAAACTTCATCTATTAATTGTCCGTTGAAATTAAATACAGAAACTTTTTGAATAGATTTTGAATTATTTTCAAGTTTAACTTTTACTGAACGATTTGTAAAATTGTAAACTGAAATATCATCACGTTTTTGATATTCAAAATCATAACTTGCTAAATTTGATCCCCAAATTTTTTCTACATATTCTGGATGATCAATAAATGGGTTTCTATTTTTTTGATATCTATATACTAAATCATTAATGTCTTTTTCTCGATCAGAAACAGGATCATTTAAATGCCATGTCAATAAAATTTTCAAGAAAGTTTCTGTAAAAATTTTGTCTTTTGTTCCGTTAAACATGGCATAAGACCAACCTTGAATTCCATTTTCTTGATAACGCGTTGCAAAATATAAATAGGCACGAGCAATATCTCCTTTAAATTCATCAATAGGCTCGAAAACAATACCAGAATATCCAGCAGAATAACCAGAATTTTTATTATTTCCTAACTTTGAGCCATTGAGTGAAGTATAAGTAGCATTTCCAACAACACCAAAAGGATAGTTGCTTCTCATTCCATTTACTTTACCATCTGTAGGCCAAATATGAAAAGGATCAGAAACCATAGGAGATTTTTTATTAAATATACTTTGCGGAACCAAGTGTTCTCTATTGTAACAATCACCTTCATTTTTATAATTTCCACATTCTTTTTGACCTGGTGTGAAATTATATGGATCTTTTGCCGTAGCAATTTCAGAATATATATCTAAGATTGTATTGTCTTTCTCATAATATTTATCCTGAAAACCATTATCAGCATCTTTTTGTCTGTATAAACCTTTTAGATCATCATAACTTTTCGTTGTATGACCTTTAATGATATTATATAATTGAGTTTTCAATGCATAACCAGATCCTGTAGCTGTATTGTAATAGCCGTTAGGAGCTTGTGCTAGAGTAGTGATACTAAAAGCACAAAGACTTAAAGAGTATAAAATTTTTTTCATAAACCAAATGTGTTAAAAAAAGCTGTGAAAAATCACAGCTTATATTTATTATTATTCAAAATTAAAAAAATTAAAGTTTATATATTGTTAAATTAATCTGATATATAAGCCTGATAAATTACTAAAGAATCTTGAATCTGTTTATTAAGTAATTTATATAAATCTGGTTGGTTGAGAGAAACTCCTGCAATTGATCTTAATCTCTTTTGAAAATTGTTTGATCCAGATGTAAATTTGGCTTTATAAGCTTCTTTATTGACTACTTTTTGTGTTCTAAGATTTTCAAAATCTTTTCTTATTTTTCGTGCATACAATTCAGATAAATCAAATTGTAGCTGCATTTCATTTAGAATTCCAGCATGTTTCATCGAAATCCAAGAATTATTTTCATCAAATTTATTAAAAACCTTTAGTTCTGGTATTTCTCCATCTATTTCAGCAATTTGCCATCCTAATTTAGAATCCAAAAAACCTTGAGGAGTTTTTGTTTGAGTAGGTTTCTTTTTGAAGTTTTCATAATTCATTTTAAAATCTTTTTTCCAATGAATTATGGATTGAGATTGAGCAAAAGTTACTGAGCAAAAGAGAGTTAAAAAGATTGATTTAAGCATTGATTTTTAAATTATTTTAATTAAATATTTTCTAATAAATCAAGTCTCATGCCATGTGAACCTTTGATTAGAATATTTTGAGTTTTAATAGGATTCTTTTTTAAATAATCTTCAAAAGCAACGCGGTTTTCAAATTTTTGAACTTTTGGATTATTTGTAATCGTTTCGCTAAAATTGTGTCCTAAAACAAAAATTTGATCAAAGTCTAATTGTTCAGCTAAATCTAAAATACGTTGATGTTCGGCTTTTGATTCTTCGCCAAGTTCAAACATATCGCCAATTACAATTGTTTTAGAACCGTCGAATTTTACAAAATTATAAAACGAAGCTTCCATACTACTTGGATTTGCGTTGTAAGCATCCATCACAATTTTATAATTTTCTTTAGTAATTATTTGCGAACGATTATTTGAAGGAAAATAATTTTCAATTCCATTTTTGATAGTATCACGGTCAATTCCGAAATGTTGTCCGATTGCTATTGCACAAGAAATATTGCTGAAATTATAGTTTCCTGTAAGATGAGAATGTATAATTAAATTGTCATATTCTACAGCTAAATATTCAGTTTCGTTTTCGATTAATTCAATTTGAACATCAGCATTATTTTTATCAGAAAAAGTAATTCGATTGATATTATTCGTTTTTTCGACTTGAATAGGATCGTTTAGATTAACAAAAGCTGTTTTGTTATGCATTTGAAGATAATCATATAATTCTGATTTACCTTTGATAACACCTTCAAAACCTCCGAAACCTTCTAAATGCGCTTTCCCAAAATTAGTAATATAACCGAAATCGGGTTGAGAAATAGAAGCTAATAATTCGATTTCTTTTTGATGATTTGCACCCATTTCGATTACAGCGATTTCTGTATCTTCTGGAATAGAAAGTATTGTTAAAGGAACGCCAATATGGTTATTTAAATTTCCAAATGTATAATGTGTTCTGAATTTTTCTTTTAATACAGCCGAAATCAATTCTTTTGTAGTTGTTTTACCATTTGAACCAGTTAATCCGATGAAAGGAATTTTTAAATAATTGCGATAAGTTCTTGCCAAATCTTGTAAAGCTTCTAAAGCATCTTCGACAAGGAAAATATTTTGATTATTATTTTCAAACTCTTTTTCGTCAACAATTGCCATTGCAGCACCTTGGTTGATGGCTTCTTGACCAAATGTATTTCCATTGAAATTAGCTCCTTTTAAAGCAAAAAAGATACAGTTTTTTGAGATGTTGCGTGTATCAGTTGTAACGATTTTCGATTTAAGAAATTGATCGAATATTTCTGCTGTTTTCATGTTGTAAAAATAAAAAATCTCGCTGAAATTAATCAACGAGATTTAAAATATTTTGAGAAGGATTATTATCCTCTTCTTTTACGTTTTGATTCGAAACTTCCTGTGTATTCTTGTGCTACACGGAAACCAATCCAGTTTGTAGCTTGCGCTTGATGCAAGTAACGTCTTTGTCCTGGATCTATCCAATAAATTGGGTCTTTCCAAGAACCACCTTTTACAACACGAGTTTCATCAGAAATATCAGAAGTACGTTTACCAGAATCTTTTTCTAAGATTACGCGTCCTTTTTCATCTACTCTAAATTTACGTAGAGGAGCATTGTACATATCTTCTGTTGCTTCATCAGCAGTTTTTCCTTCTTCTGCACGTGGCGATAAAGAAGAATTAGGATCACCATCACGATAGTTTGTTAAATCGTATTGTGTTTGTTTTTTATAAGAACCTGGTAATCCTCTGTAAACTAATTTTCCGTTGTCTAATGTATCGTACTCAACGTTTGTTTCGTCATATTTTTCGAAACCTCCTGTACCATTATCAATTTTAGTTTTTAAGATGTTTCCACGATAGTAGTTGAAATCATTCGCTTCTTCATCGATAATTGGACGATAAACATCAGAAACCCACTCAGCAACGTTACCTAACATTCCGTAAAGACCAAAATCATTTGATGGATATTTGCGAACATCACTTGTAATTGCAGAACCATCGTTACCAAATCCTCCAATACCAGAGTAATCTCCACGACCTTGTTTGAAGTTGTCTAAGTATTGTCCTCTTTGAGCACCTTTTGTTACTCTTAGATTATTTTGAGCAACTTCTTTCCCTTTGTATTCGTTGTATTCGCGATTTCCTGGTAAAGCTAATGCTGCATATTCCCATTCAGCTTCAGTTGGTAAACGGAAAGGCTGAACTTCTAAAGAACTTGTCGCACGATTCGCTCTTAAGATACGCGTATTTTGCGTTTTGATTTGATTCGCTCTCATAATTTTAGTCGAATCAATCGCTTCATTTACATTTGTATCACCTAACTTATATTGTTCTGCGCTAAATGTTTTATTACCATAATTGTACTCTTCGTTAGCATAATAATCTTTCGATAAAATACCTTTATTCATTAATGCTTTTTCGTTAGCACGATCAGTTAACCAATCACAATAGTTAACGGCTTGTAACCAAGAAATACCAACTACAGGATAATAACTGAATTCTGGCGAAAATAAATAGTTTTCTGTAGAGAAATCATCACGAGATAATTGATTGTTGAAAACAGTTTCATCTGGTAATGCTCCATTATAAATGTCCTTGTATTGCGTGTCTTCTGGAGGGAAAACAACTTTCAACCAAGTTAAGTATTCTTTGTATTCGTAGTTTGTAACCTCAGTTTCACCAATAAAGAAAGATTTTACTTGCATACGGACAGGAGAATTATTCCAATCGTGTAACACGTCATCTTTCGTAATTCCCATTGTAAAAGATCCACCTTCGATGAAAACCATTCCAGGCCATGCTTTGATATTTTCTTTCTTTTTACCTGAAAAAAACCAACCTTTGTTATCGTTTGGTTTCCATCCTGTACGGCTTGTGAAATTTTTTGTTCCACCTCCTTTTTTCTTTCCTGAACTGCTTGCACAACCCATGAATACACTCATAGTAACAGCTGCAAGGGCAAGAGAAAAAATACGTCCTTTATTCATTTTCATAGAATATTTCTGGTTTTCGAAAATTAAATTTAATGCAAATAAAAGCATTTGACATTAATCTTACAACGAAAAAATGCTTTATTTCTTGTATCAAACGTAAGAATTATTTTTTTATTTTACGATTGAAAATATATTTGTCAAAATAGCGTTATTCAGACATGAAGAAATATTTTATTTTAGTTGCAACTTTACTTCAATTTCCTCAATTATTTAGTCAAAATTACAAAATTAATTGGGAGAATAATCAAACAATTTCTTTATCGAATGGAAATACGGTGAATGTTCCATTCTTTTCGAATAAAGATAATTATTTTGTTGGAGGATATTTTCTTCCAGAATTTGTGGTTGAATTAACTACTACAAATCAAGAAGTTGAATTGTCAAACATTCAATATAAAGATGTTCAGAATGAGTTGGCTGATTTGAATACTTCTTCAATTACAGATAAAATTAATTTTTCTTCTTATAATATTATAGACAAAAATGGTCAACAAAAACTAATTGTTAAAGTTGTACCATTTGTTAAGCAGAACAATAAGATTTTAAAAATAGAATCTTTTTCAATTGTTCCGAAATTAGCTCAATCTAAACGAAGTTTTGCGCAAAGATTAACTGATAATTCTACTTCAAGTGTTCTTAAATCTGGTGATTGGTATAAAATAAAAGTTTCGAAAGATGGAGTTTTTAAACTAGATAAAAATTTCTTTACGAAAAATGGAATTCCGACCAACTTTAATCCAAAATCGTTAAAAATATATGGAAATGGAGAAGGTCGTTTGATGGAAAATTTAACGGAAGAAAGAAAAGGAGCATTAAATGAAATTCCAATAAAATTTGTTGGAAGTGAAGACGGAAGTTTTGATAACAATGATTATGTTTTGTTTTATGCAAAAGGGCCACATCAATGGTATAGAAATAATACAACAAATTTAGAAAATGTAAAACTTCGTTATAATTTGTATGATGATTTTGCTTACTATTTTATCAGTTTTAATGGTGAAAATGGAAAAAGAGTAGGTGAGCAATCACTAAATGGAAATCCTATTAAAACATTTTCAACTTTTGATAATTTACAGTTTCATAAAAAGGATTCGATTAACTTGAATGGACTTGGTCAAATTTGGGTTGGAGAAAATATTGGATTGAAAGATGGTTTCAAAAAAACGTTCAAAGCAAATGCTGTAAAGGGAGGAGAAGCATATTTACGTTCTTCTATTGTTGGTAAAAATGCCAATAATACTTCTTTTAATCTTAATGTAAACGGGCAAATTTTTAGTAATTCATTAGGAAGCTCTCTATTTAATAGAATTCTTCGAGATGATAAAATATCTTTAAATTCAAATACGATTGATATTGCAATTAATACGAATGGAACAAATCCTTCTGGATTAGTCTATTTGGATTATTTACAATTGCGTTTCAAAGATGGTCTAACTTATAACAATGAACAATTCACTTTTCAGTTTTTAGAAGATATGAATAAAGGAAATATTAATGCTTTTTCGTTGAATAATGCTTCTAATGTTTCTGTATGGAATGTTTCTGATTTTCATTCAATATCTTCAATTGTTCCACAAAATAATTTATATAAATTTAGTGAAAATTACCTTAATCAATTTGTCGCTTTCAAAGATGAAAATGCTTTTACAGATGCAAAATATGTAGGAAAAGTAGCAAATCAAGATATTCGTAGTTTGAGGGATATTGATTATGTAATTGTTTCACATCCAAAATATTTTGATCAAGCAACGCGCTTAGCAGATTTTAGAAGAAAGCATGATAAAATAAATGTAGCTGTTGTTACAACGGAACAAGTTTACAATGATTTTTCATCAGGAAGTCAAGATCCGATTGCAATTCGCGATTTCTTTAAATTTTTAAAAGATGGATTAAGTCCAAAATTAGAATATGGTGTTCTATTTGGCGCAACAACCTATGATCCTAAAAATAGAATAAAAGATTTTACGAATTATCTCCCAACTTTTACAGACGAACCTTCAGAGAATATTGATAAATCGATTGCGACAGACGATTATTTTGCAATGTTATCTAATCATGTAAAAATGCTAAATAATGGAGTTGACGGTATTTATGGATATGATGCTAATTGGTTTGAAATAGCTGTTGGACGAATTCCTGCATCAAATTCTGGAGAAGCAAAAGTTCTGGTTGATAAAATAATTTCATATTACGATAAAGTACAAGGTAAAGGAACATCGTATGGAGATTGGCGAACAAAGCTTGTGGCTGTTACAGACAATGATAATAATGTTAATACACCAGGTTTAGATGAAAAGATTGATGCTGAATTTTCTAAATCTGAAAATCAGATTTATACAATTAATAAAATATACTCTGGAGCTCATCAACTTGAAAGTACTTCTGCTGGAGTTAGATATCCAACTGTAAATCAAGCGATCTTAAATGCAATAGAATTAGGTTCTAATTTTTTGATGTATTATGGCCATGGAGGACCTAGAAGTTGGGCACAAGAACGAATAATTACAGCAGAAGAATTAACAAATTTATCTAATTTCAATGCTGCATATTCACGTCTACCAATTGTTACAACTGTAACTTGTGATTTTACAATTTGGGACTTGCCACAATATAATTCTGCTGGAGAATCTATGTTAAAAAATCCAAATGGTGGAGCTTTATCAATGATTACAACCAATCGTCCAATTGGAACAGGTTATGGCGATTCGATGAATAATTATTTGATTGAACAATTTTTCATGAAAGATGGATTAGAAAATCAAACAATTGGAAAAGCCTTAAATCAATCAAAAATTAGTTATTCTCCAAAACATCCGAATAATAAAAGTGTAAGTATCCTTGGGGATCCAATGTTATCAATTCATCGTCCACAGCAAGAAATTGAGATATTAAGTATTAAAAATAAAAAAGATATTGATGCATTATCTGGAGGAAAGATGAAAGCATTAGACTTTATAACAATTACAGGAAAGATTAATCAATTAAATGCAGCTTCCATTGATAATAATTTTAATGGAAAAATTGCAATTAGTTTATACGAAAAATCTGAAACAAAAACGATTTTATCAGAGTCAGATTGGGCAGGAAAAACTTTTCAAACTGAAAATAAAACAATTTACAAAGGAACAGGAAAAGTACAAAATGGTGAATTCACGATCCAATTTTATATTCCAAAAGATATTAATTATGAATTAGGTGATCGTAAAATAAAGTTTTATGCATGGGATGAAAAAGATGGGAAAGATGCATCAAATTTAAAAACAATAACAATTGAAGGAATAAATGAAGAAGGATTAAATGATGACGAACGCCCACAAGGAAAATTGTATATGAACAATCTTCATTTTGCAAATGGAGGAATTACAGATCGTTCACCTTATTTGGTTGGTTGTTTAACAGATAATACAGGGATTAATGCAACTGGATCAAGTATTGGACATGATATTGTTGCGACAATTGATGGCAAAGTGCAAGATGCATATGTCTTAAATGATTATTACGATGGTGGAGATGCAAATCCATGTGTCAATAAGAATTTTGAAGATTATCAGAAAGGTCAAGTGATGTATCAATTAAAAAATCTAGAACTTGGTCAACATACGGTAAATTTAAAATTTTGGGACATCAACAATAATTCTAATTCTGCAACGTTAGACTTTGTAGTAATGGAAAATGGAACTGGACAATTGCATATTGATAAATTGCTAAATTGGCCAAATCCATTTACGAAAAATACGTTTTTTCATTTTGAACATAATTGTGATTCTGAGTTAGATGTAATGGTTCAGATATTTACAATTTCAGGAAAATTAGTCAAAACAATCCGAAAAACAGTTTCTGCAGAACCTTTTCGAGAAGGATATCGAACAGGAAAATATGCAATAGAATGGGATGGTCTGGACGATTTTGGAGATAAAATAGGAAAAGGCGTTTATATTTACAAGGTCAACGTAAAAGGTGTTGATGATACTGTTTGTAAAGGATCAGCAGCAGCAGTTGAAAAACTTGTTATATTAAAATAAAAATTAAAAAGATTAAATATAATCAATAATAACACGAATGAAAAAAATTACCGCAAGCTTATTGATTTTAGCATCAGGATTGACTTTTGCTCAAAAAAAAGATGAGGTTAATAATCCGATTATAACAGGAGCTCCTTTTTTAAGAATTTCTCCAGATGCACGCGCAGGAGGTTTAGGAGATCAAGGTGTTGCTACATCTGCAGATAATTATTCTCAATATTGGAATGCTGCAAAATATTCTTTTGCTCCAGATTATTCTGGTGTAGCCTTTTCATATACGCCTTATATGGGCTCTCTAGTAAATGATGTATTTTTATTGAATGCTACTTATTATACTTTTTTAGGGCAAGAAGAACGCAGTACATTAGGAGCAAGTATTTACTATTTCAATATGGGAGAAATTCAGTTAAATAGACTTGGAGCAGGCGGTATTGGTGGGAGCGATTTGATTATTAATGATGGTACTGCTAAGCCAAATGAATTCTCTATTGATTTATCATACGGTTTACGTTTAACAGATAATTATTCGATGGCTGTAACAGGACGTTTTATTCGTTCAGATTTATTTAATGGGATGAATGATGCTACAGTTCAACCAGCAAATACATTCGCAGTAGATTTGGCAGGTTATTATCAATCTGAAACGATGAGCACGAATCATTTTGAAGGGAAATTACGAGGAGGTTTTCAAATTTCTAATATTGGTCCAAAATTAGATTATTCTAATTCAGAAGACAATTCATCTTACTTGCCTACAACATTGCGTTTAGGAGTTGGATATGATTTCAAATTTGATGATTATAATAAAGTCGGAATTACAACAGAATTCTCTAAATTATTAGTGCCTACACCTCAATTTGAGTATGATGAAGAAGGAAATATTACAAGCAGTTATATTCCTAATAAAGGTGTAATGTCAGGAATTTTTAGTTCTTTCGGAGATGCTCCAGGAGGAGGAAAAGAAGAATTAAAAGAAATCATGTATTCTATTGGTGCAGAGTATTCTTATAATGATGCTTTATTTATTCGTACAGGTTATTTTCATGAAAGCAAAACAAAAGGAGATCGCCAACATTTAACATTAGGTTTAGGGCTTAAATACAATGCTTTTGCATTTAATGCTTCTTATTTAATTCCAACTTCAGATACAAACAATGCATTAGAAAATACGTTACGTTTTGGTATTGCTTGGAATTTTGGTGGAGAAACACAAAATAGTTACGATTACTAAAATCGTTCAAATTATAAAAAAAATAATTAGGTTAGCCTTTTGGCTAGCCTTTTTTTATTATCTTAAATCAAGTTTTAAAATTATTTTTAAAACTAAATTTACACGAAACAAAAACGTATTTCTATGTCTAATGTTGGATTAATTTTAGAAGAAAAAGCTGCTGATATTGGCAATTTTTTAGTAGGTAGATTATTGCCTTTTCGCCAAAAAAGGCACGTAGGGCCATTTGTATTTATAGATCATATGGGACCAACAAAATTGAAAGATTATCAAAATCTTGATGTAGGTCCACATCCACATATTGGTTTATCTACTTTGACTTATTTATTCGAAGGATCTATTATGCATTGTGATAGTTTAGGAACTAAAATGGAAATAAAACCAGGTGCAGTTAATTGGATGACAGCTGGTAAAGGAGTCGTGCATTCAGAACGAACACCCGAATATTTAAGAACAACGGATAAAACACTTCATGGTCTTCAAATTTGGATTGCTCTACCTAAAGAACTTGAAGAAATAGAACCAAGTTTTACGCATGTAGAAGCAGAAAAATTACCAAATTGGTCTGATCATAATGCAGATTATAGATTAATTGCAGGGAAATTTAAAGAATATACTTCTGCTGTTCCTGTTTATTCTCCTTTATATTTTATTGAAATTAAAGCTAAAAATGATTTCAAAGTATCATTAGGAGAAGATTTATATGGAGAATCCGCATTATATGTATTAGAAGGTTCTATAAAAGATGATGGTGAAACTTATGGAACAAAGCAATTGTTAATAGCAAAGGACACAAAATTATGCGAGTTTGAAATTGCAGCAGGTTCTACAGTTTATATTTTCGGTGGAGAAGAATTGCCAGAAGAACATTTTATTTTTTGGAATTTTGTGAGTTCCTCAAAGGAGAGAATTGAAAAGGCAAAAGAAGATTGGATAAATCATCGTTTTCCGAAAGTACCTGGAGATGACGATTATGTTCCAATTCCAGAAGCTCAACAAAAATCTAAACTGAAAGGTAAAGAAAATAAAAAATAATGAGTGATATAAATGTAATATCAAGTTCAACAGACAAAAATTATATTTCGATAATTAAAACCGGAAAACATGAGTTTACTGTTGATGAACCAATAGATAAAGGTGGTTTGGATACAGCTGCAAAACCAAGCGAATTATTGGGCGCTTCGTTGGCTTCTTGTACTTCTATTACATTGCAAATGTATATGAATCATAAAGAATTTGCTTACAGAAAAGTTGAGGTTGATGTCAATTTTGATATGAATACAACACAAGCAATAAAATTTCAACGTCATGTTGTTATCGAAGGTGATTTTGATGAAAAACAACAAACAAGATTACTGAAAGTTGCAAATTCTTGTCCAATACACAAAGTATTAGAGAAAGGTCACGAAATAGAAACAACTATAAACTTCATCAAATAAAAAAAACTATTCAATTGAATAGTTTTTTTTTGATTTTTTATCTAGCTAATCCTGGTTGGATATCCAGAAATACCTTCAATCACAATTTTTGGATTTTGTTTTAGTAAAACAATTAATTTTCTTAATTTTTCAGCATTAAAATCTTCATTAAACATATCATCGTGCATTAAGATCACCAAATGATTTTTTTGAAATGTTTTATTCTGATCTAAACGATGTAAAATTCCTTCGTAAATTTTCTCAGGTGATGAAAGTTCATGATTAGGAGATTTTTTTCCACTTCTTTCCCATTCATAATCCCAACCATATATATAATATTGATTTTTGGCAATTAAATTTGCTGCTGGGATTGCATTTTTTACAGGATCATCTTTTTTATGTTCATTTACACGCCATGTATTACGCGCTGGCAAACGTACCCAACGAGAATGTATATCCAAAGCAACTTCATTTTTGCGAATATCTTCGTATACATTTTCAGGTGGTGCATTATAAAAAGCTTTGTATTTATTGCGAGCATGAGAAAATGTATGATTTGCAATTTCTACATTCGGATTTGCTTTATAATTTTCTACATTTTGTTTAAGATCTTTAGTAAAAGCATTAAAACCAACTAAGAATACAGTTCCTTTTACATTTTCTTCTGTTAAAATTTTATTGATATTTTTACTTCCTTTATAAGGTCCATCATCAAAAGTTAAATAAACATATTGCTTTGTCGAGTCGATAGCATTTTGCTTTTCAGCTGGTAAATTCGTATTTTGATGCAAAGTAGAAGAATCTATTTTTACGTTGTAAATAGAATCTGTATTATTTTGTAAAATCTCTTTTGGTTCTGTTGTTGTGCTTTGATTTTGAACTGAATTATTTTCATTTTTACAAGAAAAAACAAAAAATAAAGTTCCAATTGCAAGAACGCTTTTTAGATGTTTGTTGATTAAAAACATTTGTTTGTTTAGGTTTTGTGCGAAATTAATAAATTTTCAATTATTTGTATGTTAATTTCTGCATGTTATTTCTTAAGATTATTAAATATCTACAGTATTTAATTGTTGCAAATAGTGTTTAATAATTTGAATAACACCATCTTCATCATTTGAAGGAGCCGTAAAATTGGCAATTTCTTTTACGTTTTGGTGTGCATTCTCCATTGCAAAACTATATTTGGCCAAATTTAGCATCTCTAAATCATTCATAAAATCACCAAAAACAATGATTTCTTCAGATGAAATATCCAATTTATCCATCAAGGCTTGAAGAGCAACTCCTTTGTTCGAATTTTTATTCATCACATCAAGCCAAACTTCACCAGAAACAACAACTTTTAATCCGTACTTTTCGAAATCAACTAATTTCGGAAATACATTAAATTCTGTTCCATTGGGATGATTTACAGCAATCTTTATAAATTGTTCATTTTCAATCTTTGTTAAATCTTCAACCCAAACACTTTTGTTATAATAATTTTTAAAATATTCTAAAAAAGTTTCATCTTTCGATTCTACATAAGCTGCATTTTTCCCAGCTAAAACAATATTTGCGCCTTCTATTTTACGAACTTCTTCGATTATTTTTTTAATGATAGAATAATCCATTTCATCCACAAAAACTTCTTCACCTTTGTAGGTAACATAAGTTCCGTTTTCAGCAATTATAGCCAATTCATCTTTTATATTTTCAAAATAGGAAATGATACTATAATATTGACGTCCACTTGCAGGTACAAATGTGATATTATTCTTTTTTAATTCTTGGTATATTTTATTGAATTCAGGACTTAATGAATGATCTGAACGTAATAATGTTCCGTCCATATCTGTAACTATTAATTTAATATTTTGCATTGATTTTTTTTATTAAAAAAGGTCTCATAATTGAGACCTTAAAGTTAGTTATAAATTTTTGTTTTGTTTTTCTGCATCGCCAACCATATTTCGAACAATTCCTGGATTGGCATTTTTTTTCTTCATTTTTAAGTTCAAGAATTCGACCAAAACAGAGAATCCCATTGCAAAATAAATGTAACCTTTGGAAATATGTTGATCAAATCCTTCTGCTAATAATGAAACACCAATTAATAATAAGAATGATAATGCTAACATTTTTACTGTAGGATGATCGTTAACAAACTTAGAAACTGCACTTGCAGAAAGCATCATTACAGCAACAGCAATAATTACTGCGGCAATCATGACTTCTATATGTTCAGCCATTCCAACTGCTGTAATAACAGAATCCAGTGAGAAAACGATATCTAAGATTAAGATTTGAACAATAGTTCCTGCAAAAGAATGAACTTTAATTTTTTCATTACTTTCTTCAACTCCCTCAATTTTATGATGAATTTCTACGGTAGATTTATAAATTAAGAATATACCACCTATTAAAAGGATTAAGTCACGTCCAGAAATTGCTAATTTTTCGTGCCAATCAGAAGAAGTAATTCCTATCCAATCTGCTATATTGAACAAAGGTGTAGTTAAACTCATAACCCAACTTAAAGAAAATAAAAGCAATACACGTGTAAACATCGCTAAAAACAAACCAAGCTGCTGCGCTTTCTTTTGTTGATGTGCGGGAAGTTTTCCTGATAAAATAGAGATAAAAACAATATTGTCAATTCCTAAAACAATTTCTAACATTGTCAACGTAAATAATGCAATTAATGCATCTGCCTGTAAAAAAATACTAAAATCCATCGTTAATTTTTGAAATTCGAAAATACAACGAAGAATAATAATTAAAATTTGAGTAATAATTATTTAATGTTAATTTAATATTAAAGAAAAAAATGTGTTGAAAAATACTTGTTAGAATTTAATAAAAGACACACATGAAGCCTTAAATGTTTTACATTCAGTGTTTTTGAATCAAGAAATTCATCAATTAAAAATTGAAATTTTTAAAATCAATAATGAGTAATTATTATTCTATTTTTAGTTTTACTTATCTAAAATTTAATTTTATTTTTACGAAAATACTTAGAATGATTTCAAAAATTCAACTTCGTTTGCAATTCCTCGTTCTTCTTTGGGGTTTTACAGGAGTTTTCGGAAAATTAGTTACAATGGGAGCTTTACCAATGGTTTGGTATCGTGTGTTGATAGGAGGATTTGCTGTTTTTCTTTATATGAAATTTAGAAAAATGGATTTGACTGTTTCGAAAAAGGAGTTAATTAAATTATTAATAATCGGTGGAATTGTAGGAATACATTGGTTTACTTTTTATTTGTCTATTAAACTTTCTAATATTTCAATTGCATTGAGCACCCTATCCATGGGCGCACTTTTTAGTGCTGTTTTGGAACCAATATTTTTTAGGAGAAGAATAAATTTACTGGAAATTATATTAGCCATTATTGTAGCAACTTGTGTTGCAGTTATTTTTAACGTTTCACCAGATGGTTATAAATTAGGAATCATTATAGGAATATTATGTAGCTTTTTGTCTGCATTATTTGCTGTATTAAATTCTACATTGCCAAAAACACTACAACCAACAAAAGTTACATTATATGAGATGATTGGTGGTTTTATTACAATTTCAATTGTAATGCTTCTTTTTCAACCCGAAGCAATCACGGAAGTGATAACCATAAGTTGGTCAAACTTTGGTTGGCTAGCATTATTAGGAATAGTTTTTACAGCATTCGCACAAATAGAATCTGTAGATTTATTAAAACATGTAAGTGCTTTTACATTGATGTTAAATGTAAATTTAGAACCTGTATATGGTATCATTTTGGCAAGTCTTATTTTTGGAGATTCAGAACATATGACACCTGTTTTTTATGTTGCTACAGGCGTAATGTTACTTTCGATCATTATGAATGGAATCTTAAAAACAAGATTTTCTAAATAATTTGATGTCAAAAAGACGTATTAATTTTAAGAAACCGTTATCATTTAATATCTTTGCCTCAATTGAAAAGTAAACGATTATCAGATGATAAACTCTATTATAACAGGAGTTGGGCATTATGTGCCTGAAAGAGTTGTAACAAACTTTGATTTAGCGAAAGTAATGGATACCAATGATGAATGGATCCAAGAAAGAACAGGAATTGTAGAAAGAAGGCATGTTGAAAAGGATTCTAAAATATCTTCTACAGATTTAGGTGTTATTGCGGCTAAAAACGCTCTAGAAGATGCAGGAATTACTGCTCAAGATATTGATTTTATATTGTTCGCTACTTTATCTCCAGATTATTATTTTCCAGGAAATGGAGTATTGGTTCAGAAAGAATTAGGTTGTCGTACTATTGGTGCAATGGATATTCGTAATCAATGTTCTGGTTTTGTATATGCACTGTCAACAGCAAATGCTTTTATAAAAGCTGGTATTTACAAAAATATTTTGGTAATTGGAGCAGAAGTACATTCATTTGGATTGGATATGTCTGATGAAGGTCGTGGCGTTTCAGTAATTTTCGGCGATGGAGCAGGAGCGGTTATTGTTTCTGCAACGGAAGAAGAAGGAAGAGGAATTTTAGCGACTAACTTGCATTCAGAAGGAGAATTTGCTGAAGAACTTGCCGTTACTTTTCCAGGTACAAAAACAGGTTGGTCAGACGAATTATTGAAAGAAGGTAACACATTAACAAAAAAGGAAATTTATCCTTATATGAATGGAAACTATGTTTTCAAACATGCAGTTACGCGTTTTCCTGAATCAATAGCAGAAGCTTTATCAGCTGCAAATAAAAAACCTGAAGATTTAGATTTATTTATTCCGCATCAAGCCAACTTGCGTATTTCTCAATTTGTACAAAAACAATTGGGTTTACCAGACGAAAAAGTTTACAACAACATTATGCGTTACGGAAATACAACAGCTGCATCTATTCCAATAGCCTTAAGTGAAGCCAAAAAAGAAGGTAAAATCAAAAAAGGTGATTTAGTTATGATGACTGCATTTGGAGCAGGATTCACTTGGGGATCTGTTTTGATGAACTGGTAATTAAAAATTAGATTAAATATTCTAAAACATATAGAAATCCTTTGCTGAAAAGCAAAGGATTTTTTAATTATATTTGATTGCCTTAAAATTTTAATAATGAAATATTTATTCATATTCTTAATCGGATTTGTGAGTTGTTCACAAAACAAAATAGCACAAAACAAAGAAGATAAAGATTATGTGTTTTTTCTGCATAATAAGTATTTGGAAACACATAATGACAATGATTATGACACAGTTTATAAAACTAAAATCGAATATTCTAAGATTTTACAATCATACAAAAATGATGGATTTACTGTTATCAGCGAGAAAAGAGCTCCAAACACAAATGGAGTTGTCTATGCAAAAAAAATTGTCAATCAAATAGATAGTTTATTAAATATTGGTGTCAAACCGAATCATATTACAGTTATAGGAACTTCGAAAGGAGGTTACATCGCACAATATGTTTCAACGTTTATGAAAAATCCAGCTATAAATTATGTTTTTATAGGTTCATTTCAAGAAAGTGATTTACAAGATCTGCCCGATATTAACTTCTCAGGAAATATATTGACGATTTATGAAAATTCTGATTATTATGGAGTTTCAGCTATAAAAAGAAAAGAAAAATCAACTCAAAAAATAAATCATTTCAAAGAGGTTGAATTATATACAGGTTTGAAACATGGTTTTCTTTATAAAGCGCTGGATGAATGGATTGAACCAAGTAAAAAATGGGCTCGCAGAAATTATCAGTTAGATTAAGATATTTCCTAACAAAATTCATGACAATTTTATAACAAAAATATATACGATATTGGTTATATTTGTGAAGTTTAATTAATATAAATCAAAATAAAACTATATGAGTTCTTATGATGTAGCCGTAATTGGTGCTGGACCTGGAGGATACGTTGCTGCAATCCGTTGCGCACAATTAGGATTTAAAACAGCAATTATCGAGAAAGAAAGTTTAGGAGGTACATGTCTTAATGTAGGATGTATTCCGTCAAAAGCTTTATTAGATTCTTCTCACCATTATTACGATGCTGTTAATCACTTTAAAGAGCACGGAATCGAAATTGATGCTCCAAAAGTAAACTTCACTCAAATGATTGCTCGAAAAGCAGGTGTTGTGGATACTAACGTAGCTGGTATCAAATACTTGATGAGTAAAAATAATATTGATGTTTTAGAAGGAACAGGTGCTTTCAAAGATGCAACTCATATTATAGTAACTGCAAAAGACGGTTCTACTCAAGAAATTGAAGCTAAAAATACAATTATTGCAACAGGTTCAGTTTCATCTGAATTGCCGTTCGCACAAACAGATAAAACACGCATCATTACTTCTACAGAAGCTTTAGCTTTAACAGAAGTTCCAAAACACTTGATTGTAATTGGAGGTGGAGTTATTGGATTAGAATTAGGTTCAGTATACTTACGTTTAGGTTCTCAAGTAACAGTTGTTGAATATGCAGATCGTATTATTTCAGGAATGGATGGTGCTTTGTCTAAAGAATTGACAAAAGTATTGAAAAAACAAGGAATGAAATTCTACACTTCTACTGGAGTAACTTCTGTAGTAAACAATGGAAACGATGTAACATTAAAAGCGACTTCTAAAAAAGGAGAAGAAATTGAAATTAACGGAGATTATGCTTTAGTAGCAGTTGGTCGTCGTGCTTTCACTGGATCTTTAGGTTTAGAAAACGTAGGAATCGAAGTTGATGAAAGAGGTCGTATCAAAACAAACGATCACTTACAAACAAATGTTTCAAACGTTTATGCAATCGGTGATGTTGTTGCAGGAGCAATGTTAGCACACAAAGCAGAAGAAGAAGGAGTTTTAGTAGCTGAGCAATTAGCTGGACAAAAACCTCATATTAATTATAATTTAATTCCAGGTGTAGTTTATACTTGGCCAGAAGTTGCAGGAGTTGGTAAAACAGAAGAGCAATTAAAAGAAGAAGGAGTAGAATATAAAGTTGGTTCTTTCCCTTTCAAAGCTTTAGGACGTGCTCGTGCTTCTATGGATACAGATGGTTTTGCTAAAATTTTAGCAGATAAAAATACAGATGAAATTTTAGGAATGCATATCATTGGGGCTCGTGCTGCAGATTTAATTGCAGAAGGAGTTACAGCAATGGAATTCCGTGCTTCAGCAGAAGACTTAACAAGAATGTCACATGCTCACCCAACATTCGCAGAAGCGATTAAAGAAGCTGCTTTAGCTGCAACTGATAATCGTCCAATTCACGCTTAATCAAATAGATTCAAGATAAATATAAAAAGCTGTTCTTCTGAACAGCTTTTTTATTATTTTTAAATTTTAATACGCAATCAAAAATGGAAAATATTATCAATTTATTTAAAGATAATTGGGATACAATTTTAATTACAGTTTTATCAATTGTAATTTTCTTCTTTGTATTTAGAGCAAAAGAACGAAAAAGATAACTGCAATAATTAATTAGTATTCAAAATTTAAAGTACTTTTGCAATAAAGTATAAATTAACCTATATCTAAATTGAAAGATTGAAAACGATTAACCTAATAGTTCCTGTCTACAATGAGGAAGCTACTATTGATGTATTTCTGCGAGAAACCTTCGAATTTTATTCAAAGCATATTGATAAAAGTAAATATTCGCTTGAGATAATATTTATAAATGACGGAAGTAAAGATTTGACATTAAATATATTAATTGAAAAATTTTCTAAATATAATAATATACATATCGTTGATTTTTCAAGGAATTTCGGGAAAGAAAATGCACTTTTTGCAGGTTTAGACTATGCAAAAGGAGATATTATAATTCCAATTGATGTCGATTTACAGGATCCTTTGCACGTTATAGCAGAAATGTTAACAAAATACGAAGAAGGTTTTGATATTGTTTTAGCAAAAAGAGTTGATAGAAATAGTGATTCTTATTTAAAACGTGTATCCGCAAAACTTTTTTATAATTTATATAACAGCTTAGTAGATGTTAAACTAGAATCGAATGTTGGTGATTTTAGATTAATGGATAAGAAAGTTGTAAATGAAATAATAAAATTTAAAGAAAATCAACTTTTTATGAAAGGTTTATTCAATTGGGTTGGATTTAGAACAACAATTGTTGAATATAAAAGAGATGAAAGAGTTGCTGGAAAAACAAAATTTAATTTTTTCAAACTATTTAAACTAGCACTTGATGGAATAACTTCCTTTTCAATTTTTCCTTTAAAACTTTTCTTATACTTTGGCTTCATAACAGTTGTATTTTCTATAATATTTGGACTAAAAATAGTGATTGAAAAAATATTTTTCGGAATATCTGAACATGGTTATGCATCTTTAATTACTGCAATAACTTTTATAGGAAGTATACAATTAATTGGAATCGGTATTCTAGGTGAATATATAGGAAGAATATTTTTAGAAGTAAAAAGAAGACCAAAATTTATTATAAAAGATTATTATTCAAAATGAAAAAAAGTTTACTTGTATTAATAATATTGAATTTCTTAATATTATTTCCAATTTTATTCCTTTGTTTTTTATAATTATCCATCTGCAGATGATTTTTCATACGGAGTTGCGTTAAAAAATAATTCATTTATCGATGTTCAAATTCATAGATATTTTGATTGGACATCAAGATATATTGCAACAGCGGTTTTAACAGTTTCTCCATTAGCTTTAAATTCAATTAATTACTTTGGAATATATAGTATTGTATTTATTATTCTTTTCTTTGTAGGATTTTTATACTTTTTAAAAAGTATTGAAATAGATGATTTAAAAAAGCGTTTGCTATTATCTACTAGTTTTTTATCTATTTATACATTATTATTATGTTCTCTTTCAGAAAATTATTATTGGTTAGCAGGTAGTATAACCTATTTTTTTCCTTCAATATTTTTTGTCATATTTTTAGGATCAATTATAAATATTTATAAAAATAATAAATTAATTGATAAAATAGTTTTTGTAGTTTCAATCCTAATTCTTGGAGGATGTAGCGAAATATATTTAGGTTTTTCTTTTATTACAATTGCTTTTACACTTATAATGCAATATATAAAAACAAAAAAGTTAAATAATCTTGTTTTGCTAGGAAGTTTGTTAACTGTAATTTTAATGATTCTTGTATTAGTTTCTCC
>NZ_CBCPHV010000009.1:0-92196 GCF_965118635.1 Empedobacter brevis | reverse complement strand
ACCTAACTTACTGGTATAACGCAAAATATTTTTTAAACTTTTTTATTCAAGTCCTTTTATAGGCATTTTTAAAGCGAAAATGTACATTTATATAATGGGAAAATGGGAGATGTTTTCTGAAGAAAAGAGGATTTATATCTCTCTATTATCTGTTTTGCGTATTTTATCAATGCTATATTTGATTGGTTAAATCTGTTTTTAGAAATATCCATATTATTATATAGTACCTAATTTTCTTCGATTTCAATTAGTTTTTTTCCTTTCTCACCTAAATAATGAATTAAAAGAGGATTAAAAACTTTATAACCTACTGTTGAATTCGTGAAAATTAGGATTCCATCTTTTGTTTTTGGAAATATAAAAGTAATACATTGTGATCCTAAATCTGAACCTCCGTGAGAAACTGCAATCTCTCCATTTTCTAGATCATACAATTCAAACCCTAATCCAAAATATTTATTCTCTTTTGTTTTCACTTGTTTTTTAATCATCTCTTGATAGACATTCTCTGAAAGCCCTCCTCCATTCATTATATAAACAAGAAACTTTCCATAATCTTCTATCGTTGTATGTAAATCATCAGCTGCATTTACTTTTCCATTTTTTATGACTTCATAAAGATTTCCATTTTCATCGTAGCCAATTGCAAATCTCGATTCATCTGTATTTTTTGTCCAAACATAATCGGTATCATTCATTTTTAAAGGAACAAAAACCAACTCTTCGGCTAATTTTTCTAGTGTTTTTTTAAATTTCTTCTCCAAAGCTTTTCTCAAATACTCAAAACCTTCGCCTGAATAACTATATTTTGTTCCTGGCGTGAAAAGAAATTCTAATTTACCACTTTCTATATCGCTTCGCCAGTTTGGAAAACCTGTTTGATGACTCAGAATTAATCTTGTTGTAAGTAGTTTATTTCTTGAATCATTTGAAACATCAGGATCAGTAAAAAATGTATAAATCGGTTCATCTAAATTCCATTTCCCAAGACTTACTAATTTCAATGCAACCATTGCTGTAATTGGTTTCGTAAGAGAAGCTACATTAAAAATTGTATTGAAAGGCGCAGAATTTCCATTAGAAATCGCTCCAAAAACTTTCACTTGCTTTAGTTTTCCGTTTCTTATAATTCCAAGCCCAAGCGTTTTTATTTTATTTTCGGACAACCAATTTTCGATTGTAGAATCGTTTTCAAAAATTTTTGCAATTTGTTGTTCTTCTGAAAAAGGTTGATGATCGAAACTAAATGATTCTCTCAACTTCCAATTTCCATTTTCGAGTTTCCAAACATTACTGAATTTAGCAATTCCGGCTTGACTTTCTCGCTGTTCAGAAAACTTATGTTCCCCATTTTGTACAATTCCATATAAAATTCCATTTTTATAAAGTGGAAAGATTTCGGTCTTTTCTTTTAATAAAGTTCTTTTTACTTGACGATTTTCAACCTTATTACAAATTCCTTTTCTTAAATCGAGAATGAATTTTTCTTTATCAGAAATTCCATCTTTATCATGATAAAATTTAAAATCTTCACTTAATAAATTTTGAAATTGATCGATTTCACAATGATTAAAACCAACTTCGAAAAGCAAACTATCTTGTACAAAAATTGTTTGATAAAGCGTTTTTGTTTGAATTTGTGCAAAGTTCTTATTTATTGAAATAACAACTAAAAGAAAGCTAAAAATAATTTTGTTTCTCATTGATTTAATTTTCTGTAAAGATTATTTTTTGAACAATTGAATAGCAAAAAATAAACCCGACAAAAACGTGACAATTACACGACAGAATTATATCATATTAAAATTCAATACATTATAAGTGATTATTTTAATTCTTCTAATTTACTTTCAGCATTCCATAGTTGGAAATATTTTTCTTTTTTATTTAATAAATCTTGATGTTTTCCTTCTTCAATGATTTTTCCATTTTCCATCACACAAATTTTATCAGCACCTATAATTGTTGATAAACGATGAGCTATAACTAAAACAATTTTTTCTTTTACCAATTCATCAATTGCTTTTTGAATAGCCAATTCACTTAAAGAATCTAATGATGAAGTCGGTTCATCTAAAATAATAATAGGACTATCTTTTAATAAAGCTCTAGCAATAGAAATACGTTGTTTTTCGCCACCAGATAAACTATTGCCCATTTCTCCTAAATGTGTATCATAGCCTTTTGGTAATTGCATAATAAAATCATGACATTGAGCTCTTTTAGCAACTTCTATAATTTCTTCTTTTGTGGCATTAGTTTTAGCCATTCTTATGTTATTTTCGATCGTATCATCAAATAAGTAAACTTCTTGAAAAACAACTGAAATTTTATTCAGTAAATCTTTTGTTTTATACTCTTTAATGTTTTGTCCACCGATGGTTATATTACCTTGTGTGACATCTGCATAACGCATAACCATTCTAGTTATAGTCGTTTTTCCTGATCCAGAAGGACCAACAAAAGCAACAATAGATTTTTCTGGGATATGAAGATTTATATTATTTAGAGCTAATTGCTCAGATCCATTATAATTGAAATTTACATTAGAAAATGTAATATCATTATTATCGCTTATAGTTGCTATTTCTGGTTCTTGTAAAGATTTTATAGCAAACATTTCGTTCATTTTTTTTACTCCATCTTCAATAAGACTAAAAAACATTGTCATAGGAACAAAACTAGAAATTAGTTCAGAAAAACGAATTACAATAATCATAATAGCAATCATAATCATAGCTTCGCTATTATCAAAAAGTACTAAACAAATTCCTATTCCTAATGTCAGTAAAATTCCTGTTTCTAGAATAGAAGCAATTAATAAGTTTGGCTTAGCTCCTTTTTCATGTCCATAAGCTTGTACTTGTTCTACTTTATCAATTGTTTTACTTAGTCGTTCAATAATTTTATCAGCTTCATTCGTTGCTTTTAAAATACCTAAGCCTTGTATGTATTCTATCGATTCTGAATTTAATTCAGCATGAACTTCATTTAGATATTTCATTCCTCTATCAAATGCAGGTTTTCTCCATCTGTAAAAAGGTATGATAGAAGGAAAAATGATTAACATAACTAATGCAATTTTCCAATCAAAAAATAAAGCAGTTATACTAACAGTTAATGGAGTTAAAACTCCATACATTAGGACAGAACCAATGGTAAGAATAAAAAGAGTTAATTCGTCAACATTATTACTGATAATAGCTCCCCATTGACCTGAGCGTTTTTTATTTAGTTCTTCTAATGGAATTTCTCTGAATTTGTTTCCAAGTTTTTTTCTTAATTCATACTGAGCTAATGATGAATAACCATTGTAATCATAATTTTGACCAATCCATCTTAGAATAGAACTGATAATAACAAATATGAACGCAATGAGAACCCATTGCATCGCATTTTCGAAATCTTTTTTTCCTAATGAAATAAATAGAGGAAAAAAACAAGTATAGGCGAATCCTTGAGTAATAGATGATAATGCAATGAATGCTAAGGATTTTTTAAGTCGTGTTTTTAATGGACCAATTGCATTAAGTATTTGTATAAAAATTTTTATATCTGGAAGAATATTTAACATGATTTTTTAATTTTTATGATGAATGAGAAGCTTTGATATGCCAACTTCTAGCCTGTTTATAAGATTCCCACATGGCAGTATATTTCCCGTTTATATCAATTAAATCTTGATGATTTCCTTTTTCTATAATTTTTCCTTTTTCTACTACAATAATTTGATCTGCATTTTTAATCGTTTCTAGTCTATGAGCAATCATAAGAACGGTTTTATCTTTCATTAAATTTTTGAAAGCTTTCATTAATTGATATTCATTTTCGGTATCAGAAAATGATGTTGCTTCATCTAAAACAAGAATTGGTTTATCTCTTAAAATAGCTCGAGCAATTGCTAATCGTTGTTTTTGACCACCTGAAAAATTATTTGCTCTTTCTTGTAAAAAAGTATCATATCCAAGAGGTAAACTCATTATTTCATCATGTATTTGAGCTGATTTTGCTGCTTCAATAACTTCATCCATTGTTGCAGTATTATTTCCCATTTTAATGTTATTAGCAATAGTATCAGAAAAAATGAAGCTATCTTGAAAAACAAATGAAAGATGATTAAGTAATACATCAGATTTTAAATCACGGATATCTTGTTGTCCAATTTTTATTACACCTTCTTGTATATCCCAAAAGCGAGGAATTAATCTAGCTATTGTTGATTTTCCTGCTCCAGAAGATCCTGTAATTGCTGTAAATGTTTTTGGGAGAACTGTAAAATTAATGGTATCTAAAGCTTTTTCTTCTCGACCAGAATATGTAAAAGAAACATTTTCGAAAGTTATGCTTGCATCTTGAGGTAAGCTATTTTCTTTTGTTGTTTCTGTTAATGGTTCTACATTTAATAATTCATCAATTCTTTTTGCACTAATTTCAGATCGAAGAATAATATTCATTAAAGTTCTATAAGGAAGTATAGATTCCATCATTCCAGTTCCTAACAACAAAGCAGAAACTAATCCTAAAAAGCTAATTTGATTATTTGTATACCAATATGTCCCAACAACAAGGAGGATAATAAATGTAGGTAAAGGATTTAAGATAAGCATAGACAATTTAGCGCCTAAACCATTTTGCTTATACCATTTTGTTATAATACCTAAAAAATTTTTTAATGCAGTATCAAATTTAGAAAAAGAAGATTTTCCTCCATCAAATACTCTAACAACAGGCATTGCTTGTACATATTCTATAACCGATGCATTAATAGCTTCTCGACCTTTGTTGAATTCTCTAGAAACTTCAGCGCTATTCTTCATTATGAATGTAAGTAAGCTAAGACCAACAATTAAAATAGTTAAGCATATTAAAGCAATACGATAATCGAACCAGAAAAGAGCAATTAAAGTAAAAACAGGAAATGCATAAGTTCTGGCATATAATGGTGTACTATCTGCAGCAAAACCATGTAGTTGACGAACATCTTCGTTTAAAACTTTTGTTAAGGCTCCAGAACCATGCTCGGTAATATATCCTAATGGTAGAATAGCTAAATGTTTTGCAATTTTTTTTCTTAAAAGAGCTTCTAATTTGAATGCAGCATAATGAGAAACATCAAATGCCTTTAATCGAAAGAAATATCCGAAAGTTGTACAAAGTAGCATACCTAAGAAATAATATAAAATATTTTCTCTGTTATTAGAAAAAAGAGCATCAATTAAATAGCTAAGAAAGACTAAATTAAGTACAATAGAAAAAGAAGAAACACTAGAAAGAAACATGGCCCAATTGATTTTATTTCTAATAGGAGAAATAATCAACCATAGCGTTTTTGTTTGTTTCATATTTTATAATTTTTAAGATAATAAAATCGGTGTACACTTTTGATATACACCGATACAATTAATTAAGATAATTTTTTGAATAAAAAATTAGTTTTGTTTTAGCTTAGCTAATCCCCAAACTACACCTCCAGATGTGATGTTGAAAGCTTGTTTAGCAGAATTAGTTCCATCTAAAACATAGTATCCATTGTTACCATTTCCATTCACTACTCTAAAGTATACTTTGTTATCTATTGTAGTAATATTTTGAGCATTTTGGAATGAATAAGTTGTAGAAGGAATGTTTGCAATTTTTTGTGGTCCAGCTGCAATATTTTCTTTGTCAAATGAGTAATAATCATAAATAGCATCTCCTGTTAAACCAGTAAATGTAAGTGCTTTTGATCCCCAAGAAGTATAAAGTTTACCATCTTTTACAGCAACAGTACTTATAGAAGAATTTGAAGAATAATCACTTGCTTTAATAATCCAATTTTTATCAAAATCTGTTTCATTAGCTTTTATACGAACAATTGCAGATGTATTTGTACCTCCTGTTTTTCCAAATCCATGAGAACAAATGTATAGTGCTCCGTCATCTCCCATAGCCCACATTTGATTAGCATTTCCTGGATATCCTACATAATTGATTCTTGTATCACGAATAGTTTTTTCGTATTTTAAAGTAGCAATATCAATTACAGCAATATCAACAAATCCTCTTGGATCATCGATAGAAAAACTTCCTTTTCCAGCTAGAGATCCATATACAATATCAGCATACAGTTTTCCATTTTTTGTAGCAATAAAATGAGTTCCTACAGCTTGGTATGGACCATATTCTGTTGTAGAAAGAGATGTTAAGTCAATTTCTCCTGTACGTTGCATTGTAGAAGGGTTGAAAATTTGTAATTTCATTAAACCTCTATTTGTATCAGCATAGAATCCTGTTGTTTCATTATGAACATAGAAATTAGAAGACATTCCTTTAATTTCTCCATCTTGAATTAAATTTCCTTTCGCATCCAAAGAATAACGTAAAATACCATCATCAGTAGATTGAACTCTACCTAATTGTAAACGTTGAAAAATCCATTTGCCGTAATATTTAATTCCGTTTGCTTTTACAGAAAGAGAACCTTCTTTTATATTTGAAAAATTGCCTTCTGGTAAAGCTGAAAATGCAGAAAGGTATCCAACATAAGGACTAGCACTTAAATCTCCAGTAAGTAGTACATAGTCGTTTGTTTTTGTTTCAGGAACTATTGTAGAACCACCATCATCATCTGAACTTGAACATGATGAAAGTGTTAATAATCCAGCTAAAACGAAAGCTGAAATTTTACCTAATTTCAGAAATTTATTTGTTTTCATATTTATAGTTTATATTATTTTTATAATGATACATTTAGTTTTAAATGGATATTAAATCCTTCATTTTGTATACGATAGTTATCATATATTTTTGAGTTAAAAATATTTCGAGCTTCTACTCCAAATCCTAATGTTTTTGATGGTTTCCAAGAAAAACCAGCAGAATGTAAGTTTTGACTAGGAATCGTATAAGCATCAACATTTATTTTTGGAGAACCAGTTAATCCTAAAAAACCTTTTGGTTCATATGCTTTAGGAATATAGTCTAAGTAATATTCTCTTACGAATCCATAATTCCAATAAAAACTAAATTGATCTCCTTTTTTGATAACATTTTTAAAGTGAGTATATGCACTTAGATTAGCAAAGAAGTAAGGTGTATTTCTTAAGCGAGAACCTTCGTAAGTAGGATCTTTTTGATCTATTAACCTGAAATCTTGGTAAGTGAAATTTCCTTTAATTTCTAACCAACTTAAGAAATGGTATGAAGCATCCATTTCAACTCCTAGCCCTTGAACTTTACTTACATTTAAATAGTTTCCATAAATTCCAGTACTTACTAATAAAATCATATCTTGTGTTCTTCTAAAAAATAAGTTAGCTTCATAAGAAAACTTATTTTTTTTGCTGTAGTTAACACCAAAATTTACATTATAACTTTTTTCTGGATTTAAAGAAAAATTACTATTGATGAAATTTCCATCTCCAAAAAACTCTTCTTGTTCAGGTAATCTTACTGCAACTTCTCCAGAAAGGCGAGCAAATAAATTTTGGTTGAATTGAAATTTTAAAGCTTCAGAAGCTCCCCATTTATTAATGCTTTTTTTACGACTTCCTTCAGTATCAGAAATTCTAGAAGCTTCAATTCCTTCAGTATTCAGTGTATAATATTTAGCAGCTAAATCATTTACTAATTTTCCATCAAGAAGATTTATTCTATATCCTAATCCTAAAACCCATTTTTTATATTTATTTTTTGCAGATAATAAGTCTAAGCCAGAAATAGGAAATTTATCTCCATAAGGATCAGAACCAGTACGATTAGTTGATGAATAAGTTGAATTTAATTCTAAAGATGAATAATCATTTAATGCATAATTAAGATTTGTTCTCGAAACAAAATTTGAAAATTTTAGTTTCTGTAAACTACCATTCATTGTTGATTCTCCGTTTCTAGCAGCTACTTCATTAAATTGACCATACCAATCATAATATCCTTTTGCAATGTCAGTAAATTTTGTATGCAAATTATTGTAAACAAAAAATTGATCAAATTTTAATCGATTGTTTAAAAATTTCTTTTGATAACGTAAAGTAGGAATTATAGAATACATTTCTGTTGATACAGCTCCAAAAGGATAGTTCATTGTTAATCCATAATTACGATCCTTGCTTAATGTAAATACTGTTACAGTGAAACGAATATCGTCTGCCCAAGTTTTATTTCTTAAACCTGTGTATACTTCTCCAAATGCATTATTAAATTTATTATGAAATAAACGATGTGTTTCTATTTTAGAATTTGCAGTTTCAGGATCATTTACAGGAACATCAACTTTATAGTCATTATCCGAATAATTATAGAAAAAATTAAGACCATTGTACCAATCATTTTTATCGTTCCTATTATATAAATTAGCCGTAAATCTATGCGTGTTAAATGAACCAATTTGATAAGATAAATCTACTGAATTAGATTTTTCGGGAACTCTTGTTACAATATTTACAGCTCCTCCAAGTGCATCTGTTCCTAATTCTACAGGGACAATACCTTTATATATTTCTATTCTATCAATACTATTTGGAGGAACTATAGAAAAGTTGAAAGCATTTCCTAAACAATCCATAGGAATACCATCTCTAAAATATTTAATAGAATTTCCTTGAAATCCATTCAGAATAATATTTGCTCGCGTACCTAAACCTCCATCCTGTTTTACTCTTACTCCAGTTGTACGATTCATAAGATCGATAACAGAAGAAGATTGATCTCTTAGATTTTTCATGTCTAAGACATTAGCTCTTATTGGTTGTTTGCTAACTTTTTCACTAAGATTAGTTTTTTCTAAAATGACTTCTCCTAATTGATATAATTTAAGAGAATCTTCTTGACTATAAAGTGGTGAAGAAGCAAAAACAACAGCAAGTAAAAAAAACTTGTTCATTACTTTTCTCTGTGTTAATTAGATTAATAATTGTAAAATTCTATATCGAATTTGACTCAGCAAAAGTAGACACATTGTAAATCCATCACTGACGTTAAAAGGATTATAAGTGACGTTAAAAGGATTATTATTTAGGCTAAATAAAAATAAGTGAATTGGATTAATACCTTTGCTTGCAAGTTATAAAAGTGAAATATTTAAAATGCAAATTTTACTTTGTAGAAGATAGAAAAAATGTTTTTGAAAAGATTAAAATTTCCTATTTGGTGTACTATTTTAGGAATAATTTTATTGTTGGTTTTCGGTTTTTCAGTCAGTTTGGGGGCTGTAAAAATTCCTTATGAAAAAGTATATGAGTTACTTTGGTTAAAGTTAATAAACAATGAACAAACAATAAGTGATGTACAAATGAATATTCTTTGGCAACTACGATTTCCTAGAATATTTATGGCAATGATTGTTGGAGTGGGATTATCTTTATGTGGAGTAGTAATGCAAGCTATGGTACAAAATCCCTTGGCAGATCCTTTTATAATAGGAGTTTCATCTGGAGGATATTTAGGAGCAGTAGTATTTATAATGGTTGGAACTTGGATCCCATTTTTAAATAATAATTTAGCAATAGAATTATCCGCTTTTTTAGGAGCTTTAACAGCTTCATTATCGGTATTATTTCTATCCTCTTATAAATCCAAAATATCAACTACAAAATTAATTTTATCTGGTATGATTGTTAATGCAGCATTCCAAGCAATTGCAAATTTTTTGGTTGCACTTTTAGGAAATCAAGATACAATTACTCGTATATCTTTTTGGACAATGGGATCATTAAGCTCTATACAATGGAATGATCTTACAATGCCATTAGTTTTGGTTTTATTAAGTTTTATATTTTTTTGGTCGCAATACAGGCAGTTAAATGCTTTTTTACAAGGAGATGAAATTGCAATAACATTAGGATTGAATGTACATTTATTAAGAACAATCTATATTATTATTGTTTCCTTAATTGTAGGTTTTCTTGTTTCTAAAACTGGTATTATTGGTTTTGTAGGATTAATTGTTCCGCATATAGGAAGAGCTATTTTTGGATCAAATCATAAATATTTAATACCTATTTCATGTTTATTAGGCGCAATATTCATGATGATAGCTGATACTGTCTCTCGTTCATTAATGGGATTCAAAGAATTTCCTATAGGAATATTTACATCATTAATAGGAGCAATATTTTTTGCATACATTATGATTAAGAAAAATTATTCATATTCTAATTAATTTCAGATGGAAATACAAATTGATCAATTAAAAGTTGATTTAGCTGGAATTAATATTCTTCAATCAATTGATCTTCATGTAAAATCGAAACAATTTGTTGCTTTACTTGGTCCAAACGGAAGTGGAAAATCTACATTATTAAAATCTGTTTATCGAGTTTTAAAACCGATTGAAGGAGAAATTCGTATTGATAATCAACCAATAAAATCATTTTCTTCAAAAGAGCTTGCTAAACAATTATCTGTTGTTAGTCAATTTCAATTATTTGCATTTGATTTTACTGTAGAAGAAGTTGTACAAACAGCAAGAATTCCTCATAAAAAGTATTTACAAAAAGATACTGATTATGACAAAAAAATTGTTCTTAATGCATTAGAAAAAACAGGTTTAATTTCTTTGAAAGAGAAAAAAATTACAGCATTATCTGGAGGAGAAAAACAACGATTAGCTTTAGCGAGAGCTATTGCTCAGGAAGCTGATGTTATGATATTGGATGAACCAAGTAATCATTTAGATATAAAATATCAAATGGAAGTTCTTTCAACAATAAAAAGTATGAATGTTACAGTACTTACAGCTTTACATGATTTGTCTTTAGCAGCTAAATATTGCGATTATATTTATTTTATAAAGAAAGGTAAAATAGTTTATCATGGTTTAATTGATGAAGTTTTAACAAAAGAAATTATTCAAGATGTGTACGAAGTAGACTGCGAAGTTTTTCGTCATCCTACAACACAAAATATATGTATTAGTTATTATTAAAATAGTATAAAATGAAAAAAATAAGTTACATAATTACTTTCTCTTTAGGAATTATATTGTTTTCTGCATGTGACAAAAAACAAAAAATTGAAACATCTACAACTCAAACTAATTTTCATCAAGAATTTGATTCGTATGATATGGATGGAAAAGTATTTCCTCAAAAACTAGATAAAGTTCCAGAACGAATTGTCGTAAATAATCTTTCATGTACAGAAATTTTATTAGAATTAGGCTTGAAAGATAAGATAGTTGGTATTTTACAATTGGATAATCAACCAAATGGAAAGTGGAAAAATGAACTGAGCCAATTGACGGTTATTGGCGATAAAATGAAAACCAATAAAGAAATTATAGCAAGTTATCAACCAGATATTTTTATTGGATCAGGTAGAGGACTTAATGAAGCTTTTCAAGGAACCATAGATAGTTACAATCAATTAGGAATTCCAGTTTATTCTCAAAGAGCAAGTATTAATCATAATTCACCTACTTTATTAACAATTATAGAGGATGTAAAAAATTTAGGAAAAATTCTTAATGTTGAAGATAAAGCAAACGCTTACGCTGATCAATTACAGAAAAAATATGATAATATTTTAGAAAAAGTCAAAAGTGTAAAAAATGTAGAAAAGCCTTATACTGTATTAGCAATATATTCAATGGATATTAATAAAAAAAGATATAGCGCTCCAGTTGTATCAGATGGTTTGCAATATGATTTAATTAGTAAATTAAATTTAAAACCCGCTATACAAGGATTTTCTAATGATAATACATTCGAACATTTAGTAAGTGTAAATCCCGATATTATTATAAATATTACGACAGATCGTGCTTTTGTTCCTCAAGAAGAAATAGAAAAAGTAATGTATAATGATCCTCTGATAAAAGATATATCTGCAATAAAAAATAAAAAAATTATAACTGTTAATTATGATGATTTTTTAGATTATGGACCAAGACATTTTGATACATTAGAGAAATTATATAACGAAATATACAAGAAAAACTAAGTCTATTTTCTCAACTGACTAGGAAGAATATTGTAATGTTTTTTAAAAGCTGAAGTAAAGTGCGTCGCATTTTTGTAACCAATATTAGTTGCTATTTCTGTTATGCTTTGTTGATTCTCTAAAATCATTTTTCTTCCTAGTTCCATTTTTTCTTGAAAAATATATTGGTAAACAGTACAGTTAAACAATTCTTTGAATCCTTTTTTTAGTTTAAATTCATTTAAACCAGAAATACGCGATAAACTTTTTAGAGAATGTGGGTTTTCAATGTTTTTAGAAATGATATCTTTTATGTAATATAGTTTTTCAATATCATTTTTATTAAATATATCTGAACATATTTTTTCTGAAATATCTTCTTTTTTGGAGGTTAAAACAATTAAAAGAAGTTCATTTATTTTACTTTCTAAATATATTTTTTTATAAATACCATCATAAGGATTTTGTAAAATTTCATTGATTATCCATTTTGCATTTTGAGGAATTGTAATGTTATCAGCAAAAAAAGATTGATCTTTGGAATAAAGTGATTGTCCAAATTTTCCTAAAATATCTAAATCATTATTAAATAAATCTTCAAGATATTTTAATGAAAATTCTATGCCAAGAGAATGATAACGTTTTTCGAAAGGAACAAAATCAAAATTACCATCAATTTCTGGTAAATGAAAAAAGCCATATTTACCTATAGTTGTACTAACAATTGTTTGGTTTGATGTATAATATTTGTGAGCACCTTGCAGCATGAAAAATAATTCGATGTGTTCTTCCTTTTTCTTTAATTCTTTTTTCTGAATAGATGAATATTCTAAACATGCATAATCTATAGATAAACCATCAGTTTCAATAATCTGTAAGCTTCCATCTACAAAATTTAAATTTTCATTACTTTTTGCATCAATGATAATTTCTCTAAAAGACATATAATAAAATTAGTATAATGAGGCAAAAGTATAGAATTTATATTATTTATAATAATTCTAAATAATATAAATATTCAAAAATTATTTCGTAAAAGATTTAGCAATTCTGGCTTGACTTTCTCGCTATTCAGAAAACTTATGTTCTCCATTTTTCACAACTCCATATAAAATACCATTTTTATAAAGTGTAAAAATTTCGGTTTTTATCATGATAAAATTTGAAATCTTCACTTAATAAATTTTGAAATTGATTTTGTTTGTCTTTGATTTAATTTTCTGTAGATTATTTTCTGAACAGTTAAATAGCAAAAAATAAAACCGACAAAAAGATGACAATTATGCGACAGAATTATATCATATTGAAATTCAACTTGTAATAAAGTTTCTTTTTTCTGTCAATTTCAGCAAGATTTCGCAGAATGAGATAAATATTTGACAGAACAATTAGAACTAAAATAATTAAAGTGAACGAATTCCCAAGTTTTAGTAAAACTCCCAACATGAAAACAATCGCACTTGAGATTGTCCAAAAAATTTGTAATGAAACAATTTGTTTAGTCAAATGATTATTCTGTTTTAGAATACGAAATAAAATGTACGGAACTAAACTATTTAGCGGAGGAAAAATGATAAACAAAATCGATGAAAGATTGATAAGTTTTACTTTCTGAAAATCTATTTCATATTCGTTTTCTTTCTCTTTATTCTCGGATTCTTTATTCTCTAAATTTTCAATTGTTTGTTGAAAATTCTCTTCGAAAGAATTTTCATCCAATTTAGTTATCAATTCATTTTCTGGAACATTTAAAGCTTGGGAAAGAGCTTTCAAAGTATGTCCTTTTGGTTCCGTTCCTGATTCGATTCGTTGAATAGTTCTAATCGAAATTTTCGATTTTTCAGAAACTTCCTTTTGTGTTAAATTTTGTTGTTCTCTTATTTGCTTTAATTTGGACATATAGTTTGCTGAAATTACATCTAACAATTTGGAACTTGGTTGATAATAGTGAATCTTGAATAACAACAGTCAATATTTTTGAACCTTTGCTAAAATAAGAAAAGAATGCTAATTTTTCTTAGTTAATATAGAACGGTAGATTTTTTTATAGAAAATTAATTATTTATATTTCATCTACATATACTTACTAGATACTCCATACATAAAGGCAGGATAAAGGCTACATAATGGCAAGAGGATGTATGTAAAAGATTTTATAAATTTCAAATGTTACTAAACTAGAATTGTTTTTATACAAAAAAATCTTTAGTAAAATGAGAGCATTATTAGTTGAGGGTTTTACAGCATTGACTTTTTGGTTACTTTTTAGTCAAGTAAAAAATTACAAAAAGATTCTTTGGACATTTCGACAATCTTCGTGAATAACGAAATAAGATTGGATATGCAAACATCATATTTGTGTTTAAGAAAATTAAATTTATAAGTTTTGTATATATTCTAGTGGTTTAAACCATTATATATAATAACGTCCCATTGCTTCTTCTCCAATTGTTATAGTACTTTCATTTTACTTATATAATTTGATATTCTATAATATATAAAGCCTCCATTTGGGAGACTTTATATTTCTATTTTACGTAAAAGATGTTATATATTTTTAAAAATAGGTTGTTATCATTCTACCTCAATAGATTTCATGAAGGTTTCATTAAATTTTCTATTATCTTCTTCAACTAATTTATCAAAATCTGATTTATTTATTTGTTTTCCTTTTGTAGGTTGTATTATTTTAATTTTATCATTTAATTTCACCTCTGTAGCTAAATATATTTCTTTATTTACTTGATTCCCTTCTTTATTACTAATAATTAATTTTAAAATAATACCAGGTAATCCATCGTAATTTGAAGGTCCGTTTCTCATAACTAATTTAGGTGCATACCATGCTTCTACATAAGAATTTTCAGAAACTTTAACCGTTGCTTTTTTTACTTCAAAACCTAAAATTTCATTTCTATCTTTTTCTAATATCCAGTTTTTAATTTTTATAGAATCATTTATCAATAAATTTTTACCATTATAGTTAATTTCTGAAATAGTCAATTTATTTATAAAATTTTTATAAAAAATTCCACCAGGACCACTAGTGAAAGAAATAGAAGTACCTGTTCTGTTTTGAGAATTATCAACTTTTTCTAATCTCTTAAAAATAGATTCATTTTGAGAACTTAATAATTCAAAATATAACCTATTATCATTACTATTTTTATAAAGTTCTTTGTTTTTAGAGTCTTTTACATTTGAAATATCAAATTCATTTCTGAACTCATATTCTATATATAATTTTTCTTGACAATGCGTAGTTACAACAAATAATATTGTAAATAAAGAAAGTATTTTTTTCATTATATTTATTAAATAGATAATTTACTAAAAATTTAAGAAACTATTTTTCCCATTCAAATTTCAATTCTATATCATCTCTTTCAGGTTCAGGAAATTGAAAATTACTATCTATTTTTCTTAATTTAGCCTTTATTCTTTCTGGAGTAACAAATTTAAGTTTAGGATAATCTTTTATATCATATTCTTTATATGAAGAATTTTTCAGAGGATTATTGAAATTTTTTTTATCAATTTTACTAAATTTAACTAACTCCCAGTAGTATCTATTTATATCTTCTTTTGCTTCTACTATAGCACCTGGTAAACCATTTAATTTCCATGGACCTACACTAATAGGAATATCTAAAGTATACCAGACTTCATAATTTCTTCCTCTAAATGAAGCAGTAGCTTTTTTTTAATTTAGATTATTTTTTATCTTAGTATCTTTAGTTAAATTCCATTTTATTTTAGGTGTTTTTTCTTTAAATAAAAGCATTTCTATATCAACTTGATCTTGAGTTATTGTTAATGAATCCTTGAAATTATTATAAATAATAACATTGTCTATAGTTTCATCATCCAACATGATCGCATTATTTTGAGTTGAGAGTTCTGTTTTTTTATTTTTTTTAAAAACAGTATATATACTTTCTTTAGTTTTTGTATTATAATCTAAGGATGCATTATAAATTGTATTACCAACCATTGGTATATTATCTTCAAATTTATATTCAAGCCTATATATTTGAGCGAATAAATTTGAGGTTATAAAAATTGTAGCTAAAATTAATAGTTTATTTAACATATGTTTTTTATTAATTGTTAATCAATTCATTAAATATAGAACTTTTTAAAAAAAACGATGTATTAAAAATAGAAAATAAACCTATATAAGTATTTTTAAATACTTGCCTTGGCGCTCTCTAAATTCTCTTGTGCTAATAACTAACATAGTCTTAAATTTTAATAATAACCAATTGATATTCTAGAATATAAAAAAATAAAGTATTTTACATATAGATTTAATCTTTTACTTTTGCCAACAAATAAACCAAACTATGAAATTTCTTTTATTAATATCTATTTCAATTTTAATTATTAGTTGTAATAATAATGTTCATCATAATTTAAATAACAACTACATATCTGATAGTCAAATATCTAATAAAAATAAACTTGAAGAGCCAAATAAAGGCCAAAATGCAGGTAATTTTAGAAAAGGTAAATATCAGAATAATAATAGTCTTAGTGATTTTAAATAATAATTATACTACTTAACATAATTGTTATTATCTACCAATAAATTTCAAGCTAAAACATTGATTTTGTGTAAGTGCCGTTTTGGATAAATGATATTGTATTTGAAAACGCTCTGAAAACCGCATTTTTGCGTTGAATGGATCTACTCAAATCAGCCAGAAATAAGCAATAAATCGTATCTTTTATAAAAAAATCAAATCAATCTTTTGTTTACTATTAAATGTATTGATTCAAATTTATATTGACGAAATAAATCCCTTATACTAATAAAACATAAAAAATTAAAAATTACTCAAAATAGTTTTTAACTCTTCGATAGATTCTGTTGCTTTTTTCTTGATATGTGTAATGGATGAATTTGTGTAAGTTTCTGATGGATCGACATAAATTATAGGAACATTTGGTTTTGCATAATCTTTGAGTGAAGCTGCTGGATAAACTTGCATCGATGTTCCAATAATTACTAAAATATCTGCGGTTAAAACCTCATCAATTGCGTTTTCTATTTCTGGAACCATTTCGCCAAACCACACAATATGCGGACGAAGTTGATTCCCATCTTTGGCTAAATCTCCAATCTTAATATCATTATTCCAATCAAGAATTAGTTTTTCATCTTTTTCGCTTCTTGCTTTTCTTAATTCACCATGCAAATGAATCACTTTAGAAGAGCCCGCTCTTTCATGTAAATCATCTACATTTTGAGTAATAATCGAAACTTCAAAATCTTGTTCTAATTCTTTCAGAAAAAAATGCGCTGAGTTTGGCCCAACATCGAACAATTGTTTTCGTCTTTGATTGTAAAATTCTTGAACCAATTCTGGATTTCTCAAATAACCATCAATAGAAGCGACTTCCATAATATCATGATTTTCCCACAATCCATTTGCATCTCGAAAGGTTGATATTCCACTTTCGGCACTTATTCCAGCTCCTGTTAAAATGACTAACTTCTTTTTCATTTCAATTTATTAATTGAAGTAAATATAACTTTAAACTAAAAAAACTCCATTTATAAAATGGAGTTTTTAAGTTATTTCAACTTTTTTAATTCTGTTAACTTAACCAAACACATTATACTAAATGTTGCAAACATGGTTAATGTAAGAATTGCTGCATTTGTTATCATAAAAATTGTTTTAGTGCTTTATTAATTTGAATTAAAGTTAGTCTAAATCCTTCTTTTTAGAAACGATTCTACATGGAAATAACAACTTAACAACCTTATTTTTAATGAATAAACTTTAATTATAAAGCAAAAAAAAAACCTCAATTGGGAACAACTGAGGCCTTTCTCTACTAAAACTTAAGTACCATGAAAACTCAACTAACTTACATAAAAAGACTAGTACTTATTTTAGAAGTTATCAAACGACATACCAAATTATGTTTCAATATGTTAAAAACAAAAAGCAGCCAATAAATTGACTGCTTTAAATAATTTGTAATAAAAATATACCTAGAAAGTGTATTTATTTTCTTTGATCAATAGATCTGCTATTTGAGTTTTTAAGTTCACTACGTTTGGATATTCGTTATAACGTGTAAATCTTCTTAAACCAGATAACATCATACGTTGTTCATCTCCTTCTGTGAAAGAAACGATACCACGAGTAGCTTCTGTTTTAACAACTTCTACAGATTTGAATAATTGTAATTGAACTAATTTTTCTGCATTTTTCGCTGCATCAGCTCCTTTTACATTTGCAATTTTTTCTGCACGTAACATTGCTGATTCAACCATATAAATTTCTTGCATAATACGAGAAGCTGCAATAATCAATTGTTGATGTTTTTCTAATTCTGCTCCAAATTTTTGTAATGCAGAACCTGCAACCATAAAGAACGCTTTTTTAAGATTAGCGATGATTTCTTTTTCTTGTGCGAATAATTCTGAATAATCTGGAACATCAAATGATGGAATTGACATTAATTCGTTTGCAACATTCATCGCTGGCGACATTAAATCTAATTTTCCTTTGAATGCACGTTTCACTAACATTGATACACATAATAATGTATTAATTTCGTTTGTTCCTTCGTAAATTCTAGAAATACGAGCATCTCTCCAAGCTGCTTCCATTGGCATTTCTTTTGAATATCCCATTCCTCCATAAATCTGAATTCCTTGATCAGCTGCGTCTTGAGCTGCATCAGAAATCCAAACTTTCAAGATAGAAGCTTCGATTGCATATTCTTCAATACCTTTTAGTTCTGCTTCGTTATGAGGCATTCCTTTTGCCATGTTATCTTCAATCGCATCTTGTACATCTTTCGCTGCACGGTAAGCACCAGCTTCTGAAGTAAATGCAGAAACAGCCATATCTGCTAATTTCTCTTTGATTGCTCCAAAAGTATTGATTGATGTATTGAATTGTTTACGTTCTGAAGAATATTGTAAAGAATAATCTAAAATACGACGTTGTGCATCTAAACAAGCTGCTCCTAATTTGATACGACCAACATTCAAAGCATTCATCGCAATTTTGAATCCTCCGTTTCTTTCTCCTAAAAGATTTTCAACAGGAACTCTTACTTCATTGAAAAATACTTGACGCGTTGATGAAGAAACAATTCCTAATTTATCTTCTTCTTCTCCTAATGAGAAGCCTGCACCAGCTTTATCTTTTTCTACAATAAAACCTGTAATATTTTTATCATCATCGATACGAGCAAAAACAATGAATAAATCTGCAAATCCTGCATTCGTTATCCACATTTTTTGTCCTGTGATAATATATTCTTTACCGTCTTCTGATAAAACAGCTTTTGTTTTTCCTGAATTTGCATCAGAACCTGCTTCTGGCTCAGTTAAACAATAAGAAGCAAACCATTCTCCTGTTGCTAATTTTGGTAAATATTTTTGTTTTTGTTCTTCTGTTCCGTACAATAAAATTGGCATTGTTCCAATTCCTGTATGCGCTCCGAAAGCAGTTGCTAACGATCCTGTTGCTCCAGAAATATAATCACAAACCAACATTGTTGTAACGAATCCCATTCCCATTCCGCCATATTCTTCTGGAACAGAAATTCCTAATAATCCTAATTCACCAATTTTACGCATTAATTCTTCGATTAACGCATAATCTTTTTTCTCAATTTGATGTTTTTTAGGAACTACTTCTTTATCGATAAATTCTTTTGCAGATTGCAAAATCATTTGTTGTTCTTCTGATAAATCTTCGTAAGTGAAAATATCATTGTAAGAGGCATCTTTGATTAAATATTGACCTCCGATTAATCTATTTGGATTTGTAGACATTCTTGTAATTATTTTATGGTTGTTATTTTATATCTTTTATAAAAAGAAGAGCCGGATCAGAAAAAGATCATTACCAACTCTCCTACCGCATTATTTTAAATATTCGAAAATTGAAGCTGCTCCTTGTCCAGTACCAACACACATTGTTACCATTCCATATTTCGCTTTACGCGCTTCCATTTCGTGTAACAATTGGACTGTTAATTTTGTTCCTGAACATCCAAGTGGATGCCCTAAAGCAATTGCTCCTCCATTTACATTGACAATATCAGGATTAAGATTCAATTCGCGCATAACCGCAACTGATTGAGAAGCGAATGCTTCATTCAATTCTATTAACTGAATATCTTCTAATTTCATTCCTGCTTGTTCCAATGCTTTTGGAATTGCAAACATAGGTCCCATTCCCATAATACGAGGTGCTAAACCTACTGTTGAATATGCTGCTAAACGAGCAACTGGCTCAAGACCTAATTCTTTTACCATATCTTCTGACATCACCATTACGAAAGCTGCTCCGTCTGACATTTGAGAAGAGTTACCTGCAGTAACCGATCCTCCTTGTGCAAAAACAGGACGTAATTTTGCCAAACCTTGTACTGAAGTATCTGCACGAGGTCCTTCATCAACTTTGAAATCGATTTTCTTCGTTTGAACTTTTTCATTATCATCCAAGAAACTATATTCAACATCTAAAGGAACAATTTGAGATGCAAATTTTCCTTCTGCATTTGCTTTTAATGCTTTTTGATGTGAATTGAATGCAAATAAATCTTGATCTTCTCTTGAGATATTAAATTCTTTTGCAACTTCTTCAGCTGTTAATCCCATTCCCCAATAATAATCTGGGTGATCTTTTGCTAAATCTGTTTCTGGAATTGGTTTATATCCTCCCATTGGAATATATGACATCGATTCTGCACCACCTGCAATGATACATTCTGCCATTCCTGTTCTAATTTTTGCAGCTGCTAATGCAATTGCTTCTGATCCTGATGCACAGTAACGGTTAACTGTAACTCCAGGAACTTTATCTGTATCCAATCCCATTAATGAGATAAGACGTGCCATATTTAATCCTTGTTCTGCTTCTGGCATTGCACATCCTACGATTAAATCGTCTATACGTGCTGGATCTAAAGTTGGATAATCTTGCATTAAACGCTTGATTACTGTAGCTGCCATTTCATCTGGACGCGTAAAACGTAATGTCCCTTTTGGCGCTTTTCCTACAGCTGTTCTATATCCTGTAACTATATATGCTTGTTTCATTTTATTTTAAAAATTTAGATGTTAGATTTTAGATGTTAGATATTAGATTTTAATTTTTGTTGAAATACATAATTCATTTTTTGAATTTCATTTAATAATAAAATAACGTGCTCTACTTTATCCTTTTTCAATAATTGTAGTTCTATTCCTAAAAATAATTGAGTCATTAATTCATAAGAAGAACCATTGGCTATAGATAAAAAATGAACGAATTCTTTATTTGAGTTTCTACCAGCTCCTTCAGCAATATTTGAAGGAATTGAAATTGCTGCTCTTTTAATTTGGCTTATTAAACCAAATTTTTCGTCTCGAGGTAATTCTAAACAAATCAAGTAAACTTCTTTCGTCAGCTCAATCGCTTTTTTCCAAATTATCAAATCCTCAAGTTTATGCATCTCAATACTAATATCTAAAATCTCAATACTACAATTTTAATTGCGCAAAGGTTTACCTGTTTTTAACATATGTTGAATACGCTCTAAAGTTTTTCTTTCTCCACAAAGAGATAAGAATGTTTCGCGCTCTAAGTCTAACAAGTATTGTTCTGAAACATGAGCTGATTCAGATAAATTACCACCTGTCATAACATATCCTAATTTATTCGCAATTAAACGATCATGATCCGAAGCAAAATGTCCAGCAACCATAGAATCTGTTCCTACATAGAACATTCCCATCGCTTCTTTCCCTAAAACTTCTACTTTACGAGGAATTGGTTGTGTATAACCTGCTTCTGCCATAATAATTGCATGTTTCTTCGCTTCGGCAATTTGACGTTCAGCATTGACTACTACAATATCTTGTTCACGAATAATTCCCATATTTTTCGCTTCATATGCAGATGTTGCTACTTTAGCTGTTGCGATATTCATAAAGTTATCACGTAAATGATTAACTTTTACATCATCTTTCAAAGCAAATTCTGTTGCACGGCGAGCAAATTCTTTTGAACCTCCTCCACCTGGGATTAATCCAACTCCAACTTCAACCAAACCAATGTAAGTTTCGGCAGCAGCTACAATTTTATCTGCATGCATAGACATTTCACAACCTCCACCAAGTGTCATTCCGTGAGGAGCAACAACAACTGGAATTGATGAATAACGAACACGCATCATTGTATCTTGGAACATTTTAATTGCCATGTTCAATTCCCACCAATCTTGCTCAGCAGCCATCATCATGATCATTGCTAAATTAGCTCCAACAGAAAAATTACTTCCTTGGTTACCAATTACAACTCCACGATAATCTTTTTCGGCTAATTCAATTCCTTTATTAATTCCTTGTAAAACTCCTCCACCTAAAGAATTCATTTTTGAACGGAACTCAATATTAATGATTCCATCTCCTAAATCTTGGATAGATGTTTCTTGGTTTGACCAAATTTCATTCGTTTTTCTGATATTATTCAAAATAATGAATGCATCTTGACCTGGAATTAATTCGAATTGTTTTGTATTTTGATTATAGAATAATTTCTTCCCATTTTCTATTTTATAAAAAGAATCTGCACCAGTTGCGGCCAATTCTTTTACCCAATCAGCCACTTTGAATCCTTCAGATTCTACTAATTGAATTCCGTTTTGTAATCCAACTAAATCCCAAGCTTCGAATGGACCTGTTTTCCATGCGTAACCTGTTTTCAAAGCATCATCTATTGGATAAAGAACGTCCGTAATTTCTGGGACACGTTGCGAAACATATGCAAATAAAGATGCAAAATGTTTACGGATTAATTGACCTGCTTTACCAGAATCTTTCAATAAAATGCCTAATTTATTACGCATAGAACCTGCATTCTTAGCAGTTTCTACAGCTGTAACTTTAGCACGATTCATTGGACGATATTCTAATGTATCTAAATCTAAAGCAAAACGATTTAAGTTTCCGTCTTTATCAAGTTCTTTATAATAAAATCCTTTTTTCGTTTTATCACCTAAGAATTTATTTTCAATCAAGAAATCCAAAAACTTAGAATCTTTCAAACCTTGAATCATTTCATCATTTGGAGCATTTTGTTGTAAACCTTTCGTTACATTGTATGCTGTATCCAAACCAACTAAATCTCCTAATTTGAATGTTCCTGTTTTTGGTCGACCTAAAATAGAACCTGTTAAAGTATCAACTTCTTCTATTGTTAACCCAATTTCCTGTGCTAATTCCATTACTTTCGCCATCGAATAAACACCAACTCTATTCCCGATAAAACCTGGAGTATCTTTACATAAAACTGGTGTTTTACCTAAAAATAAAGATGAATAGTTTTGGAAAAACTCGACAACAGATTTATCTGTTTGAGGTGTTGGAATAATTTCGAATAACTTTAAGTAACGTGGAGGATTGAAGAAATGCGTTCCGCAGAAATGTTTTTGAAAATCTTCTGAACGACCTTCAGCCATTAGATGAATTGGAATACCAGAAGTATTAGAAGTTACTAAAGTTCCTGGTTTACGGAAATTATCTACACGTTCGAAAATTGATTGTTTAATATCTAGTCTTTCAATGACAACTTCTATTATCCAATCTGAATTTTTAATCTTTTCGAAATCATCATCAAAATTCCCTACAGTTATACGAGAAGCAAATGCTTTGTCATAAATTGGTGAAGGATTGCTTTTTAAAGCTGCATCTAAGTGAGTTTGAGCAGTTCTGTTACGAACTACTTTACTGTCTAAAGTAAGTCCTTTCGCTTGCTCTTGTGGTGTAAGCTCGCGAGGAACCATATCTAGCATCAAGACTTCGACTCCGATATTTGCAAAATGACATGCAATACCAGACCCCATTACTCCTGATCCTAATACGGTTACGTGTTTAACGTGTCTTCTCATAATTGTTTTTAAATATTTTTTTGTCCGATATTAATTGGTTTATTTTATAAATCACCTCTAAGAAAACTTGCATTTTCTCTGGTTCAATATGATTATTAATTGATTCATTAAATTGTAAAACAAAGTGTTTTGAAATATCTCTCATTCTTAACCCTTCTTCTGTTAAAGTGATTAACACACTTCTTCCATCTTCTGGATTTGGTTTTCGAACGATAAAATTTCTTGTTTCTAGATTTTTTAAAGTTCTTGACAAACTTGTTGGTTCTATTCCCATTTTTGGTCCTAATGAAGTACTCGGCGTACCTCCTTTTGGATCTATAGATAATAATGTAAAAGCATACACCATTGTAGAATCGTAAGCACCTGCTTGCTCATTATACATTTTCTGAACAGATAGCCATGTTGAACGTAATAAATAATCTATCGTTAAATCTTCTCTTAACATATTTTAGTGTATGTCTAACAAATATAATATTTTTTTATTATGCAAGCATAATAAAGTTTCAAAATTTAATTTTGTTTAACAATTTATAATTCAATTTACTATTTCTCAATGAAAAGTATTTTAAATTATGATTAATAAAATAGAGGAAACTAATTAAATAAAACCTAAATTTATTTCATCATTGAAATCAGATCTATTAGTGTAAAAATACGTCATAATTAAAATCGAAAATAAATATAAAGTAGCTTTTATATTATAAATAAATAAGATTATTTAATCTCTTATCAACAGCATACATTCGTATAAATTTTAAAATACTGCTTATGGAATCAAACCATATGATGAACAAAGTAACAGCGGCAACGCTATTAATCGCATTTGGAATAATTTACGGTGATATTGGAACAAGTCCATTATATGTAATGAAAGCGATAATTGGCGAGAATCGCGTAATTGAAGAGAGTATTGTCTATGGAGGAGTATCGTGTGTGTTTTGGACTTTATGTTTTCAAACTTCTATCAAATATGTATGGTTGACACTAAAAGCGGATAATGATGGCGAAGGAGGTATTTTTTCTTTATATTCATTAATTAAGAAAAAAGGTAAAAATCTTATTATCCCCACCATTATTGGGGCTTCTGCTTTGCTCGCCGATGGAATTATAACCCCTCCCGTCTCCGTATCTTCTGCTGTTGAAGGGCTTCGAATGCTCGATGGACTAGAAAGTCTACCTACAATACCTATTGTGATCTTTATTCTTTCTATGTTATTTTTCTTCCAACGATTTGGGACAGATAAAGTAGGAAAGATATTTGGTCCATTTATGGTTTTATGGTTTACAATGCTTTTGAGTTTAGGTGTTTTACACATTGTACATCATCCAAATATTATCAAAGCTTTAAGCCCATATTATGCTTATAATCTTTTAATGAATTATCCGCACGGATTTTGGATTCTTGGAGCTGTATTCTTATGTACAACAGGAGCCGAAGCTTTGTATTCTGATTTAGGACACTGTGGGAGAAAAAACATTAGAATTAGTTGGTTATATGTAAAAATATGTTTAGTTACAAATTATTTAGGTCAAGCAGCTTGGTTAATGCATCAAGATAATCCGATGTTGGATGGTAGAAATCCTTTCTACGAAATGATGCCTGATTGGTTTTTAATTCCAGGTATTTGTATTGCAACTGGAGCAGCTATTATTGCTTCGCAAGCTTTGATTACAGGTTCTTTTACCTTAATCAACGAAGCAATAAACTTAGGGTTCTGGCCTAGAACATTAATTATTCAACCAAATGAACACAAAAGCCAAGTTTACATCCCAACAATTAATTTTATGTTATGGGCTGGCTGTGTTTTTATCGTTTTATATTTCAGAGATTCTTCTCACATGGAAGCTGCCTACGGACTTGCCATAACAGTTACCATGTTAATGACAACATTCCTATTGTCTTATTATCTCAACTATTATACAAAATTCAATAAAATATTTATTGTTATAATCCTATCAATTTTTGTTGCAATAGAATCTTCTTTCTTTATAGCAAATGTTGTAAAATTTGTTGATGGAGGTTATTTAGCATTATTAATGGGATGGTTATTCTTCGTGGTAATGTATTGTAGTTTTTATGGAAAAATTCTTAATTCACGAAATCTTGAATTTGTAAAAATCAAACGGTATGCGAAAATATTAACAGAATTAAGTGAAGATAAAACAATTAACAAATATTCAACTTTCTTGTTTTATTTAACTAAATCTACAAATCCGAAAAATATCGAGAAATATAGCATTCAATCTATCTTATCAAAACGTCCAAAACGTGCAGATGTTTACTGGTTTATAAACATCAACCGAGATAGTGAACCATATACGTTGAGTTATAAAATATTACCGATAGTCGATCAAAAAATATATCGTATCACATTTAATGTTGGGTTTAGAGTTCAGCCAAAAACAGAACAATACATCAAGAAAGTTATCAACGATATGTATTTAAACGGAGAACTTGAATTAAAATATTTAAGCAATTGTTTGAAAAAATACAATCAAGATCCTGATATGAAATTTGTTTTGATTGAAAAATTCCCTTCTATCGAAACCAAATTGAGTATGAAAGAATTCTTCACGCTAAAAGTTTATTATTTATTGAAGAAAATAGAATTCAATATTCCGAAATCTTTTGGATTGGAGAAAAATGATGTCGTGGTAGAACATATTCCTTTGTATATGCACAAAAATAGCATTGACAACTTGAAAAGAATTGAATAAAAATAAAAAAAATCCTGAAAATTAATTTTCAGGATTTTTTTTTATCTCAAATAGTTTAGAAATAGAAATATGTAATATAAATACAAACCTTTATAAAAAGCTGAAGCCCTGGAAAATCCAAGGCTCAACCTAATTAACACTAATATGAATTAACACTAAAAACTTATGAAGTAAAATAATGTTCAACTTTATTTTAGATGCGATCTAAGCATCCAAGCAGTTTTTTGATGTTGTTCTAATAAACCAACTAAGAAATCCGAAGTTGAAATATCATTGAACTCATCAATTTCTACTACAGCTTGTGATAAAAAGTCAATAATAACTTGATGATCGTGTAGTAAATCAGCAATAAAACTTAAACTGTCTTTGTTTTCTGTTTTCCTTGCTTCTGACAAATGAGCTAACTGCAAATACTCTGCCATTGTTGCTGGTGCATAAACATCTTTCTGACGAATTTTCTCAGCAACATCATCAATAACAATTTGTAATTCGTTATATAATGATTCGAAATACACATGTATAGTTTGAAAATCTGGACCTTCAACATTCCAATGTGCGTTTCTTGTTTTTAAATATAAAATATGTTCGTCTGCTAATAACTTAATTAAAATATCAGCAATTTTTTGTTTCTTTTCTGGAGATAATAATTTCATTTCTTTAAATTTTTATATTGTCTATTTTGATTAACTTTACTATTGCAAAGATAAAACCAGAAAAAAGAAGAATTATAGATTTTACAAATCTTATTTCTATTCTTTTATAATTAAAAACTATGAACGTCTCTTATCATTAATTCGTCTGTTAAAAACTGAACCAATTTTTGATAAGACAAATTTATAGTGGTTTTTTCATTTAAAGCCATTTTAAAAAGTTAAAAATTAATTAAATTTCTATGAAAAAGTTTCTTTTATTTATCATTTCCTTAACCCTATCTAACACAGCTTTTTCTCAAATTAATCAAAATCAAAACCTTGCCAATAATTGGAGATTTGGAGGAGGAATTGGATTGTCTTTTGGGAATAATAGTTATTTCGGTGTTAATGTTTCTCCAAGTGTTGGCTACATGATTTCAAATGATTTTGAGTTAGGTGCTACAGCAGGTTATCAATATGCAAAAGATGATTATGCAAAGTTGAATTTATTTAACGTTGGTCCTTACATCAATTTTTTTCCTGTTGAAAATATTTTCTTAAGAGCTAATTATATGTACTACACAGGAAAACAAAAATACAACGATCGTACGCCGTATTACAACAGTATTCACGAAGCTGACTTAGACGAATCTGCTTTGTGGCTTGGTGCGGGTTATCAATCAAGTGGTCCTGTAAGATTCCAAGCTGGTGTCATGTACAATGTTTTATACAAAGAGAACGAAAGTATATTTTCTTCTGGATTTCAACCATTCATGGGAATTTCAATCGGATTATAAAAGTCAAAAAAATCCATCTAAAATTTTTAGATGGATTTTTTATAACTCTTATTTATTCTAACTTTTGAGTTTATTTTTCAAGAATAAATATATACCATTCGTCCAACCAAATCCATCTTGGTTTGGATATTCTCCACCTCCAGCTAAACTATTTAAATCAACAGCATTGTATTTCTCCATAAGCTTTCCAGTTTCATTGTACGTTTTTTCTACAACCTTGCACCAATTTTCTGCGATTTGTAATGATGTATTTTTATGATTATATTTTTGAAATGCTTCATAACCTAACCATTGAAATGGCGCCCAAGCATTTGGGAAATCCCATTGTTGTTTAGATTCTTTTGTCGTTGTCACTAATCCTCCATCATATAAAATATTGTTTTCAATAAAATTCTTCACTTTATTGGCTTGAGAACTTTCTGCTAGTTTAAAAAATAATGGATATGACATTCCGACATGTTCTGAGGATGTTTGTGATTTTTTAGAAAAATTATAATCTACATAAATCCCTTTATCATCATTCCAAAAATAATTTTGAATTGCTGTTTTTCTTTTGTTCGCTCTTTCTTGATAATATTCAATCTTTGGAGATTTATTATCAATAATTTGAATAATTTCTGAAAGCAAATTTTCTGTATTCCATAACAAACAATTTAAATCTACTGGAAGAATATTCAGCGTTTCTATTGTTTCTATCTTTAAAGGATCTGAAAACCATCTACTAGAAAAATCCCAACCAGATTCGCAAGCTGCACGAATATTTCTATAAAAATCATTTTGATCTGATTTTTCATTATCCATTATATCGATCAAATAACTTTCGGGACGAGGTTCATTTTTCGAATCATAGTATCTATTCAATAATGTTCCATCTTCTAACTTGACTACTCTATTTATAGATTGCCCGTTCGCAATTTCTTGCTCACCATTCATCCAAAAATGATATTCTTTTTCTAGAACAGGAAAAAACTCAATAAGTAATTTATTATCTTGAAGAGTTTCAGCCAAGAGTTGTAACATCAAAGAAAAGTATGGAGGTTGAGATCTAGTCAGAAAATACGTTCTATTTGCATTTGGAACAAAACCAAATGTATTAATCAAATAAGCACAATTGTCTACAATATTACGCATCATTTCAACTCTACCAGATTCTTTTAATCCCAGCATTACGAAGAAACTATCCCAATAAAAAAATTCATTAAATCTACCTCCTGGAACTATATAAGGTTTTGGTAATTGAAGCAATGTACCACGATCTTCTTTTGATGTTTTTGTTAAATGATCCCACAATTTCTCAATATGATCTTCTATTAGAAGATTATCATTTTTTTTATACGAATGACTTGTTGTAGGAAACTCAAAATAATGAAGAACAAATTCCTTTAAATTAAAATTTTCACTCGTTTTCTCTTCTTCATATTTAGACATAATCTCTTGTACTGAATAACGAGGGATTGCATCTGTCATCATTTTTTGATCATCAAAAATTTTCTGTTTTTGAACCTCATCAAATAGACTTTTAATTTCTTCTAAATGTAATTGCTTATTCATTAATTAATTGTTTTTTTTATTCATTCTATTCATCATCAAAACTGATCCTAATAATAACACAAGCGGTATTAAGGATAAATAAAAAGCATGTTGTCCGCTAAATTTTTGAAAAACACTTCCTGTTAACATCGATCCAACTGTTCCTCCAATAGCTGAGAAAACAACGATTAATCCGGACATTGAACTATGTAAATATTTTGGGATTGATGCGAGAATTATAGAATTAATACTTGGATATATTGGAGCTAGAAATATTCCCATTAATGGAAATAGATAAACTACTAATGGAGCATTGAGCCAACTTGCATTCAAAACATTTTCGTTTTCATGTGTAAGTGGTAAAACCAATAAAATACTTATTGCAAAACCTACAATACAAAAAGTAACGATGTAAATCCATGAAAATGATTTTGAAAAAAATCCTGATAGGAATCTTCCTAAAGCAAATGATCCTGCCAGAATTGCTCCTGCTTGCACACTCATACTTGTTGGAACTTTAAGCACTTCTTTATAAAAAGTTGGTGTCCAAGTTTGAAAACTTTGTTCAACTAAAACAAATAAAAATGTACATATTAAGAACAGTAAAACTTTATTAAGTTTAAAAAGTTTCAAGCTATTAATTACATCAGAAGTTAGGTTACTTCCTTCAACTTTCGCTTCGTTTTCATCGAGCTTTGTAAACAATAAAAATATAAATGAGAGAAGACTTAATCCTCCTAATATCCAATAAACTTGTAACCACGATGTTGATTTCGGATCATTATCATCAATAAAAAAACTGAATAAAAGATTTCCTAATAATACACCTATCATAAAAAATCCTTCCAAAAATCCCATCATGCTCGAATGCTCCTTATCGGAATTGGTAACCAAACCTATTGATGTAAAAACAGAAATTTTAATCAAAGCAAATGAAACTCCAATTGTAGCAAATAATAATTTGAAATACCAAAAATCGTCGGCTTGTGTGATAAAAAAACACATAACCGAAACAAAACCTAAAGCAATCAGCATAGATTTTTTAATTCCAATTTTTGGTAAAAAAGACGCAACCAAAAATGAACAAATTGCAATTGGCAAATCCTTATAACCTTCTAAAACGCTCGCCTGTGATTTTGTAATATCAAAATTCTGCTGAACTTTAAGAATAATTGTCCCTACAGAATTGAGAAGTACTGCAAATACTAAATAATTTAAATATAATGCGAATTTTATATTGTAGTTTTTCATTTTTCAATTTCTTTAGGCAAGTTATAATTATTCGATTTATGATTATTTAACATTATAAATCAATACTTGAACTATATTAATATATTTTAATTAAATTAGTTTCTATTAAAATTAATTTAATGAATATTAGCTACGAAATAGTTAAAAAAGATTTAGATTCTTCTTTTAGGGTTTTACATGTAAATCAACCAATTTCTGAATTAACTTGGGAATATCATTATCATCCAGAAATAGAATTAGTATGTGTAAAATCTGGAAACGGCACAAGACATGTCGGTTACCATAAAAGCAATTATTTAAATGGTGATTTAGTTTTGATAGGATCTAATGTTCCACATTCTGGTTTTGGATTGAATTCTACAAATCCTCACGAAGAATATGTCGTACAATTTAATGCTACTATAATTCCATCTGCAAATGAATTAATCGAATTTAAGGATATTCAGCAAATGATGGAACTTTCTAAATATGGGATTCTTTTTGGGAAAAAGATAAGGAAGGATATTATTCCTTATCTTATAAATTTATATGAAAGTAATGGGCATTTGAGGTATTTGAAATTATTGGAAATATTATCTATTCTTTCTCAAAGTAAAGATTTCAAATTACTCAATAAAGAAATTATGCCTTATACGATTATTTCTAAAAACAAAAACAGATTGCAAACCATCTTCACCTACGTTGAAAATAATTATCATAATGAAATTGATATTCAATATGTTTCTGAATTAGTAAATTTGACATTACCTGCATTTTGTAATTTTTTCAAGAAAGCAACGCAAATTACTTTTACGGAATTTGTTAATCGCTACAGAATAGAAAAAGCATGTTTTCTTTTAATTCAAGAAAAATCAGTTACTGAATGTAGTTATCTATGCGGTTTTAACAATGTAACTTATTTCAATCGAGTATTCAAGAAGTTTATACATAAAACACCTTCAGAATTCATTCAACAAAATAAGTTTAATTAAAGTTCTCCTTTTAAGAATTTTCCTGTTACACTTTTCGAATTTTTCATTATTTCTTCTGGCGAACCTTCCGCAACAATTTTCCCTCCTTTATTCCCTCCATCTGGACCAATATCAATTACATAATCAGCTAATTTTATAACGTCTAAATTATGTTCGATAACGATAACTGTATTTCCAAATTCAACAATTTTATTGATTACTTTCATCAATACATTTACATCTTCGAAATGTAAACCTGTTGTTGGCTCATCAAGAATATAAATCGTTTTTCCTGTTTGTTTTTTTGCTAATTCTGTTGCTAATTTCACACGCTGCGCTTCTCCTCCACTCAATGTTGTTGATTGCTGCCCAAGTGTGATATAACCTAAACCTACGTCTTGTAACATTTTTACATAACGATAGATTTTAGGAATTGCTTCAAAAAATTCAACCGCTTCATTTACGGTCATTTCTAGAACATCCGAAATTGATTTTCCTTTGTAACGAACTTCCAAAGTTTCGCGATTAAAACGTTTTCCATTACATGTTTCACATTCAACATGGATATCTGGTAAAAAATTCATTTCAATAACGCGTAATCCTGCTCCTTGACATGTTTCGCAACGTCCACCTTTTACATTAAATGAAAAACGCCCAGGTTTGTAACCTCTAATTTTTGCTTCTGGTAAATTGGTAAACAACGAACGAATATCAGAAAAAATTCCTGTATATGTTGCAGGATTCGAGCGAGGAGTTCGACCAATTGGCGACTGATCAACTTCGATTACTTTATCCAAATATTCTAAACCTTCTATTTTTTTGTAAGGCATTGGATCTTTTTCTGCTCTAAAGAAATGTTGATTCAAGATTCGATACAACGTTTCATTAATCAACGTCGATTTTCCTGAACCTGAAACACCTGAAACAACGACCAATTCTCCTAATGGAATTGTAAGATTTACATTTTTCAAATTATTTCCAGATGCTCCAAAAAGTTTTAATTCATGTCCATTTCCTTTTCTTCGCTCTTTTGGAACTTCGATTTGTAACTGATTATTTAAGTATTTTGATGTTAATGTATTCGATTTCAACATTTGCTTTGGTTCGCCTTCCCAAACAATTTGACCTCCATTTTTCCCTGCTTTTGGTCCAACATCAATTACATAATCAGATTCCATAATCATGTCTTTGTCATGTTCCACAACTAAAACAGAATTTCCGATATCACGTAATTTTTTCAAAGAATCTATCAATCTCACATTATCGCGTTGATGCAAACCGATGCTTGGCTCATCTAAAATATATAAAACATTAACCAACTGAGAACCGATTTGTGTTGCCAAACGAATTCGCTGTGCTTCTCCTCCAGAAAGTGTTTTTGAAGAACGATTAAGACTTAAATAATCTAATCCAACATCCAATAAAAATGATAAACGTGTATAGATTTCTTTTAGAATTTCATGTGCAATTTGTTGTTGATTTGCTGTCATTGAAACTGGAGCTTCCTCAATCCATTTTTGTAAAGATTTAAGATCCATTTCTGCAACTTCTCCAATATTTTTATCATCAATACGAAAGAAAAGTGATTCTTTTTTTAGACGTTTTCCTTCGCAAGTTGGACAAACAACTTTTTTTCCAAACTTTTTACTGATTGAATTTGAAGAAGGATTGTTTTTATCTTCCATTATTTCAGAAAGAAATTCGCTTAATCCTTCGAAATCTATTTTATATGTTTTTTTGACTGATGCAAATTTCAAATCAACGTTCAAAGTTTCCTTCAAACCATTCATTACATCATCAATCAATGCTTTCGGTAGTTTTTTGAAAGCAACTTTTTCATCAACATTGTGTTTTACAAAAATAGCTTCCAATTGTTTTTCTATTCGAGAAGAAGTTTTCAAAGCTTCAAATAATTCTTCTAGATTATCAAACAATGATTTGTCTTTATCTTGAAATAATTTTTCATTATTAACAACTTTCAATTCTCCCAAACCTGTACAAGTAGGACAAGCTCCTTTTGGCGAGTTGAATGAAAATGTGTTTGGTTCTGGCAAAGCATACGAAATTCCTGTTGAAGGACACATCAAAGAACGAGAAAAGAAGTTGGTTTCGTTTGTTTCATAATCCAAAACCATTGTAATTCCGTTTCCTTGCTGCATCGCATGATCTATACTCGAACGTAATCGTTGATCATTTATTTTATCATTCAGAATCATTTTATCAATCAATAATTCTACATCATGAGTTTTATAACGATCTAACATCATTCCAGGCGTAATATCTTGCAAATTGCCATCAATACGCATTTCAAGAAATCCTTTTTTGGAATATGTTACAAAAACTTCTCGATAATGACCTTTTCGTGAACGAACTATTGGAGCTAAAATCGCAATTTTACGTCCATTATATTGCTCACGAATCAATTCTATGATTTGATCTTCTGTATAAGCAATCATTTTTTCGTTCGTTTCTAAAGAATATGCTGTTGAAGCACGCGCATACAACAAACGAAGAAAATCATAAATCTCTGTAATTGTTCCAACTGTAGAACGTGGATTTTTATTGGTTGTTTTTTGCTCAATTGCAATAACTGGTGACAAACCATCAATTTTATCGACATCTGGACGTTCCAAACCTCCTAAAAATTGACGTGCATAAGCTGAAAAAGTTTCGATGTAACGACGTTGTCCTTCTGCATAAATTGTATCAAAAGCTAACGAAGATTTTCCACTTCCACTTAAACCTGTGATTACGACAAGCTCGTTTCGAGGAATTTTTACGTCAATATTTTTTAGATTATGTTCACGTGCACCGTAAACTTCAATAAAATCTTTATCCATGTTCGTTTGTAAGAAGTTACAAAAATACAAAAAAAGCCACATTTCTGTGGCTAAGTATACTTTAAAAATTGTTAATTATTAAGTGTTTATTGTTTTTTTATTGGAATATAAATTCGAGAAATTAATTTTAAACTATCTGTTTCTTTTGGATCATTTAGCATAATTTCTAATTGCTTTGTGCCTAATTCTAGTTTTTTAGATTTCGCATAATTTTTCATCTTTTCGATTGTTTGATTATGCTTAGAATGTGGACCAAAATGTAATGTTAATAAATAATTTCCTCCAGGAATAACTACTTTTTTCATTTCCTTTTGCAAAGGTAAATCTTCGATTAATTGTATTCCTGCAAAAAATGTTGCTTGATCTTTTTCTTTATTAAAATCAGTAAAATAAATGTATGGAAAACCTAAATCGAAATCAAATCCACCTTCTTCTTTGTTCATCAATGCTTTATAAATAACTTCAAAAGCTCCATCTACTTTATCCATCACATCTTTCTCAGATAAACTTGATTGTTTACGAATTGCTAATAAATTTATTCGATCCAATTCTACAATTCTGTATTCACCATAATTTAAACGACCTTCTTTTTGATCTTTATCCAATCTTAATTTTACTTGTTTATTCAAATAATCTAAAGATTCTTCGAATTTGGATTTTGGATTTTTGAAGAAAGCAAAATAACGATAGAAATAAGGGATTTCTTGACTTAGATAATTTAATTTAGTCGTTGTTTTACCATTATCTTGTTGTTCAAATTTTACATTTAAACTATCCAATTTTTCCCAACCATCATACTTTATCGTATAATTAACAAATCGGTTAATCGAAAAATTATCAATCGTTACTTTTCCAGAAGCAATCGAAGCATCTTCAGAATCCCAAATCATGTAATTTTCATCTTCTTCTTTTGTATTCGAAAACTTTTTGATTATTAAAGAATCTGAAGCTGTAAATTGTTCCCATTTGGAGAATTGACGAAAATTATAAAATTCGTCGTATACCAAACCAACAGGCGCGTCAAATTCATACTGTATTTCTTCGTCGAAACGATCTGGTAAAACCATTGGCAATAATGCTAAAATTGCAATTATGATGACTAAAAAAAGATTTATTTGTTTCATTTATAAAATTGATTTTACAAAAATAGAAATACTTTGTAGCTCTCGAAATATTAATCCAAATTAATCTGTTAAATATATTTATATTTGATTAAATAATATAAACTTATGGACTTTACAAATTTAATTCAGGGAGCTATTGGTCAACAAGTAGTTGGTTCTGCCGCAAAACAATTAGGTATTAATGAATCTCAAGCACAAACAGCAGTTGCTGCAGCGGTTCCTTTTTTATTATCAGCATTAAATAAAAATGCTCAAAATGGAGGAGCAGAAAATATTTCAAACGCATTAAATCAACATAACGGAAGTATTCTAGATGACCTTTCTGGTTTCTTAGGGAAAGGAGGAAATCAACAAGATGGTTTAGGTATTTTAGGTCATATTTTAGGAAATAAACAACAGAATGTAGAGGCTGCCATTTCTCAAGAATCTGGTCTAAACATGCAACAAGTAACACAAATATTAGCTTTAGTTGCTCCTATTGTAATGGCATATTTGGGAAAACAAAAACAATCTGAAAGTTTAGATTCTAATGGAATTACAGGATTATTAGGAGGTTTAGTTAGCGGAACATCAGCAAAAGAAGGAATTAATTTAGGTGGTTTTGAGAAATTATTAGATCAAGATGGCAACGGAAAATTAGGACTTAGCGATGCAATGGGATTATTAGGAGGATTCTTCAAAAAATAGATCTTGTCTTAAATTGAATAAAAATACAAAATTTATTAAGCAGGAAAATTTCCTGCTTTTTTTGTTTCTAAAATTATCAACCTACAAATATTGAGTAATTAAAATTATCAACTTTATAAATATTAAAAGTTTATTTTACAAAATGCATGATATAAATTATTAACAATTGTAATTTTATTAATAATTAAACACAAATAACATGGATACTTTATTTTACTCAGAAAAATTCATTCAAAGAATTAAATCAAAAAACCCAAACGAAAAAGAATTTTTACAAGCAGTTGAAGAAGTTTCCGAAACCATTTTACCATTTATAGAAGAAAATCCAAAATACAAGAAATTCAAAATTCTTGAAAGAATTGCAGAACCAGAACGTATTATTCAGTTTAGGGTAACTTGGGTAGATGATAAAGGTGAAATCCAAATCAACAAAGGTTATCGTGTACAAATGAATTCTGCGATTGGTCCTTACAAAGGCGGATTGCGCTTTCATCCATCTGTTAATTTATCAATTCTTAAATTCTTAGCTTTTGAACAAGTATTCAAAAATAGTTTGACAACATTGCCTTTGGGCGGCGGAAAAGGAGGTTCTGATTTTGATCCAAAAGGAAAATCAGACATGGAAATTATGCGTTTCTGCCAATCTTTTATGACTGAATTATCACGTCATATTGGTGCAGATGTCGATGTTCCCGCTGGAGATATCGGAGTTGGAGGAAGAGAAATCGGTTATTTATTTGGCCAATATAAACGCATGCGAAATGAATTTACAGGTGTTTTAACTGGAAAAGGATTAGAATATGGTGGTTCATTGATTCGCCCTGAAGCAACTGGTTACGGATTATTATATTTTGTAGAATGTATGTTAGCCGAAAAAAAAGAAACATTAAAAGATAAAACAATTACCATTTCTGGCTCTGGAAATGTTGCGCAATATGCTGCTGAAAAATCTCTGGAAATGGGTGCAAAAGTGGTTACACTTTCTGATTCTTCTGGATATATCTATGATGAAGATGGTTTTGATACAGAAAAACTAAAAGTTATTTTCAAAATTAAGAATGAAGATTATGAAAGAATTTCAAAATATGTAGATTATTATCCAAATGCGAAATTTTTCTCTGAACAAAAACCTTGGAAAGTTCCTTGCGATATAGCTTTGCCATGTGCAACACAAAACGAATTGGATTTAGATGATGCACAAACTTTACATCTCAATGGTTGTAAATTGGTTGCCGAAGGTGCAAATATGCCAACGACGCCAGAAGCTGTTCATTATTTCTTGGATCATCATGTTTTATATGGACCTGGAAAAGCTGCTAATGCAGGTGGTGTTGCAACTTCTGGATTGGAAATGTCTCAAAATTCGATTCGTCAAAATTGGGATAGAGAAAAAGTAGATTATCGATTAAAAGAAATTATGATTAAAATTCATCATCAATGTAAAAAATATGGAGAAAGTCAATTTCAAGAAAATATAAATTATTACAAAGGTGCTAATATAGCTGGCTTCGTAAAAGTTGCAGATACTATGATTGCTCAAGGAATATAAAAATCCATTTATAAAATTCGGTTCACATTACTGAATTTAAGATTCAATTGTTTGTTATTAAAGTAAGAAATACAATCTTGGAAATCAAAAAGTAAAAGAAGCAAAACAAGTTCAAAAAACAACAGAACAAAATAGAATTTAATATCATAAACGATATAATTTTCACTAAATTTGAGAAAAGCAATAAAATGAATTCAGTCAAAATCATTCGAACAAATTCATCTAATGAAGAATTTCAAAATTTAATCAAAGAACTAGATGCTGATTTAAAAATTAGAGATGGAGAATCTCATTCGTTCTTTACACAATTCAATAAAGTTGATAAGATAAATCACGTCGTTATTGCTTACCTAAACGAAAATCCTGTTGGTTGCGGAGCGATAAAACATTATTCTGACACGACGATGGAAGTAAAAAGAATGTATGTAAATCCTGATTTTAGAGGAAATAGAATTGCTGTCAAAATTCTAGATGAATTAGAAAATTGGGCAATCGAATTAGGTTATGAACGATGTATTTTGGAAACTGGATTGAAACAACCTGAAGCAATTGCTTTATATGAGCGATGTGGTTACACAAGAATAGAAAATTACGACCAATACAAAGATGTGGAAGAAAGTGTTTGTTATGAGAAAATATTGAAATAAAAAAGCTGAACAAACGTTCAGCTTTTTTATTATTTATGATTAGATTCTTTTACCATTTTGTTCATTTCGGAAGCAGTAATTTCACCATCCATAATCATGTATATTTGTTGATCATCGTTATTGATACTCATCAATACATTTTTGAAAACCTTGGCATTTGCATTCTCTGTTAGAAAACGAACTTTACTTCCTTCTTTACTTATCGAAATCAATTCTTCTAAATTCATTTTATCAAAAGTCGATTTTACTTGATTTTTAGCTTCTTTGTTTGCTTTATCAATCATAATCATTTTAATCGAATTCATTTTTTTGAACAATCCATCTAATTCTTTCATATCCGAATCATTTGTTGTCAAATTATTCATCATACTAAACATTGCCTTGTTTATAGTAATCGTTGTAACGCCTTTTTTGTCTTGAAGTTGGTTATAAACTTCTACAAATTTATTTGTTTGTGCATTTGCAAATCCAACAATGAATAATGCAAAAATGTATACATATTTTTTCATGTTTTTTCTTTTTTTAAAGTTCTATTGGTAATGCCTTTAATTGTCCAATTGCTTTTACTCCTTGATCAACATTTTTCGAAAATAATTTCATTGTAGAATAAGCCAAAGCTTTCGCTTCTTCTAAATTTTCAACAGGTTGACCATTTACTATTACAAAATCTGATGAATATTCTTCTGTGTTTTCAGAAGATTTTATTTCTGATTCGATTGATTGAATATTTGATTTTTTATTTTCTTTTTTTATTGATTTTGTAACCTTTACAATTTCTACAACCTCATCTTTTGTTTCAATATTATTTATTTTAGAATTTGTAAAAATAGGTTTTTCTTCAGCTTTTTCTTCTTTATTATTTACAACTTCTAGTTCTTTCTTCTGAGGTTCGATTGTTTTGACAATTTCTTGATTTTTCTGACTTTCATTTGTTTGATTCAAGAAAAAAAATAATCCTACAACAATTAAAACAGAAGCGGCAATTCCTGAAATTTTCCATAAAGTAAATTCCTTTGTTTTTGACTTATCTAAGACTTTTGGTTGATTTTCTTCAACTTTTGTCATAAAATCATCAAAACTCAATTCCATTTTGATTTCTTTCTCATCTTTTAATGTTTCAAAAAAAGAATCTTTATCGTCATTTCTTAACTTTTTTTCTTGCTCATTGGTTAATTTTCCAGCAAAAAAATCATCTTTATTTATAATAGATTGCTCTTTTTTCATTTTCAAAAAAAACTTCTAATTGTTCTCTTACTTTTTGTCTTGCTCGCATCAAATTTACTCGAATTGTATTTTCTTCCATTTCCAAAATTTCAGCAATTTCTTTTATTTCGAGTTCTTCCACATCTTTTAGATGCATTACTTTGCGTTGTTTTTCTGGTAATTGATTAATTAAATTTAGAATAATCGGTTTTATTTCCTGTTGTTCTTCTTGAATACTCAAATTTATTTGTGTTGTGTTTTTATAATTTTCACGAACATCAAATTTTCGTAATCTATTAATACATTCATAATTTACCATTCGCATCGCATAAGCCTCAATATTATTCACATCTACCAATGTTTCGCGCTTTTCCCACAATTTCATTAATATTTCTTGAGCAACATCAAATGCTTCATCATCACTAATCAAGATTCTACGCGCAAAACGATACAGCTTATCCTTGTGGACAAATACCGATGTTTTAAACGTTTCTTGATTCATATTAAGTGCTTTTACTAATAAGACAGCTTAATACTAAAAAGTGTTACATCGATTTCTAACTTTTTTTGAATAAATTATAAAAGCCTCCAAAATAGAGGCTTTCAATTGATTTTATTTTTATGTAAATTATCCTTTATAAATAACAGTTCCTCCTGCTTGCGCTTTTGGAAAAATTGTAAGATCGGCAATCTGTACATGTTCTGGTTGTTGCAATAAATATTCAATTGCATTTGCAATATCTTCTGCAACTAATGGTTCAAAACCTTTGTAAACATTGTCCGAAAGTTCTTGATTTCCTTTGAAACGAACCAAAGAAAATTCTGTTTTCACTGCTCCTGGAGCGATATTCGAAACTTTGATTCCGTAAGGCAACAAATCATAACGCATTCCTTTACTCAACGATTCTACCGCTGCTTTCGAAGCACAATATGTTCCTCCATTTGGATAAACTTCTTTTCCTGCAATTGAAGAAAGGTTGATAATATGTGCGTTTGATGATTGTTTAAGAATTGGAATAATTGCTTTCGAAACATAAATTAATCCTTTTACATTAATGTCAATCATTGCTTCCAAATCTTCTAAATCAGCTGAATCAAAAGATGCTAATCCATGAGCATTTCCTGCATTATTGATTAAAATATCAATATTTTTCCACTCCGTTTCTAAGTTATCTACGGCATTAAAAACAGCTTCCTTATCACGAACATCAAATTGAATGGTTTTCACATCTGTAATTTGACTTAATTCTGCCTGAATTTCATCTAATCGTTCTTGACGACGTCCACATAAAATTAAACGATAATTTGGTGCTAATTTCTTTGCTGTAGCCATTCCTATGCCCGATGTTGCTCCAGTTATAAAGGCTGTTCTTTTCATTTTCTTAAATAATTAAAAGTGCTTTTTTAAGACCGTCTAAGATACAAGCTAAAAAGAAATTAAAAAATGATTTATCCTGTTTTCGTTCGATATTTTCTACTTTTTCCTCTTTCATTTTTCCTCGTGAATCGTTCTTCACCACAGCATTTCCTATAGCTGATAAAACTTTTCGTTTCGAACCATCATCACGTAAAACATTCACTTTCAAATCTTGGTAATCTATTCCAAAAGTTCCACCAGCAACTTTATCATTTCCATCAAAATTGAATTTTATTTGATTAAATAAACCGTCAACAGAAACCTTTAAATAAGGTTTAACGAATGGATCAAGATTTTTTGCAGGAAGTTTTGTTATCGATCCATGAATATTAAATTTCTCTGTACGATTCATTGGATTAAACGTCCAATTTGCACGCAAATCTCCATTCATAAATTCTGAACGCCAATCTACAATAACATCTGGCAAAGATTTTTTTCGATAACCCGAATTAACATTTTTAACTGTTGTATTTATCGACGAAAAGGTTAATTTTCCAGTGCCAATACTTTTTTCTGTTTCTTCTTCATATTCTAATTTTGAGTTTACCAATTGCAATTGTTTTACACCCAAATCGAATTTCATTTCGCGTAATTTTTGCGAAAACATTGTTTTACGTTTTGTATCATCAGGAGGAACCAAACTTCTATAAATATTCGCGTAAAGTTGATTTAACTTTATTTGATTCGCTTTCAAAAAGAAATCTTTGGACGGAGAAATTCCCCATTGAATTCCATTTCCTTGTAATTGATGAACAGAAACCGTATACAAATCTGCTTGCTTTTTCAATGAAGCTGTATATGCTTTTCGAGAAAGTTTTGGTTTTAATTTTAACTGATTCAAGGTTAGATTTCCATCGTGAAATTGCAAAGATCCTGTATTCAATCGATAAGTTTTATCTATATCGAAATCAACTCCCGAAGATTTTAATAAAACAGATTTATAGGTAAAAGGAATTGCTTCTTGAACTGTTTTTGGATCAACATGGATATTATTGAAAGCTAATTGAATTTGTTTCAACGTTAAATTTGGTGTTTTTTGTTGATAAGGAATCATATCCAAATGTCCATTTACCAAAGAAACTTTTTCAACTTTTATGATATCATGGAATTCTTGTGATGTTTTTCCTTCTCGCTGCGCTACACGTTTTGGCTGTCCATAAATTGTAAATTTTGGATTTTTAAAAATAACATGATTAATTCGAAGTTCTTTTCCATAATCATTTTTTAATCCTAAAACGGTTAAATTAACGTTATTGAAATCAAATTTCTGTGAAGCAATAAATCGCGATTGTTTTATTTGAATAGTATCAATTCCGAGATTAAAATTTATTAAAAACTTTTCTGTTGTTTTTTCAGCATTTTTCGCAATAACTTTTTCATTCTTTTGATCGATGATTTTTACATTTACCTCATCTAATTTTATAGAATTTGTATGAAAATAAAAATCACCATTTTTTATTCCCCAACTGTTATTATTTAAAGTCAAAATTGGAGCTTCGACATCTAATAATGTATTTGATTTTGTATAGTTTCTCTTAAATTGATTTTTAGAAATTAATGGTTTCATTTTGAAATTTTTCAGAATCAATTTCTTTTCTGTCAAATCAAAATTAGAAGCTGTTAATGTGTGCATTTCATTCAATCGATAATACATCGAATCCAATTTTATACGGAAAGTTTTATAATCAATCGGAATTTCATTTGTACGCGTTAAATCGTTCATTTTTATTCCTTCTATGTTCAATGCAACATTATTGATCGCATATTTTACCGTTTTTGCATTCGAGAAAAGCGCACGAATTCTACCATTTTCTAGTTGTAATTTTTTAATGTTTATTAGCTCTGTATCTCCAGTTTTTAGATTTACTTTACGGTTCGTTGAATTCTTTTCAACTTTGTTTTCATTTTTTCTAGAAATAATCGTAATTCTAGGATCTTTAAGTTTGATTAACTCCGTTTTAAAATATAGTTTATCTTCTGTCGTAAATCCCCAATCCATTTTAGATAATGAAAGAAGCGGCGTTTCTATATCCAACAAATCATTATCCGAATCGTTTGGAAGATATAATTTTCCATTCATTTTAAGTGGTTTCATTTTAAAATTATCCAACTCAAAATCTGTTTCGTTAAAATGAACTTTTCGTGCTTTGATTAATTGTTCATCTTTCACTACAAAAAACATAGAATCTAATTTGATATCAAAATCAGAATATCTAAATGGAATTTTTTTATCTGCGGTTCTTTCATTAAATCGAACTCCATCAAAATCTATCGAAAAATTAGAAACATTTGCAATATGTTTTTTCCCTGATTGGGAAAATAAATTGAATTGTCCATTTTTGATGTTTACATTCGAAACATCTATACTTTGTCCAACTTTTGACTGTGCTGTATCTTTCTTGATTGAATCTTTTTTATCTTTCAGATAATAATTTACAGCAGGATTATTGATGTTAATAGAATATGCTGCAACTTCTTTGTTGACAATTAATTTAAAAAAATTAATTCCGACAACATTTATTTCTTTTACTTTTCCTGTAGCATCGATGGAATCTTTTATCAACAATGAATCTTTTGGAGAAACTTCTATGTTTTTTAATGATAAGGAAGAATTAAAAATAGAGAAACTTAAATCTTCATAAGTAAGATTATAAGCCGTATCATTTTTTTCTGCAATAATCTTTGGAAGACGATCATTCAGAAAATAAGAAATGTAAAAACTTAAAATAAAAAGTATCGCAATAATAGATATTAAAGCGATACCGATTCTTTTTATCCAACGGTTGTTAATCATTGATATAGTTTGGTTAAGATAGTTAAAACAATTATTGTACCAAACTATAATGAATTGTTAAAATTATTCGTTGATATCGTAAATTTCTTTGATATTTTGCAGAATTTTATCGAAATTTAAATGCAGATCAATTAATTTTCCTGTAAATAAATCGAAAACCCAACCGTGTACTTCCAATCCATTTTTCATTGCTCGTTGTACAAAAGGATTTTTCACAGCATTTACACATTGTTCTTGTACATTTAGCTCTACCAAACGATTGTAACGCATTCCTTCGTTATCAATTGCATTCAATTCTTCTGAATGTAAACGGTAAACATCGCGAATATTACGCAACCAAGGATTCATAATTCCTAAATCTTTCGGAATCATTGCAGCTTTTATTCCGCCGCAATTGTAATGTCCACAAATAACAATATGTTTCACTTTTAAGCTTTCTACAGCATAGTCTAAAACTGAAGTTGTATTCATATCCAAACTAATTACCATATTGGCTATATTGCGATGTACAAAAACCTCTCCTGGCTCTGCTCCCAATAACTCTTCTGCTGTTACACGACTATCTGAACAACCGATATAAAGCACTTCTGGTTTTTGACCTGCTGCTAACTTATCAAAATATTTCTCATCTTGAGACAAGCGTTTGTTTATCCACTCTTTATTGTGTTCAAAAACTTTTTCTAAATTCATAATTTCTAAATTACATCTTGTACTTCTGGATGTTTACCAACGTAAACACTAACATAACTACAAAATGGTATAATTTTTAACTTATTTTTTCTTGCGTAATCTACAGCTTCTAAGACTAATTTTTCGGCCAATCCTTGTCCTCTCAATTCTGGGTTAACACCAGTGTGATTAATCAGCATTTGTTCTTCTTTCAACATAAAAGTTAACTCTCCAACTTCTTTCTTATTCTCATCAAGAAGAGTAAATACGCCGTTTTTTCCTTCTAAATTCAATTCAATTTTCATAGAATATTATTTTAAATTTAAATTAATCTTTTTAGTTGAGATTCGGTCAAAAATATTGTTAAAAAACTTAATACACAAGACAAATTTACGAGTGAAAATTTTTTATTTCAAAGAAAATTTAAACAAAAAATAACAATCAATTTACAATCATCTTTCTATTTGATTATCAACAACAAGCCATTCTATATAATATTTAATGTATAGGTTTGAGTTTTTTACTTGATTATTTATTACATTTGTTAGATATTTTAAGGAAATATTCTTCATATGAAATTTATTGTATCGAGCAACACGTTATTAAAAAATGTTAACTTAATCGGAGGAGTTATTAACTCTAATAATACATTACCAATCCTTGATAATTTTTTATTCGAATTGGATGGTAGCCAATTAACTATCACTGGCTCTGATTTAGAGACAACAATTTCAACAACTCTAGAAGTTGAATCTAATGATAATGGAAAAATTGCAATTCCATCAAAAATTTTAACTGATACGTTAAAAACTTTCCCAGCACAACCTCTTACTTTTATTCAGAAAGAAGGAAATACGTTGGAAATTGTTTCAGAGCAGGGAAATTATCAATTAGCATTTGAAGATCCAAATGAATATCCTCAAACGCAAGATATCGAAGACGCAAGCTCTACAACTCTTAGCGCAAGCATTTTATCAGAAGCAATTATCAAAACTATTTTTGCTACAGGAAACGACGAATTACGTCCAATTATGACAGGCGTTTTCTTCCAAGCAAATGAAGATGTTTTCCGTTTTGTTGCTACAGATGCACATCGTTTAGTAAAATATACACGCAATGGTTTAAATAATTTGCAACCTGCTGAATATATCATGCCTAAGAAACCACTTAACTTATTGAAAAATATTTTAGGAGGAAATAATGATGATGTTATTATCGAATACAACAATACAAATACACGTTTTTCATTCCAAAACATCGTTTTAACTTGTCGCTTGATTGATGGGAAATATCCAAATTATGAAGCGGTAATTCCAAAAGAAAATCCAAACGTATTAACGATTAATAGAAACTTATTCTTAACATCATTAAAACGTGTGGCAATTTTCTCTAACAAAACAACAAATCAAGTTCGATTAAAATTAATCGGAAATTCATTAACAATTTCTGCTGAAGATATTGATTTTGCTAACAAAGCAGAAGAAAGACTTCCTTGTGATTATAACGGAACTGACTTACAAATAGGTTTCAATTCTCGTTTCTTAATCGAAATGTTGAATAATTTACAATCAGAAGAAATAACACTAGAAATGTCTGAACCAAATCGTGCAGGAATCATCAAACCAGTTGATGGACTTGAAGATGGTGAAGAGATCTTAATGCTAGTTATGCCAGTTATGTTAAACGCATAATTAAAAAGAATACATAAAATTCATTTTACAATACAATGAAAATTTCATACAATTGGCTAAAAACCTACATTGATACAGATATTACACTTGATGAAGTATCAGCTATACTTACAAGTACAGGACTTGAAGTAGAAGGTGTAGAACAAGTAGGTGGAGCTAAGAATTATTTGGAAACTGTATTAGTTGGTAAAGTTTTATCAGCTGTACAACATCCAAACGCAGATAAATTAAAAGTTACTAAAATAGATTTAGGAGACGGAAAAGAAACACAAATTGTTTGTGGTGCTCCTAATGTTGCAGCAGGACAAAATGTTCCAGTAGCAACTGTCGGAACGGTTTTACCTTCGCCAGATGGTGAATTTAAAATCAAAAAAGCAAAAATTCGTGGTGAAGAATCTTTCGGAATGATTTGTTCTGAAGTAGAACTAGGAATTGGTACTGATAATTCAGGGATTTTAGTTTTATCAGGAGATTTAAAACCAGGGACATCTACATTTGACCTTTTCGGTAAAAATGATGAAGTTGACTACGAAATTGAAATTGGTTTAACACCAAATCGTGCAGATGCAATGTCTCATTTTGGTGTAGCACGTGATTTATATGCTGCACTTAAAACACGTGATATCGCATCAACATTCAAAACATATGATGTATCAAATTATCCTACAACAGATTTCGGAAAAAATCCTATTTCTATCGAGGTTAAAGATACAGAAGCAGCACCTCGTTATGCAGGTGTTTACTTAAAAAATGTAAAAGTTGCGGAATCACCAGATTGGTTAAAAAACCGCTTAAAAGTAATTGGTTTATCTCCAATCAACAATGTTGTTGATATTACTAATTATATTTTACACGATTTAGGTCAACCTTTACATGCATTTGATGCAGATAAAATTGAAGGAAACAAAGTTATCGTTCAAAAATTAGCAGAAGGAACAAAATTCACAACTTTAGATGGCGTTGAACGTACATTAAAAGGACATGAATTGATGATTTGCAACGAAAACAATCCAATGTGTATTGCAGGTGTTTTCGGAGGAAAAGATTCAGGCGTTTCTAATGAAACAACATCTATTTTCTTAGAATCTGCTTATTTTGAACCTGTCACAATTCGTAAAGGTGCAAAAACTCACGGATTAAATACAGATGCTTCTTTCCGCTTTGAACGTGGAATTGATCCTAACACAACAATCGATGCTTTGAAAAAAGCTGCAATGATGTTAGTTGAAATTACTGGCGCAGAAATTGCATCGAATATTGAAGATATTTATGCTAATGCAATCGCTAATTTTAATGTAAAATTACGTTTACATAAAGTGGTTGAATTATTAGGAGTTGAAATTCCAGAAGATAAAATCAAATCGATTTTAGAGAATTTAGAAATTAAAATTTTGTCAGAGAATGATGGAATTTTAGATTTAGAAGTTCCTGCTTATCGTGTAGATGTGCAACGTGATGTGGATTTAATCGAAGATATTTTGAGAATTTATGGATACGATAACATCGAAATTCCTTCAAAATTCTCGTTTTCTTATGTTCCTAATCAAAAGGTTAGTCCAGATAAGATCGAGGATTTTATTGCGCGTCAATTGATTTCTTTCGGATTCAATGAAGCGATGAACAACTCATTAACAAAAAGAGAATACGAAGAAATTTTCTTTTATCCAGAAGGAGAAAGTGTTGCGATGTTAAATCCGCTTTCAGCTGATTTAGCTGTTATGCGTCGTACTTTGTTGAATGGATTATTAGAGAATGTCGCATTCAATATCAATCGTCGTAATTCGGATGTTAAATTGTTCGAATTTGGTAAAGTTTACCGCAAGTTTGATGGTATTTATGAAGAAAATAAATGTTTAGGAATTGTTCTTTCAGGAAACTTTAATAGTGAATCTTGGACAGGAAATTTACGTAAAGCTTCATTTTCCGATTTGAAAGGTTTGGTTAAACAAATTTTTGTACGATTGGATGTTCAAATTACAGATGAATTACCAGCAAAAGATGATAATTTCTTAGATGGAATAGAATTTGTAGCTGGAAAAAAATCTTTGGGAAAAATTGGAATCATCAGTAAAAAATTAGCGAAAAAATTAGGCGTTAATCAAGATGTTTTCTTTGCTCAATTAAATTGGGATACAATGGTTGCTTTAACAACAAAACACGATTTGAAATACAAAGAAATTTCTAAATTCCCAGGTTCTCGTAGAGATTTAGCATTATTGCTTGATTCTTCTGTGAAATATGAAGATTTGTACAAAGCAACAAAAGAAGTGAAAACGAATTTACTGAAAGCTGTTAATCTATTCGACGTTTACGAAGGTGATAAATTGCCAGCTGGAAAAAAATCGTATGCATTAAGTTTTATGATTCAAGACGAAAATAAAACATTAAGTGATCAAGAAATTGATGGTTTAATGAATAAATTAATCAAATTGTATCAAGAAAAATTCAACGCTGAGTTGAGATAAAATATTCCAAAAATGAAAAAAATTGTAACCCTATTTTCAGCAACTATTTTGATGAGTTTTATAGCTACTTCTTGTTCTACGAGTGCAAGTACTGCGAAAATAAAACCCAAAGCAGAAGTTTCGATTTCAAATCAAAATTGGTATTTGATAAACGATAACAATGTTGTAAAAGGTTTGTACGATAAAGACGTTATGTTGACTATTGATGAAGCTAATTCGACTGTAAGTGGATTTGCTGGTTGCAACAATTTCAATGCTGTTTTCACAAAAGTTGGCGGCGTAACAAGCTTCGTAAATTTCTCTGAAACTAAAATGGCTTGCCCTAATTTACAAGAAGAAAAAGCATTTTTGTCTATGTTAAAAAGCGTAAATCGTTACGAAGTTTCTGGAAAAGAATTACATTTTTACAAAGGAAATATCTTATTATTAACATTTAAAACTTTATAAGTTTTATATTATAAAATAAAAAAAAGCGCTCTATGAGCGCTTTTTTTATGTGGTTTATATTATTTTTTATTTTCTTCAACTATCTGTTGATCTGTAGGAGAAATTGCTTCATCACTTTATTTGAAACCAATTTTAGTAATCGAAATTTCTTTTGATGATAAATAAAACTCTAAATCAGCATTTAATTAGATCAAACGATATGAAAAATCTTGACCAATTTTTTTTTGGCTTCTGTTAAGAAAATTGCGCAATGTTTTTAGATAATCAGACGTTAATTTCGATTTGGCTTCTTGAAAAGCCGAAAACAATAACTTTTCTATCATCACAATATTTTTCGTTTCATCTTTTCTGAACAACGCATACAAACGTTTTTTAAGCGATTGTGTAAAATTAATCAGTATAACCGACTAAATTTTTATCAGAAAAATCTTCGCATTGCTGAAATGTTTTTAATCTCATTCTGTTGGCTTGTTCAAATTTCTATTAAAAATAAAGATTAATTCGTGAACTAGACCATTTTAAGTTCTAAACTTCTGTAAAATCAACAAGCGCATCTATAGATGAGCTTGTTGATTTTATTAATATGAAATTAATTTCTTGTAAAATTCTATTAAAGCTTTCAAAGCTTCTATTTTTTCTTCAAATTCTAAGTGATAAATTGTTTCTATAACCAAATTTTCACCTTCAATTTTACTTGATATTTTAGGTTCGAATAAATTATCCTTTGCTATTTTTTCAAGATTAGTTTCAATCAATAAATCCTTTAAATAATGTTTAAAAAATTTATTGCTACAATCAACTTTTAGAATCTGTTTCTTTCTTAAAAATAAATTGACAAGATGATTAATATTCGTAATGGTAAAAATTGGTAATGATATTTTTTCTAAGGTTACTCGAATTTTTCCTAGATTATGATTTCCTAATTCTTGTTCTACATAAATCAAACAATTTTTATAGGGAATGTCTATATAATAGTAAGACAAGTGCAACTTTGATCCAATTGTACCATCAACCTTAGCGTCATTATTATAAAAAATTGCGCCATTATAAGATTGCGTAAATAATTTTAATTGACTTTCGAACATTATAATTTTGATGAATTAAGATAATCTTCCATCTCTTCCTCTTTTGCTTCTTCAGATTCATCTTTTAACACACGACGCGCAACTTTACCAACCGTTAAACCTTGTATGACAATTGAAAATAAAACGACGATATACGTAATTTCTAATAGTAAATCTTTCCACTCCGAATTAGGCATTGAAAGTACTAATGCAATGGAAACTCCACCACGAATTCCTCCCCAAACCAAGACAATAAGTGAACCTTTAGAATAAGTATGTTTTCGTAAAATGGTACGAGCAGGAATTACAATTGAGAACATACGCGCTAATAGAACAATAAAAATTGCAGCAATTCCCAATAGAATTTGTCCCATTAAATCTTCTATTAGTAATAATTCAAATCCTATAAAAAGGAATAGAATAGCATTCATTATTTCATCTATCAATTCCCAAAATTTGGTCAAATAATCTTGAGTTGTTTTACTCATTGCTACTTTTTTACCATAATTACCGATAATTAATCCAGCAATTACCATAGCCAACGGACTTGATATATGAAGTTCTTTCGCTATCAAAAATCCGCCCATTACAATTGATAAAGTAATAAGCACCGAAACCTTATAATCATCAATTTTTTTCATTGCATTAGCAGCTGTGAACCCTAATAAAAGTCCAAGTAAAATACCGCCTCCAGCTTCCATCAAGAATAATTTTGAGATGCTTGCAAAGTCTGCATTAAAGCCTGGATTTGTTGCAATTTGTAAAACTACTGCGAACATTACAACAGCTACACCATCATTAAATAAGGATTCTCCTGTAATTTTAGTTTCAATCACTTTCGGAACTTTGGCTTGTTTCAAAATCCCTAAAACTACGATTGGATCAGTTGGTGAAATTAATGTTCCGAATAATAAACAATAAATATATGGAATCTGTATTCCAAAATATGGTGCGAGATAGAATAGAATTCCTGAAATAATAAAAGCTGAAAGCACAACAGAAATTGTTGCGTATGTCGCAATTGTCCATCTTAAGCTTTTTAGATCTAAAATATTAACATGCATTGCTCCTGCAAAAAGCAAAAAGTTCAGCATTGCTCCCATCAATATTTCATTAAAATCTAAACTATTAAATAGTTGAAAGAAGTCTTTTGTGGCATCTGGAAAATAACTATCACCTAATAAGCGGATGGCGACAGATACAAGCATTGCGATAATCATAATTCCAATTGTTCCTGGTAACTTTAGAAATCGAAGATTTGCATAAGAAAATAATGCGGCAAGAACAATTAGAACCGAAAAAGAATAATATAGTTCCATTTATAAAGTTTAAAATTTGGAAAAAGTTACAAAAAAAGAGCCATTTTTGAATGGCTCTTTCTATAATAATTTGATTTATTTATCTAATTAACCTTTTGGAGCTTGTCCAATTAAATCCATAAATTGATCTAACTTAGGTAAGATAATAATTTGTGTACGACGGTTTTTAGATTTTCCTTCAGCCGTTGCATTTGAAGTTAATGGATTGTATTCTCCACGACCTCCAGCAGTTAAACGTTTACCATCAACACCATATTGGTTTTGTAATGCTTGTACAACAGAAGATGCACGTAATGCAGATAAATCCCAGTTATTACGAATGTTTGGTTTAGAAATTGGCACATTATCTGTGTTACCTTCAATCAATACATCATAATCTTTATAATCGTTAATGATTTTCGCAATTTTACTTAAAGTTTCTCCTGCAGCAGGTGAAATTTCATAGCTTCCAGATTTATACAACATGTTATCAGCTAAAGAGATGTAAACAACTCCTTTCAATACTTTAACATCAACATCTCTTGCTTCGCTACTAGATAAAGATCGAGTTAAGTTGTTTGTTAAAACCATATTCAAACTATCTGATTTGCTTTTCGCATCAATTAAATGTTTGATATATTTATTAGACTGATTGATTTCGTTCACTAATTCAGAAACATTTTTAGAACCACCATTGATACAATTTTTCAATTGTTCTTGTAATTGTTTAATTTGGTTTCTTTCACTCTGAACTGTGTTTTCATATTGACCTTGGTTAGATTCAAAATTAGCTAATTTAGCTTTCGCTACAGCCAATTCTGTTTGACATCCTTGATTTTCAGAATAAGCAGAGTTGAATTTATTTTGTAATTCATCATACTTTTTCTGACTCACACAACTAAATAAAGTTGATGCAGCGATAACCGCTACTGGCAAAATTGAAACTTTCATAATTATTTTTTTATTTCAGTTATACGAATATATGTTATTATTTTTTATTTCAAGTAATATTCCGCAAAAACCATGCTGTAAAAACATAAAACTCCTACAATCGAACGATTGTAGGAGTTTTATATAATAATTAGATTCCTATTTTATTAATCCTGAGGAATATATAAAACCTGACCTGGATAAATTTTATCTTCGTGTTTTAACATCGGTTTGTTTGCTTCGAAAATTTTTGGATATTGCATTGGATCTCCATAAACTTCTTTTGCAATTTTAGATAAAGAATCTCCACTTTTTACAGTATACATTGTTTTAGAAATATCCGGAATTTCAATTTTTAAAGGTGTTTTCAAAGTTAATTTATCTTCTACTTCCTCTACTCCATCAATATTACCTGCTGTAGCTAATATTTTTTGTTTTTCGTTGATATCTAAAACTTCTCCAGCTACTACAATTTTATCTCCATCAGCAGAAAAAGTTACTCCTGATAAATCAAATCCTTGTTTTGCTACTTGATCTTTTACTTTGTTTGCTTTTTCTTCTGGAGTTTCTGCTCCTCCGAAGACTTTTTCTCCGGCATTTTTAATAAATGAAAATAATCCCATAACGAGTTGATTTTAATAATATTTATTTGTTGATATTTAGTAAATATATAATATTCTATTACAATTATCGTGCAATTGATGAATATTTCTTCTTTAAATTTTCGGTCATTGAACGTTGTTGTTGAATTTGATTTGTCAATTGATTAATTTTTGCATCCAAACCTTTATCGTTCTCTTCTGCTATTTGGATTTTTCCGTTCAATTTTACAACCTGATCTTCTATTGTTTTCAAACTATTTTCAGTTTTTAACTTCTTTTTCATTAATCCATCAATGACTTTATCTTCCGATTCTCTTTCTAATTGATTCACTACCAAATCTAGCTTATCGCCCAAAGCTTGCTTCTTGCTTTCTAATTTCAATAATGTATTATTATCTTTTAGATATGATTTTATTGATGTTCCTTTTTTCAATTGGGCATCTGCATTTTCTTTGGTTAAACGAATCATATTTTCGTTTGCTAACCTCAACTCATTTCGCACGCAACCTTGTTTTGTCTTAATCGCTAAATCTTGCAATTGAGAATAAATCTTATCATACTCTGCCGAATTACTATTAAATGTCATTCCATTTTGATCTGTCAATGTATTTATAACGGTTGTTTTTCCGTTTTCTTCATCAACCAAACTAATGACAGATTTATAAACATCTTGTGAGTTTTTAAATTTAACATTACTCGCTTCATACTTTTTTAAAAATCCAAAAGAACCTTCTTTGTTCGAAATCCAATTTTCCCATGATTTTATAATTAAATTTTGAGCACAATTGTCTGTAGAAAAAGCGAAAGATTTTAATTGTTGTCCATTCATTTCATATTCAACTTCAAACAAACCTTCGTCTGATTGTGCATTAACACATATTGATGTTATAAAAGTAGTAAGGGTTAAAAGTAATATTTTCATCAAATTAAGTTTTAAAAATTCAATACACAATAATTTATCCAAAATACAAAAAATAGAAGTTTAAGAGCAGATGTTGTACATATTTTTTATAATGGTTAATTTTAACCAGAAATTAATCAAGCTGCATGCAAACAAAAATTTTATTGATCTATACAGGAGGAACTATTGGAATGGCAAAAGATTATGGCGACCAATCCTTGAAACCCTTTAATTTTGATAATTTATTAAAACAAATTCCAGAATTAGCGCTGTTAGATTGTTCTTTCGATTATCATAGTTTTGATACGCCGATAGATTCTTCTGATATGAAACCAAAATATTGGATAGAAATTGCTGAAACCATTCAACAGAATTACGAAAACTACGATGGTTTTGTTGTTTTGCATGGAACAGATACAATGGCTTATACAGCTTCTGCAATGAGTTTTATGATTGATAATCTTGAAAAACCAGTTATTTTCACTGGTTCTCAATTGCCAATTGGAGATTTGCGAACTGATGCAAAAGAGAACTTAATTACTTCTATTCAATTGGCTTCGCTACGAAAAAATGACAAACCAATTATTAAAGAAGTTTGTGTGTATTTTGAATATAAATTGTTTCGTGCGAATAGAACTACAAAAATTAATGCAGAAAACTTTGATGCTTTCGAATCTCCAAATTATCCAGTAATTGGTGTTTCTGGTGTTCATCTTGAAGTGAAAGAAGATTTGTTATTAAAAAATACTGTTACGGATAAACTTTCTATCAACAAAAATCTAAATGCTGATGTTGGTGTTTTGAAAATTTTTCCTGGGATGAATCGTTCATTTATCGAAAGTGTTTTGAATGCTCCAAATATGAAAGCCTTTATTATTGAAGCTTTCGGAACAGGAAATATTTTTACCGATGATTGGTTTATCGAATTGTTGGAAGAAATAACAAACAAAGGAATTCATCTCATCATCAATACGCAATGTGCTGGAGGAATGGTAGAACTTGGACGTTATGCAACAAGTGATGCGTTGCTAAATATGGGCGCAATTTCGAGTTATGATTTGACAATGGAAGCTGCCATTACCAAAGCTATTTATTTATTAGGCCAAAATCTTTCGAAAGAAGAATTCAAAACGCAATACGAAACAAACCTGAAAGGTGAACTTCGTCATCATTTTTACAATGATTAAATCAAAATAATATAAAATGAAAAATCTCTACTAAGTAGAGATTTTTTCATTTTTATAGATTATTTCTTTCCTGACATCGAAGAACCATCAGATTCTCTTAATCTAAAGAAAATATATGTTGACAGAATCGTCATTATTCCCATTGTTAAAAACGAATATCGGAAAGCTTGCACTTGTACTCCATTTACAAAAGCTGCTTCTCTAAAAATTCCTAAAATTAATGCGGCAACAGAAATCCCAAAGGTTAATGATAATTTTTGTGTAACCGATAACAAACTATTTCCTTCGCTAGATGTTTTTTCGTCCAAGTCTGCTAAAGACAAAGTATTCATTGCTGTGAATTGTATAGAACTAAAAAATCCATTTAAAATCATTAAAGGAATAATGTAATAAATTGGCGATTCAGATTCTAAGAAAAAAAACATACAGATAATTAATCCTAAAATAATTGTATTAGAAACCAATGTATTTCGATAACCAAATTTATTCACAATTGGTACAACAAATGATTTTGCAATAATATTACTCGCCGCAGCAGGAATCATTATCAAACCTGCAACAGTTGCCGAATATCCATAACCAACTTGTAATAAAAGCGGAATTAAAAAAGGAATTCCTCCTATTCCCAAACGTGTAATAAGGTTCCCAATAATACCTATTCTCAAGGTTCTTATATTAAATAATTTCAAATCAATTAAAGGATGTGCCTTATGTTTAGCATGATAAATATATGAGCCTATCAAAAAAGCAGAAACAACAATTAGTATCAAAATGGTTTTTAAACCAATAACACGAGTAGATGTCAGTTCCATAATCAATGTTAAAACTGTAACACCACCACTAAAAAGAATTAAACCTTTAATATCAAATTTAAAAACAGGATGTTTAAAATCAGGCAATGCAAAAGTTGTCATCCAAAGCGCAATAATTCCAAACGGAATATTCACTATAAAAATCCAATGCCATGACAATGTTTCGACTAAAATTCCTCCAATAGTTGGCCCTAAAAGTGGTCCTATTAATCCTGGAATGGTAATAAAATTTATCACTTTCAATAATTCACTTTTCGGATAAGCATACAAAATTGCCAATCGAATGACAGGAACCATCATCGATCCTCCAACTGCTTGTACAATTCTCGAAATAACTAAAAAAGGTAAAGTTGTTGCAAAAGCACAAAGCGTGGAACCAAGTGTAAAAATGAATATCGCTGATTGAAAAACTTTTTTCGTTCCATATTTATCCGAAAGCCACCCACTCAAAGGAATTAATAAAGCGATTGTTAAAGTATAAGCAACAATAACAGATTGAATTTCTAAAGGCGATTTTCCTAATTCTTTTGCAATTGTAGGTAAAGAGGTATTTAAAATCGTAGCGTCCAAAGCTTGCATAAAAATTGCCATCGCGCCGAGCCATGGCAAAAACTTAGAAATTTTTGGACTTAAAATATTTTCTGAATTCATTAATCCTGACACAGCAAAATCTATTCCTATTTCTACTTTTTTCAATCATATGAAAAGATTAAATTTGAATTATGTTTCTCAACGCACATACACATAACTTATCGAAACAATCAAATATTTTGGAATTGTATAATCAGTTTCCAAATGAGCTGAATATAAATGCCAAAATATTTTCGATTGGGATTCATCCAGCTTATATCAAAACCTCAACAATAGAAGAAGAAATAGAAATTATCAATCAAACTATTTTAACGAAAAATTGTTTAGCAATTGGCGAAATTGGATTGGACAAATTATGCGAAACAGATTTTGATGTTCAAATAAATATTTTTGAAAAACAATTAGAAATTGCAGCACAACATCAACTTCCTGTTATTATACATTCGGTTCGTGCTTATCAAGAAATTTTACAAATTCGAAAACAGATGAAATTGACAATTCCGTTTATTTTTCATGGTTTTAATAAGAATGAACAATTACTCAATCAAATTATTGCGCAAAATTGTTTTGCATCTTTTGGAAAAAATCTTCTTTCTAACAAAAACTTACAAATTATATTTGCAAATCTTTCGGCAGATCAATTCTTTTTAGAGAATGATGCAAGTGATATTTCTATTGAAGAAATTTATACTTTCGCAGCAGATTTAAGAAAGATTACAATCGAGGAATTACAACTTCAACAAGCAAAAAATTGGAAAGCAATTTTCGGTTACGAAGTTCAATCAAAATAAAATAAATTTCAATGGCAGTTTGGCAAGAAAGAGCTGAGTTATTATTTAAAGAAAAAGGTATAGAAAACCTAAAAAATTCAAACGTTTTAATTGTTGGTTTGGGAGGAGTTGGCTCTTTTGCAGCAGAATTTATTGCACGAGCTGGTGTAGGAAAAATGACAATTGTTGACGGAGATACGGTAGATATTACAAATATTAACCGTCAATTACCTGCTTTACATTCTACAGTAGGACAACATAAAGTAGATGTTGTTGGTAATCGTTTGATGGATATAAACCCAGAATTACAATTAACACGAATCAATGAATTTTTAAGTCCGGAACGAACACAAGAAATCGTTACAAACGATTTTGATTATATATTAGATTGTATCGATTCTGTTACACCAAAAGTTCATTTAATAATGGCTGCAAAACGCAAAAAAGTAAAAGTCATTAGTAACATGGGCGCTGGAGGAAAAACTCAAGCGAGCAAAGTACAAGTTCGCGATATTAGTAAAACTGCTGTTTGTCCTTTGGCTAAAAATGTTCGAAAAAGATTAAAAAAAGAAGGAATTAATAAAGGTGTAAAAGCTGTTTTCTCAACAGAATTTCCAGATGAATCATCTTTGAAATTGACTGATGGAAAAAATTATAAAAAATCTTTTTACGGAACTAATTCATGGATGCCCGCATTATTTGGTTTGTATGCAGCAGAAACTGTCGTTCATTATTTGTTAAAAAAAGATAAATAATATAAGTTCTTTCTTAAAGATTTAATTAATTTAGTTGCATATTAACAAAGAGACAAAAAAATGAAAATCAATTACGATTATATCACATACGAGGATGTTTTGAGAGCACGTCAATTTATGTACGAGCAAGCGTTGGAACAGAATGCGACTAATTCGTTGTTGAACACTGCGAGAGATTTATTTGGAAATAGCAATTTCGAGATGTGTATCAAAGTTTGTGAAGGCTTATTAGATGCAAAAGATCCAAAACAATTGTACGATGCAAAAAAGCTAATTGCTTTATCTTATTACAGTTTACAAGATTTTGAGAATGCTGATAATGCATTTTTTGATATTGCTCAGAATTCTGATAATTCGGACGATTGGTTTAATGTTGTTATTTCTGCAACATTAAATAAAAACATCGAACGTAGCCAAGAATCTTTTGGAATTGCATTGGAAAAATACACAAAATTTGGACATCAACGTAATATGCCATCTGTACAATTGATGCTACATTACATGATTACATTAGCTTCTGTAAAAGAATATGCTTTGGCTTTGGAACAATGTAAAATGTTGTTGCAAGTTTATACTAAATTGAAAAAAACAGACGAAAAATTCTTAAGTTCTCGCGGATTAGAACAAATCGAAAACTTTTTGGAAACTGCAAAACCTGTTTTGAAAAAAGCAAAAAAGAAAGAATTAACAGAAATCAAAAAAGAATTAGTTGAAACCTTGGACGCAAACGGCGTAGAAAAAGTAGAAGCTTTTTTTACTGAGTTTTAAGACAACAATTTTTACAAGAAATAAAAAAATCCACTTCTATTGAAGTGGATTTTTTGTTTGAATAAATATTGTAAATTAGAGGAAACACTAATTGAATGAAATACTTTTTTACTTTCATATTCTTATTCTCAACTTTTACTTTTGGTTGTAGTTGTGCTCAATCATCAATAAATGAATCTTTTGATAAAGCTGACGCTGTATTTATGGGAAAAGTGATTGGAATAGATGAAACAAAATATGATTTCTCTTCCAACCGGGTTTATGCCTATACATTCGAAATAACAAAAGATTTCAAACGAAAACATCAAGAAAATAAATCTGAAAAATTTTATACTACTATCTATACTCCATCATATTCTATAGGTGGAGGCTGTGGAAGCTCATTTAGTTTAAATGAAACATATTTAGTTTATGGATATCGTTCTGAAATTGGAACAATTACAAGTATCTGTACAAGAACTTCTGATTTAGAATTTGTAGAAAAAATTGAATTAGATTCTTTACAATTAAAAAGTGATCAATTTTTCCAAAATAAAAAAGATATTGTTGATATTGATATTTATGGTGATTATTCAGATCACAATAATGAATTATTGTCTGAATATGAAAATGAAATTCTAAAGCTAAAATCAGTTCATAAAATTTATATTATTTTAATTTGTAGTCTTACTCTTATCTTAATAATTAGTTTATTTTTCAACTTTAGAAAAAGAAAAAAAATTTAGATTCCTGCTTTTGTCGGAATGACATAAACTCAATTGTCATTCAGAACGGAGCGACTACGAAATGATGAATCTTATAGATTTTTTTACAATAAATATATAAAGATAAAAAACTCATTTTTCTTGGCAATCAAAGGAATTTTAATTTTAGGAATTAATACTTTTATCTTTAGCTTTATTATACTTGGAATTTTGGTTTATTCTTATTTAAATGTTTAATAAAGATTCCTTGGAATGACAAATTCACCAACATAAAAAGCCTCGCAAATGCGAGGCTTTCTTTTATAACTCAATCCTTAAAACAGATTACTTATTACGGTATTCGTTCCAAGTTTTAATTTTTAAATCATCCATTGATAATGTTGTAAATGCATTTATGAAAGCCGAAGCTAAACGCTCATTTGTAACTAATGGAATATTGAAATCTACTGCTGTACGACGAATTTGATAATCGTTATCTAATTCCGCTTTTGTTAAGTTTTTCGGAATATTAATCACCATATCAATTTTCTTATCGTGTAAATAAGACATTACATTTGGTTCTTTTTTATCCGAAGGCCAATATACTAAAGTAGAATACACATCATTTTCTGTAAAGAATTTGTGTGTTCCTTCCGTTGCATAAATCTTGTAACCTTTCGCAATTAATTGTTTTGCTGGTTCTAATAAAGCAACTTTAGAAGCAATTGGTCCACCAGAAATTAAAACTGTTCGCTCTGGAATTTCATATCCAACAGATAACATCGATTTTAATAACGCTTCTTCTGCTGTATCTCCAATACATCCTACTTCTCCTGTTGAAGACATATCCACAGATAAAACTGGATCGGCTCCTGCAAGACGCGTGAATGAAAATTGTGAAGCTTTAACTCCTACATAATCTAAATCGTAAACGATTTCTGAATGTCCTTTTTCTACTTCTAATCCTAATAAAACTTTTGTTGCTTTTTCGATTAAATTATTTCCTGCAACTTTCGATACAAATGGGAACGAACGAGAAGCACGAATATTTGTTTCGATCACACGAACTGTATTATTCTTTGATAAGAATTGAATATTCATTGGTCCAGAAATTTCGAAACGTTTTGCAATTTTAGCTGCTACTTTTCGCATTTGACGAATTGTTTCGATATATACTTTTTGTGGTGGATAATACATCGTTGCATCACCAGAATGAACTCCAGCAAATTCTACGTGTTCAGAAACTGCATAATCTACAATTTCTCCGTTTTGACAAACTGCATCCAACTCAATTTCTTTTGCTCCTTGTACGAATTCCGAAACAACAACTGGATAATCTGGAGAAACTTCTTTTGCTAATTTCAAGAAAGCATCTAATTCTTCTGTATTTGAAACAACATTCATCGCAGCTCCAGATAAGACATAAGAAGGACGAATCAATACTGGGAAATTAACTTCTTCAACAAATTTGTGAATCGCTTCTAGAGAAGAAAGTTCTTTCCAACGTGGTTGATCGATTCCTAATTCATCTAAAATTTCAGAGAATTTGTGACGATTTTCTGCATCATCAATTCTTAAAGGAGATGTTCCTAAAATATTGATTGATTGATCGTACAATTTCATTGCTAAGTTATTTGGAATTTGACCTCCTGTCGAAATAATTGTTCCTTCAGGTTGTTCAAAATCTAAAATATCCATTACACGTTCAAACGATAATTCTTCGAAATATAAACGGTCCGATTCATCATAATCTGTAGAAACTGTTTCTGGATTATAATTGATGATGATTGTTTTATATCCATTTTTAGAAGCAGTATGTGCTGCATTTACAGAACACCAATCGAACTCAACAGATGAACCGATACGATAAACTCCAGATCCTAAAATACAAACTGATTTTTCTGTTTCTGGCGCTAAATCATTTTCAGTTCCATGATAAGTAACGTATAAATAATTTGTTTGTGCTGGGAATTCTGCTGCTAATGTATCGATTTGTTTTACAACTGGTTTTATTCCAAAGTTTTTACGTAATTCACGAACAGTTAATTCATTTCGATGTACATTTTGATCACCTTTTACTAAAACTGCAATTTGTTGATCCGAGAATCCTAATAATTTTGCACGTTTTACTAAATCAGCATCTACTTGTTCGAATCTTTCTAAAGCTTCAAATTCTTTTGATACATTAAAAATTCTTTCTAAACGTTGTAAAAACCATAAATCGATTTTTGTTAAATCATGAATTTTTTCAATCGAATATCCTGCTTTAAAAGCTTCTGTAATGGCATATAAACGCTCATCATTTGGCTCTGATAACCAAGTATCCAATGATTCTCCTTCTGGAATTTTGAATCCATTTGCTACGAAACCTCTGTGTCCGATATCTAACATACGAACTCCTTTCTGAATTGCTTCTTCGAAAGAACGTCCAATTGCCATAACTTCTCCAACAGATTTCATTGCAGAACCAATATTACGACGAACTCCATAGAATTTATTCAAATCCCAACGAGGCAATTTCACTACACAATAATCCAACGCTGGCTCGAACATCGCAGATGTTGTTTGCGTTACGCTATTTTTTAATTTGTCTAATGAATAACCTAAAGCTAATTTAGCAGCTACGAAAGCTAATGGATAACCTGTTGCTTTTGATGCTAAAGCTGATGATCGAGATAAACGAGCATTTACTTCGATTACACGATATTCTTCAGAAACTGTATCGAAAGCATATTGAATGTTACATTCTCCAACAACACCAAGGTGACGAATTGTACGAATGGCAACTTCACGTAATTTATGATATTCTGAGTTTGATAAAGTTTGAGAAGGCGCAATAACAATTGATTCTCCTGTATGCACACCAATTGGATCGAAGTTTTCCATGTTACAAACTGTAATACAGTTATCGTAAGCATCACGAACTACTTCGTATTCAATCTCTTTCCATCCTTTTAATGATTCTTCCACTAAAACTTGAGAAGAATAATTGAATGCTTTTTCAACTAAATCTAATAATTCTTCTTCGTTATTTGCAAAACCAGAACCTAAACCTCCTAAAGCATATGCTGCACGAATGATTAATGGGAAACCGATGCGTTTTCCTGCTTCCATTGCATCTGCAACAGTTTCTACTGCTTCTGAACGAGCTGTTAAAACACCGATTTGATCTAATTTTTCAATAAAAATATCGCGATCTTCCGTTGCTTCGATTACAGGAATTTGTGTTCCTAAAACCTCAACTCCATATTTTTCGAATATTTTTTCTTTGTTTAATTCTACTGCACAGTTTAAAGCAGTTTGTCCACCAAAAGCGACTAAAACTCCGTCTGGTTTTTCTTTTTGAATTACTTTTTCTACAAAGTAAGGTGTTACAGGCAAAAAGTAAACTTCGTCTGCAATTCCTTCAGAGGTTTGAACAGTTGCAATATTTGGATTGATTAAAACTGTTTTAATCCCTTCTTCTTTTAACGCTTTTAACGCTTGAGAACCAGAATAATCAAACTCACCAGCTTGACCAATTTTTAATGCTCCTGATCCTAATACTAATACTTTTTTAATATCTTTTTTTAACATCGTGATTCTGATTATGCGTTTGCGCTTTTATATTTTTTTACTTCTTCAATAAACTCATCAAATAAATATTCTGTATCAACTGGTCCGCCCATTGCTTCTGGGTGAAATTGAACCGTGAAGATTGGTTTTGATTCGTGACGAATTCCTTCACATGTTCCATCATTTAAGTTTGTAAAGAATGTTTTGAATCCTTCTGGTAATTTTGAATCATCTACAGCAAAACCATGGTTTTGAGAAGTGATGAAACATCTTTTTGTACCAACTAATTGCACTGGTTGATTATGCGAACGATGTCCATATTTTAATTTGAAAGTAGATGCTCCTGCAGCTAAACTTACCAATTGATTTCCTAAACAAATTCCGAAAATTGGTTTATCAGCTTTCAAAGATTCTTTGATATGATTGATTGTAGGAACACATAAAGCTGGATCTCCAGGTCCATTCGAAATGAATAATCCGTCATATTCTAGTGTTGAATAATCATAATCCCAAGGAACTCGAATCACCTCAACATCACGATTCACAAAACAACGAATAATATTATTTTTCACTCCACAATCAATTAAAACTATTTTGATAGCTGCTCCTTCGTTGTAACGAATCACTTCTTTACAAGAAACTTGATCTACTAAATTATCTTCGTTTGGATCATAATATTCAATATCTGTATCTGCTACTATTTTTCCTAAAGTAGAACCTTGTTCACGTAATTTTTTAGTAATCATACGTGTATCAACGCCATAAATTCCAGGAATATTTTGACTTTCTAGCCAAGCTCCTAATTTTTGAATAGCATTCCAGTGAGAATAATCATCAGCATAATAAGAAACAACCAATCCAGTTACTTGAATTTGGTTCGATTCCATCCAAGCTTCAATTTCATTAATCATTGCTTTATCATCCGGAACACCATAATTACCAATCATTGGAGCTGTCATCACCATAATCTGCCCTTTGTAAGAAGGGTCAGTCAAACTTTCATTATATCCAACTAAAGCTGTGTTGAATACTACTTCTCCTGCGGCAGAAGTATATGCACCGAAAGATTTTCCTTCGATTTCTAATCCGTCTTGGAATACTAATTTTACTGTCTTATCCATTGATGATAATGTTAATTTCAGTTTCTAAAGCTGATATGAATTTATCTATGTATTGTTTTGTTACTGTTAAAGGTGGTAATAAACGAATAACGTTTGTACCAGCATATCCAACAAAAATATTGTGTTTTGTAACTAAGTTATTTTTTAGTTCGTTGATTGGGAAATCAAATTCAATTCCAATCATAGAACCACGTCCACGAACTTCTTTAATTTTAGGGAATTTGTTTAATTGGATTCCTACATATTCTCCAATTTCTTTTGCATTTTCGATTAAATTTTCTTTTTCAATCACATCTAAAACAGCTACTGCAGCTGCACAAGCTAAATGATTTCCACCGAAAGTAGTTCCTAATAATCCATAAGAAGCTTTGAATTCTGGCGAGATTAAAACTCCTCCAATTGGGAATCCATTCCCCATTCCTTTTGCCATAGTTATCAAATCTGCTTTGATACCAGAATGTTGATGCGCAAAGAATTTTCCTGAACGTCCGTAACCGCATTGAATTTCATCTGCAATTAAAATTACTCCGTTTTCTGTACAAACTTTTCTCAATTCTTGTACAAATTCATCAGAAGGCAAAATAATTCCTCCAACTCCTTGAATTGGTTCGTAAATTACTGCTGCTACATCTCCTCCTGCGATAACTTCTTTTACTTGATTAATATCAAATTCTACAAAAGATACTTTGTGATGAGCATTGTATGGTGCAACAATTTTTGGATTATCTGTTAACGCAACTGTTCCGGAAGTACGTCCATGAAATGCATCTTTGAAAGCAATTACACGATCTTTTCCTGTATGAAAAGAAGCTAATTTTACAGCATTTTCATTGGCTTCTGCTCCAGAGTTAATTAAGAATAATGTATAATCTTCGTAACCTGATGCTTTTCCTAATTTTTCTGCCAATTCTTGTTGAATTGGAATATTTACTGAGTTTGAATAAAACCCGATATTATTAATTTGTTCTGTTAATTTCTCAACATAATATGGATGCGAATGACCAATAGAAATCACTGCATGACCTCCATAAAGGTCCAAATATTCTTTTCCGTTTTCGTCCCAAAGAATACAATCTTTAGCTTTTACCGGAGTTACATTCATTAATGGATATACGTCGAATAGTTTCATTTAATAAGTTTTAAGTGATGAGTTTTGAGTAATTAGTTAAGCGATTGTTCTAATTTTATTGATTAATCCAATTAACATTGCTTTAATTTCATTACACTCATCCGTTAATTTTGAATATTCTTCAATATTTATATAATTCAAATCTTTAGCTAGTAAAATAAAGTATGTTACTTCATTTAAAGAGCCTAAAGAAATATTTAAAAATTGAGCAAAGTCTTTATTTGAGTTTCTTCCACAACCTTCTGCAATATTTGCAGGTACAGAAGATGATGCTCTTTTGATTTGAGAAATTAATCCAAATTGTTCTTCTTTTGGAAATTGATTTACAATTTTATATAAATCCAAAACCAAGAGATGTGAACGATTCCAAACTTGTAATTTTCTATAATCTTGCATACTCAAAACTTATAACTCAATACTCACAACTCTTAAAACGCAACTGTTTTAAGATTCAGTCCTAAGTTTTCTTCCCAACCAAACATCAAGTTCATATTTTCTATAGCTTGTCCAGAAGCTCCTTTCGTTAAATTATCAATAACAGAAGTTATTAACAATACATCATCTTGTTTCTGTACGTGTAAAAAACATTTGTTGGTATTTATAACTTGTTTCAATGCTATTGGTGCTTCAGAAACATGCGTAAAAGGTTCGTTTTTATAATATTCGTTGAAGATATTTTTTGCTTCTTCTTCTGTTAAATCAGATTTTAAATAAACACCTGCTAAAATTCCGCGCGCAAAATCTCCTCGCATTGGTAAGAAATATACTTTGTTATTGAAATCTTTTTCTAATAGATTCAATGTTTGATAAATTTCTCCTTCATGTTGGTGCGTAAATTCTTTGTAAAAAGAAACATTATTATTTCGCCAACTAAAATGTGTGGAAGCAGATAAACTCTGTCCAGCTCCTGTAGAACCTGTTACAGCATTGATGTGAATATCATTTTTGATTTCATTCTTCGCTGCCAATGGTAACAATGCTAACTGAATAGCTGTTGCAAAACAACCTGGATTTGCAATATTTTGAGCTGTTTTGATTGCTTGTCTGTCCAATTCAGGCAAACCGTAAACAAAGGTTCTATCTTCGAAAATGTGGTTCGCATTTAATCGAAAATCATTACTCAAATCAATAATTTTTGTGTTGGCTGAGTATTTATTGTTTTGTAAAAACTCTGCCGATTTTCCATGACCAAGGCATAAAAAAACGACATCAGCATTTTCGTCTATTTTATCCGAAAATACGATGTCAGTTTCTCCAAACAAATCGTCGTGCACTTTGGTAACGGGGTTGCCTGCATTTGATGTACTGTACACAGACGAAATATTAACCATCGGATGATGAATCAATATTCTTAGCAGTTCGCCTGCTGTGTAGCCAGCACCTCCTACAATGCTTACGTTAATTTTGTTTGTCATTTGTTATGTTTTGCGCGTGTTTTTTTAAGGTAAATGTCACCTACTTTATTTTGATGTTTTTATTACTTTAACATCTATTTATCTAAAATAAAGTGGACTCGTTGAAATCCACTTTAAAAAATCAATTAATCGAAACTATGAACAATCTTTAATTGATTACCAAATATTTTGATAAAACCTCTTGCATCTCTACTATCCCAAGCTTCGTTCTCTTCTCCATAAGTAGCGACTTTAGATTGCATCATGTCATAAGGCGATTCGATTCCTATCATTGAAAAATGATAAGGATTTAATTGTACTTTCACTTTTCCTGTTACATGATTTTGAGAAGATTCTAAGAATGCTTCGATATCACGCATTACTGGATCCAAGTATTGTGCTTCGTGCAATAAAGTTCCGTACCAGTTTGATAAAGAATCTTTGTGCAACAATTGCCATCTTGTTAAAGTATGTTTTTCTAATAAGTGATGTGCTTTGATTAAGATATAAGCTGCTGGTGCTTCGAAACCTACACGTCCTTTGATTCCTAAAATTGTATCCCCTACGTGTATATCGCGACCGATTGCATATTCGCCTCCTATTTCATTTAATTTTTGAATTAAAGCTACTGGAGATAATTTTTCTCCATCTAAAGCTGTAGGAATTCCTTTTTCAAATTCAATTTCTATAACAGATGGTTCTGTTCTTGATAATTGTGTTGGATAAGCTTCTTCTGGTAAAGCTAAATCTGATGTTAAAGTTTCTACTCCTCCTACAGATGTTCCCCAAATCCCTCTATTGATAGAATATTTAGCTTTTTCCCAACTATAGTTTACACCATTTGCTTGTAAATAATCTACTTCTTGTTGGCGAGATAATTTTTCATCACGAATTGGTGTAATAATTTTTGATTGTGGTGAAATGACTGCAAACGCAACATCAAAACGAATTTGATCGTTTCCTGCTCCAGTCGATCCATGAACAATATATTCTGCATCTACATCTTTTGCGTACTGAGCAATTGCAATTGATTGAAACATACGTTCTGCACTCACTGACAATGGATAAGTATTATTTTTCAGGATATTTCCATAGATTAAATATCGAACACAATCGTTATAATATTTATCTGTAATATCAATCGTAACGTGTTTAGAAGATCCTAATTCATATGCACGTGTTTCGATATCTTTTAACTCCTCTGCTGAAAATCCACCAGTATTTACAATTACTGTATGCACTTCCATTCCTTGGTCTTTTGTTAAGTTTACTAAACAGTACGATGTATCGAGACCTCCACTGTAAGCTAAAACTGCTTTGTTGCTCATTGTTTGTTTATTTGTTTATATTGGGAATAATTCTTCTTAATTCATTAATAACCTCTTCTCGGCTACATTCTTCTTTCATTACAATTAACACTGTATCGTCTCCAGCAATTGTTCCAATTATTGTATTGAAATGTATGTTATCTATCTCAAAAGCAATTCTGTTTGCATAACCAGGCTTTGTTTTAATAACTCCCAAATTATTTGAGAAAATTAAACTTGCGTTTTCATTATGTGTTACTGTTGCAGTTGGTGCAGCACTTTCTGTAAGGCGATAAATGTATTGTCCCGAATTATTAGGAACTTTTGAAACTTTCAATTCGCGCAAATCTCTGGATAAAGTAGCTTGAGTAACGGAGATGTCTAAATCAATTAATTTTTTTAATAATTCGTCTTGATTACTAATTTCTTGATCGATTATTAAATCTTTTATAATCTGGAATCTGTATTTTTTATTACTCATTTTGAATATTTATTCGGGATTTTAGGCAAATATACTCATTTTAGACAAAAAAAAACCTTAATTCGTATATTTATTCATTTTCTTTTTTATTATCGTTTTCTTTTGCACGTTTCACGTACTCATCATCAAGGTTATCATAAACCAAGCCTGTACAAATACAGCGTTCGCGATCATTGTCCATCAAGATTTGATAATTTTTACAACTTTTACATCCATTCCAAAATTCATCTGATTGCGTTAATTCTGAAAAAGTTACTGGCTTGTATCCTAATTTAGTGTTCATACGCATTACAGCTAAAGAAGTTGTAATACTAAAGATTTTTGATTTCGGGAACTTAGTACGAGACAATTCAAAAACAGCTTGTTTTATTTCGCGTCCAATTCCTGAACTCCTTAAATCTGTACGAACAATTAAACCTGAGTTTACCACGAATTTTTCTTCTTCGTAAGTTTCTATGTAGCTAAACCCTGCTAATTGATCATCATCATCAAAAGCTATCACAGCATTTCCATTACGCATTTTGCGTTCTAGATAAACTGGATTTCGTTTAGCAATACCCGTTTTTCTCATACGAGCGGATTCTTCGTACCATTCGCACAGCAATTCTGTGTACTGGGCATCATCTGCATTTGCTATTCTAACATACATAATTTAAGGGAAAGTTGATTAATAAAGAGGGTTTGAAAACAAACGACCATTTGTCATCACATTTAAGTAAAATTTGAGAACCCGAAAGGCCGCTTTCTGATAGAAAGCTATTCTCATAATTGAGAAGAATAATTTCAATAATTTCTTCCATTAATCAACAAGATATTCAGTTATTATACTGAGATGCAAAGTTAAATATTATATTTTTGTAACACCAAAAAAAAGCAAACAAAATTTACATATTTATTAAGATGTTGAAAATTATTAAAATCGGAGGTGGAATTATAGACGACAGCCAAGAGTTAGAGCAGTTTCTTAAAACTTTTGCAGAAATTGATAGTCCAAAAATATTGGTACATGGAGGAGGAAAAGGTGCTTCGAAGATGTTAAATCAACTCGGAATAGAACCAAATATGGTAGAAGGTCGTCGCATAACAGACAAACCAACACTAGATGTTGTAACAGGTTTGTATGCCGGAAATATCAATAAAACAATTGTCGCTAAACTACAAGAATTCGATTGTAATGCATTAGGATTATCTGGTGCTGATGGCAATGCTATCAAAGGTTCTAAGCGACCTGTAAAAACAATTGACTATGGTTTTGTTGGAGATTTAACAGATGAAAGCGTTAACAAAGAATTATTCCAATTGTTAATCGACAATAATATTACGCCAGTTGTTTGTGCCATTACACATGATGGAAATGGACAATTGCTAAATACAAACGCAGACACAATAGCCTCCACAATTGCTGTTGCATTATCACAAGAAAATGAGGTTGAGCTTAATTTCTGCTTCGATAAAATTGGTGTTCTTCGCGATGTACATGATGACAAAACATTGATCCCAGAAATTAACGAAACTTTATATTTGCAATTAAAAGAAGAAGGTGTAATTTTCGAAGGAATGATTCCGAAATTAGACAATTCATTCAAAGTAATTAAAGCGGGTGTAAAAAATGTATGTTTAGTTCACGCGCGCAACATTAACTCAGAGATTAAAACAATTTTATGTTAGAATTAGCAGTTCTAAAAAAGAAAGCTGTCGATTTGTTATGCCAATTAATCGAAACTCAATCTTTTTCAAGTGAAGAAGACAAAACAGCCGATATTATTTTCAAGTTTTTAACCGATCATGGCGCAACAGCTCATCGTCAAAATAACAATGTTTGGAGTATTCATCCAAATTTCGATGAGAATAAGAAAACAATATTACTAAACTCGCATCACGATACAGTAAAATTCGGCTCTACATGGACATATGATCCCCTACAAGCAACTATCGAAGGCGACAAATTAGTAGGATTAGGTAGCAATGACGCGGGTGCTTCGGCAGTAAGTTTGTTGGCTACTTATATCAATTTCTTGAATGAAGATTTGCCTTACAACCTTATCGTTGCAATTACGGCAGAGGAAGAGAGCTCTGGGCAATTGAATGTCGCAAGTATTCTGCCTAACTTACCAAAAATAGATTTGGGAATAGTAGGCGAGCCTACGCAAATGGATATGGCTATTGCAGAACGCGGCTTAGTTGTGATGGATGTTATTGTAAAAGGTAAAACAGGACACGCGGCACGCAACGAAGGTGTAAATGCGATTTACGAAGCGTTAGAAGTCATCAATTGGTTCAAAAATTATCAATTCGAAAGAGTTTCAGATATGTTAGGACCAGTAAAAATGACTGTTACGCAAATAGAAGCAGGAAAACAACACAATGTCGTGCCAGATGAATGCCATTTAGTTGTTGATTGTCGTGTAAATGAATTGTATTCGAATCAAGAAGTTTTTGATATTATTACAAGTTCTCTACCAAATGCAGAAGTAAAAGCACGCTCATTACGATTAAACTCTTCTCGTATTTCAGAAAATCATCCAATTGTACAAAAAGGAATCGAATTAGGTTGCTCTACTTACGGATCACCAACAATGTCGGATCAGGCAATGATGAATTTTGAAACGGTAAAGATGGGACCTGGAGATTCAGCACGTTCGCACACACCCGACGAGTATATTTATCTATCAGAAATAGAGCATGGAATTGAGCGATATACCAGTCTATTAAAAGATTTCATATTTTAATCGAAAGATAATATCCCTCACATAAATAAAGAACAAAAGCATCTTCAAGAGTATTGAAGATGCTTTTCTTTTTCATCATAAACTACATTAAGCATACAACTTAAGCAATAGTCAATAGAAAGCCGCACAGGTTTCGATAAAAAGCTGCGCAGGTTTTCAGTAACTCAAGCTTACCTTTTGGTTAAAAGCTACGTGGCTTTTTAGCAAGTCTTCCTTATGTTTTGAATGGAAGTTGCTTAACTTTATTAATATCAAAAGTTATTAACATAAAAAAGAGGCTAATAAAATTAGCCTCTTTTCGTATATAATGTAATTAAGTATTACTCAATTTGCATTTTCACTGGGATGTTGAAATTCAACTTCGCAGCACGACCATCTTCTGTCTGAGCAGGTTTAATCGTTTTTCCTCTTCTTTGTTGACGTTGTGTAATACGCTCTAAAGCTTTTTTAGCTTCAGGTCCTAACTTAGCATCACCCATTGGAGAGATTCCAACAATTCTACCTTCAGTATCAATTTGGAAAGTCAATTTAGCTGAAACTATACCAGATCCTTGACCAGCTTGATCATTTGCAAAATCTTGCAACTCATCCGTCAAATCTCTTGACAATCTGTCTGATAAACATTTTGTCGCGGCATCCTTACCTTTCGCAGCTTCCTTTTCACAACCAGGATATACTGCCATTACAGCAGCTGTACGAGCAGTTACTGTAGAAGGAGCAGCAGGTTTTTCACCTTTATCCTCTGTTTTAGGAGCTTGAGTTGTATTTTTAGGAGCTTCTTTATTTAAATTAACAGGTCCCCCTCCAGTTTGACCATCAGATTCCTTCCCTTCACGTTTTTCAAAAGATAAATCTTTACCAACCAATTCTTCTTTAGGAGGAATCGTTTCCTCTTTCTTTGGTTGTTCTTTAGGTTCTGGCATCACGAATTTCTCTTGGGCAGTTTCCTCTTGATAATGATTTTCTTGTTGTTCTGGTTCTGGCTCCGGTTCTGGTTCTACCACTTCTTCCTCTTTTGGAGGTTCAGGCATATTCAAATCTTCAAGCTGTACGTCTACGACTACATCTTCTGTCTTTTTACTATTGAACATTCCTGTTGCAGATGCAATAAGAGCGAAAGCTAAAATCGCAATTACTATAAATCCACGTATGAAAGCTTTTAATAATGTACTTTTCTCAGACATTCTCATATCATAAGCACCGTACGCTTTATTTCTACCTTCAAATACAATCTCGTCTAAGGATTTTAGTTTGTTGTTATTTTCTGACATTTTAATTCTTTTAAATTTAACAATTAAACTAATTATTTACCTACTTTTTCATCGTAAACCTTTTGTTCTTCAGGTGTTACTTGAACGATACCGTATCGTGTAGATTTAGTAATCTCCATTTCATCTAACACATTTACTAAATTATCATACGTAGCATTATCCATTGGTTTGATAATTACAGTAAATTTTTCTTTGTCACTTGCTCTAGATGCAGCAGTAGTGATTACTTTACGAATACCCTCAGCAGAGTAATCAGTCTCATTTAAGTTTCCGGCATTTAATTTACCAGCCTCTTGTTGATACCAAAATAATTTATTATCCTTTGCAACTAAAATTGTAACTGAGTTTTCAATTTTAACTTCTGTTGGAGGTACAACATTTTGAGGAATCTTTGGAGGCATGTTCAAGTTCATTACGTTTGGTTTGATCGAAGTCGCTGCAAACATAAAGAAAGTAATTAATAAGAAACCTAAATCAACCAAAGGAGCCATATCGACTTTCGTCGAATTCTTTTTGGAACGGACTTTCTTTCCGCCACCGTCATCGTGACTTTCTATTTGTGCCATTTTTTAATTTCTTAATAATTATTCTTGAGATGTAATTAACTGGAACTTATTCATGTTCTTTTCTTGCAATTGTTGGATCAATGTCTTGAATTTAATATATTCAGATTTTTGATCACCTTTAATTGCTAAGAAAATATCTGGGTTCGCTTCTTTTGCTTCAAATACCCAATCAATTAATTCTTGATTTTTGTTAGGTATCGTATCTAATGGAATACCTGGATGATATGATTGTTGTTTATCAGTAGACTGATTTAAATAATTTCTCATTTCATTCATTGGTACACCAAACTCTACTATGCTTTTGAATGCATTCTTTTCAGCATCTGTAAATTTCACTCCGTACTTATCACCCATTCTTTCTAATGTAGGAATACGATCTTTTTCTTCTAATCCGAATAAGAACTTCCCTTCATTATCAATTTTGATAACCATCATGTTTTCTGCAGCCATTTTTTGGTTCGAAACAGATGTTGGTGTTACGACAGGAACAACTTCAGGTTCTCTAAAGTTAGATGTCAAAATAAAGAAAGTTAACAAAAGCCAAGCCATGTCAGACATAGCTGTTAAGTCCATCGAAGGACCTCTTCTTTTTGGTTTTACTCTTGCCATTTTCTCTGTATTATTTAATATTCTAAATTGTTTTTTATTTGATTTTGTCCTTATACTATCCTTCTAAGGCTTCGTCAATGAATATTAATTGTGAGCAGAGAAAGATTGTTGAATACTCATTCCTACTTCGTCAATTTTGAATGTTAAGTCATCAATTTTAGAAGTTAAGAAAGCGTACATAATGATAGCGAATGCAGAAGCACCAATACCCATACCTGTATTAATTAAGGCTTCGGCAATACCTACTGATAATTGTGCAGCATCTGGAGATCCTCCTCCTTCACCTAATGCGAAGAATGCTTTAATCATACCGATTACAGTACCCATTAAGGCAATTAACGTACCTACAGAAGCAATTGTAGAGATAATTGTCATGTTTTTCTCTAACGTTGGCATTTCTAATGTTGTAGCCTCTTCTAACGTTTTACCTAATTGAGCTAATTTTTGCTCTTTGTTTAAAGTTGTATCATTTTCTAAAGCTTTGTAAGTTGTTAAACCTTCTTTAACTACATTACCTACAGCTCCTTTTTGTTTGTCACATAATTCAATTGCTTTGTTTACTTCATTTTTGTTTAATAAAGCACGAATGTCGTTAACAAACTTTTCAGCAGATCCAGTTCCTTTAGCTTTGTTTAAAGCGATAACACGGTCGATTGAGAAAACGATTACCATAAAGAAGAAAGACATTAAGAATGGGATGATTACCCCCCCTTTATGAATAATTCCTAAAAAGTTTAGAGGATTACCTTTTTCTACATCACCTCCTTCAAAATTACCTTCTGCTCCAAATACAAACTTGAAGATCCCCATTGCAATTGCAATTAAAATGATCATAGTAATCACAGGGTTAAGACCTCCCTTTTTAGTTTTAGCTGGTACTGTTACATTCTTTTCCATTTACTAATTCTTTTAAATATTATGATTTTTATTAATGTGGGTGTAAATTAAGTGAAAATTTTTTAATTCTTCTAAATTTTTTACGTTGTTATCATATTAAATTTACAATCTATTTAAAATCAATAGATTTTTTTTTTGATTTGATAATTAAAAACAATTCAAAAACAATATACCTAATAATAAACAATTAATAATTTTATTTAAATCAGCCTCTTCACAAAAACCTAACCTATCGCAAATTTATTCAATAATTATACATATTTATATTTTTTTTTAAGAATTAAATTATTATTTTGATTTTTGCACATCAATAATTATAAATCCTATGAAAGTTTGTATCGCCGAAAAACCAAGTGTTGCTAAAGATATTGCCAAAGTAATTGGTGCAAATCAGAAGCATGATGGATACTATGAAGGTAATGGATTTCAAGTAACTTGGACTTTCGGGCACTTATGTACGCTAAAAGAACCGCAAGATTATACACCTGAATGGAAAAGTTGGGATCTTAATTATTTACCAATGATTCCGCAAAGTTTCGGGATTAAATTAATTGCTGACAAAGGTGTATCAAAACAATTTCATATTATTGAAAAATTAGTAACAAATAATCAAGTTCAAGAGATTATAAACTGTGGTGATGCTGGACAGGAAGGTGAATTGATACAACGTTGGGTATTATTAAAAGCACGTGCGACAGCACCCATGAAACGACTTTGGATTTCTTCTTTAACAGAAGAAGCTATAAAAGAAGGTTTCGAGAATTTAAAAGATGGTGAAAAATATTTCAATCTTTTTTCTGCTGGACAAGCTCGTGCAATCGGCGATTGGTTATTAGGAATGAATGCTACACGATTGTTTACCAAAAAATTTGCTCCACCCAAAACTGTTCTTTCTATTGGTCGAGTACAAACGCCAACTTTAGCGATGATTGTTCAGCGCCAAAAGGAGATCAATGCATTTATTGTAGAGGAATATTGGGAATTAAAAACAATTTTCAAAGAAGTTGAATTTAATGCGACAATTCCTCGCTTAAAATCTGAAGAAAAAGCCAAACAAGGTTTAGATTTTATAAAAGATCAAGAATTTGAAATCATTGATTTCGAAATAAAAGAAGGACGCGAAAAAAATCCTCGTTTGTTTGATTTGACAGCTTTACAAGTAGAAGCGAATAAAAAATATGCATTTTCTGCGGAGAATACTTTAAAATATATACAAAGTCTTTACGAGAAAAAATTTGTGACTTATCCGCGTGTCGATACAACTTATTTATCTGAAGATATTTATCCTAAAGTTCCAGGGATTTTGAATAAACTTACAGCTTATCAAAATTTGGTTGCTCCTTTGATGACGCAACCTATCCCAATGTCAAAAGCTGTTTTTGATAATACAAAAGTAACTGATCATCATGCGATTATTCCGACCGAAATCTTTCCGCAAGGTTTATCGAACGAAGAAAAACGTATTTATGATTTGGTTGCACGACGATTTATTGCTGTTTTTTATCCAGAATGTAAAGTGGCAAATACAACTGTCGAAGGAAAAGTTGAAAACACAGGAAAAGATGGACAACTTTCTGCAATAAATTTTAAAGCAACAGGAAAACAAATCCTTGAAATGGGCTGGCGTGAAGTTTATGCAAAGGATAAAAAAGAGGATGAAAAGGACGAAGAAAAGATAATGCCAATTTTCGAGATTGGTGAAAAAGGTCCTCACGAACCTTTTATTCATAAAGGAAAAACAACTCCACCAAAACATTATACAGAAGCAACGCTGTTACGTGGAATGGAAACTGCTGGACGACAAGTAGACGATGAAGAAATGCGCGAATTGATGAAAGAAAACGGAATTGGCCGCCCTTCTACTCGAGCAAATATCATCGAAACATTGTTTCGTAGAAAATACATTGAAAAGAAAAAACGTAATATAGTTGCAACACAAACTGGTATTGATTTGATTGATACGATTCAAGATGAATTATTAAAATCTCCTGAATTAACAGGTGTTTGGGAAAGAAAACTTCGTTTAATAGAAAAAGGTGAATACGAATTGGACCAGTTTAAACAAGAATTAATTGAAATGGTTTCGAAATTAACATTTGATGTTAAAAACAGTTATTACAGACCAATTGCTTCTCACCAAAATTCAGTTCAAACAACGGAAAAACCTAAAAAAGAACGTAAACCAAAAGAAGAAATTAATCTAGAAGATGCCACTTGCCCAAAATGTAAATCACACAAATTGGTTAAAGGAAAAGCAGCTTACGGTTGTTCTAATTTTAAAGAATGTGGATTTAAAATTCCATTTGAGTTTATGGGCAAAAAATTAACTGATAAACAGATTTTAGATTTAGTAACCAAACAAAAAACTGGAAAAATGGCTGGATTAATCAATCCTGAGAATGGAGCTAAAGTTTCTGGGAAAGCTATTTTGGGAATGAATTTCGATTTAGAATTTGAAGAAATGTAAGAAAAACGAGTTTCGAAATTCGAAACTCGTTAATTATATTTCTCTAACGTTTCTAGTAAAATTGTTTTTACTTTTTCTTTCAGTTTTTTGGGTTCAATAATCGTAACTGTTCGGCTGAGAGAAAGAATTTCGCTAATAAAATCTTCGGTCAAAAATAATTCTAAACCAATTAAAACTTCATCATTTTTAGTTCCTAAAATTTGTTGCGATTCATGCAAAGGCAAAGATTCTAAATATGCTGCTTGTTTTTTGGTCACAGAAAGGATTATTTTTTCTGGCTTTTCAGAAGTTGGAACAATAATTCCGTATGAATATTTATACTTATCATCGTAATTAAACTCAATATTATCATCAATTCTTTCGCGATGAATCGAAACTTTATTCATTCGTTCCAAACCAAAATTTTTGATAATTCCTTTATCATCAGCAATTAAATACCAACGGTTATTGTGTTCTCTTATCGCAATTGGCGAAACTTTACGAACTGTTTCTTTTTCCTCTCCAAACTTTTGATAATGAAATTCTATTTTCTTTTTCTTCTGAATTGCTTGAATAATATCTGGTAAAAACTCAGCTCTTTTTGGTTTTCTTTTTTCTAAATAGACAATAGAATCCAATGAATTCGTCAATTTTAAAGCAGAAAAACTATTGATTTCTTCTAAAGTTTTCAGAAATAAATCATCGCTATAATTATCTTGAATAATATAATATCCGCGCTGACTGCGACTGTACATAATGTCGATTCCCAAAATAGTTCTAATTTCTCGTATATCGCGCTGCAATGTTCTTTTCGAAAAATTAAATTCTAATGTATCATCTTGAAGTTGTAACATCTCAAATTCTCGTTCCAAAAAACGTTCTAAATCTTCATAAGAACAATACTTTTGTTGTGATAATTTACGAACAATATTGAAATAACGCGCAATATAACCTTGTTTTGACATTGAGTTGTAAGTGTTTGAACAAACTTAAGTCATCTACAATTAAAAACAAAAAAAAGTAACATTTCCTTATAAAATGTTACTTTTTTCCATTAATAAAAATGTAATATTCAAAAAATTATTCTATTATTTATTGCTGAATTTGCAAAATGAATATTTATAAATTCTTGTTGTGAATTTTACAATTCTTGCTCATTAACTTGAACTGTTTCGATGAAATTAGAAAGTTTATTGATAATTTCAGCATTTGAAGTTGGTTCATTTTTCACTTTTACACTTAAAAAGATTGAAGGAGCCAAATTATCTTGAATATAATTTGAGTCGTTTTGATATACTCCATCATTTTTAACTGAAGTTGAATTTAGATTTTCAGCTAAATCGCGTGCAACTTTGAATGTATCTTCGAAAGCTACATTCTGTTTAGAAACAACAGCTGCAACTTTATTTGTGTTATCATCCGACTTATCAAAGCTTAAAGTCATGATTAATTCTGGTTTTAAACTATCGATAATTGATTTTTTTTCTTCTTCTTTCAATCCTTTTGTTAAATCTTTCCATAAAAGTACTTGAACGTTTTCTTTATTTAAAGCTTCAACTTTAGATTTAAATTCTGTTGCAATATTAGTTTCTGAAGGTGCTGCGATATTATCTACAATATCGAGAATAACAACTTTTGGAGCTTCATCAACAATATTTACATTGTATTGAGATTTTGTTATTGGAGCTTCATTTTTTGTACTAAAAGAGAAAGAAACTAATCCTATTGCTGCGACTCCTAATACTTGCATTAATTTTTTCATAATAATGTGTTTTTTCTGTTTGTATATATTTATAAATTTTTGCAGACACCGTTCCGAAAAATCTTAATTAATCCTAATAAATGTTATAATTTTCTTAATAGAAGAGTTATTTATATCAAGTTTGAGTGAAGAACTAGAATGTTGAACATTGTTGATGAAAATATTGAACATAAAAAAAGCTCAACAATGTTGAGCTTTTTGACTATTTTATAATTTGAATTATTTACATGCTGTAATGATATGCACGAAATCATCATATTTTAATGAAGCACCACCAACAAGACCACCATCGATATCTGGTTGAGCAAAAATTTCATTTGCATTTTGAGCATTTACGCTTCCTCCATACAAAATACTTGTATCATTCGCTACTTCTACTCCAAATTCATCATTCAGAATTTGACGAATAAAGGCATGAATTTCTTGTGCTTGTTCTGGTGTAGCTGTTTTTCCTGTTCCAATTGCCCAAACTGGTTCGTAAGCAATAATTAAACGAGAAAGATCTTCTGGTTTTTGTTCAACTAATGCACTCATTAATTGATTTTTTACGACTTGAAAATGATCATTTGCTTCGCGCTCTTCCAATTTTTCTCCAACACAAAGAATTGGATTAATTTGATGTTTGAAAGCTTGCTTTAATTTTTGAGCAATAATAGTATCAGTTTCTCCTTGATATTCTCTACGTTCAGAATGTCCAATTATAGCGAAATCTAATCCGATACTATCTAATTGTTCTGCTGAAATATCTCCTGTATATGCTCCTTTTTCGTGAGCCGAAATATCTTGAGAAGAAACTTTCACATATTGTTCATCAACAGTTTCTAATAATGTTTGCAAATAAATAGAAGAAGGCGCAATAATAACTTGTGCAATTGGTTGATTGTCTGCTACCCAAGCATTAAGATTAGTTGCTAAATGAATTGCCTCTTCAAAGTTTAAGTTCATTTTCCAGTTTCCTGCTATTATTTTATCACGCATAAAAATGTATATTTTATTTGATTTTTTGTTTTAATATTTATTGCAAGATAATTATTTATCGCGAATTTATAACTGATTTATTTTATGCGAACGCGCGGATCTAAAATTCCGTAAAGAATATCTACTAAAATATTTATAATGATGAACATTACAGCAATTACCAAAACTGCTCCCATTACGATTGGTAGATCTAAAGTGTTCAATGCATTTACGATTTCTTTTCCTAAACCATTCCAACCAAAAACAAATTCCACAAAAACAGAACCTGCTAACATAGATGCAAACCAACCAGAAATTGCTGTTACAACAGGATTCATTGCATTTCGTAAGGCATGTTTTGTAATGACTGTTTTTCTTGAAAGTCCTTTTGCAAAAGCTGTTCGAATATAATCTTGGTTCAAAACTTCTAACAAAGAATTTCGAGTTAATTGTGTAAAAACAGCTAATGGACGAGATCCTAATGTAATTGCTGGAAGAATTAAATTTTTCAATACCAAATGTTTTCCTTCGCCCAAATCATCTACTTCGTACAGACTTCCAATCATATTAAGTCCCGTAACATTATGTAACAAAAAGGCAAAAATATACGCGATAATAATCGCCGAAAAGAAAGATGGAATACTCATACCAAAACTTGTAACAACTAATAAAACTCTGTCTACCCAAGTATCTTTCAATAAAGCAGAAACAATTCCCAATGCAACTCCAATTAAAGTTGCAATAATAATTGCTGAAATAGCTAAAACCATTGTATTTGGCAAAGTTTCACCGATAATTGTACTTACACTTTTTCCTTGTTTTTGAAATGATTCTCGCAAGTAAGGCGCTTTCAGAACCATTTCATTTGTTCCGAAATTCAACAATTTTGTATACGTGTATTTATTCGAGCTTAATGAAGTATAAGTTGTATTTTTTTCATCAATATTATGAAATGAAATTGGCGATAAATCATTTATATAAAAAGCATATTGTTTCCACAAAGGTTGATCTAAACCTAAGTTTTTTCTAATTTGAGCCAATTGTTCTGGATCTTCTTTCTGATCTAACATCATTCGTGCAGGATCTCCTGGAAGAACTGAAAACAATAGAAATACAACAGTTACTACACCAAAAAGTGTTAGAAATCCGTAGAAAATTTTGTTTAAAATATAATTAATCACTTTTTAAAATAATTCTTCTAATTGATCAAGAGATGGAAAATCATTGTAATGAAATTTCGCTTTTACTGTTCCTTTTTCTAAAATCATCACACCTGGATTTGATCTGATAATCGTTTTCATCGTTGTTTGATCCATAAAACAATTTTCAAGTTCTAATCCTTGAATAGGATTATTGGAAACTGTTACAACTTTATAGCCTTTATATTTAGATGCTTCTTTTCCTAAAACATTCAATTTTGCAATTTGTTCTTTATTAACTTTTTCAACAAAAGGAATCACAAAAACAATTGCTTTTGGAGCGTTTAAAATTTCAGAAGTTTTATCAACTCCATTACAATCAAAATTAAAATCATGAATCGGTGGTTCATAACCTTTTTTCTCCACAATTGTACGCGTTTTATCAGCTTCAATTACCCAAGGTGTTCCATGTTTGTACCATTTATCATCTGAAACATATTGATTATCGTCAATTTCAATTACTTTTCCATCAACACTATTTTTCATCGTATAAATAGTTTTGTATGTTGTTGGTTTTAATCCTAATTCTTGTGGTGATTTCATTCCTTCTATCAAGTTTTTACCAACAGCATATGGTCTAAAGTCGATAATTGGCAAATGATAAATTCCAATATAAGCAATAATTGCAGAACCTAAAATTGTAATAATATTGATTGCATAATTTGCTTTTTCTACAAATAATGGTTTGATATATTTTTGACCAATGACTAAAATAATAATCAATATCAATAACACAACATCTTTGTAAAATGAAGTCCAAGGTTCTAATTTTAGCGCATCTCCGAAACATCCACAATCGGTTACTTTGTTGAAATAAGCTGAATAGAATGTTAAGAACGTAAAGAAAATAATTGTTAACAATAAAGCAATTGTCGTAAATCTTCTCCAAACGCCAAGTAATAATAAAACTCCTAAAACGATTTCAAAAAGTGAGAAAAATGTAGCCAAAGGCAAACTTAAACTTTCTAAAAATGGAATGTTTAAAACTGTTGGCGAAAAATATTCTTCTAATTTGAAACTTAATCCTATTGGATCTACATTTTTTACAAATCCAGAAATAATGAAAATTATTCCTACTATAATTCTGGAAAATTGTACAAGATATTTCATGATGTTTTTTGTTCGTTAATTAAAATCATTGCGAAAATCGAATAATTAATCATATCCAAATAATTTGCATCCAAACCTTCTGATACAATCGTTTTTCCTTTGTTATCTTCTATACTTTTTGTTCGTAAAACTTTCTGATAAATCAAATCTGTAATCGAGCTAACACGCATATCGCGCCAAGCTTCACCATAATCATGATTTTTTTTCATCATCAAATCGTGCGCTATTGTAGCATATTTATCATAAAACTCAATTGCTTGTTCATCTGTCAAATCAGGTTGATCTACAAAACCAAGTTCCAATTGAATCAATGCCATGATCGAATAATTAACAATTGCAATAAATTCTCCTTCCTCGTCTTCATCCACCAATCTTTCCGTAGCTTCTTGCAAAGTACGAATGCGATTTACTTTTATAAAAATTTGATCTGTCAAAGATGGCAAACGCAGTACACGCCAAGCCGGACCATAATCTTGTAACTTTTTTGTATATAAATCTCGACAAACTGAGATGATTTCTTTAAATTGAATTGAGGTATTTTTCATAATTTCGTTTCGATTTCAAAAATAATTGAAATTGCTTAAAGAACTTCTAAGATATGACAATTAATTGTAATGGTCGTTTGATTGATTTGAACGAACCTAAAATTATGGGAATTTTGAATACAACGCCAAACTCATTTTATGATGGCGGAAGTAATCAATCAATCAATTTGATTTTAGAAAAAGTCGAAAAACATTTGTCCGAAGGTGCCGATATAATTGACATTGGTGGTTATTCGACAAAACCTGGAGCTGAAAATATTTCGGAACAAGAAGAAATTGACAGAACTGCGCCAATTATCGAAAAAATTATTGCTGAATATCCTGAACTAATCATTTCGATTGATACATTTCGTGGAAATGTTGCCCGCGAAGCTATAAATGCAGGCGCTTCTATTATAAATGATGTTTCAGGTTGGGAATTGGACAAAAATATGTTTGATGCCATTAAAGAACTTCGAGTTCCGTACATTTTAATGCACATGAAAGGAACGCCGCAAACAATGCAAAACAATCCTGAATATACCGATATTACGTTAGAAGTAAATGAATATTTTTCAGAGAAAATTGCTCAATTGAAAGCTGCAAAAGTGAATGATATTATTTTAGATCCTGGGTTTGGTTTTGCTAAAACGTTAGATCATAATTATGAATTATTCAGTAAAATGGATGTTTTAGGATTTGAAAATTATCCTTTATTGGTTGGAGTTTCGAGAAAATCTATGATTTATAATTTATTTGGAACAACTCCAAAAGAAGCTTTAAATGGAACTTCTGTTCTAAATATGGTTGCATTGCAAAAAGGTGCAAAAATATTGCGTGTTCACGATGTAAAAGAAGCAAAAGAAACGTTAGAAATTTTTCATAAATTGAATCAAAAATAAATAAGAAAGCCACTAAAAAAGTGGCTTTTATTTTTAATCAATAATTTTACTATTCGGAAAGAAAACTTTGAATGTATCAACAATATTAAGATCCGAAGTCAAAATTTGCCAATGCGAATCTTTCACTAATTCAAGGACAACTTCGTTATCATATAAATTTTCATCCTCAATATTTACATGCAAATTATTTTCTTTTCTATCTCCAATAATCAATGCTTCTGTTACAGTTTCCATTTTGTAACATAAACTTTCCAATTGATCATATTCTACAAAAATTCCGTCTTGTTGATCAATAACTTCTTGCAACTCGAAAACAGAATATTCATCTGTTTCGCTTTCGCCATCAATCCAAAGAATTTTCCAAAAATAATTCTGAATATCTTTTATAGGAGCGATCACCTCTTCCATTCGTTGAATTTGGTTTTCGTCTTCTCCGTAAATTTCTATTTTATAAGTTTCCATATCTTGTACAAAATTAAAAAAGTAACTTCAAACAGAAGTTACTTTTTTAATTATTTATGTTTTTTCTAACTCATTTTTTATTCGTTTTTCGGCTTTGATATCCATAATCTGAATGGATTCTTTACTAAAAACCTTGAATGAATGTTCATGTTTCTCTAAAAGAAAGTCATAAGGGCCTTTTGGCGCAATTAATTTCACCAAAACTGGCGCTGTTTCTAAGGAGACAAACACAAGAGCTATAAAAATAGCAGCTGTTCCTAAAATTGGATTATTAACCGACAATTCATCTAATGCTTGCATTCGCGCAGCAAAACCATTGTAATTTTCTTCTGTCGGTTTAGCAGCTTCAATTTCTTTCTCTTTGGCAATATTCAGTCGATCTAATTCTTTATTGATTTCTACTAAACGCGGTGTAGATTGTTGAATATAGGTTTCGATTTCTGCAGCTTTTTGTTTTTTCAATTCAGCTTTTCGTTTAGCATTTGGTCCATAACCTTCTTTCCCAGTTGTTGTTTCCGTTTGTGTTCCTACAACTTCTTTTTCCAATTCTGTAGAAGCAGAATTATACTCAGCTCTTAATTGATCAATTTGAGCATAAATCTCTTTACGTTCATTCGAAAAGGGTGTTCCTAATTCTGCATAACGCGCATCAATTCCTTTTTGCAATTCTGCTTTATTTCTATTGACAATAATATTTAATTGCTTATTGATTTCTTTCTCAAATATTTTTAATTCTAATGGTTTAGAAATTACAATTCCCAATAGAATTGCAACCAAAATACGTGGTAAAGCCACAAAAAACTGACGAAAAAATCCACCTGACTTTTTCATTGATGTAACAATATAACGATCGAGATTAAAAATCATCAATCCCCACAAAAGCCCAAAAGCAGTTGCTGCATATATATTATCAAAAACAGTATTCAATGCATAGCCAGCAGACAAAGCTGCCAAAATTCCTGTAAATAATATGACACCGCCAATACCGACATGCTTATTGATATCTGTTGGTGTTTTTTTCAAGAGTTCAAGACTACTCCCTGAACAGATGATTAAAAATTTCTGTAGTCCATTCATTTTTCAAATATAGTACTTTGTATAACATAATAATAAATATCGTGCCAAAAAAAGCTGACAATCAAATTGTCAGCTTATATTTATAAAAAACTTATTTCTATTAAGATTAAGCTTTTTCTTCTATTTTAACTCTCCATCCATAAGGATCTTCTGCTAATCCGTATTGAATGTCTTTTAATTTTTCTTTCAATTGTAAAGCAAAAGAATCTTCTTCAGCTAAAGTTGGTAACTGAGCTCTTTCTTCACCAAAACCAACTTCATCATATTGCGTAATAACAACTGCCGTTCCACAACCGAATACTTCTTTTAATTCTCCAGATTTATAAGCTTCATATAACTCTTGTACTTCAATTGGACGAACTTCTACTTCATATCCATTATCTTTTGCCAATGTTAAAACAGAATCACGAGTAACTCCTTTCAAAATTCGCTCAGATGTTGGAGCAGTTAAAATTTTATTTCCAATGCGTACCATTACGTTCATTGTTCCAGCTTCTTCAATATATTTATGCTCGATTGAATCTGTCCAAATCACTTGATCATAACCATCTTTTTGAGCTTCAGAAGTTGGAAAGAAAGAACCTGCATAGTTTCCTCCACATTTTGCAAAACCAACACCACCTTGAGCTGAACGGCTATAATAATCAGCAATTTTTACTGATAAAGGTTTATCATAATAATTAGGAGCATAAGCTAACAAAATAGCAAAAATAAATTCGTTCGATGCTCTTGCAGAAACAGCTTCTTCTGTCGCAAACATTACAGGACGAATATATAAAGAAGTTCCATAATCTTTTGGTACCCATTGACGATCTAAATCAATAATTGCTTCTAAACCATCTATAAAAATTTCTTTTGGGATTTGAGGCATATTAAGACGTGCCGCAGATAAATTAAAACGTTCGAAGTTTTTCTCTGGACGGAAAATAAATACTTCGTCGTTATCATTTTTGTAGGCTTTCATTCCTTCAAAAATTGTTTGCCCATAATGGAAAGACATTGCGGCTGGTGTCATAGAAATTGGTCCATAAGGAACAATTTTTGGTTCATCCCATTTACCATCTTTGTAATGTGCAATTAACATATGGTCTGTAAACTCTTTACCAAAAACAGTAGAGTCGAAAACTGAATCGTTGAATTTAGATTCAGCAATTTTTTCTATAATCATTATGCGATATATTTTGTTTGTGCTTATCAAAGGTACATTTTATTTGCACTTTTTCATAATAAATATCATAACTTTCGACGATGAAAAGAATTATTCAAGAAACGGAAGACGGATCAAAAACTATCTATATTGAAGATTGGGATGAATCTTATCATTCAAAACACGGCGCTGTACAAGAGGCTTTTCATGTATTTATAAAAAATGGATTTCATCATTTTACTGAAACAACAAATCCGATTAAAATTATAGAAATTGGTTTAGGAACGGGACTTAATTCTTTCATTACTTTAATGGAAGCTGAAAAAAATAAAATTAAAGTGCAATATGTTGGAATTGAAAAGTTTCCAGTTTCGGATGAAGAATTTGAATTAGTCAATTATTTCGAAGATGTTTTTAAACATTATCCCGAATTTGAACATCGAAAAGATGAATTTTTGAATTTTTATGAACAATTATTTCATTCAAGTTGGGAAAATTGGCATAAAATATCTCCTTATTTCGAGATTAAAAAAGTAAAAGAAGATTTCTTTCATCTAAAAAATATCAATGAAAATAATTTTGATTTGGTTTATTTTGATGCTTTTGGTTCTCGTGTTCAGCCAGAATTATGGGAAAAAGATTTATTAGAAATTGTTGATTCTTTGACTAAAAAATCTGCAATTTTTACGACTTATGCTGCAAAAGGAACAATAAAAAGAGGCTTGAAAGATTTGGGCTATATTGTACAAAAACGTCCTGGACCTCCAGGTAAAAGAGAAATGATGGTTGGTCTAAAAGACTTTGCTATCGACAAATAATCTGTACTTTATAATTAATTATAAAAATCGTAAATTTGCACCGGAAAAACAATTTGATGTTTTCCACATTTTTTTATGACAAATTATATCGAATATAAATTTAAAGTTGCGGAAGTTGAGCCTTTTAATGAAATTATTATTGCAATGATTTCTGAATTACCTTTTGAAAGTTTTGTTGAAAACGAAGAAGGTTTTGATGCTTATATGCCAAAAACGGATGAAAATATTGAACAAGTTAAGGAGATTATAGATTCTATCGAAAATATTGATTTCTCTTATACACGTCAAGAAATCGAACAACAAAATTGGAATGCAACTTGGGAAGAAAATTTCACTCCAATTTTAGTAAATGATCAATGTTTAATTCGTGCAGAATTCCATGAAACAGTAGAAAATATTCCGTACGAAATTATCATTCAACCTAAAATGTCGTTTGGAACTGGACATCATTCTACAACACATTTAATGGTAGAATATATCTTAGAAACCGAATTTACAGGTAAAGATATTTTGGATATGGGTTGTGGAACGTCAATTCTTGCAATTTTAGGAATGAAACGTGGTGCAAACTATGCTGAATGTATCGATATTGATGAATGGGCTGTAGAAAATTCTATTGAAAATGGAAAACGAAATGGTGTTAGTTTAGATGCTAAAATGGGTGACAATTCACTTTTAGGAAGCAAACATTTTGACATTATTTTGGCAAATATCAACAAGAATATTCTATTAAGTCAAATTCCTTCTTATATCAATGTTTTGAATGAAAATGGAGATTTATTCTTAAGTGGATTAATGGAACAAGATTTTGATGACATTTTGGCTTTTTGTACAGAAAATGGTTTAAAATTTGTATCTAAAAAACAACGAAATGAATGGATTGCACTTCATTTCAAAAAATAAAAATAAATAAAATGATAAAATACGCAACGCAACCATTATGGGAAACGGAAAAAGATTCGGCTGTTGATGTATTGGAACAGGAATCGCACAAATATCAAATTATTGTTTACAATGATGATGTTAATACATTTGATTGGGTTATCGAATCCTTGATTGATGTTTGTGAACATACACCAGAACAGGCTGAACAATGTTCAATTTTAATTCACTACAAAGGTAAATGCGAAGTATTGACTGGTGAATTAGAAGATTTAAAACCTCGATGCACAGAGTTATTGAACCGAGGTTTGAGCGCAGAAATTATTTAAGATTTCTAATAATCATATAAAGCAAAATCAGAATCGTCTAATGTTATATTGGACGATTTTTTATTTTGATCACTCACAATATAAGAATCATATATTTTCTCGTAAACCTGCGTTTCTGTTTTTGTATCTACAATATTTGTAGATTTTTCAGTTGAATTAATCACAAAAGGAATTGCAACTAAAGCTAGCATAATTATACAAGCAGCAGCCCACCAAATTTTAAAATGAATAATTTTATTTTCTTTCTTATGAATTGTTTTCGATAAAATAGATTGCTCTAAATCATCAAAATAATTATTTGGAACTGTATAATTATCTTTTTGTTTTATACTTTTTAGATAAATTTCATTTTCCAAATCTTTAAAATAATCATTAGGAACTTTAAAATTATTTTTTAATCCATTTGTTTTCATATCATTCATTTGACAAAAAAAATTTAAAAAGGTTTAATCTTCATCTTCTAAAAATTCTTTAATTTTTGTAACCGCATGATGATAAGATGCTTTTAAAGCTCCAACTGATGTTCCTGAAATTTCTGAAATTTGTTCATATTTCATCTCATCATAATATTTCATCATAAAAACAAGTCGTTGTTTTTCTGGTAAACTCGCAATCGCTTTTTGCAATTTTTGGTCAATTTCATCACCTGAAAAATATTCATCCGAAGATAAATCATTTGCAATATTTATTGAATAATCTTCAAACGAAACATTTTGTTCTTTCGCATTTTTATGGATAAAATTAATTGTTTCATTATAAGTTATTCTAAAAATCCATGTCGATAATTTTGATTCGCTTTTAAATGAACTTAAATTTTGATATATTTTGATAAATACATTTTGAGTAATATCATCAGCATCTTCGTGAATTAAAACCATACGACGAACCTGCCAATAAACTTTTTGATGATAATCTTTTACAATAAGTTTAAATGCTTTTTCGAAATCTTTTTCAAGAATATAGTTTAAAATAATTTGATCCAATCGATTAATTTAAGAAGCTGTAAACTTATTAAATTTGCTCATACAAAAATGGCAATTATGCATAAAAATGTAATATTTATCATTTTTTTAAGATATTTAATCTCAAATCATAATTCTAAGAAAAAATAAATATTTATTAAATAATTATTTTTTTTTGATTTACAAAAAGTATTGAATGTCAATAAATTAAAATACGCACATTTTTTTAGATTATTTAGAATTTATTCTATATTTGAAAATACCAAACTATAACTCAATTACCTATGAAAAAACAAACTTCAATTTATACTTATATCATTCAATAAGTATCACTCATATTTTTTAAAAGAATACATTACGTCAAGCATTAGATATATCTATATATGCTTTGATAATATTTTGAATAAATTTTTATTAACCCATAAAACTATTTAATTATGAAAAAATCTATTAATGATTTTCAAGTAGAAAAATTAGAAGACAGAAAAGAGTTTGTTTTCTATTGTTGCCTATTGGATAAAATATGCAAAAAACCTGTTCCTGAAAATTAAGAAGAAGGTAATTAAAATCATAAATATGGTTAACCTCAAAAAGGTTAACCATATTTTATCCTTTAAACAAAAACTTTTTGCTATTAAGTATATGAAATTCCTATTTTTTCTACGCAGCAAAATTTAGTTATCAACCTAAACAAAATTCCAAAACAATAAGTTCATAAATGAGCAAAATCAATCAAATTTTTTTTCAAGAAATTGTCGACTTTCTTACTGAAAATATCGAACTAAAAGATGAAAATAAAAGTCAATTAGATCTTATTGCAAAAACATATTATAATTATATAATTCATTTAGATAAATTGATTGATCATGAAATTCCAATTCATGAAAATTTATTGAAATCAAATCCTTTAGTCAATTTAACCGATCATTATGAATTATGCATAAAAACACTTCTCAAATTATTTGGTGATAATTCTCCAATTTTTGAGAGTAAAGCAAAATACAGTAAAATATATTTTGATGTTTTAATTAAAGAAAAATTATGGGATTTTGATTCTCATATTCTTACAAAAGATCAATTTGAGCAGCTTGCTGTTGAAAAACATATTCCTGTTTTTTTTATTGTTGATGGAATAAGTCTTTTGCAACCAAATTACAATTCGGAGGATATAAAATTAATGCTTTCATTTATTTTCAAAGGAATCCAAATGTATGATGATATTACGGATATTGGAGAAGATTTGCAAGCAAAACAATTTACCTATATTATATCCAATACCATTCAATATCTAAAGAACGATAAAGATTATTATCCAGATAATCAATTGTACACACACAAAGCATTTTTTGCAATTGACGAATTATGCAACCCACAATTCAATTATATGATTGAACAATTTTCATTAGCAAAAGAAATTGTGACAAAATATAATTTTACTAAAATTGAAAACTGGATTGATGTTATCAATTCGCAAATAAAAGAATGGAAAAATAAGGTTGAAGAAATTAGAAATGTATAGTTCTCTAACAAATATAAATTTTTTATTCACTAAAAAGAATGATCGTAGTTGGATATTTGAGCATTCCGAGAAATACTTTATTGTTAGTGATGAAATAAAATCTCTTCTAGAAATTTTAAAAAGAAATCAATACAACTTAGATAAATCTTATAACGAGTTTATTGAAGAATTTGATTATGTTTCCAACGATGATTTTCATTCTATTGTTGAACAAAATTTAAATAGTTTAGAGCTTAATGTTGCAAACGAAGAAATAAAAAAGAAAAAATCATTTATTCGCTTCGAAACAAAAATAATCTCTAAAGAGAATGCAGCTAGAATTTCCAAAGTTTTACAACCTTTATTTCAACCTACTTTCTTTTGGATAACATTTACATTATTATTCCTATTTTCTATCTACAATCTTACTCAAATTAAGCATATCAATTTTGAAAAGGATTATATGCTGTATTTATTTGTTTTCTATCTAATAAGTGCTTTAATACACGAATTTGGTCATATTGCAGCATGTAATAGATTTGCTAAAAAAAATGGAGAAATAGGCATAGGTGTTTATTTCATTTTTCCGGTATTCTACTCTAATATAACACCAATTTGGTCCGTAAAAAAACAAGAGCGTATTATTACAAATCTTGCAGGAGTTTATATTCAATTATTTACTATTCTAGGCTTATTTATAGTCTATTTAATTAGTGGAAATAATCATATCAAAGATATAATTGCGATAACTACAATGGTTATTCTCTATCAGCTCATTCCATTCATCCGAACTGACGGATATTGGATTCTATCAGATATCACAGAAACACCAAATTTATTAACAGTAAGTTCTAAAAAAGTAAAAGATTTTTTCAGAAATCCACTAAAATTAAAACTCGATAATAAGAAAGAGCTCTTTTTTCTTATTTATGGATTATTCAATCAATTGATCATGTTTTACCTGATTATTAATATTATTATTACCTACAAATATCAATTAATAACAGGACCAATAGAATTGGTAAAAATAGCTTTAAAACATCCAAAAGAATTAATCAATTACTTAAACGTAAACATTGAATTAATCTTTATATCAATTATTTTCTACTTAATTCTGTTTAACTTAATCAAACGAGTTATAAAAAAATAGTAAATCCGATTCATAGTCGGATTTTTTATCTAGTAAATTCATATCAATACAATTTTGAAAATTAGTTGGGCGTTCCCTCGCTCTTTTTTCTTCCTATTCTATATTTCCTAGAACAAATTCTAATAAATCAAACAGAATTAATTCAATCGCTCGGTCGGGCTATTCGTTACAATCTTTTGTAGAAAAAAAATAAAAATCATAACAAGAAAATTAAAATCCTATAAAAGGATTTCCACTGCTATCCCTAACACAGTTTCTAACGGTAAATATTAAATAAATCTGTCATTCTGAACGTAGCAACAGCAAAGTTAAGAATCTTTTCAAGGTAT
>NZ_CBCPHV010000008.1:0-106432 GCF_965118635.1 Empedobacter brevis | reverse complement strand
TTGTTGGCAGTAGATATATTAATTATGTATAAAAAAATGAAGGTGAACGTATTTCTAAATGTGATAAGCAGATTGAGTAATCGCAAAAAATATAATTGTATTCTGTTTTTTTGTATTTAATATCATCATTAATAATCTTACTTATGTACGTCCAAAAAAGCATACTATGATTGTAAGATATCTGATAAAAAATTCCAGAAACTGTTGATTTATTTTTAAGAAAAAATGATGATTCCTTATATGGTAAATAAGAGAATGTTTTATTTGTAAGAGAAGATATATTGGGATGAGTATTTTTGTTCTTCTCAACCACTAAATTATTTGAATTTTTATTTATTTCTTTCTTTACTTCTTCTTTTACTCTTTTTTCATGTACAACTTTATCTTTATTAGCAATATGTTTTATTTCAAACTGTGATGTAGATGTATTTTCATTAATATAAATAGTTGTATTCCCTTTTATTGTTACTACATTTTTAGAAATTGATGAAATAGAATCTTTACCCTCATTTGTTTCTGAAGCATGAGCAAAAACAAGAGTTGAAAAAAAACAAAACAATAATAGGTAAGTAGAAGTCGTATGATTGAGAGATATAAATAAAACTCTTCTCATAATCATATTTATTGGTTGGTTATATCTAATAAAAGGTTTTTATACTATTTTTTTTATAAAATATTAATTCTCTTTAACATGCATAAAAATATTATCATGACAAACATAATCAAAAAAAACAACTTAATACCTTATTGTTTAATTATTATTTGCAACATAATTTTTTGTGCGCTAATATTTTAAAAAATTGAAAATTCTAAAAATTGCGATTATTTCATTAAAAGTTGCATTATTCCTCGGATTGTTAAAATTTGCTTGATGTTTTTAAGGTGTAGAAATCCATTCTTGATGATGATTATAAATAATCATTAAAAATTATTTATAAAAAATATGAAATCGATAATTTCAGAAATAAATGACTTTAACATAAAATTAGAATAAATTAATTTTATATTCTATTGTTTTACTATACTTTAGTCACGATATTAATATCATAAATATCATAACTAACCATATAAATCAATTAAAATGAAAAAAGAAATCTTTTTGATGTCAATTTTAGGTGTTCTATTTTTTGCACCATTTTCTGAAGTAAAAGCAGATACTACTAATTTTAAAATCGAAAAACAAGATACTTTACAAGCTAAGAAATCTTTAGGAGATCCGACAGATGTAAAAGCAGATCCAGGAACTTTCCAAATAAAACCATTAAAATATGGTTACAATGATTTGAATAAATACATTGATGCGCAAACAATGGAACTTCATTACTCAAAACATTATTTGGGATATACTAACAAATTGAATGCAGCACTAAAAGATGCTAATATAAAATCGAATGATATCATTGAAATTTTGAAAAAAATGGATATGAAGAATAGTGCTTTACGTAATAATGGAGGTGGATATTACAACCACATGTTATATTTCGATATTATGTCTCCTAATCCACAAAAACAACCAACAGGAGAATTAAAAGCAAAAATTGATGCTACATTTGGTTCTACAGCAGAACTTTTGAAATTATTGGATGATGCGGCAGCTAAACGTTTTGGTTCTGGATGGGCTTGGCTGGTTGTAAAAAAAGATGGTTCTTTAGCTGTTACAAGTACAGCAAATCAAGATAATCCATTAATGCCTGGAGCAGAAGTTGCTGGAATGCCTATTTTAGGAATCGATGTTTGGGAACATGCTTATTACTTAAAATATCAAAACAAACGTGATGAATATTTAAGTGCATTTAACAATGTTTTGGATTGGAAACAAGTTGAAGAGAATTACAAAAAAGTAAAATAAAAACTTTTCACTAAGTAACATAAAAAGAAGCTTCTCAAATTGAGAAGCTTCTTTTGTATATATTTAATTAATATTTCAGTTATATTCTAAATTTAAATATCTTTTTGATTTAAAATTTCTTCTGGACTTAGATTTTTAGGATTAAACGATTCAACTTTTGCTCCTTTGTTTAGTTCTTCTTGAATAAGAATATTTCCTTTATCAACTTCTTCTCTAAATTTCGTAATCTGTTCTGATGAAAAACCTAACTCTTTGGCTAATTTTTCATTAATATATCCTTTTCCATCTTCGAATTTGAAAATTTTTAGAATTCCTAAATTATATTCTTTCGTTCCTTTTTCCAAACCTTCTGTTTGATGCTGAATATCTACAATTGCATCATTTTCTGAACAAGAATAGAAGAATGAAAATGTAAAATATATAACTAAAAGGTGAATTAAATTCTTTTTCATATTGTTGAATATTACTTACAGAGATTAAAAAGATATTTCTTATTAAATTATTCTTTGTAATAGATTCATCAAAAACAATACCTTATTCATTATTAATTCATTAAGAACTAAGCAAATTCACATCATCCATAGAATTCTTCTTTTTTCTTCTAATCATTTTTCTTAATAAAACTATTCTTCTAAAATGAAAACTTCCGTAAGAATGAGTGAATACGTAAATTAATATCGGAACAATTAACCAACACAATGATCCTAAAACAATTTTTAAAGAAGCCATTAATGAATTAAGCATTGTGTTCTGGTAAATCATCATTCCATTTGGAATTTCGCCAACATCAAGATAATTCGAAATATCATTTAAACTTTGCCATTGAGATTGATAGGTTGCCCAACCAATAATTGCTCCTCCTATAGCTGTTGCTAAAAATGATCTTAAAGCAATAAGTATTGCCATCATTCCCATTAATTGATCCATTGATAAATTTAATGAAGCATAAAACCAAATACCAATAAATAGGATTCCCATAGCTAATCCTTTTAATAACATAGAATATTCTAAATAGCGAATGTCCATTTGTGGTTGAATAATTAAATACAAGCATAACAGATGTAAGAAAAAGCAAAAAAATCCAAGCGCAATATAATATTTAATATACCATTTGTTCTTGAAGCCAAAAAATGCTAATATTCCTGCAACAATTATCCCAGGTATCATCCAGAGATTTGTATGTGCATTAACTAAGTTATTATATCCTAAAACACCTACTGCATATTGTGAATAAATTGATGAACTTGCTTGATAAATACCAAAAAAGAGTAATAATACACTTGCATGAATTACATTTTTTTTCGTGAAAGCACTAAAGTCAATTAATTTACGAGCCAATAAGGTTTGTCTGTAAACCAACCATATAAAAAAAGTAACCCCAACTATTAATGTTCCTACGATGTAAGGAGAGATAAACCATCCTTGTTGTTTCATAAAAACAAAGAAATAATTCAACGACATGAATGATATACTTAATAACACAAGAGATAACCAATCAATTTGATACAAAGGCATCTTAAAACAGAATCTTTTATTATGTTGAAAAATTAGAGACAACATTGCAATAGTCAACATGATCGCCGACATTGTAAAATAAGGTGTCTGCCAATTTCCATCAAAAACTATTGATGCAAAATAATAAGCAAACAACTGTCCTGAAACAATAGACAAAGGATAAAATACAGAATAAAACTTTCCTCGATCTCCTGTAGGACTTACAACAAACATCAAAGGCAATACCATTTCTATAAAAGGAAACATTTTAATGAATCCAATAAAGAAACTACATACAACCAACACCCAAGGTTTGTCGGTCATTCCACAAATGTAAGATAGGATAGCAAGTAAAATAGAACAGAAAGTGATGATTTCCTTAGATCTAAATCTCATTTTGACACGAAAAATAATCAAAAAAGCCACTCCCATTCCAATATAACCGGCATTATTAGCAAGCGAAATATATTCTGTATAAGTTGCCAATGCTCCTGAAACATTAGTTACTGTACTTGTATATACACCCGAAATGGACATCATCGGAAATAATATCACAATGATTAATAACAACATGACTGGTTTAGGAACCCAGCTTGCGAACGGATTTTTCTCGTACATATTTTTATTATATTATGCAGTTTTAAAAATTTAGAATCAACTATTTTAAAGTTACTTCTACATTCATTCCTGCACGTAATTGTTTCAAATCTTCCGATTTATTATTTTTCGTAAACTCTATTCGAACTGGAATACGTTGCTGTACCTTCACAAAATTCCCTGTTGAATTATCAAGTGGAACCGCTGCATACTTGGCTCCTGTTGCTCCAGATATAGCTGTGATTTTTCCTTCGAATTCTTTGCCTCCCAGCGCATCTACTTTTATCATTGCCAATCCGCCGATTTGCACATTATTCATTTGTTTTTCACGATAATTAGCTGTTACCCAAATGTTATTAATATCTACAATAGTTGCTACTTGCTGACTTGGGTTTAGCAATTGTCCAATGTTAACTGTTCTTCTCCCCATAATTCCGTCATGTGGAGCAGTAATCACCGTATAAGAAAGGTTAAGTTTTGCCATTTCTAATGCATTTTCAGCACGTTTAATTTCAGCATCATTCAAACCTAATTTTGATTGCACTTCATTTACAGACAATTCACTTGTAGTTTTGGTATTAATTACAGATTGATATTGAGAAATTTGTGCTTCCAATTGTGCTCGCTGAGCTTGGTAATCCGATTTTACTTGATCAAACTGTTGTCTCGTTACAGCTTCATCTTTCAATAAATTTTCGTAACGTTTATAATTTTGTTCAGCATTCCACAAACGTGCTTTTGTCGCTTCTATATTTGCTTTTGCTGATTGAACATTCGAGCCAACTGTATTTACATTATTCGCTACTGTTCTTACAGAACTTTCTGTTGCATTACGAGAAGCTTGTGCTGCCATATAAGCGGCTTCTGCTTGCCCAAGTTGTGTCAATATTTCTCGGTTATCTAATATCAATAATGTATCTCCTTTTTTTACATATTGATGTTCCGTAAATCGAATTTCTTTTATATAAGCAGAAACTCTTGTATTAATTGGATTAATGAACGATTCTACTTGTGCCGCATTCGTATAGCGATCATTTCCTACATTGAAATAAGATTTTATCACAAAAAATAATCCTACAAGTACTAAAATGAATACAACTATGTTTCCAATTTTTGTCCTACGTTTCTTCTTATTTTTTTTATGTTGTTTTGTTAATTTTTCATCAGAACTATGTTGTTCTTTATTTTGATGATTTTCTTGTTCTTTATTCTTTGACATTTTTATCTTTTTTTACCTTTATTATAAGTTTCCACTTTCTTTTAATAGCTTGTAATAAGCATATACAATATTGATTTGCGAATTTGCGAACTGAAGTTCTGAATCTAATTTAGAATTACTCGCATCAATCAAATCCAGTAAAATAGCCAACTGATTGTTGTATTTACTATTCATAATACGATAATTCTCATCTGCCAAATCTTTATTCGTTTTTAGCGTATTATTTTGTGTAATCGCTTCATTGTATTTAATATGAGCTGCATTAACCGCAACATCTATCATTTGTTGAACTTCATTTACTTGTGCTTTCGCTTTATCTTTTTCAAACTGAACTTGTTTTACTTTTTTCGGCGTTTTATACAAAGCATCAATACTAAAATTAAGTGAAAGTCCTATATTCCAACTATTCGCATACATATCTACAGCTGGACTTGTTGTTGTGATTGGTCTTGCCAATTTGTTTCCAGCAAAAGCTGATAAAGTTGGTAACATTTCTGCTTTTGTTATTTTTTCAGAAACTTCATATATATCAATCGTTTTTTCTGTCATTAAAACTATAGGATGATTTTCTGCTAGTTTTCTGTAATCATCTAGCAATAATACTTGTGGAATATCAGCTAAAAGAGTTTCGTCTGGTAAAATTTGCGTATCATCAGCCAAACCTAGCGCGGTTGTAAGTTGTTTATTCAATATTTGTTGATTATTTTCGACAACTTGCAAAGCAAGATTTAAATTAGAAGATTGTAATTCACCTCTAATTACATCGTTTCGGGTTACCATTCCTTGATTATAGAATTTTTTAATATTTTCTAAACGCTGATTAGCAAGTTGTATATTTTGCTGATAAACAATTTTCTGATTGATTAATTTATACAAATCAAGATAATATCCTAATACTAAAAGTTTGATACTTTGTTCATTCGATTGATAATTTAACTGCATCAATTCTTCTCGCAACGATTGCGCTTTGATACTGTTTCTTACCGTTTCTCCTTTCCATATTAATTGATTTGCATCTACCGAAAAAGTATTCCCGAAATGTGGCATATCCACTCGAGTACTATTGGAAAAATCTTTATCAATTACTTGTAAATCGCCTATATAATAAGCTTGTAAACCAGTATTTAAACTTGGTAACATTGCATTTTTAGCAACTTCAATTCCTTGTTTGGCGATAGCAATATCTGCTTTAGAAACGGATAGCTTCGGATGATTTTCTTTTGTCAGCTGAAAAAGCTCTTCTATCGAAATTCTTCTTTCAGAAACTTCTTGTGCATACACTACGTTAGTGGTCAAACCTATAGTAAATAGTAAGACAGTGATTAATTTTATGTTCATTTATTTTTAATTCGAATCAATATTATTTAATATCAAGTATCTTAAAATAAGTACTTTCTTATTCCATCATTTTTTGATGAATTCGTTGAAGAACTTCTATTGTATGACTAAGTTCTTCAGAAGAAATATCTCGCAGAAACAAATCGTACACTTCTTGAAGTAATGGGATTAATTTTGCTTGATAATTTTCTCCTTCTTTTGTCAATGCTATCAGATTATTTCTTTTATCACTTGGATCTGGTTTACGCTCTACTAATCCTCGCTTTGTCAAATTATCAAGCAAAGAAGTAACACTTGCTTTATCTTTATTTGTTTTAAATACAATTTCTCGTTGATTAATATTGTCTTTCTCCCAAAGAATATATAGAACATCCAACATCTCTATCGTCATATCAATCTGATGCTCTTTCATTTTTTTCATAAAATGATTACGAACATCTTTTCGGATGTCTCGTATCGATTCCATAAGACTTGTGAATTTTGACAAATCTTCCTTATCCTTAATTTTCATGGCGCGAAGATACATTTAATAGTTCGTTATCAAACCATATTACATAAAAATAATTTGATAACGAACTATTTTTTATTTTATGAAGTAGTATTGATGATATGAATCGGGAAAATAACATTATTTAAAATATTAAATATCAATTAGGAACATACAAATCAAACGATAAACTTTCCTTATTTTCAAGAGTTAGAAACACAAGAAATTTTGAGAAATTAAACTGATAATCTCTCAAAATAAGTTTGTTGAAGAACAACATTTTAGACAATAAAAGGGTTTTTCATACTATATTTTTAAGTATATTATTATTTTGATTGTATAAGGAATTTAATCTTCTTGTGCAGTCCAAGTAAGTTGATCTATCGCATAACCATTTTCTTTTGCATACAAAAGAAACTTTTGTTTAGTTGCTTCAGAAATCGTTTTTTGACGGGATAAAATCCACATATAATCATGACTTTCTCCAAAAACTAAAGCTGTTTCATAATCTGGTTCCATCAACACTATATTATATCCTGAATAAAAAGGTCCAAAGAAACTAACTTTTAAAGCTCCTTTTCCTTCTTCTCTATTAAACTGGGCTTTTCCATGCGCTTCTACCCATTTATCTTCCTTATAATCAAAACCTCTATTATGAACATCCACCATACCATTCTTATTCAAGAAATAAGTAGCTGTTACATAATTCATATTTTTTTCATATTTAAAATCTAAGCGAGCAATCTCATACCATTTTCCCATATATTTTTGCAGATCGAAGTTTTCGACTGCTAAAACATAATCTGGAATTTTTACTTTTCTGTAATTGAGCCAAGCATAGCTTAATCCTCCTAAACCTAATAAGGTTAAACTTGAAATGATTGTTTTATTTAATTTTTTCATAACTTAATCCTCTTTATGTTCTATACCTAATAAAAATTCAAGTAAATCCATATTCAATTCCTCTTTGTGTGTAATATTCAAACCATGAGGAGCATCTTCATATACAATATAAGTTGACTGAGGAATTAATTCTGAAGCCTGATCACCAGCAGTTTTTATTGGCACTGTTTGATCTTCTCTTCCATGTATAATTAATGTTGGAACATGAATCATTTGGCATTCTATTCTAAAGTCTGTATTCATCCAAGCTAATGCCGCTTTTAAAGTCGCATAAGGAGAAGCATGTGAAGAAACTGAAAAATCAAAATCTAATTGTTGTTTACTCACCGATCTTTTTAATAATCCGTAATTATAAAAATCTTTATGAAAACCTTCTAAAAATTCTAATCGACTTGTTTGAAGTTGATCAACAATTTCATCTAATTTTTTCTGAGGAACACCATGTTTATTATCTTCAGTATGTTTAACTATTGGAATAATAGAACTTATTAAAGCAATCTTAGAAACATTCTTATTACCATAATTGGCAATATAACGCACAACTTCTCCTCCACCCATCGAAAAACCAACCAACACAACATTTTTCAGTTGTAATTCATCAATCAATGCATATAAATCTTCTGCCAAAGCATCATAATCGTATCCATCCCATGTCGCACATGATTTTCCGAAACCTTTACGATCATAAGCTATACAGCGAAAACCTGCTTCTACTATTTTTGGAATTTGATATTCCCACGATTGTAAACTTAGTGGCCATCCATGGATTAAGATAACAGGTTGCGCCATTTTATTCCCATAATCTACATAATGTATGTTATAACCGTTTCTTTTCAATTTAGCCATAATAATTATTTTTTGTGATTTGTATTTGCTATTTATAATTTTCATAACAAGCATTAAGCCAATAATCACATTTTTAAATGTTTAACATTTTAATCATTTCAAAAAAACATAAAATTGAAAAGAGATTATTTTGTTCATTTCACCAAACTATTGAAGATTTCATAAGATTCAAATTTTATAAAAGTCAGAGATTTTGTTACAACTCTCCTTTTTTGGGTTACTTTTTGTAACATTTTGTATTAGAACTTTGTATCATCAAAAATCAACAAATAATTATGACTGAAGTATTGATTATCCTAACGAATATAAATCACTATGCCAATAGCAAATTAAAAACTGGTTTATGGTTAAGTGAATTGACACATTTATACCATGCTGCTATGGAACAAGGTTATAATATAACTTTAGCAAGTCCTAATGGTGGTCCTATTCCTATTGATCCTGAAAGTCTAAAAAAATTCTTGATAGATTCAGTTTCTAAAATGTATTATCACAATGTCAATTTTATGAAGAAACTAAATAATAGCAAAGCATTAAAAGATATTGAGAATGAAGACTTTGATGTGATTTATTTAGCTGGTGGACACGGAACTATGTATGATTTTCCAAATGATGTCGTGATGCAAAAGATGATTCAACATCAATATGAAAATAATAAAATAGTTGCAGCTATTTGCCATGGTGTAAGTGGATTATTGAATGTAAAATTATCCAATGGAGAATACCTTATAAAAGGTAAAACTATTACAGGATTTAGCTGGTTTGAAGAAACTTTGCCAAATAGAAAAAATAAAGTTCCTTTCAACTTAGAAGCTGGCTTGAAAGCAAGAGGTGCTAATTACAAAAAAGCATGTATCCCGATGACTTCTAAAGTTGTTGTAGATGGTAAATTAATTACTGGACAAAATCCTTTTAGCTCCAAAGAAATGGCAGAAGTCGTAATAAAAGAAATAAATAAAATAAAATAAAATAAATAGAAACAATTAAAATTAATAAAAATGAAAAAACTAAAAATTATATTTATTATCGTGATAATTGGAGTAATACTTCTTTTCATTCCCAACTTTTTTCTAAAAAGTGCAGTAATTAACAATCTCTCTGATAACGGAAAATTTAGATTGTCAAATAATGATACAATTAGTAAAAATGATACAATTATTAACTTAGGAGATCATAAAGTACCAGTATTGAAAGGAGGTTTATTTAGTAGATTTCATTCCAACTCACCTCTTTCGGTTGTTGCAAAAGAAAGACCTGATATAGATCTGAGCTGGTTTAAAACAATTAAAAAAGAAAGAAAAGATGTCGGCTTTATTACATATTCTCCTAATTTTTATTATAGCAACACAAGTATTACTGCTATTTATACAGCAGATATGGAAGAAATAAAAAAATTAATTCCAACAGAAGTGCAAGAGTTGGTAAAACCTATTTCGTATACACCAAATAGAGGGTTAATAGCTATTACTTCGTATGCCTATCATTTCTGTGACAACGATTTTTATAACGAATTGTCTATTTCTATCGTAACAACAGAACCAAACAAAAGCAATTTGGGACTTATTTCTTTAATGGGAGAACTTAATAACAAAAGTCTATGGGGATATGTTTTAAAATTGCCTGTAGATACTGAATTAGCTAGAGTTCGTGGAGTTGTAGGTTACAATTTACCAAAATGGTTAATTCCAATTGATTATAATAACGAAGGAGAAAATGTAAGCTTTACTTATTATGATGAAAAAGGAAATGTGGATTTTTCAATGGTAGGTAAAAAATTAAACATCACAAATGAAGAACCTGAGATTAGCCGCTCTAATTTTATTAACCTAAATACAAAAGGAGAACTAACACACGGATATACAGATGTAAGAGCATTGAAAAAAGCATCAAGTAAAAAAGCTGAAGACATTGAACTAAATCTTTCAAATGGCTCTTTATCTACTTTTATCAAATCTTTAGGTCTAAAAAAATTAGTCCGTTATGATTACCAACCAGAATTTCAAGCTGCCTTATATACTCCTGAATTGATTGGTGAGAATAAAAAATAATCAATCACAATCAAAAAAATCACAAAATGAATTTCACAAATATATTTCAATCACAAAAGGCTTTTTTTAAAAAACATCAAACAAAAGATGTAGAGTTTAGAAAACAAACCTTAATCAAGCTGAAAGAGATTCTTACAGAAAATGAAAATCGTTTATATGATGCGATTTACAAAGATTTTCGTAAAGGTTCTTTCGATACTTTTTTAACAGAATTGAATATGGTTTATAACGAAATCAATTATTTTCTAAAAAATCTAGACAAGTTAACTAAACCAAAAAAAGTAAAAACACCTTTTAATTTACAACCAGGATCCAGCCATATTTATGCCGATCCATTAGGAGTTACATTAGTCATTGGAGCATGGAATTATCCTTATCAATTAACATTGGTTCCTTTGGTTACAGCAATTGCTGCAGGTAATACATGTGTAGTAAAACCAAGCGAATTACCTGAAAATACAATGTATCTTTTAGCTGAATTAATAAACAATAATTTTCCTTCTGAATATTTATATGTAGCTGAAGGAGGTATTCCCGAAACTACTGAATTACTGAAATTACGTTGGGACAAAATTTTCTTTACGGGAAGTCCAAAAGTTGGGCAAATTGTGTATGAAGCAGCTGCAAAAAACCTTGTTCCTGTTGTACTAGAATTAGGAGGAAAATCACCAGCAATTATTACAAAAACTGCAAACCTTGAAGTAGCTGCAAAACGTATTGTTTGGGGAAAATTCCTGAATGGAGGTCAAACCTGTATTGCACCTGATTATTTGTTAGTTGAAGAATCTATTAAGGATAAATTTTTACAATTATTGAAAGAAAAAATTGAAGAAAATGCTTATACAGAAGATGCAGACCATTACACAAGTATCATAAATAAAAGAAATTATGACAGAATTCTAAACCTAATTGATTCAGATAAAATGTTTTATGGTGGAAAACACAATAAAAACAAGCTCTATATTGAACCAACTATCTTAAATGATGTTAATTATAAAGATGCAGTAATGCAAGAAGAAATTTTTGGCCCAGTTTTACCTGTAATTTCCTTTACAAATTACGATGAAACATTGGAGAAAATTATTGAGGGAGAGAAACCTTTAGCGGCTTATCTTTTTACTAATAATAATGAAGAAAAAGATAATTTTTTAAATAAAGTTTCATTCGGCGGAGGTTGTATCAATGACACTTTAATGCAAATTACCAGTGATTATCTTCCTTTTGGAGGAATAGGAAATTCTGGCATTGGGAATTACCATGGAGCATTTGGATTTGATACTTTCTCTCATCAAAAATCTGTTATTGAAAGAGCAACTTGGGCAGAACCTGATTTGAAATATCCACCTTATACAGATAAAAAGCTTCACTGGCTAAAAAAAGTAATGTAATAATCAATTTATTTTAAATAAAAAACAAAAAAAATGCAAGTGATATTAGGTGCCAACGGACAAATTGGCGAAGAATTAGCAAGAGAGTTGAAACGAAATTTCACCTCAGATATTAGAATTGTGAGTAAAAATGCTCAAAAGGTAAACGACACAGATGAAGTTTTTTCTGCGGACTTAATGATTAAGGAAAAAGCAATAGAAGCAGTAAAAGGAGCAGAAATTGCTTATTTCACTTTAGGATTGCCTATTAGCTCAGATATGTGGGAAAGTTATTTTCCTAAAATTTTACAAAATATCATTGAAGCTTGTAAAGTCAACGGAACCAAATTAGTCTTTTTTGATAACACTTATATGTATCCTCAAGACGATAGAAATCTGACTGAACAAACTCCGTTTCAACCATTAGGTAGAAAAGCTAAAGTAAGAAGACAAATGGCAGAAATGTTATTAAAAGAAATGAAATCGGGCGAACTAGAAGCTGTTATTTGTCGCGCTCCAGAATTTTATGGTCCAGGAAAAACACAAAGTATTACCAACACTTTTATTTTTGATAATATCAAAGAAGGTAAAAAATTAAAAGTGCCAATTAGTGCTAATAAAAAAAGAAGTTTAATTTGGACTCCAGATGCAAGTCGCGCCACAGCTTTAATCGGAAATACACCAGATGCTTACGGACAGACTTGGCATTTACCTGTAGATGAAAGCCATCCTACATACAAAGAATTTATCGCTCTAGCTTCTAAAATATATGGTCGAAATTTAAAATTTTCAGTTATTCCAAAATTTTTATTTCAAATCATAGCTTGGTTCAATCCTAAAGTAAAAGAACTGCTAGAATTATTACCAAGATATGCATATGATAACTTATTTGACGATAAAAAATTCAGAAAACGTTTTCCTGATTTTAAAGTAACTAGCTATAAAGAAGGAATTGAAATCATAAAAAGTGAACAATTTAGTAAAAAATAAAGCGTAAATTAGTCATGTACAAATCAGAGAATCAGCAAATGAAAGCGCCTTCAAAAGTTTCATCAATTAATGAATTACATCGATTTTTAGGTTTGAGCAAACCAGCACATCCATTAATTAGTGTATTCAATTTTGATGAAATGAAGCTAGAACCTGAAACTTTTTTAAGTGCCATAACAACCGATTTTTATGTTGTGGCATTAAAAAAAGATTGCGCCGGTGGTAAATTTCGATATGGCCAGCAATATTACGATTTTGATGAAGGAATTATGTATTTCATTGCGCCAAATCAGATTATGCAATTTGAAGATATTTTACTAAATGGCGTTAAAGGATTTGTATTGGTGATGCATCCCGATTTTTTACAAGGATTTCCGTTAGCAAAGCAAATAAAAGATTATGGATATTTTTCTTACACAACAAATGAAGCGCTTCATTTATCCGAAAAAGAAGAAAAATCGATCATGCATATTATAGAAAATGTTAGCAAAGAAATAGATGATAATATGGATCTTCAAAAAAAAGATACAGAACTTTTAGAATTTCATATCGAAAATGAATACAAATCAACTTTGGGCGATTTATATATTCAGACTTCCGATGATGATAAAATTTGGGTTAAAACAACTTATCCATTTACAACCTATGAAGTAGATTCTGTAGAAGAGCTTTTATATATTTTAGAAGGCTTATTTTTCAATCAATTATTTTGGGTAATTAGTTATGAAGACAATGATTGGGATGATACTTTTTTAATGCTAAAAGATCAAGAAATTAAAACCGAAGAAGGATTCACTTATAAAATTCTTTCTTGGAATGGAAAAGATGATAAAGTGATTAATGCTTAATCTCTTCATCAAAAAATCTCCTATTTTTATACATTTGCAATTATGTTTAACAACGAATTACTAAAAGACATCCAAAAACGTACACAAGATTTGCACGAATATTTGGAAATCGAACAAAAAGAAATCGAAGTTCAGAATGAAGAAGAACACGCTGCTTCACCTGAATTTTGGAACAATCCGAAAGAAGCCGAAGCTTTTATGAAAGTTTTACGTGGAAAGAAGAAATGGATTGACGAATACCAAACTATTGCAAATGCAGTAAACGATGTCGAAGTTTTAGTAGAATTTAACCGCGAAGGCGAAGTAAGTGATGAAGAAGTTATGGAACAATATACTATTGTTGCTAAGCTTTTAGAAGATATCGAGTTCAAAAATATGCTTTCAGAAGAAGGTGATAATCTTGGAGCAATTCTTCAAATTACTGCTGGAGCTGGAGGAACAGAATCTTGTGATTGGGCTTCTATGTTGATGCGAATGTATTTAATGTGGGCCGAAAAACATGGTTATAAAGTAAAAGAATTAAACTATCAAGCAGGAGATGTTGCTGGTGTAAAAACAGTAACATTGGAAGTTGATGGCGAATTTGCTTTCGGATACTTAAAAGGCGAAAATGGCGTTCATCGTTTGGTTCGTATTTCACCTTTTGATAGTAATGCAAAACGTCACACAAGTTTCGTCTCTGTATATGTTTCACCAATTGTAGATGATACAATCGAAATTGAAATTAATCCTGCTGATATCGAATTGCAAACTTCTCGTTCTGGTGGAGCTGGAGGTCAAAATGTAAATAAAGTAGAAACAAAAGTTCAGTTAACACACAAACCTACAGGAATTGTAGTTGTTTGTCAAGTTGAACGTTCACAATTGGCAAATCGTGAGCGAGCAATGGAAATGTTAAAATCTGAATTATATAAAATAGAATTAGAGAAAAAAATGGCTGCTCGTAACGAAATTGAGGCAAATAAGATGAAAATCGAATGGGGTTCTCAAATTCGTAATTATGTAATGCATCCATACAAATTGGTAAAAGACGTTCGAACAGGAACTGAAACAGGTAATGTGGACGCTGTGATGAACGGTGATATAGATGAATTCTTAAAATCGTTCCTGATGTTAATGGGACAAAAAGAAACATCAAAATAGTTTTACCCTAATTTTTTTTCATGAAAATATTAATCGGAGGCGCTGGAGAAGTTGGTTTTCACTTAGCAAAATTACTTTCCAATGAAATGAATGACATCGTCGTCATGGATATGGACAAAGATAAATTGTTGATGATTGAAAACACGTTAGATGTAATGGCATATCGTGGAGATATCACTTCTTTCAAAGCTTTGCGAGAAGTTGGTATTGATGATACAGACATTTTTATCTCGGTTACTCATCTTCAAAATACAAACCTTACAAGCGCTTCGATTGCAAAAGATTTAGGAGCTAAACGTACATTAGCCAGAATCTCGAATCCTGAATTTCTTCACAAAGAAAATCAATTCTGGGTACAAGGAATGGGAATTGATGCGCTAATTAGTCCTGAAAAATTAGCAGCAGATGAAATTTATTCTCTTGTACAACAATCGGCTTTCAATGCAATGCATCCATTTGCAAACGGTCAACTTTTTATGGTTGGAACAGTTCTAGATGCCGATTGTAAAATTCTGGATAAAAAATACAAAGACATGTACTTAACCACAAAAGGTGGCGAAGACAATCTTTTGATGCCAATTGCGATTATTCGTAGCAACGAACGTGGCGAATACAAAACCATAATCCCAGAAGCTGAAACTGAATTTAAAATAGACGATCACCTTTATTTTATTGTTAAAAAAGCTGGAATTTTAGAAATTTATAAAATCCTTGGAAAAAAGCAAGAATATTTCAAAAATGTAATTGTTTTAGGCGGAGGAAGTATTGGTGTTAAAGTGGCTAAACTTCTAAAAGATAATAAACACAACGTTAAGCTATTAGAAATAAATAGAAACAAAGCCTTTGACTTAGCCGATGATTTGAATAACATTTTAATTATTAATGGTGATGGTCGAGATGGAGAATTATTATTAGAAGAAGGGATTTCTGATTCTGATGCTTTTATCGCTGTAACAGGAAGTTCGGAAACCAATATAATGTCTTGTCTTTTGGCAAAATCAAAAGGTGTTAAGAAAACAATTGCTTTGGTCGAAAATATCGATTATATTCATCTGAGTCAAGAAGTTGGAATTAATGCTTTTATCAATAAAAAACTCTTAACTGCAGATAGTATTTTTCGTTATATAAGACAAGGATCTGTAATGGATGTAACAGGAATTTCTGATTTAGATGCAGAAGTTTTAGAATTTCGTATTAACGAAAACTCAGAAATTGCAAACAAACGTGTATCAGATTTTCCATTCAAAGAAGGCGCTATTATTGCGGGAATCGTTCGTAGAAATGAAGGATTTATTCCAACAAAAGATTTCATTATCGAACCAAAAGATCATGTCGTTGTTTTTAGCCAAGCGAATTTAATTCCGAAAGTGACTAAATATTTTAAATAATGAAATCGCTTAACATCAAAGTAATCCTGAATCTTTCGGGTGTTTTATTGTTACTAAATGCGCTTTTCATGTTCATTGCAACATGTGTTAGCATTTATTTTAGTGATCATCTACTCTACCCTTTCTTACTTTCGGGAAGTTTAGTCGGATTTTCAGGAGCTGCAATGATGTATTTCACTCGAGATAGAAGAAAACATATCAACAAACGAGAAGGTTATATCGTAGTTTGTGTCGGATGGTTTTTCTTAATTCTCTCTGGTTGCTTGCCTTATGTAACTTCGTTAATATTTTTACCAAACGATCATATTATCAATGAAAATTTCAGTTTTGTGAATATTATTTACGAAACCGTTTCTGGCTATACAGCAACAGGAACTTCTATTTATGATGATGTGGAAAGTTTACCAAAAAGTATATTATTTTGGAGAAGTACAACGAATTGGATTGGCGGAATGGGAATTATCGTTTTAACCATTGCGATTTTACCTTTTCTTGGAATTGGTGGACGACAACTTTTTATGGCAGAAGCGCCTGGAATTTATACAGATAAAATACATCCTCGAATTACTGAAACAGCTAAAAATCTTTGGTTAGTTTATTTAGGATTAACAACTTTTTTTGCAATATTGCTTTATTTCGGAGGAATGAATCTTTTTGATGCTGCAAACCATTCCATGAGTGTAATTGCAACTGCAGGTTTTTCTACCAAAAATGAAGGTTTAATGCATTGGAACAACAATGTTTTTATTCAATATGTTTTAATTGTAATGATGTTTTTAGGCGGAACAAACTTCGCTTTGATCTATTTATTAATTAAAGGACAATTAAAAAAAGTATGGAAAAACGAAGAATTCCGTTGGTGGGTTGGTTTACTTGCCGTTGTTACTTTTATCGTTTTTATCGTATTATTTTTCAATATCTATCCCAATTATTCCGTAGAAACTTATTCGTGGTTCAATTTTGAACATTCATTCAGAAGTGCATTATTCCATGTTGTTTCCATCGCATCTACAACAGCTTTAGCAATGGAAGATTACACAAGTTGGTTAACTGTTACTACTTTAATTTTCTTCTCGTTGTTCTTTATTGGTGGTTCAGCAGGTTCTACATCTGGTGGAATTACGGTTATAAGACATGTCATTTTATTAAAAAATAGTTGGATAGAATTTAAACGTATTCTTCATCCAAATGCAATTATTCCTGTTCGTTACAATAATCGTTCGCTTAATCAATCCATCGTTTTCCACGTTATGGCCTTTTTCGTGATGTTTATGTTTACTTGGATTGTAAGTTCTATTTTGTTTGCTCTTTTGAATTATGGTATAACAATGAGTTTTCAAGATATTTTGGCTTCTCTAACCTTAACAGCTTCCACTTTAGGAAATGTTGGCCCAGGAATTGGAGAATTTGGTCCAGGTAATTCAATGAATTCTTTAACGGATAGTGCAAAATTATTATGTTGTTTTTTAATGATTTTAGGACGTTTAGAACTTTATACAATTTTAATTCTATTCACGCCAGCTTTTTGGAAAAATAACTAAACAGAAGCATCTAATATCACTTTCTGAATAATCTGTTCGGTTTGATCAGGAAAATTTCTTGTTATAATTTTATTAGAATCTGTCCAACGTTGAAGTTTCTCAATATCCAAATCATAAGAATAATCAATATCGATTTTTTTTAATGCTTCACAATTGCATAATTGTTCATATTGTCCTTTGATTGGGATTACAAAAAGCTTCTTTTTTAGATAAATGCTTTCTGCAGGCAATTCGAAACCAGCTCCGCATAAAACGCCTTTACAATTTTCCAAAGCTTTCGTAAAAAGTCGTTCATCTATTGGATAAAGTTCTACATTAAACTGTTTCGTCTGTTTTTTTACAAAAGGAGAAAAAACTTTCCATTTCGATTCTTTAATTTCAGACAAAATCTCAATTATTTCAGTTGGATGATAACTTGGCAAATACACCAAATAATAATCTTCTTGCGTTGGATTTAATTGTCTAATTTTATCTCTAATAATGGGTAAAAAAATAGAATCATTGTATTCTTCAAAATGAAATCCATAATGCTTTGAAGTTGGTGCGTAATATTTTAAAATTGTTTCTCCTGTTTTGTTTTTCACTTTTGGAGTTTCGTCAAATAAAAGCGAAGCTTGATGACTCAAACCAATAATATTTTTCTTTTTCTTTCGAGCAGAATGCGCTGTAATTGGCTCAAAATCATTAATAATCAAATCATATTTTTCTATTGGAAAATGATTTACTTCATTCCAAAAAGATTTAAAACTATTTTCCTTAAAAATTCTTTTGTACGAAACTTTTCCTATTTCATTGTAGAATAAAGATAAACCTTTACGATGTTCAACTTGATAGTTTTCTAATTGTAATTGTGAATTGGAACCGCTTATAAAAACGTCTAAATCCCCATAATTTTCGAGAATAGGTAATATTTTTTGCGCTCGTGCCAAATGTCCATTTCCAGTTCCTTGTAAGGCATATAAAATCTTCATTTACTTTTTATTGAGAATAGAAACTATTAATTCATCCAATGAATAATTAAATTCGATTTCTTCTAAATTTTGCATCAAAACTTGTTTATGTTCTTCAAAATAGAAAACCGCCCAATTTCCGTCTATGCATTCTAAAGCGGATAAATTTTCGATCCAATCTCCAGAATTCATATAAATACAATTTCCTTTTTCTGTTTTCACTTTTCGTAATTGTGGTTGATGAATATGTCCACAAACAACATAATCGTATTCATTTTCTATTGCTAATTCTGCTGCAGTTTGTTCGAAATCATTGATGTGTTTAACTGCTTTTTTCACTGAATTTTTAATTTTTTGAGACAAAGAATAACGTTCTCTTCCAAAAAACTCCAAACATTTATTGATAAAATAGTTTAACTGAATTAATTTATCATATCCCCAACCTCCTAACTTAGCAATCCATTTCGAATGTTGAATAGAAGCATCAAAGACATCTCCATGAAATATCCAAGCGACTTTATCATTCTGTTTCAACATATATTTATCTGTCAAAAGGATATTTCCGAAACGCATTGTCGTAAATTTACGCAACAATTCATCGTGATTTCCTGTTATATAAATGATTGGAATTCCTTGTTCTGAAAGATTTAGTAAATAACTAATAATTTGTAAATGTGTTTCTGGAAAATAACTTTTCTTAAAATTCCAAATATCCACAATATCACCATTGAGAATAATTTTTTTGGGATGAATGGATTGAAGATAGGCTAACAATTCTTGTGCTTTACAACCAAAAGTTCCTAAATGCACATCCGAAATTACAACGACGTCAAGATTACGCTTCATTGATTTTTATTTAAATTTCGAAATCAAATATTACTTAAACGTTTTTTTAATCTTATGAAATCTTTATAAATTTGAGTCTAAATTGTAAAATTATGAGTGAATTTAAATTTAAAACAAATATAAACTGTGATAGCTGCATTAAATCGGTGAAACCTTTTTTGGATGAAGCTGTAGGTGAAAACAATTGGAAAGTTGATACAACTGATGAAAGAAAAATCTTGACTGTACTAACCAATGAAGATGAAGAAGAGATTATAGAAGCTGTAACTGATGCAGGTTTTATAATTCAGAAAATAGAAGAATAAAGAAAAGCGATTCAGAAATCTGAATCGCTTTTTTTTTATTTTTATAATTAGGATACTTCTTAATTATTTTTTAACTACTTTTTGAGTAGAAGTTTTTCCGTTAGAAGTTGTTTTAACTATATAAGCTCCTTTAGCTAATGAAGAAACATCAACAGACTGAACACCTTTTACTTCAAATGTTTTTACTAATTCTCCGTTAATATTATAAACTTCAACAATAGTTTTATCTTTCACATTGAAAGAAGCTGTGTTTGTCCATAATGTGTTATAAAATGCTTTTGTTAGTGTAAGATCATCAGTACTCAAATTTGTACAAACATTTGCAGCTGTTTGTCCATTTCTAGGAGCTGCAGCAGCTACGTCAAAATCATTTTTATTATCATTTGTATCTTGACAACCTTTTAATTTTCTTTGAGCAGAATTAGTATTAGATAAAGCCGCAGTGGCACCAGATCCTTCATATTCATTAGAACTTCCAAAACCTACAAAATCAACAATATCTTTATCTTTGACATCAGTTATTGGCTCAACATTAGCAACAAGTGCTACTTTACCGTTTACAGCTCCTAATGCTAGAGGTAATGCAGGGATTTGATCTGGAGTTGGCAATGCATCTGTACCAGCATTACCTTTTGCTTGTTGAATTAAATAATATTTACCTGGCTGAATTGTTATATCTGCTAATACTTGAGTATTAGATTCACTAACAGTACCTGTAGCAGAAGCATATTGTAGTGAATAACCTTTTAGTGTAACAGATTCAGAACCTCTATTAAACAATTCAATAAAATCATGTGTATATTTTGCACCAGAATTTCCCCCTCCACCATAAACCTGGCTAATTACAACCTGTCCAAATGATAAAGAAGATAAAGCAGCAATCGCTACTAAAGAATAGAATTTTTTCATATAATTTATTTTATAATTATTTATATAAATATAGTTAAAAAAATTAATCAATATGCTGTACGTAAAAGCTTAACGATTTATTAAACTAAAAAAGCAGCCTATTGGCTGCTTTAAATTACTATTATATTATTTTTATTTTTTAGATATGAATTGCATGTCCATATGCATCTTCTACAGCTTCCATAATAGCTTCTGCCATTGTTGGATGCGCATGTACAGATTTCATAATTTCATGAGCTGTTGTTTCTAATTTACGTGCAACAACTGCTTCTGCAATCATTTCAGTTACTCCATCACCAATCATGTGACATCCTAACCATTCACCGTATTTTGCATCAAAAACAACTTTTACAAAACCGTCTGCAGCTCCATTTGCAACAGCTTTACCATTTGCAGAGAATGGGAATTTACCAACTTTTACTTCGTAACCAGCTTCGATAGCTTTTGCTTCAGTAAGACCTACTGAGGCAATTTCTGGTGAACAATATGTACAACCTGGGATATTTCCGTAATCAATTGGTTCTACTTTTTCACCTGCAATATGCTCCACACATAAAATACCTTGAGCTGATGCTAAGTGCGCTAAATCCGCTCCTTTTACAACATCTCCAATAGCATAATATCCTTTTACAGAAGTTTCACAAAAATCGTTGATAACAATTTTACCTCTTTCAGTAGCAATTCCTACTTCTTCAAGACCGATATTTTCAGTATTTGGAACAACTCCTACAGCAGACAAAACAACTTCAGCTTCGATAATTTCTTCTCCTTTAGCTGTTTTGATTGTAGCTTTCACTAAATCTCCTGAAGTATCAACACCTGTAACTTCTGCATTTGTTAAGATATTAATTCCAGATTTTTTAAGTGATAATTGCAATTGTTTTGAAACATCTTCATCTTCAACATTTACAATACGTGGTAAAAACTCTACAATTGTAACTTTAGTTCCTAATGTATTATAAAAGTGAGCAAACTCAACTCCAATCGCACCAGAACCTACAACAATCATAGATTTTGGTTGTTTTTCCATTGCTAATGCACCACGATAACCAATTACTTTTTTACCATCTTGTGGTAAAGCAGGTAATTCACGAGAACGTGCACCTGTTGCAATAATTATATTCTCTGAAGATAATTCGCTTACAGAACCATCAGCTGCTGTAACTTTTACTTTTTTACCTGGTAAAACTTTTGCTTCACCTTGAATTACTTCAATTTTATTCTTCTTCATTAAGAATTGAACCCCTTTACTCATACGATCTGCAACTCCTCTACTACGAGAAACTACATTTCCAAATTCAAATGAAATATCAGAAGGTAAGTTAATTCCAAAATCTTCTGCATGATTTAAGTATTTAAATACTTGAGCAGATTTTAATAATGCTTTAGTTGGAATACATCCCCAATTTAGGCATATTCCTCCTAATTCCGCTTTTTCTACAATTGCTACTTTTTTACCTAATTGTGCTGCTCTAATCGCTGCTACGTATCCTCCAGGACCACTTCCAATAACTATAATATCGTAACTCATTTTTTCCATAATTTGATTGCTAATTTAATAATTATAACCCGAAAAAAAAGGAAATCCTTAAAATAGATTAAAAATTTCTTACTTTTGCAATGTGAAAATATTCTTTGAAAATTACGCTGACGACTTACATGTTGAGACTGAATTACCTTTGGAAGGTAGTTTATCACAAGCTATTGAGATTTTTCATAACCTACCCGATTATGATGGAAGTTATATAGGTTTGGTTAATCGAGATGGCAATACGGTTCAAATTTCGAAGTATGACCGTTTTTTATTTTTAGTAGAAATACCGCTTTATCAAGAACAAGCTTCTTATTCAGCATTATTCACTTATTTTCAAGTTATGCAATTATTCCAAGATTTATACAAAGGTTTTGATCCTTATAATATAAAAGAATTGAAATTTGAACCGTATATAACAGAAAAAGCAACGAAATAATCGTTGCTTTTTCTGTTATTTTATTCTAAAATAAAATGTTATTAAAAAAGTAATAATCATTTATCAATTTCTAAAGACTCTTTTTAATAACCTAATCATTACTTCCTATAAAATATAAAAAATACTTGTCTTTTATTATTAGTTATATGCTTTTGTTAACTTAAAGTGATTTTATTCTATTGATTATTTAAAGTTTAAGAATTTACTAAAATGATATAAATTTCTTTTTTGAGATTAAAATTAATTATAACAATTCTAAATAATGCTATTTATCATATAATTTGCCCTATTTAAAATATTAAATTACTTTCGATAAATAACTAAACCAAAATATAATGAACTATATTAAATTAACACTTTGTTTATTTTCTTTAACTGCCATAATTTCTTGTACAGACGATTCTATAGATGATACAGATAATATTATTGAAGAAAAGCAACCTAATTTAAAACTTAAAGTAGATAAGAATGAAAATAACATTTTAGAGATGGTTATTTTTACTCCCTCTTATGACCCTAAGTATCCTCAAGGATATTATCCTGAAATTTTTGATTCGATTGTATTTAAAACTTCTGAAGGAAATAATACAGAAAAAATTGCAGATTATACAGGTCCAGGTCTTACATCTACTACATTGTGGGGACATCATTTTTATACTACTGGAGAAAAAGTAGCCACTTTAATAGGATATAAAAATAATAAAATTATTATTGAAGATAAACTCACAATAAATATAACAAACAGTAAGGATTTTCTTAATACAAATTGGAATCAATTTGAAATCTCAGAACAGAATTCAGGTTATATAAATCATGCTACTTCAAACACTCTAGCTTTATATAATACAATTAAAAATGATACTCCAAATATCCTTTTAAGTAACTCATGGGATGACTTAGACAATAATAATAGTGACTATGAAATAATTTCAGCAGAAAAAAATTTCAAATATCTAAGCAACTACATTACTGAATTATATGGGGAGCCTAAGTATACAATTGAAAATGACCCTAATATAAAATCTATTTTTTCAAAAAGATTTAAATCTGCAATTTCAGATAAAAATCCTATCAAAATCTGGATAACAAACAAAAATAAAATAGCTCTTATTAAGAAAAATATGGACTATTATATTCTTGCAGAAGAAAACAAATAATTATTTCATAAGAAAGTATTTAAAATATAATATATCTTCGTTCTATGGATATATTTAATGATTTATTTGACGAACAAAAAAATTTATTACCAAAAAATGGAACAGTAAATTATTTTGGACAAATTATGAGCGATGAGGAAGCTCATAATTACTATTCTATATTGATGAATGAAATTGAATGGAAAAACGATCAAGCGATTATTTTTGGTAAATTAATTGAAACCAAACGAAAAATAGCTTGGTACGGAGATTTTCCATTTGCTTATACTTATTCTAAAATTACAAAAACAGCTTTGCCTTGGACTGAAACTTTGCTTGAATTGAAAAAATTAGTTGAGCTAAAAACAGGTGAAAGCTACAATTCTTGTTTGGTGAATTTATATCATAATGGTTCTGAAGGAATGGCTTGGCATAGCGATGCTGAAAAACAATTAAAACGACATGGTGCAATTGCATCTCTTAGCTTTGGTGCCGAACGTAAGTTTGGTTTTAAACACAAAGAAACCAAAGAAGTGATTTCATTAAATCTTTCAAGTGGAAGTTTATTGATAATGAAAAATGAAACACAAGATTATTGGTTACATCGCTTGCCTCCTACAAAAAAAGTAAATTCACCTCGAATTAATTTAACATTTAGAACAATCGATTTGGAGCAATAATTATTCCTGCTTAGAAATTTCTGCTTTGTAAAAAGCTAAACTTTGTTGATTAAATTCGTTCAGGAATGTATCATTGAAATTATTCAAGGAAATAACATCCAAATCAATTTTAGTTTTCAAGGTTGGTAAAGCTATTACTTTATTTGATAATTTATCTAAACTTGTCCATTTCGCAATAAATTCCTTTGTAGCTGAAATAAACGTTGATTCTCCATTTTCTTTTGAGTGATCTTCCGATACAATAGAACGTTTTATCATAGATAATTCTATTCTTTTTGTTTGACGATTATACTTAAAATACGATGTAAATAACACATCTCCAATTTTATTTATAATCTTGAAACCTTTTTTTGTTTCTTCAATCGTCGCATGTCGATCTAATTCATTAAACGCTAAACTTGTTTGTTTTTTATATGAGTTATCAGAAAGTAAAAACTCTATTTTTTTAGTTTCAAAATTGATTGAAACTTTATCGAATTTTCCATCTCCATCTAAATCTCTCACAATCGATTGTTTTGCAAAAGTTAATAAACTCATGCTCAAAAAAAACGATATGAAAAATCTTAATTTCATCAGAAAATATATTAGTTTAATTTTTATCTAAGATACTACAAAAAAAGCTCCAAAATGGAGTTTTTATTATTTAATAACAGGATTTACATCCAATATATTTTCTCTTTTATATTTTTCTATAAAATCATCTGTAAAGTTTTCACTTCCCATTAATTTATTCTCCTGTAAAACCTTTTTAATATCAAGATTTTTATAAGCTTGTAACATTGGTTTCGAAATTGCCTTGTACGTAAAATGCCAAGGTTCGTACTTAAATCCTTTTCTTGTCGGATCATCTGTATAAACTAAATAAAAACCATATTTCGATGCATTCTCATCTAACCAAAGCTTAAATTTATGCATTGAGCCACCTTCGTTAAAATGCTTTTCATTTAATGGATCAGAAGGCATTCCGCGCGTTCCATCTATAATATCTAGATCTGTTCCCCAATGATGACGAGATGTTCCTGGTATTGTAGAATATTCAATAATCTTATCAATGTTTTGTTTTGCAGCAATTTTCTTTGCCTGATTCGCTTTATACTTGCGTTCCCAAATTCCATTTTGGTACGTATAGTTTCTATAACTCGAAACTACTTGTATCTTAAAACCTGCTTTTTGTGCATCAGCTTTCATCAATTCAAACTGTTTTGCAACTTCAGGCAATAGTTTATATTCCTTCCCAACCATCGTAGGACTTCCTTTTCCAATCAATTCTGCTGTTGTAAAAATTGGTGATATAGTATCTCTTTCTTCCACTGTTTGTTCATTACTGCCGAAAGCACATCCTGCGTTTAACATAAATGCAAGTAAAACTAAATAAGAAAATTTCATAATATTAAATTGTGACATTATGATAGGTATTAGATTTTGGTTTATTTTTATCAAAATTAAAAAATAAAAGTGGAGATTGTTATAATAATTGTATTGATTTTATTGAACGGGATTTTTTCAATGTCAGAAATGGCTCTTGTTTCTTCAAGGAAATTCAAATTAGAAAATCAAATGAAAAAGGGAAGTTCTGGTGCTAAAACAGCTTTAGAACTTGTTGAAAATCCGAATAAATTCTTATCTACTGTACAAATAGGAATTACTTTAATTGGTATATTGTTAGGTGTTTTTTCTGGAGATAAATTGACTGCAGATTTAACAGAATTTTTAACATCTGTTTCTTTCATTGCTCCTTATGCTAAAACACTTTCTCCAATCATAATGGTTGTTATTATTACATATTTTTCAATTGTATTTGGCGAATTATTACCAAAACGTTTGGGAATGAAATTTCCAGAAGCCGTTTCTACCTTTGTTTCAAAACCAATGAAATGGTTATCTCTAATAACTTCTCCATTTGTATGGTTGTTAACTGTTACAAACAATTTTTTCTTAAAATTATTCGGAATTAAAGACGATGATAACGAAGTTGTTTCTGAAGAAGAAATCAAAAACATCATCAAAGAAAGTACAGAAGGTGGTGAAATTCAACAAAAAGAACACGAAATCTTAGAAAGAGTTTTTGAACTTGGAGATCGTCGGGTAAATACATTAGCTACGCATCGTTCAGAAATTACATCATTAGATATTTCTGATGATTATGAAAAAGCGCGCTCAAAAGTGAAAAAAAATAAATATTCAGCTTATCCTGTTACAAAGAATAATAATTTAGATGAAATCGTCGGAATTCTAAAACTAAAAGATATGTTTGGAGTGAACAAAGAAGATTTTAGCTTGAAAAAATTTATACACAAACCTATTTTTGTCAATGAAAATTCGTTTAGTTATCCGTTATTAGAAATGTTACAAAATTCACAAGCACATTTTGCAATTATTTTGGATGAATATGGTACAACGGCAGGAATTGTGACAATAAATGATATTTTAGATGAATTAGTTGGCGATACTCCTGAAGATCATGAAGAAGATTATGAAATTGTAAAACGTGATGATGGAACATGGTTAATAGATGGACAATTTTCTATTTATGAATTCGAGAAGTTTTTTGATATTGATATTGATGAAGAAATTGAAAATAGATATGTGACAGTTGCAGGAATTTTCTTGGACAAATACGAAACAATTCCTAATGTTGGTGATAAAGTTGAAGTAGCAGATTTAACTTTAGAAATCGTAGACAAAGACGGTAATCGTATTGATAAAATACTAGCTTATCGAAATAAAATATAATATTCTTTATCCAAAAATATGTAAATAAAAAAGCAACGAAATAATCGTTGCTTTTTTATTTTATTGTGATGTAAATTCTTATTTCCAAATATATTTCTCTCCTAATCCTAATGTAGATTTTATGATATAATTACCTTGATCATTTCTCTCTGTAAGTACTAAGATTGGATAATATTCTCCTGCAGGAACCAATTTAGTTATATTAGAATTAAAGCTTAGTTTTTCTAATTTCGTATTCCCAGAAATTGGAGACAAATCAAAGTTTAATAATTCAAAACCATCAATTTCTTTCACTTCATAAATATCTTGTCTTGAAAAATAAACCAATAATTTTAATTTATTCGTTGGTTTTGAACCCAAGTTCTGAATAGAATTATTAATTCCATCAACTGTAACCATTAAAGTATTAAAATCTATTTCTAACTTCCAAACACCTGATAATTTTACTTTTTTGTTTGCATTCTCTATATCCAAAGAACTCTCAACTGTTGTGTATATATCAGATAAAGTAGCATCTATATATTTTGTAGAAGCTAATGTATTTTCTTCTGTTAATATTGGTAATTCAGCATTATCTACAACTCTATCTATCAATATATTATTAGAATCTAATGAAATTTTGTTGCTCAATATTTTATAATTCAAAATAGAATTAGTTTCTCTATCCTTCAATAATAAAATTGGCACATAATCTCCTTGAGATAATAATTGTACATCCGAACCTTTAAAAGTAACAATTACATTATTAAAACTTGTACCATTCCCTTCTAATTGACCAAGTTGCGCATTCGTATTTATCTTGTTTGGCAAATCATATAAATCTAAAGAAGATTTTGAGGGAACAAAATATAGATCAAGAAATAAATTCTGACTTGTTTTGTTTGAATAGTTTGTCAATTTTCCTCCAGAAATTTTGAAATTAGAAGTATTTCCATCATTAGAAATTTTCCATATTCCATCAAAAGAATAATCTTTATTAATCGTTGTAGGTAAATTAATAATGTTTATACTATCTTGTTGTGCTGCAACAAAACTACTGGTCAAAATCGTTGCTGTAAAAAATAGTTTAGTAAAAATATTCATAGGTTTTACTTTTAGTTTTCCCACAAAAATAAGAATTTAATTTACAAAAAAAGCTTAAAAACGGATATTTTAAAATTAATATAGAAACTATTTATTTTTGATTAATTATTTTTGCATCGAATTATAGAATTATGACTAAAATATTACCAAAAGATACAGACCAATTTGATGATTTCATCCACAAAGAAACTACTACTTTCGAAGAATTAACAGTCTTTGATCGCAATCACTTGGCTCCTATATCTATTGATAATAAATTTGGCTTAATAGATAAACAAGGAAACGTCATTGTTCCATTTGAATATCAAAAACTTGTTCTTACAACCATTAATGCATATAGTGCACAAAAAAATGAGAAATGGGGATTTATAACAAAATCTAACCAAATCTTAATTCCTTTTGAATACGATTTAACAAGTGATTTTATTGAAAATATTTGTGCTGTAAAAAAAAATGGAAAATGGGGTTTTATTGACTTATTAAATAAAACCGTAATTCCATTTGAATATGATGGTTGTACAGATTTTAGAGCTGGATTAGCTGGTGTGGAAAAAGATGGAAAATGGGGAATGATTAATAAAAATAATCAATTATTGATTGATTATCAATATGAATATTTAATTCCGGTTGATGAAAATTTTGCAACTTTTGGAGAATCTACATCATTGAAAGTTGAACGTCCAGATATTTTGGCATATTTTCCTTATTTTTTATCAAAAGAAAATTATTTGATGCATTTCGGACTTATTACAACCAAAAATGAACGAATTTTAGATCCAATTTCTGAATTACCAATTCTAGAAAGTTTCGAAAATCAGCCTGTTGTTCGAAAAAATTATCAATTAGGATATTTAAAAGATGGAAAAACTTTTGTGAAATTTGAACAATTTACAATCGATCCATACGAAGAAAAAATCTTAACGCAATTAGGCGTAATGAAATAAAAAAGAGCTTTACAAAAAGCTCTTTTTTATTATCTATTGTTTTGGTTTGTATTGCATATGCTCATGATTTTCGCTCATCAACGTTTTTTCTCCAACAACTTCAAAACCTTTTCTTTCATACAATTTCTTAGCATTCGGATTTGTAAAATCTACTAACAAACCCAAAGTTTTACCTTGCTTGTTTCCAATTTCCTCAATCAAATAATCTAATGTATTAGAACCGATTCCTTTTCCTCTGAAATCTTCGGATACGGCAATTGTATCAATATATATTTCTCCAGCTTGTGTTTCGTCCTGTGGATGAATAACTTGATTATATTCTTTCTCCAATAATTCTAAAACTGGTTTACGTAGTTCATCTAACTTTCCTCCATCATAAAAAGTAGTAGTACCAGCAAATTGGTTGTCATATTCTACAACAATTGTATTCTTGTAACTGTATTGATTATCTTCTTGTTCGATTAATTTTTTCAAAAATTGAACTCCTTCATTATAATCTGTTTTTCCAATAAAATCATAAACGATTTTATCCATTGCTAACATCATTAATTCTGCTATCGATGTAGCTTCTGTCTTTTTTGCTTCTCTAAAATTTAACATAAAAAAATAGCCTTGAGATTTCTCAAGGCTAAGTTAGCAATAATTATTCGAAAATTATTTTGCTTTTAATTTATCTAACGTATTGTTATATCCTTCTTTCGCTTTTTCTCCAGCTTCTTTTGCTTCAGCTTTTACATCTTTAGCAGCAGCATTAATGTCTGCTTTAGCGTCTTTTGCAGCAGCATTTACATCAGCTTTCGCTTTATCAGCTTCTACATTTACTTTATCTACAGCATCGTTTACACCTGCTTTTACATCTTTAGCAGCAGCATCTACATCAGCTTTTGCTTTTATCCAAGCATTATTAGCGTCATCATAAGCTTTTTGAGCAGCTTCTGTAGCAGCTTGATCTCCTTTAGCTTTTGCTTCTTCTAATGATTTTTTAGCCTCATCTAATTTTGCTTTAGCATCTGATTCTGATACTGTTGTTGTAGTTGTAGTTTCTTCAATAACTGCTGTAGAATCATTACCTAGTGAATCTACTGTTACATCAGTTTCAACTGTTTTTGATCCTTCTTGTTTACAAGATGTAGCAAATGATAATGATGCAACTGCTACTAATACAAATAATTTTTTCATAGTACTTTATTTAATGTTTTAATAATAGAATCTTTTCTAACAATTTTAATACCAAATTGTAATTAATTCAAGTTTTAAATTTAGAAATTTATAAAAAATAAACCAAGAGTTTTGTGAATAATTATTGATTTGAAGCGCTTATCATACGATAATTACCAGAAATATCTTTATATGTTATGACATTATCAAATTGTTTTTCAAACAATTCCTTTGTTTCTTCTGCTAAATATTGATTGATTTCGCAATAGATTTTACCATTTTCTTTTAGATGATTTTTGGCAAATGCAATTATTCGCTCATAAAAAATCAATGGATTTTCGTTGTCTACAAATAATGCCAAATGTGGCTCGAAGCCTAAAACATTTTGATGCATTTCCTCTTTTTCTAGATTTCGGATATAAGGCGGATTGGAAATAATAACATCAAATTTTTCACTTAATTGAATATCTTCCAATAAATCTTTGTGATGAAATTTCACATTAACCTTTAGGTTTTCAGCATTTAATCGGGCAATTTCCAAGGCTTTTTCCGAAACATCTAATGCCGAAACCTCAGCTGTTGGGAATAACTTTGCCAAAGAAATAGGTATACAACCTGTTCCTGTACCCAAATCGATGATAGAAATTTCCTGATTCTCATGATTATCATTATGAATCAATTCGATTAATTCTTCTGTTTCTGGTCGAGGAATCAATGTATGTTCGTTTACAAAAAAGAAATCATTGTAGAAAAAAGCCTTTCCAGTAATATGTTGTATTGGTTTTCCTGCTGCTAAATCTTCTAAATCTACCAGTATTTCATCCGTTAAATCAAGGTTCTGATCACTTCTTAAATCAAGGTTCAACTTGTCTTCCACATAAATCATGAACATATGAGAAGCTTCTTCTTTATTATAAAGTGATTGCAATTTTTCTATAAACAAGTGTTTTAGCTCGGCTAAAGTCATTTTGTAAATTTTTTTCCAAAGTTATAGGTTATTAATTGAATCTGCATTGTTCTCCCTTTTCAAAGCACACAAAAAAGTGAACAAACCTGTACAGACTTTAATCAAACCGTTAGAAAACAACTCTATAAAGGCATATTATCTTATGTATTTACTCATCCCAACTTCATATCACCAGCTTTTATCCAGTTCTTTTTTCTCATAAAAAGATAGATTAAATAAGATAGAATTGCGGGAGCGATAAGTTGTAAAATCAAAATTGAAGCTAATATATAAGTCGCACTATAGTTAGCTTTCATGGCGTTGAACGTTCCTATTTGCCCAACCAAACCGCAAGAACCCATTCCTGATTCGAGTGCTGTGTTCTCCATATTAAAGTAAATGATAGCGATAGGACCTATGATTGCCGATGATAATGTGGGTGGAATCCAGATTTTCCAGTTCTTATAGATATTGGGAACCTGCAACATACTTGTTCCAAGTCCTTGTGCTAAAACTCCTTTCAAGCCATTATCCTTAAAACTTATCGTTGCAAAACCTATCATTTGTGCGCAACAACCTATCGTAGCTGCGCCTGCAGCTAAGCCATCTAGCTCTAGCATAAGACACAAAGCTGCTGATGAAATAGGTAATGTCAGCACCATTCCGACAATAACAGCCACTACAATTCCCATGATAAGCGGGTTAGAATCGGTAGATAACATGATTACTTCTCCAATCCATTTCATTATTTGTTGTACAGACGGACCTATTATCTGAGCCAATATTACGCCTACTAATACAGTTACAACAGGTGTTATTACAATATCTATACGTGTTTCTCCTGCTACCATCTTCCCTATTTCTACCGCAACTACTGTGGCAATAAAAACTCCTAAAGGTCCTCCTAATTGATAAGACGCAATTCCTACAACCGCAGAAGAGAACAAAACCAATTGTGGCGCACGCAAACTATAAGCTATAGCAAGTGCAATTGCTGGTCCTGTTGCTTGATTAGCTACTGGCCAAACGGTATCTGTCAAAAAAGTAATACCTAGCTCCTCTCCTATTGTTTTCAAGATTGTGCCTACAAGTAACGTAGCAAACAGCCCATAAGCCATTGCTCCCATAGCATCTATAAAGTATCGTTTCAGTGAAACTTGAATATCTTTTTTAAGTAAGAAGTCTTTCATTGTTATTTATTACGATTACAAAGATGATATAAAATGTCATATTTTTTTTAGTATATTTAATAATTAATCAACTATCCTAAAACAATGAAAATCAATTTTTTTTTGATATTATTAATATTCTTATCTCTAATTTCTTGTCATAAAGAAGATAAAACTTACGCAAATCTAGATTCACCTCAAAATATTGCAACTACTCAAATAGAGGATTCTATTAAATCAACAAATATTTTTTATTCAAATAAAAATAATAATTTACTAAGAGTTTTTGTTCCAAATAAAAATCAATCAGATCCTTATTTTTATTCAGATACTGCAATTGTTTTGAAAGTTGAATCAATTTCAAATTCTAATAAACGAAAGTCAGTTGATTTATTAAATCTAGATTGGACATATTTAACAATAGATAGTACAAGCATCAATGTTGAAACTTTTCAAAATAAACCTTTTTTATTTTTTTCAGCTAGGACTGATTTTATGGGAAGAGCTATCAATGTAAAATCTGTATACTTCTGGATGATTAATACTAAAAACATAAAAGAGAATTATTCTCTTACCTATACAGGTTACTTTTCTCCTGTTTGTAATGAATGTATTAAAGGTGATTTTGAAAAAAATAATATTCCTAAAGAAATAGAAAATACTTTATTAAATTTTTCAAAAACTTCTAGTTTTATTTATCAAAAAACAAACAAAAAAGAAGATGATTATAAAGATTATGAAGAAAAATGGCAAACAGATAATAATGTAGATAGTCATTTCGGTTCAGGAAATCTAGAACCAATAAATCAAATTTATTCAACCTATTACACTGATAATTTATTTAAAATTGGTGGTAATTCTTCTACAAAAATTGAGAATGATAATTATATCATTAATTCATATTTTAGAGGTAATTTGATTGGATATGATAAAAATAAAAAACTGTACTTTCCAATTCTTGTTGAAAGTTGTAGCTACTCATGCGATAAGAAAATTGAATTTATAAATTCGAATACAATCAAAATAGAATATGAATACTCAGATGAGTACGAAATTGATTTATCTAAAATAATATTTAAATAAAAAGTCTCACAAATGTGAGACTTTTATAATAATTTAATATTGTATCAATTACATATTACGTCTGTATTGTCCGCCCACTTTGAACAAAGCGTCTGTTATTTGCCCAAGCGAACAAACCTTAGTAGCATCCATTAAAGCCTCGAAGATGTTTTGATTTCTTACTGCCACCTCTTGTATATGAGCAAGCTGTGCTTTCTCTTCTTCTGCCTTTACATTATGCAAGTTTTCTTTCGTTCTTATCTGGAATTGCTTCTCTTCTTCCGTTGCACGAATAACTTCTGCTGGAACAACTGTCTTCGAGCCTGAGGCACTTAGGAACGTATTAACACCGATAATCGGGAACTGTCCGTTGTGCTTTAACGTCTCGTAATACAATGATTCTTCTTGTATCTTAGATCGTTGATACATTGTTTCCATTGCACCCAACACGCCCCCTCGCTCAGTTATACGGTCGAACTCTGTTAGGACTGCCTCTTCTACCAAGTCAGTCAACTCTTCGATAATGAAAGAACCTTGTATTGGATTCTCATTCTTTGCAAGTCCTAACTCTTTATTAATAATCAATTGTATTGCCATTGCTCTGCGTACAGATTCTTCTGTTGGCGTAGTAATCGCTTCATCATACGCATTGGTATGTAGCGAATTACAGTTATCATAAATGGCATATAAAGCTTGTAATGTAGTGCGAATATCGTTAAAATCAATCTCTTGTGCGTGCAAAGAGCGTCCAGATGTCTGTATATGATACTTCAACATTTGGGCACGTTCATTCGCTCCGTACTTTTGTTTCAAGGCTTTTGCCCATATACGACGAGCCACACGACCTATGACAGAGTACTCTGGGTCGATACCATTCGAGAAAAAGAACGATAGGTTTGGACCAAAAGCATTGATATCCATACCACGCGACAAGTAATATTCGACATAAGTGAAGCCGTTTGCCAAAGTGAAAGCTAGCTGTGTTACAGGATTTGCACCAGCTTCTGCGATGTGATACCCAGAGATAGACACAGAATAAAAGTTGCGGACATTCTCTTTGATAAAGTATTCTTGTACATCACCCATAAGGCGCAAAGCGAACTCTGTAGAGAAGATACAGGTGTTTTGTGCCTGATCTTCTTTCAAGATATCAGCCTGAACTGTACCGCGAACTTGTGCCAATGTATTCTTTTTAATGTCTGCATAGACATCAGCAGGCAGCACTTGATCTCCTGTTACACCTAATAACATCAATCCCAATCCATCATTACCCTCTGGTAAATCGCCATTGTATCGAGGTCTTTCTAAGCCTTTATCTTCATAAATTGCCTTAATTTTTGCTTCGACCTCCGCTTCTAATTCATGTTCTTTTATGTACTTTTCACAATTCTGATCGATAGCAGCATTCATAAAGAAGCCTAATAACATAGGTGCTGGACCGTTAATTGTCATGGAAACAGACGTCATAGTATGTGATAAATCGAAGCCTGAATAGAGTTTCTTCGCGTCATCTAAGCAACAAATAGAAACGCCTGCATTCCCAATTTTACCGTATATATCTGGGCGATGCCCCGGGTCGTTACCATATAAAGTTACCGAGTCGAAAGCTGTTGAAAGGCGTTTGGCAGGCATACCTTTTGACACATAATGGAAACGGCGATTGGTACGTTCTGGTCCACCTTCGCCTGCAAACATACGTGTAGGATCCTCTCCTTCACGCTTGAAAGGGTACAGTCCTGATGTAAAAGGAAACTCGCCCGGTACGTTTTCTTGCAGTACCCAACGTAAAATATCGCCCCAAGCCTCGTACTTTGGTAAGGCAACTTTTGGTATTTGTAAGTGCGATAATGATTCGGAATGCGTTTGAATCTTAATCTCTTTATCGCGAACTTTGAACGAATATACAGGGTTCTTGTACTTGTTTACCTTGTCGTCCCAAGTCGTTATTACTTCCCAATTGTAAGGATCTAAGTTAAGTTTCAGCTTATCGAACTCTGCTAATAATACCTTAGAAAGCTCTTCGTTTTCTGTACCGATAACTTCTATTCCGTGCTGTGTTAAGGCAGGTAACTTACCCGAAATAGTTTCGATTGTTTTAAAAATACCGTACAACTTCTGCGCTACATCCTTTTGTACAACTGTCTTATTGTCATATCCTCGGTTGTTTTCTGCAATCTCGGAAAGGTAACGCGTGCGAGAAGGTGGGATAACGAATATCTTCTCTGACATCTCTTTTGTAATCTCGAAAGACGAAACCAAGTCTGCTCCTGTCTTTTCGACCACTTTGTCTATAATCGATTTGTACAATTGATTAGTCCCTGGGTCGTTGAATTGTGAAGCAATCGTGCCGTAAACTGGCATATCATCTGGGTTGATATCCCATAGATTATGGTTACGTTGATATTGTTTTTTCACGTCTCGTAGAGCATCTAATGCGCCACGTTTATCGAATTTGTTGATAGCAACAATGTCGGCAAAGTCTAGCATATCAATCTTTTCTAACTGTGTTGCAGCACCAAACTCAGGTGTCATGATGTATAATGACGCATCTGAATGGTCTAAAATCTCGGTGTCTGACTGCCCGATACCTGATGTTTCGAGGATGATTAAGTCATATTTTGCTGTTTTCAACACTTGAATCGCTTCTTCTACATAGCGCGACAACGCCAAGTTTGACTGACGAGTTGCCAATGAACGCATGTAAACACGAGGATTATTAATGGAGTTCATGCGGATACGATCGCCTAATAATGCTCCGCCCGTCTTCTTCTTCGAAGGATCTACAGACACTAAAGCAATTGATTTCTCAGGGAAATCGATCAAGAAACGGCGTACGATTTCATCTACCATCGACGACTTTCCTGCTCCTCCTGTACCCGTAATCCCCAAAACTGGCGCTGAATTGTCTTCTACTTTAGCAAAGTCGAACACCTTTAAGAAGTCTTCTTCGCGGTTTTCTGCCAGAGAGATTAATCGAGAGATAGTGGTAATGTCCTTGTCTTGTAACGATTGATAGACGTCTTTGCCAGCAGGAAGCACTAGATCCATCGTTGGGAAATCGGCTTTGGCTACCATATCGTTAATCATTCCTTGCAGTCCTAGTTCGCGACCATCGTCTGGTGAATAGATACGTGTGATGCCATATTCCATTAGATCGTTAATCTCCGTAGGGAGGATTACGCCGCCACCGCCGCCAACAATCTTTATATGACCTGCTCCTTTCTCCTGCAACAAGTCGTACATATATTTAAAGTATTCGTTGTGTCCGCCCTGATATGATGTCATCGCGATAGCGTTCGCATCTTCCTGAATTGCTGTGTTTACAACATCTTCTACCGATTTATCATGACCTAAGTGAATTACTTCGCAACCTGTAGATTGTATAATGCGACGCATAATGTTGATTGCTGCATCGTGTCCGTCAAACAAAGCTGCAGCCGTTACAATGCGTATTTTGTTTTGCGGCTGATAGGCTTTTTGTATAGGATGTTTGAAGTTTTCCTTCTTTTCTTCTTGTGTGGTTTGTGACATTTATTTGTGATTTTGATTTTTTATGGTTATTGCTAATATAATATAATTTTGAATGTTATAGCATGCATAAAATTATCACATTAAATGAAAAGGCAATCAAATTGAAGAAAAATTAATAGAATAATCTAGAACTTCATTTTGTATTTAAAAACTATTTAGCTTCTGACTCTGAAATGAAAAAAATAAAAAATAAAAAAATCCCGCCTAAAGCGGGATTTAATTTATTGTATAATATTAACTTCTCTAACCAATGTTACACCATATTTGGCTTTCACATCTTCTATAATTCGTTCAGATAATTCATAAATTTCTCGTCCAGTTGCATTTCCATAATTCACTAAAACCAATGCTTGTTTATCGTGAACACCCGCATCACCAAAACGTTTTCCTTTCCAACCTGCATGTTCTATTAGCCAACCTGCGGCTAATTTTACACCTGAATCAGTTTTGAAATGAGAAATTTCTGGATGAAGTTTTTCAATTTCAACAAATTCATCCATCGAAATTACAGGATTTTTAAAGAAACTTCCCGAATTTCCTATTTGCGAAGGATCTGGTAATTTACTTTGACGAATTCTAATCACAGCTGCACTAATTTCTTGAATCGAAGGTTCGAAAATTTCTTCTTTCTCCAATTCGGATTTTATTGCGCCGTAATCTACATGAAGTTGATGATTCTTTTTCGTTAATTTGAATGTAACTGCTACCAAAACATATTGTCCTCTCAACTCATTTTTGAAAACAGATTCACGATAACCAAAATGACATTCTTCGTTTGTAAAAGTACGCTCTTCTCCTGTTTCTAATTCTAAGGTTTGAACTTCTTCAATATAATCTTTAACCTCAACACCATATGCACCAATATTTTGCATCGGAGCCGTTCCTACATTTCCAGGAATCAATGAAAGATTTTCTAATCCTCCAAAATCATTCTGCAATGTCCATTCTACAAAGTTGTGCCAATTCTCACTTCCTTGCGTTTTTACATATACAAAATCATCATCTTCATTGATGATTTCAATTCCTTTCAAGTTCAATTTTAACACAATTCCTGGAAAATCGTCAACAAAAAGCATATTACTTCCTCCACCAATAAATAAAATAGGTAAATCTTTTTGACGACGAAAAACCAAAACTTTTCGCAAATCTTGAATAGTTGCTACGTCTGCAAAGTATTTTGCTTTCGCATCTATTCCGAATGTGTTATATAATTTTAATGAATAATTTTCGATGATTTCCATCTTCCTATTTTTCTTATGATCTAATTGTTCCTGGATATTTTTCTAAAGCTTCTTTCAATAATTCGACAGAACGAACTAAATCTTCTTCTTTAAGAACATAAGCCAAACGAACTTCTTGAATTCCTGAATTTGGTGTTGAATAAAATCCTGCTCCTGGTGCTAACATTACTGTTTCTCCATTTGATGAGAAAGATTCTAACAACCAAATAGCAAATTTCTCTGCACTATCTACTGGCAACTGAACCATGCAATAGAAAGCTCCTTTTGGATTTGGACAAACAACTCCTGGAATTTGTTTCAAACCTTCGACTAATGTATTGCGACGTTTTAAATATTCTGTACGACAATCTTCGAAATATGTTCCTACATTTCTATGTGCTAAAGTTGCAATATATTGAGAAATTTCAACAGGACTTAAACGCGCTTGTGCATACAACATTGCTGCTTTCAAGAATTTCTCATTACGCGTAATCAAAGCTCCAGAACGTGCTCCACATAAAGAAAAACGTTTAGATTCCGAATCAATTACAATAGCATTATCTTTTAATTCTGGAAAACTTAAAACTGATGTAAATTCTTCTTCTGTATATAAATACTCTGCATAAACTTCATCTGCAATCAAGTAGATATCATGTTCTAAAACTAAATCTTTCAATTGATTTAATTCTTCTTTCGAATATACATAACCTGTTGGATTTCCTGGATTACAAATTAAAATTGCACGAGTTTTATCTGTAATTTTTTTTGCAAACTCTTCAATAGCAGGTAAAGCAAAATTATTTTCTATTGTTGATGGAACAGGAACTATATTTACATCATTCTCACAAGTAAATCCGTTGTAATTCGCATAAAAAGGTTCTGGAATAATAATTTCATCACCTGGATTTGCAATAATTCCGAAAATAAATAATAAAGCTTCAGAACCACCTAAAGTTGCAATAAAATTTTCCGGCGTTAATTTTATTCCACGATTTTTATAATAATCCGTCAATGCTTGACGATATTCCAATGTTCCTTCTGAATGTGTATAAGAAATAATCTTAGAAGGAAAATTTTTCAATCCATCTAAAACAGCCTTTGGCGACTCAATATCAGGTTGTCCAATGTTTAAGTGATAAACTTTAGTTCCTCTTTTCTTTGCTTCATCAGCATATGGCACCAACTTTCTGATTGGAGAAGCTGGCATATTTTGTGATTTTTGAGACAATGTTAACATTTATTGTAATTTTTTAAATTTCATTTGATTTTTTTGGTATTGTTTTTGTAATTTTAGAGTGTAAATATAAAAAACGTTTAATCTCAAAAAAAACTTTATTATGAGTAAATTAAATAATGCAACTAAATTATTGGCAGGTTTAGCAATCGGAACAGCAATCGGAGCAGTAGTAGGATTATTATATGCACCAGAATCTGGAAAAGACACACGCAAAAAATTAAAAAAAGAAGCTGATAAATACAAAAAAGAGCTTGATAAATATGCGAATGATTTTTCTGACAAAGCGAAAAAAACTAAAAAAGAATTAGAAGCTAAATTAGAAGAAGTTAAAGCTAAATTGGCTGAACAAAAAGACGAGTTTGTTTCAAAAGCAAAAGAAGCTGGAAAAGATTTAAAATCTAAAGCAAATCAAACTAAAGAAGATTTAAAAGACGAATTCCAAGAAAACGTAGGAGTTTAGTTTTAACAAAATACAATATTCCTTAAAATTTATAATTAACTTTGTCTGAAATAAATCAGTTTTATGTTTAATGAACTAAAAATTTATATTAACAATAGAATTACTTTAGCAAAATATGATCTCGTAGATTCGTTGAGTAACATGTTAGCTAGCGGTATTTACGTGTTAATCATTGCCGTATTTTCTTTGTTTTTAGTATTATTAGGGAGTTTGGCATTAGGATTTATTTTAGGAAGTTATTTTGATAATACAGGATTAGGTTTCCTTGCAGTAACTGGAATTTATCTTTTGATGATGGTTCTGTCTATTTTATTTAGAAAGAAATTAAAATTGTTTATTGTAAATATTACAATAGAAAATGCAATGGAAGCAATGTCTAACCAAGATGATGATGAAGATGACGACGATGAATAATAAAGGACAAACAAATGCTATAAAGAATTTAGACGATTTGCGAATGGCAAAACGTAAACTAAAGCTGCAAATGAAAGTTGCTGAAAATAAGCATGAAAATTCATTTGTTAATAAAGCATTTAATGTTGTTAAAAATTTACAATCTGATTCTAGTTTTACATCATCGAGAGTTGAAAATGCTTTAAATTGGGCTGGAGACAAAGCTTCTAAAAAATATCCTATGAAGGGATTTACAAAAATTTTAATCTCTGGATTGATTATGATAGCAGTTCCGATTATTACGAGTAAAATTCAGGAGTATATCGAGGAAAAATTATAAAATAATTATTTGATAATAATAAAAAAACCACTTCAATTGAAGTGGTTTTTTTATGTGTTAATTCTAAACTCATCTAATATTTTTCATAAAAATATTCATTAGATAATATTGTTTTATTCTTTTTGTCAATTGCTTCTTGATTGCGCAGTTCTACACGACGGATTTTTCCAGAAATTGTTTTTGGTAAACTTTCTACAAATTGTATTATACGTGGAATCTTATAACGCGCCAAATGTTTTTCTGTATATCTAAAGATATCTTGTGCTAATTCTTCAGACATCTCATAACCTGGTTTTAAAATAACAAAAGCTTTTATAGCATTATTCCGTAAATCATGAGGACTCGCAACAACAGCAGCTTCCATAATTGCATCGTGTTCTAATAAAGCACTTTCAACCTCAAAAGGTCCAACTCGAAAATCAGACGCTTTTATCACATCATCATCACGTCCAACAAACCAAATATATCCATCTTCATCTTTATAGGCTTTGTCACCTGTATAATATAAACCATGTTTAAAAACTGTTGCTATTTTATCTTTTTGAATCAAATAGGTTTTAAAAATGCCATTAATCGTCTCTTCATTATGTACTACACAAATATTTCCTTCTTCACAATCTTGAACAAAATTCCCATTTTCATCTGCAATTACAATATCGTACAAAAAAGTAGGTTTTCCCATTGAACCATACTTTATAATCTCATTGGGTAAATTTACGATCATTGCTGTAGACTCTGATTGTCCATATCCATCGCGAATCGTAATTCCTGTTCCTTCTTTCCAAACATCAATAATTTCTGGATTCAAAGGTTCTCCTGCAGCAACACATTGTCGAAGTTTGAACTGATAGCTTTTCAAATCCTCCAGGATTAATACACGAAAAGCTGTCGGAGGAGCACAAAAAGTTGTTACTTCTAAATCTTGAATGGTTTGTAATTGTTCTTTTGGCACAAATTTATCTGCATGATAACCCAAAATTGTAGCGCCCATATTCCATGGAGCAAAGAAACTACTCCAAAAGAATTTTGCCCAGCCTGGTTGAGAAATATTGTAATGTAAATCGCCTTTTTTCATTCCAACCCAAGATGCAGTTGTAAAACCTCCTAATGGATATGTGTAATGTGTATGCACAACGACTTTCGGCATTCCTGTTGTACCTGAAGTAAAGAAGTAAAATAAATCATCATCTGGTTTTGTATCTGCTGCTTCTGCTTCAATAGACTCATTCCATAATTCATTAATGCTAATCCACCCTTTTCTTTCTCCTTCTGTGATTAGTTTTATTGTAATTTTTTTATCAAACTTTGCCTCTGCTTCATCTATTTTTGATGCATTCGCTTGATCTGCCAAAACAACTTCTGGAAAAGAAGATTCGAATCTAAATGTAAGATCTCTCACTTCTAAAGTTGTGGCTGCTGGAATAACAATTAAACCTCCTTTAATAGCAGCTAAATAACCTATCCAAGTAATTGGTAATAATGGAACTTGAGAAAACATTTTATCTCCTTGTACAATTCCTTTGCTTCTTAAATAGTTTAAGAATTGATTGTATTTATCGGCTAAATCTTGAAAAGTATAATCTTCTCTTTCATTATTGTACTTGCAAATTAACCCTTTCTGCTTACCGAGTTGATTTACATTATAAGGTTCGAAAATATCTCTTACCCAATTAAACTTTTCTGGCTTGAAAATTTTAATTGCTTTTAATCGTTCATAGTCTTCTTCTTCGATGGATGATCGAATAGAGTTAAATAATTCTTGTACTGTCATTTATTTGTGTTTTAAATAAATATAAAAATTTATTTATTCAAACATAAATTTTCAGTAATAAAAAAAGGATGATTTAATTAAATCATCCTTTTTATTTCTATTAAGTAGAAGCAGATTAATCTCTACCTCTTCTTGAATTTCCTGTTCTGTTACGGTCTCCACCACGGTAACCACCACGATCTCCGCCTCTAGTGTCACGGCTATCACGATCACGGTCTCCACCACGATATCCTCCTTTGTCACGATCTCCACCGCGATAACCACCACTTCTTTCGCGATCATTATCTCTACGGCTGTTATAACCACGTCCACGAGAATCTCCTCCATTACGACGGCGATCTCCTCCACGACGTTCTCCATCACCACGTCTTGGTTCTGGTTTTGAGATTTGAACATCTAAATCAACACCATCACGTTGAGCATTTTTGAAAGACTCAAGTACTAATGATTCAAACTGAGTATCAACTTCGAAGAAAGAGAAATTACGTAAAATTTCAATTTTTCCTATTTCGATATTACGGTTACGCGTTTGTTCATTGATTAAACCAATTAAATTCGGAACACGTAAGTTATGTTTTTGCCCAATATTGATGAAGAAACGAGAGAAATCTCTTCCTCCGCGACGATTAGAAGAACGATCTCCTCTATCACCACGTTCTCCTTCAGATGAAATATCTTTGGTGTTTTTATAATATTCTAAGAAAGAATTGAACTCAACTGTCATGAAACGTTTCAATAAATCGTCACGATCTAAGTTTGCCAATTTTTCGTTTACAGTTTCCATGTAAGGTTCAATTAATTCTTCATCAACATCAATATTTTCGATTTTGTCAATTAAAGAAATTAAACGTTTTTCACAGATTTCTGCTCCAGTTGGAACATTTTTCGGCTCAATTTTAGAAGCGATTAATTTTTCTAAATCTCTAATTTTACGAGCTTCACGTCCTCCTGAAATAATAATAGAAATCCCTTTGTTACCTGCACGTCCTGTTCTTCCTGAACGGTGAACATAAACTTCTGGATCATCTGGTAAATTGAAGTTGATAACATGTGTTAACTCATTTACGTCGATACCACGAGCAGCAACGTCTGTTGCAACAAGGATTTGAATATTTTGGTTACGGAATTTTTCCATCACGTGATCACGTTGTGATTGTGATAAATCTCCGTGTAATGCATCAGCATTGTAACCATCTTGCATCAATTTATCTGCAATATCTTTCGCTTCACGGCGAGTTCTACAGAAAACGATACCATAAATATTTGGGTAATAATCGGCCAAACGTTTTAAAGCTAAGTAACGATCAGAAGAACGTACTAAATAAACGTGATGTTCGATATTTTTTGATGCAGTATTTACTTTACTTACAGCAATCTCAACTGGATTGTGCATATATTCTGAAGCGATACGACGAACCTCTGAAGGCATTGTAGCTGAGAATAATAAAGTTTGTTTCTCTTCTGGAGTAGTTTCTAAAATAGAATCAATTTCGTCACGGAATCCCATGTTCAGCATTTCATCTGCTTCATCTAAAACTGTCCATGTAATGTCATTAATTTTTAATGCACCACGTTTTATTAAATCCATTGTACGACCTGGTGTTCCTACAACGATTTGTGGATTATCTTTTAATCCTCTAATTTGTTTAACGATGTCAGCACCACCGTAAACTGCCTGTACACGTACTCCACGCATATCTGCAGAAAAAGATTCTAATTCTTTAGCAATTTGTAAACATAATTCACGAGTAGGGCACAAAATAATTGCTTGTACTGATTTTGAATTATTGTCTAATTGATTTAAAACCGGAAGTCCAAATGCTGCAGTTTTTCCTGTTCCTGTTTGCGCCAATGCAATAACATCTTGATCTGATGAAAGGATTTGAGGAATAGCTTTTTCTTGAATTGGAGAAGGGTTAACGAAGCCCATTTTCTCAATTGCAGTTAGGATCTCTTCTTGAAGTCCTAATTCTTTGAATGTAATCATGTTAGATACGATACCGAGATAATGAAATTCATTTATATTTCATATCACGGTTTTATTTTAAATTATTTAACCAACAGATATGAAAGAATAAAATTAAATGGCTGAGCAGCCTAAAAAATCCCTAAATGAATATTCTTTAACATCCGTACCTTAACTCTAAAAGGCTGTGCAAAGGTAAGGATTATTTTTGAAATACACAACACACATTCATAATCCTTACAATTAACACATATAATGTTTTTCACATTGATAATAAATACATTACTAGCAATCTGCAATATTTACAGCAATTGCCAAACCTCCTTCGGAAGTTTCTTTGTATTTATTATTCATATCTTTTGCAGTTTCCCACATTGTATTTACTACTTTATCTAACGGAACTTTTACATTTAACGGATCTGTGTCTAATGCTAATTCGGCTGCATTTATCGCTTTAATCGCTCCCATTGTGTTTCGCTCTATACAAGGAATTTGTACTAAACCTCCAATCGGATCGCATGTTAAACCTAAATGATGCTCCATTGCTATTTCTGCTGCAATAGTAACTTGTGCTGGAGTTCCTCCCATTAATTCGCACAAAGCTCCTGCAGCCATAGCTGAAGAAACACCAATCTCTGCTTGACAACCTCCCATTGCGGCTGAAATAGTTGCTCCTTTTTTAAAAATAGAACCAATTACTCCTGCTGTAGTTAAGAATTGTTTAATTTCTTTTGGACCTGCTTTGTGATTTTCGATAACCAAATAATACATTAAAATTGCTGGTATAACTCCCGCACTTCCGTTTGTTGGTGCTGTTACAACTCTACCCAAAGAAGCATTTACTTCATTTACAGCTAAGGCGAAACAACTTACCCATTTTAGAATTTGACGAAAATAGACCTTGGTTTTTCGGATTGATGTAATCCATTCTTCTGGATTAGAATAAGGTATTGATCCGACCAAATTCTTATTCATAGCAAAAGCACGACGTTTTACATTTAATCCTCCTGGCAATGTACCTTCTGTATGACAACCAATGTACATACATTCTAACATTGTATTCCAAATACGCATTAATTCGTGATCAATTTCATCTTCTGTTCGAAGAGTTTTTTCATTTTCGAACATAATTTCAGAAATAGATTTATTTTCTTTTGTACAAAAATCTAATAATTCTGCAGATGTATTAAATTGATATGGAAAATCGCAAGTAACATCTGTATTTGTGGTGTTATCGTCTTCTTTTGTAATGAACCCTCCTCCTATTGAAAAAAATGTTGAAGAAAATTCTTTGTCTTCATAAAAAGCAGTAAACATCATTCCATTTGCATGAAAATCTAAAAATTCTCTATTGAAAATGATATCTGTTTTAGGATCAAATTCAATTAAAAATCTGTTTCCGAAATTTAATTTTTTCTCCGTATTTATCGCATTGATAATAGTTGAAATATCATCAATAGGAATATACTCAGGATCAGCTCCACTTAGTCCTAACATTACTGCATAATCTGTAGCATGTCCTTTTCCTGTTAAAGATAAAGAACCGTATAAATCTACACGAACTCGAGTAATTTTATCAAAAATAGATGCAGCTTCTAATTCTTTCAAGAAAGCTTCTGCAGCACGCCAAGGACCTAAAGTATGAGAACTTGAAGGGCCTACGCCAATTTTGAGCATATCAAATACTGAAATACAATCCATTCTGTACTTTTAATTTACATTTTTCCACACAAGACAAATATAATCGTTAATTCAAATATTCACTTTGTTTTTATACAAATTTTATGAATTTGAAAAATAAAAGGGCTTAAAATATTCAATATGAACATTTTTAATAAAAAATTCACAATAAAAAAGAGATTACATAATAATGTAACCTCTTTATTTTACGTTTTTTTAGTTTTATTTATTTGAATCTATACCAATAAGGATAAATAATTGCTAAACCGTAGCCTATAAACACAAACAACGAAAACATTGTAAATAATGTTCCATCGGCCATAAATTCGGGTTGTATAACTGCTGACGCAAATAATGAAATAACAACCATATATACTCCGATCTTTTTGTAAGCATTAACAAAGAAAATTCCTGTTAAAGCAATTACTCCTAATATAATTGTAACAATTGGATACCATTTTGGCATTTCAGGCGCATCATCATTTAGCATTTGTCTGAACAAATAATCATTTGTTACAAATAACTGATATCCGCGATAAATAATACTCAAAATCAAAAAAACCATTATAAATATCATTGATTTGAATAAAAAGGATTTTTTATTTCCTTTGTGCTCCAAATCTTTACTTTTTGTTTGATCTGACATTAAAACCTTTGTGTCAAATATGTCATCACGTTCTTTATCGGTATCTATTTTTTGATCTTTCATAACTTAATTTTTTAAAATAAGAAATCATATCCTTTCAAACTTAATTTTTCATATTTCTCTTCATCAAAACGATATAATTTAGATACTTTACGATGTTGTTTAGGATCTGTTGTATTACCGGTTTCTATGATTAAGTTTGAATTAAAAATTTTCTTTCTAAAGTTACGTTTATCCAATTCTCTGTTCAACGCTTTTTCATATAAACTTTGCAATTCTGCAATCGTAAACTCGTCTCCTAAAAGATTAAATCCTACAGGACGACGTTTAACACGGCGTTTGACGCGTTCTTTTGCATATTTTATAATCTCATTATGATCAAAAGCTAAATCGGGAACACGATCATAAGGAAACCATTCTCCTCCGTGTGCTTTAACTTTTTCTTCAATTTGAGGTGTTAATTTTACCAAAGCATAATACGCTACATTCACAACTCGTCCTAATGGATTACGAAAAACTTTTGTGAAAGCTTTTAACTGCTCTATATAGGTTTGATGCTCGTCATACGCAATTTTTTCGATCAATAATTCGTGAATTGCTTGATCATTGCTTACAGTTGGTGCGATATATTTACCTGGCAAAACTAAAGCTCCTTTAAAAGGATCACTTAGTTTTTTATAAACTAATATTTTAAGATCTTCTCCATCAAACCCGAAAAGTACGAGACTTGAACAGAGAGCGACCTGAAAAAACTTTTCCTTTTCTTCGTCTGTCATTTTGTGGGATGGTTTAAAAAGTTGAAATTTTCTTAGTGAAAAATTGAGTGCATCAATCTATTCTTATCATTAAATGATTCTTCTAATGATATCATAGATTCTGTTCTCAATACATCATCTATCTGGTCAATTTTATAAATAACTTCCTTTGCATCTGCAGTATCTTTTGCACGAATTTTACAGAAAATATTGTACTTTCCTGAAACTACATGCACTACAGTTACATTAGGAATTTTATATAATTCGTCTATAACTTTTTGAGTTTTATTTGTTTTGGTAAGTAATAATCCTACATAGGCAACAAATTGATAACCCATTTTATCATAATCGGTAATTAATGTTGTTCCTTTGATGATCCCCGCTTCCTCTAATTTTTTGACGCGAACATGAATAGTACCAGCAGAAACATTCATTTTTTTTGCTATTTCTGTAAATGGCATTCTTGTATTATCAATTAAATACATCAAAATTTTCTTATCTACATCATCAATTATGTAATTCATTTTCCTAATTTTTGATTATTATTGTTATTTTAATAAAAAATCGAATTAATTTTTAGCAAATTTATAAATAAAACAAACAAACGTCAAAATATTTTTTAATGATTTATTTAATATTTTATTTTTGTTGTAATAATAGTTCAAAAAAGAAAGAACTAATCACTTTTGTTTGTTTGCGCGAGTTTATTGTCTAACCACAATAAACTCTTTTTTATTTATTTAATCTTGACTAAACCTCGACGCTTAGGTTGTACTTTAGGCTGAAGTGATTTTTGATAAGTAACTTTTATAGAATCTTTGTTATTTTGACGAATCGTATCTATTCTTTTTTCTTCTTTTCTTTCCTCAACTTTTTGGAATTTAGGTAGCGCAATTGAATCAAACTTTTCTTGTGCTTCTTCTGCAGTTTTCTTTTTTGATTTCTTTTTGCTATCATCTAGACCAAGGAAACCTCGGAATGTATCAAAGTTTTTGTTGTATTGAATTCCAACTCCAAAACTTTGATTCAAATTATTTTCCATTCCTGGTAACAATCCAAAACTTGTAGGTTTTGTAAATGCTCTTAATAATAATGCACCATTATTTAATTTAGAAATATCGTATGTAATATCGAAGTTTCCATCAAAATTTTCTTGTACACTACGGTTATTTGTCACAGCAATTCCATAAGATCCTCTTAAACTTAATCGATTATTGACACGGTATGAAACAGATGTTCTAATTTTATCGTTTGTATCAGATTGCACACTTCCTCCTACATATTCCATTTGTATATCTACATTATTGGCAATTGAAGATAACATTCCAGCAATTGTTGACAAACCTATATCTGCAGCAGTACTTGTAACTCCGGATTGAACAGCAGAAGCATCTCCGAATTTTCCTGTTAATAAAATATAACTGAACTGAAGCATTTGTTCTTCTGTATTGGAACGGAATTTTGATTGTAATTGTGAATTGATATCTGATCCTGCATTTGGAATAGTTAATCCAAAATCAATGATTGGTTTTTTCAATGTTTCTGAAATATTAATCGATAGAATCGCATCATAAATTTGTGAATAGCCAACTCCTAAATAATCACCAACATTAGAAACCGAACGTTGATATTCTGCTGTAATGTTAAGTGTTGCATCAAGTGGATTTCCTGCAAATTGAACTGAAGATCCTTTTCTTATCTTAAAGTCTTTCGGAATTAAAGGAAATTGTCGGAATTCATATGTTCCACTTTCTATATTATATACTCCCGTAATACTAAGTCCAGATTTATTCATTAAGAATCTAAGATTTTCTGCCGTTCCACGAGCTGTTGCTTTATCATTTGTAGCAGCATCAAAAATTAAATTCACCATTGAATTAGGATATGCATTGATATTAACATTAATAGACATTCCTTTTGGCGTACTTATTTTATCCTTCAATTCTTTTTCATCTAAATGTTGATTTGGAACAAATCGAACCAAATTATTTTCAGATTCTATGGTTGTACTACCAGTATTAATTGTTAATTCTGAATTTCCAACAACGGTTGCATCTCCTGCTATTTCTAATTCTTCTACAGCACCAAACATGGTTACATTTCCTTTCGCAAAGACTTTTCCATAAAACAATTCATTGTCTTTAATTGTCGTATTCATTACCAATAAATTATCGGTATCAAAATCTAAGTTGAGACCCCATTTACTTAAGCTTCTAAAAAGTATTGCTCCATCAACTTTTCCCTTTGTATTGAAGGATGTATCTTTAAATGCTATATCATTCAAAATAATACTTCCTTGGCCTGCTCCTTGTTTCGCAACGAATAACTGATTTTCTCCTTCAAACAAATAATCTGTTCCTAAGAAATTAACCTTTAATCCAAGGTCTTTTGCAATCATATTCCCATTAAGATTAGGCAAATCAACTGGACCAGTAATTTTTAAATCTCCTGATAAAGATCCACGCATATTAGAAAAAACCGATTTTAAGAATCCTTCTAAGAAGTCGATATGAAATTCATCAAAATTGGCATCAACATCAACTTCAGGACCAGTTGGTTTATTGATGATATTTCCATAAGCAACCAATGATTGGATTTGTTCTTTTTGTAAACCTGCTTCAAAATTAAATTGTTTATCCGAAACATTATAACCTCCTTGCAAAGTCAAATTACCAAGTTCATAATCATTTAATCCTAACTGATCAATTTTAGCTTCAAGCGTTGGTTCTAACTTTTCTTTTGTTCTAATAACATCAACTTTACCATTTGCTATACCTTCTATTTTTAAATTATTTAATAATGTTTTAGGTATAATTTTTTCTAAATGCAAATCCTTAAAATCGGCATTAAAATTGTAATCGACGTTGTTATTAAATAAACCACTTACTTTTAAATATTGTTCATCAGATTCTAATGATAAATCTTCTACTTTCAATGATTTATTGATTCGATTAAAAATAAAACGATTAGAATTTGCATCATTCAAATGATTGATTGTCCATTGCGTTGAATCGATTTGAATAGTTGAAGGTGAAAATCCGAAAATCAAATCATTTTTATTTTGAACTGTATGAAAAAGATTCAGATTGAATAAAATTGGACTTTTTCGACCAATGTTAAAATCTGTCTTCACAATCATCGTATCATTCTTTGGAACTGAATTAACATTAATTGTATTAATTGTAACACCACTTACTTTCAAACTATCAATCTTGGCATTCAATGTTGGCAATTCTGAAATTGTATTCAAATTCACATTTGATTGAAATAACTGAATCCCAGCATATTTTATCCCTGGAGTTTCCAAGGCTGCTTCTAACTGATTTTTGGTTCCATCTATATAACCTTTTACATGCGTATCTGGTTCTATCATAATTGATGGATCAATATATTTTAAAAGATTTTCTTGTACATAAACATCAAGCGAAAAAGCTTGGTTTGGAGACACTTTTTTAAAGCGGAAAGATGGCACCAAATCAACAAGAGAATTATTCATTACATCAACAACTTCTGTGATATTGAATTTTCCATCAATCGTTGCACGCATATATTGAGGAACATCTAACGTTATGATTTTACGAGAATTATTAATTTCTGAATTCAGAATGATATGAGCCAATTCTACTGTATCTTTTTTAGAACGGAAGTAAAGATTTTTCACATCAATGTTTCCTCTTAAATCGTTTAGATTTGTCAGTTTAAAATTCCCTTCAACATCTCCACGAACAACTGCATTCAAATCTTTAGTAAGTCCAAGAAAGTCTAGATTTATTTGACGAATATTCGAAGTAAAATCAAAATCGTAAGGCTTTCCACTAAAGTTTATTTTTCCATTTAATTGTGCATTCAAATTTGGATCTTTGATATCAAACAAACCGTTAAATTGATAATCTTTAACTAAACCATCAACCGTAATATTTTGGTAACGTTTGTTCATTAAATCTAGATAACGAAGCGTTCCATCCAAATTCAAATTAATATTTTTCAGATCCGTTCCTCTTCCATCAAATCTAAATTTTCCACTCACAAAACCTAAATCCTTAGCATTTGTTAATTGACGAAGATTTAAATTTTTAGCATCTAATGTTCCTTTGTATATTAATGATTTTACGTCTTTATAATTTCTTATTTGCGCATTCAAATCAGCATCACCAAGCCCAGAAACAGCATAGCCATTTGCTTGAATTTCGTTTGGATTTAATAAAATATCTCCACGATAGTTTAAGTTTCCAAAACGTGCCAAAATATCTGGAATTTTTTTCGAAATAAATGTCGGAAGTAATTTTGTAATGCTTTTATACGAAGTGGTAACTTTTGCATTTCTGCTCGAAAAATTTAACGAAGAACCATGCAAAACATCTTGTAATTGTAAACGCGAAGCACCAACATAATTATCCTCTCCTTTCAATTCGAAATCAGAAAAAGTCAGATTATTTAGCGTTCCATTTACTTTTCCATACACATCAACTGATGAATTTTTATCAAATAAATCCGTGAAATAACGAATTTCCTTAAAGTTAATTTTAGAACCACGATCAAAAAAGACATCCCAACGAACTTTATCAGCAAATTCGCCCATATCAGAAGGTTCATCGTAACTCAACAATAAATTTCCGTTGAGTACAGAAGTATCTGTTCGTAAATTTAAATTTCCAATTCGAATTTCTTTATTTGAATAATGAACTTTTCCTGTAAAATTCTGAACCTTATAAATCTCTTTATTTTTAGTTGCAACAAAACAAAAATTCTGTAGTTCGGCTGTAATATCAGAATCGACCAATCGAAAGTTTTTCACGGTCATATTCAGTTGTTTCGAGTCTAACCAAATATTACCAGAATTTTGATTCACAATTGAAACTTTTCCGTCTTCTAAAATAAAGTTTCCATCAAGCTTAAAAATCTTTTTCGGATCTTTTGGTTTATCCGAACTAAAACCGTTTACAAATTTGATGAAGTTTGAAATAGAATCGCCTTTGTATGTAATCACACGAATTTCTGGCTGAACCAATTTTACTTCATTCAAATCAATATGATCTTTTTTAATCCCAGGTAAAAGAGTCCAAAGATTAATGCTTGTTTCCAAGGTTTTCGACTTCATAAAATCATATTTATGGTCGTCTTTTATTTTCACGCCATGGAAATATATTCGTCCAAAAAAATCAATATCCACTGAATCTACAAAAATTTGTGTATTCAATGATTTATTTAATTTTTCTAAAGCAAAATGGGCTATTTTTGTCTGTACTGCAGGGATTTGTATTGCAATTGCTACTGTTAAAACTAAGGTTAGAACAAGTATCATCAACGACAATAAAAATCTTCCTATTCGTCTGACTATTTTCAATGGTTTAAATTTACGATATTTGCAGGGTAAAAATAAGTTATAAATTTTATTCTACAAGGAATTATGAGCGATAAAAACTACATTTTAGCCATAGAATCTTCTTGTGATGACACAGGCGCTGCAATAATTGAAGGAAACAAAATTATTTCTAATGTTGTGGCGAATCAAAAAATTCACGAAATATATGGTGGCGTAGTGCCAGAATTAGCTTCGAGAGCACATCAACAAAATATTGTTCCCGTCGTAGATCAAGCCATTAAACAGGCAAATATTACCAAAGAAGAACTTAAAGCAATTGCTTATACACGTGGTCCTGGATTAATGGGTTCTCTTTTAGTTGGCGGAAGTTTTGCAAAATCATTCAGCCAATCATTGAATATTCCATTGATTGAGGTTAATCATATGCAAGCTCATATTTTGGCAAATTTTATAGAAGATGCTAATGATGAAAAGCCAACTTTTCCATTTCTATGTTTAACCGTTTCTGGTGGACATACGCAAATTGTTAAAATCAACAATTATTTTGATATGGAAATTTTGGGTGAAACGATTGATGATGCAGCTGGAGAAGCATTTGATAAAGCAGGAAAAATTTTAAATTTACCTTATCCTGCTGGACCTATTATTGATCAAAAATCAAAAGTAGGAAATCCGTTGAAATTCAAATTTGCCAAACCAAAAATTGATGGATTAAATTTTAGTTTTAGCGGTTTCAAAACTTCAATTTTATACTTTATTCAAAAAGAAGTAAAAGCAAATCCTAATTTTATCGAAGAAAACATCGATGATTTATGTGCTTCAATTCAGCATTCAATTGTTAATATTTTGATGGAAAAAGTAATAAAAGCTACTGAAATAACAGGAATTAAACAAATTGCAATTGCTGGTGGCGTTTCTGCAAATTCAGAAATTCGACAACGTTTAAAAGATGGTGAAATTGAATTTGGTTGGAAAACATTCATACCAAAATTCGCCTATACAACTGACAATGCTGCTATGATTGCAATGGTTGGAAGTTTAAAATTTGATCAAGAAATATTTACAGAAAGTACAACAAAATCTGTAGCAAAATACCATATCTAATGAAATTATTTTTTGGAAAAATAGAGCACGATACAGCTATTTTAAATGAAGAAGAAAGCCATCATTTTGCTAAAGTTTTGCGAGGAAATGAAGGAGATTTAATTCACGTAACTGATGGTAAAGGAAACTTAGCAAAAGTAGAGATAAATGCTATTTCGAAAAAAGCTGTAGAAGGAAAAATCATTGAGTTAAAAACTGATTTCGAAAAGAAAAACTATTACCTTCACGTTGCTATTGCTCCAACCAAAACCATGGAAAGATTGGAGTTTTTCTTAGAAAAAGCAACAGAAATTGGTATTGATGAAATTACTTTTCTACAAACTTTTCATTCGGAACGAAAAAACATTAAAATTGAACGAATAGAAAAAATCGTTCAAGCTGCAACAAAGCAATCTTTAAAAGCTTATTTGCCTAAAGTAAATGATTTAACCAAGTTTAATGATTTTATCAAATCAGATTTCGAAGGTTTTACCAAATGTATTGCACATTGCGAAGCTGATATTGAACGAATTCCATTTCAAAATATTTTAAAGGAGAATCCGCAACATATTTTAATTATGATTGGTCCTGAAGGAGATTTCTCACGAGAAGAGATTCTTTCTGCTGAAGAACATCAATTTAAAGGAATTAGCCTTGGACATCAACGTTTTCGAACAGAAACTGCAGCTTTACAAGCTGTTTTTGCCGTTGATTGGAGTTTAAAATAAAATTGAAAATATATTTTATAAAAAAAACCGATTCTGAGAATCGGTTTTTTACATTATATGAATAATAAAAATCTATAAATAGAAAGATAAATCTTAATTGCTTTCTTTACTTTTTTGGTTCTATAATTACTTCAGGCGCTCTCTCTTGCCCAATATCCAATAGTGCTTTTATATTTGCCAACACTTCTCTAAAACTATGTCTACTTTCGGTTTTATAAGGTCCATTATCAGCATTATATCCAATACAATCCAAGCCAAATACTTTTCCTAAAAACAAAGCACGTTTTAGATGATATGATTGAGAAATCAAAATTACTTTATTAAATTGATAAATATTTTTTGTTCTATAAATTGTGCTGTAAGTATCCAAACCTGCACCATCAAGATAAGTATCTTCAACTTTAACACCTCTATCCAAGAGATATTTTTCCATCACATCAATTTCATTAAAACTTTCGTGAATTTTTTCACCCGAAAGTAGAATTACATCAACTTGATCCTCTTTATAAAGTCGAATTGCAGCATCCAATCGATCTTTCAAAAAACGAGTTGGCAAACCATCTTTTTGCACTTTTGCACCAAAAACAACTGCAATGCGATAATCTCGAGGTATATTTCCTTGGTAATTATAAATATAAAAAGATGTTAAAACTTGAATAATCAATGCAACAACCAAAGTAAAAGCCGCTATTAATCCAGCGATGAATATACTTTTTCGCATTACAAATTTTCCTATTTTAACAAGTTTAATCAACTATACTTATTTTAATTTTTTCTTAACATTCAAAAGTCTATAAGTTTCCTGATATTTAAAAATTATAAATGTGAAAATTATTTTAAATTTTTCATCGTAATTTTATACAATGAATGAAATTGAGTTAAGAACAGTTACCGTTGAACGCTATTTACAACCTTTGCGCGAAGGTGGTTCTTTGCCTGCATTGGTTGATGCAGATGACGGTTTTAAATATGTTTTAAAATTTAAAGGAGCTGGACATGGACCACGCATGCTAATTTCCGAATTATTAGGTGGCGAAATTGCTCGTGTTTTAGGATTTAAAGTTCCTGAATTAGTTTTTGCAAATTTAGACGAATATTTTGGTCAATCGGAAGCCGATGAAGAAATTCAAGATTTATTGAAATTCAGTGAAGGAACTAATTTAGCGTTGCATTATTTATCTGGCGCAATTAATTATGATCCTGCTGTAATGAAAATTGATGATAAATTATCTTCTCAAATTGTTTGGTTGGATGCTTTTTTAACAAACGTAGATCGAACTTTTCGTAATACAAATATGTTAATGTGGCACAAAGAATTATGGTTAATCGATCATGGTGCTTCTTTTTATTTTCATCATTCTTGGGACAATTGGGAAAAAGCTTCACTTGCTCCTTTTACGCCAATTAAAGATCATGTTTTATTGAAAAATGCAACAAAACTTGAAGAAGTTGACAAAGAATTTAAAGCTATTTTGAATGATGAAATCATTGATAAAATTGTCGACTTGATTCCTGATGAATGGTTAGAAACAGAAGTTACACATGCTACGCATGATGAAATGAGAACAGTTTACAAAACATTTATCAAAACACGATTACAACATACCGAACTTTTTATAAACGAAGCTAACAATGCAAGAAAAAATCTTATATGAGTATGCAATTCTTCGTTTAGTTCCGAAAGTTGAACGCGAAGAATTTATCAATGTTGGAGTAATTTTATTTTCGAAAAAGGAAGATTATTTGAAAGTAAAATATTTTATCAATGATAATAGAATTAATGCTTTTTGCCATGAATTGGATCTTAACTTTATTGATAGTAACTTAAATGCTTTGTCTAAAATTGCAGAAGGAATTCATCCTGAATCTGCTATTTCTAATTTCGAAACACCAGAACGATTTCGTTGGTTAACAGCTGTCAGAAGTTCTTCGATACAAAGTTCTCGTCCGCATCCAGGTAAAACAACAAATCTTGATAAAACATTAGACAATTTATTCAAAGAGTATGTTATATAAAACTTTAAACGATTAAAAACGAATATTTTAAAAATAATTTCTTAGATTTGGTTATACATTAATTTTAAATTATTTATCGCCATGAGTACATTAAGAAACAAAGTTCAGTTAATTGGGAATGTTGGTAGCAATCCTGAAGTTAAAACATTAGAAAACGAAAAGAAGTTTGCAAAATTTAGTTTAGCAACAAACGAAAGCTACACAAATAGCAAAGGTGAGAAAGTTCAGCAAACAACTTGGCATAATTTAGTTGCTTACGGATCAATTGTAAATGTAATCGAAAAACACGTAGAAAAAGGAAAACAACTTGCTATAGAGGGCAAATTGACTTACCGAGATTATCAAGATAAAGATGGTCAACAAAAATCGATTACAGAAATTATAATTGATGAAATTGTACTTCTTTAGTTTTTAAAATAAAAGGGAAACAGTAATGTTTCCCTTTTATTATTTTATGAGTTTTCAAAATAAGATTGAAAATATATTATCCTAACATTCTTATCGCGGTTTTTAAACCTTCGATAAATGTATCTATTTCTTCTTTTGTATTGTAAACAGCGAATGAAGCTCGCACTGTTCCCGGAATATTGAAATGATGCATAATTGGTTGCGCACAATGATGTCCTGTACGAACAGCAATTCCTTTTTTGTCCAAAATCATTCCGACATCAGATGAATGAACGCCATCAAATTTTAAATTGAAAGAAACTGCTCCAGAATGTTCTGCATCTTTAGCATAAATCTCTACTTCATCAAATTCTGATAAACGTTGAATGGTATAATCTACCAACTCTTTTTCGTAATCGTGAATATTTTGCATTCCAATTGAATTGATAAAATCAACCGCTGCTCCAAGTCCAATAATTCCAGCAATATCTGGTGTTCCAGCTTCGAATTTAAAAGGTAAACAAGCATAAGTCGAAACTTCCATTGTTACATCTTTTATCATCTCTCCTCCTCCATGAAAAGGTGGCAATTCGTTCAAGATTTCTTCTTTTCCATATAAAACACCAATTCCTGTTGGTCCATACATTTTATGTCCAGAAAAAACCAAAAAATCACAATCCATTTCTTGCACATCTATAATTGTATGTGGAGCAGATTGCGCTGCATCAATCAGAACCCAAGCCCCTTTTGCATGTGCTTTTTCAATAATCGTTTTTATTGGATTGACAACTCCTAATGCATTCGAAACTTGATTAACACATACTAATTTCGTTTTATCTGTCAATAAATCATCCAATTTTTCAATATCCAAAATTCCTTCTGCGCTTAACGGAATATATTTCAATTTTGCTCCAGTTCTTTGACACAACAATTGCCACGGAACAATATTAGAATGATGTTCGATTTCGGTAATAATAATTTCGTCATCAGCCGTTAAAACATTACGTAATGAATTTGAAACTAAATTAATTCCTTCCGTTGTTCCACGCGTAAAAATGATTTCGTAATCATGTTTAGCATTGATAAATTTTTGAATTTTACGACGAGACTCTTCCATCAAATCAGTTGCTTCTTGACTTAATGTATGAATTCCTCGGTGTACATTTGCATTGTACTTCTCGTAATATTCGTCTAAAACATCTAAAACAACTTTTGGTTTTTGAGAAGTTGCTCCATTATCTAAATAAACCAATGGTTTTCCATTGACTTCTCTTTCTAAAATTGGAAATTGACTTCTTATTTGTTGAATATCTATTGACATTGTTTTGTTGTATTATGTAGTTTGTAAAATGTATTAGGTTTAAAAAAAGTTGTAAGTAAACTTACAACTTTATACTTATGACTTAATACTTTCGTACATTCAATTATAATTCGAAATCTAAACTAACTCCTAATTTATCTGCAATTAAAGTATTTACACGCTTTGAAATCTGAGGAATTACAACATGTTGTAAAGCATCTGATGCAAAAGCATATAATAACATTGCTTTGGCTTCTTTTTTAGGAATACCACGTTGTTGCATGTAGAATAATGATTCTTCTTCTAACTGCCCAACTGTACATCCGTGCGAACATTTTACATCGTCTGCAAAGATTTCTAATTGTGGTTTCGTATCAATCGAAGCTCCGTCTGATAATAAGACATTATTATTTTGCTGAAAAGCATTTAATTTCTGCGCTTCTTTATGTACAAAGATTTTTCCATTGAAAACACCTTGTGCTTTTCCATCATAAATTCCTTTGTACATTTCATGCGATTCACAATTTGGTGCATTGTGTTCTACAAATGTATGATGATCTACATGTTGTTTACCATCGATTACTGTAATTCCGTCTAAAACTGAATTACAGTTTTCTCCATTTTGAGAGAAATTTAAATTGTTACGCACAATTTTTCCTCCAAAAGCGAATGTAAACACATTTGCACGAGAATCTCTTTCCTGGTTGATATATGTATTATCTATTATAGAAGCTTCATGCGAATCATTCTGAAATTTGTACCAATGAATTTCAGCATTTCGACCAACATTTATTTCTGTAACAACATTTGTTAAGTTTGCTTTATCGTCTAAAGTTTGGTGTCTTTCAACAACCTGAACTTGAGCATTGTCTCCAACTACAACCAAATTACGTGGTTGATACATTGCTTCTTGAGCAACGCCTGTCGAAAAATAAACAATCTGAATTGGTTTAGATAAAATTACATTATTTGGAATATAAATGTAAGCTCCATCTTTAGCAAAAGCTGTATTTAACGCAACTAAACTATCATCATTTTTTGCAATTTTTCCGTAATAATTTTCAATTACTGCTTGATGAGTTGTTTTATGCATTGCGCTTGATAAGACACAAATATCTGCTTCGTCATGTGTTGTGTTTGACAAAAACGCAGAATATTTACCGTTAATAAATACGATTGTATAAGTATCGATTTCATTAACCAAATATTTCTTAATGTCTTTGTACTCAATTGCCACTTCGTCTTCAGGGAATAATTTGTAATCCACCTTCAACAAAGGAGCAAGATTTGTATATTTCCATTCTTCGTCTTTACGTGTTGGAAAACCTTTTTGATTAAAGATTTCGATAGCTTCTTGACGTAAACCTTCGATTCCTTTATTCACTTTGTTTTTTTCGTTGAACACTAAATGACGAGAAACTAAATTTTCTTTTAAATCAATCATTTTAGATATTGTATTAATGTATTATGTAAGAAGTAAAAAGTACTTTGGACTTAATACATTTTACATTTTACAAAATGTTTAGATTCCTGCTTCTTCTTTTACCCAATCGTAACCTTTAGCTTCTAATTCTAAAGCTAATTCTTTACCACCAGATTTAATGATTTTTCCGTCTGCTAAAACGTGTACAAAGTCAGGAACGATATAGTCTAATAAACGTTGGTAGTGTGTAATTACTAACACTCCATTGTTTTCATTTTTGAATTCATTCACACCATCTGCAACAATACGTAAAGCATCAATATCTAAACCAGAATCAGTTTCATCTAAGATCGCTAATTTTGGGTTTAACATTAACATTTGAAAAATTTCGTTACGTTTTTTCTCTCCTCCCGAAAAACCTTCGTTAAGAGAACGTGATAAGAAATCTTTTTTGATTCCTAATAAATCTGCTTTCTCACGAATTAATTTCAACATTTCTGAAGCTCCCATTTCTTCTAAACCTTGTGCTTTACGCGTTTCGTTGATAGAAGTTTTGATGAAGTTTGTTACCGAAACTCCTGGAATTTCAATTGGATATTGGAAAGACATAAAAATTCCTTTTTGTGCTCTTTCTTCTGGTGCTAATTCTAAGATTGATTCATTTTCAAACTCAATATCACCACTAGTTACTTCGTATTCTTCTTTACCTGTAATAACATTAGATAAAGTTGATTTTCCAGCTCCGTTAGGTCCCATAATCGCATGAACTTCACCTGGATTAATTTGAAGGTTTAAACCTTTTAAAATTTCGCGCTCTTCAATACGAGCGTGTAAGTCTTTTATATTTAATAACATAATCTAATTTGTAAATTAGTTAATGTGATAATTCTTTAATTATCTTGATTTTGATATTAGATGTCAGATTTTATAATCCTACTACTATATATCTATTTATTATTGTTAATTTCTAACTTCTCAATTCTAGTTTCTAAAACTATCCTACAGAACCTTCTAATGAGATTTCTAATAATTTTTTCGCTTCAACGGCAAATTCCATTGGTAATTTGTCTAATACTTCGCGGCTAAATCCATTTACAATTAATGCAATTGCTTTTTCAGTATCAATACCACGTTGATTACAATAGAATAATTGATCTTCTCCAATTTTAGAAGTTGTAGCTTCGTGTTCTAATTGAGCTGATTTATTTTCTATCTCAATATAAGGGAAAGTATGTGCTCCACATTCGTTACCCATTAACAAAGAATCACATTGAGAGAAGTTACGTGCTCCGTCTGCATTCTTCATCACTTTTACCAAACCACGATAAGAGTTTTGAGATTTACCAGCAGAAATACCTTTCGAAATAATTGTCGATTTAGTATTTTTACCAATATGAATCATTTTTGTTCCCGTATCTGCTTGTTGGAAATTATTTGTTACGGCTATTGAGTAAAACTCACCAACTGAATTATCTCCTTTTAAAATACAAGATGGATATTTCCATGTTACAGCAGAACCTGTTTCGACTTGTGTCCACGATACTTTTGCATTTTTCTCACAAATTGCACGTTTTGTTACAAAGTTAAAAACACCTCCTTTTCCTTTATCATCTCCTGGATACCAGTTTTGTACTGTAGAATATTTTATTTCTGCATCATCCATTACGATTAATTCAACCACAGCTGCGTGCAATTGGTTTTCATCACGCATTGGAGCAGTACAACCTTCTAAATACGAAACATAAGAACCTTCGTCCGCAATTAATAAAGTACGTTCAAATTGTCCTGACCCTGCAGAGTTAATACGGAAATAAGTTGATAATTCCATTGGGCAACGAACACCTTTTGGAATATAGCAGAATGATCCGTCTGAAAAAACTGCCGAATTCAAAGCTGCATAAAAGTTGTCTGTTGGTGGAACTACTTTACCAATATATTTTTTCACTAATTCTGGATGCTCTTTAATCGCTTCCGAAATTGACATGAAAATAATTCCTTTTTCTGCTAAAGTTTCGCGGAAAGTTGTTTTCACAGAAACTGAATCAAAAACTACATCAATAGCAACTCCAGATAAACGTTTTTGTTCGTCTAAAGAGATTCCTAATTTCTCGAAAGTTTTTAATAATTCAGGATCAACCTCATCTAAGCTCGCTAATTCTTTCTTAGGTTTCGGTGCTGCATAATATGTAATTGCATCAAAATCTGGCTTTTCGTAAGTTACGTTTGCCCATTCTGGTTCTTCCATCTTTTCCCAAGCACGATAGGCTTCTAAACGCCATTCCGTCATCCACTCAGGTTCCTCTTTTTTGGCTGAAATAGCACGTACGATATCTTCATTCAATCCAACTGGGAATTCTTCATATTCCATGTCAGTCGTCCAACCAAACTCATATTGTTTTTGGCTAGCTAGATCTTCACGTAGATCGTCTTCTGTATATTTAGTGTTACTCATCTTATTATTTATAAAATGTATAGGTAAAATTAAACTGTAAAGGTTGCTGTTTATCAGCTTTATTTCCTAAAAATTTGAATTCTTTTAATCGTTGATTTTGATCTAAAATCACCTCAAATTGTGGTTGATTATTTTTCAAAATCTGATATTTATTTTGAGAAATTAATTTAATTTCTGACCAAGGTCCTTCTACCAAATTAATTTTTTCTGTTTTTGGTGCAACATCTGGTGTATATTCTTTTATTTTTAATGGCACCTGAAATGTTGAACTACTATAACAAATCTTATTAATGTCTTGACCTAATGATTTTGTAATTCTACAATCATGCATTAATCGGTCTTCAAAACCTATTTTTTGTTCTAAATATGTTTTTTTCAACATTATATCTCCTTCCAACCAAATGATATCAAAAAGTTTATTTCCATTTTTGACATACATATTTTCTTGGTCGTAAAAGAACTGATTTGTTTTCACTTCACTTCCTTTTCTTGCGATTGTTTCGGCAGAAATTACACCATCTTTGTAAGTATAACTCACTTTTGTTGGTGTTGCAACCTCATCTGTCAATTCAAAATCAAGAAGATTTCCTGTTGTATCATAATTTGCTTTGTAAGCAATTTTTTTATTTGATACATTGGTTATTGTAATCGTTTTTATTTTAGATTCGTTTAAATCCAACGCTTTTATAAAGGGTTTTACATTAAACAAACCGAAAAATAGTTGTTCTGAATATGCTTTACTCAATTTTGTTGAAGATGCTGTTGGTTGATAAACCATCAAATCTTTCTCTACAATTGTATTTTGTCCAAAAGCGACAAAACCAATCAAAAACGAGATGAATAAAGCTATTTTTTTCATCTTAAACTGCAAAACTTTCACCACAACCACATGTGCGCGATGCATTCGGATTATTAAACACAAAACCTTTTCCGTTTAATCCGCCCGAATATTCCAATGTCATTCCAACAAGGTATAAGAACGATTTTTTGTCAACCAAAATTCTTACGCCATTGTCATCGAATAATTTATCGTCTGCGTTTTGTTCTTTTGTAAACTCTAAATTATAGTTTAATCCTGAACATCCTCCGCTTGTTACTCCAACACGAACAAAAGATTCTTCTATAGAAGTTCCTTCTTCTTGTAAAAGTGATATTATTTTATTTTTTGCTGATTCTGAAACCTTAATCATTTGACTCTAATTTTATATTACAAAGATACTTAATTTAAAATGACTTAAAATAATGAACGATATAAATATTAACAATGGTTTAAGTTTTATTATTTATAGTCAAGATTTTTTGAAAAAATGTAACTGATTATATAAAACTTAATTAAGCCTATTTTAAGCTTTTAAACCTAATTTTGTTCTTGTTCTTTTTAATACTTTTTGTGCTACTTCTCTTGCTTTTAAAGCTCCATTTTCTAAAAATGCATCTAGCGTTGCTTTATCATTCATCAATTCATCAAAACGAGTTCTTGCTGTTGCGTATTTTTCTAAAATCAATTCGAATAAAGCTTGTTTTGCATGTCCATAACCATAACCTCCTTTCAAATAATTTTGACGCATTTCCTCTATTTGTTCTGGAGTTGCTAATAATTTGTATAACGCAAAAACATTGTCCGTATCTGGTTTTTTTGGCTCTTCTAAAGGTGTTGAATCTGTTTCGATTGACATTACTTGCTTGCGCAATTGTTTTTCTGGCAAGAAAATATTGATGAAATTATTTCTTGATTTTGACATTTTGTTTCCATCTGTACCAGGAATCAACATAATATTTTCATCAATTGCAGCTTGTGGTAAAACAAATGTTTCTCCCATTTGGTGATTGAATTTTTCTGCAACACTGCGAGTAATTTCTAAATGTTGTAATTGATCTTTACCAACTGGTACAACTTCTGCATCATACAATAAAATATCCGCAGCCATTAAGATTGGATAGGTAAATAATCCTGCATTTACATCTGCTAAATAATCTGCTTTATCTTTGAAAGAATGCGCTAAAGTAAGACGTTGAAATGGAAAGAAGTTTAATAAATACCATGTTAATTCTGTTGTTTCAGTTACATCAGATTGACGATAAAAAACTACTTTCGAAGGATCTAAACCTAATGCCAGCCAAGTTGCAGCCACTTCGTACGTATTTTGTTTTAACACTTCCGCATCTTTAATTTGCGTTAAAGCATGTAAATCAGCAATAAAAATGAAAGAATCATTTCCTTCTTTCTCCGTTAATTCGATTGCGGGAGAAATTGCTCCTAAAATATTTCCTAAGTGCGGAGTTCCAGTAGCTTGAACTCCTGTAAGTATTCTTGGCATTTGTTTAAAATTTTTAAGCAACAAAGATAAACTTAATCAATGAAATGCACCAATTGAAACGCGAAGTTTATTCGAATTAATTGAGAAGGATGATGAAAAACATATGGATGAATTAAAAAAGCTTTCCAATTTGTCGAAATGGCCAAAAGATTGTTCTTAATGTTTTATCCAAAAAAGTTGTCTTCTTATAAACACTTAAACCAACTTCTACTAAATTATTCATTTCATTTTCATTTAAAATAATCCTACAAAATGTAGGGTCTTCAGTTACAAACAATTGTTTTTCATCTCCCAGATAAGAATACTCAATCTCATAATTAGATTGATTTTTTAAAGCTTTTAACTCAAATTTTCCATTTTCATCTGTATAAACAATTTGATTAGAATTTTTTAAATTAACCTCAGCATCAGCAGCTAGAAAACCATAACTATCAATAACAATTACATGAATAACAATCGAATCATTTTCGATTTGTGCTTTTGTGATAGTTGAAAAACTTAAAAATCCAACTAAAGATGAAAGTTGTAACCATCTTTTGGATTGATTAGAAATAGATTTTGAAGCTTCGTATGAATTAAATTGTTCTAAATTTCTGGTTTTAATTTTTACACAAACAGCAGGATTATCATTCAGAAAACTTTTTAATTCTTTGAATGAATAATGATCCAAATCGTGAACACATTTCGAACAAACATCACAAAACTTTTGTTGCGAATCTGCATCCTTCATTTCGTCCCAATTCTGATTACATTTTTTATTAATTTGTAGCTGCATAAAAATCTACTTTTCAATAAAATTAAACTTTTTTCGAAAATTTATCAAACCTCAACCAACCTTTTTGCAAAAAGATGAATCTATAAAGAAAAAAGATTCATTAACCTTAAATTATATTGATATGAGTAACAAAGCTTTTTTAGACATTCTTTTCGAAAATCGAAATAAAGAATATGGTGCTTATCAACTGAGACAAGTTGTAAGCCATGATTTGATGAAATCTCTTTTTGTAGGGATTGGTATTGTTGCATTAATTACTGGTGGAACTATTTATGCAAATAACAGAACCATGAATAATGATATAACAAAAGGAGATGATGGTGTAATAGCTTGTCCTGTTTTTATTCCAGAAATTCCTCCTGAAAAGAAAAAAGAAGAAGTAATCCCGCCAAAAGAAGATACACCGAAGGAAGAAAAAACAATTCAAGCGAAGACAGATCAAGCGAAACATATCATTCCAACTCCAAAAGAAAATCCAGAAATTGAAGAAACAATAAAATCTGTTAAGGAACTAGAAAAAGTAGATCTTGGAACAGAAAATAGAGAAGGAATTGCTTCTACTGGACAAGTTGGTGGTGGAGAAGTAAGTGATACAGGAAATAAAGTTGGCCAAGCAAACACAAAAGTACCTGAAGGACCAAAAGAAGTAAAACTTGTTATTAATTCTAACGCAACAATCACAGCTAAGAATGCTGCGATAATGGCTATTTATCCAGGATGTGAAAGTGAAAGCAAAAAAGGAAATGCTGCTTTGACAAAATGTATGAGCGATAAAATTTCGAAAGAATTAGGAGGAGAATTAAGTGATTTTGCTGAAACAGCTTCTCGTAATAACATTGGTTCGGCAGTTGCTAAGATGCAATTTATCGTGAATAAAAATGGAGAAATCTCGCAAGTAAAACCGCTAAGTGGAAGTAACCAAGATTTAGGAAAAGAAGCAAAATCTGCCTTAGAACGAATCAATAAACAAATTCTAAGAAGAGGTAAAAAAATAACACCTGCAAAATTAGAAGATGGTTCTGAAGCAAATTTAATTTTTTCTATTCCTGTAAAATTTCAGCTTGCCGAATAATATTTAAAATACTTTTCTTTCTGAAACCATTGCATTCATTTTTTTGAGTGTGATGGTTTCTTATGATTTAAGAAATTGAATATCTATTCAAAAATAGTTGCCAATAAATGCATATTTGTCGTATAAAATTTAAGTTTTAAGTCAATCTTAACACAATAAAATTGTAACTTCGTCGCGAATTATGAATAAGAATATTGTTTACGGATTGATTGGTTTCGGTTATTTTTTGATCGGAATTTTTACTTGGAAATATCAGTTTTTTATCATCAAATTAGATGAAACAAAAGCGATGTTGCTAGGTATTTTATTTATTGTTTATGGCGCTTTTCGAGTTTATCGCGGTATAAAATCTTATAAAAATGATCAAAAAAATTAGTTTACTTTCACTTTCAGCTCTTCTTCTTTTTTCTACTTTTAGTTGTAAAGACAAAGAAAAACAAACAAAAGCAGCACAAAAAACTGCTGTAAAACGTGCTTTACATGAATACGGAAATCTTACAATGACTGTCGATCCAAGTTTTAAGAATTTGGCAACATCGTTGGCAGATATGTATATGGTTGATTATCCTGATGTAAAAATTACGATTAACGAAGAAATTGAAGAAAAAGCAATCAAAGATTTTTACGAAGGTAAAATTCCAGTTTTGATGGTGAGCAAACCATTAACAAAAGCGCAACAACAACATTTATTCAATAAAACAACTACAAAATATATCTCATCTGTTATTGCTTTGGATGCCACAGTTTTTATTACTTCTATTGATAATCCAATCAATTCTATAACAATGAATGATATTAAGGATAATTTGTACAAAAAAGATCCGAAAATAACTTTTGTTTACGATCATCCAAATTCTGCTAATTATAATACAGTTAATGAAAAACTAAAATTATCTGGTGCAAATGGTGCAAAAGTAACGGCAATGGGCGATGCAGAAAAAGTGATTGATTTTGTACAAAAAGACAAAAATGCAATCGGAATTATTGGATTGAATATTTTGAGTGATAAAGGGAATCCGAAAGTTGAAGAACATCTAAAAAAGGTAAAAATATTATCTATTGCTGATGATAAAGGAAATTTAGCATTGCCAACTATTCCAAATCTGAAATATGGTGTTTATCCTTTTTATCGTCAAATTTATATTCTGAAAAACGAAGTCGGTTTCGGAATTGGAGCTGGTTTCACAAGGTTTGCAGGTTCGCAACGTGGACAAAAAATTGTAACACGTGAAAGCCTTCAACCTTATTATATTTACAAACGTGAAGTTCAGATTAATAATCTGGACAAACCTTTACAATAAAACAAAAACCTTCCGAAATGGAAGGTTTTTTTATCAAAGATTAATATTTTAATTTAATAAAATCTTGCTCCCCAAGGATTTTGTAAATCAAAACCTAAACTAAATAACATTCCATTTTTTCTGCCATCAACTTGATAATCTGATAAACCAATATCGTAGGAAATTCCAGCTTTTAAAGAACCTACTTTAAACTTTAGGATTGGAGAAATAAACAACGGATTACTATTCTTAGAATCCATTCCTTGCTTGTATCCTACTCCAATATCCACACCTTGATTATTGTCACCAAAACCAATATGCGACATCAAATTGATATCTAAATGACGTTCTGAAATTGAATTCAAGTTATAAACCAAAGAAGGTTCTAATGCAATTCCGTCAGCAACATTCCATTTATATCCAACATTGAAATAATACCACGTTGGCAAAGGTTCTATATTATTAACATAATACACATTCTGACTTAAAGGAATATCCAAAACAGAAACTCCACCAAAGAAACCTGCATATTTAAAAGACAATCCGACATTGGCAAAAAAAGTAGAATATTTATCTTCTTGCAAAGCAGGATCGTTTGGATCTTCTGCTATAATTTTGGAATAATCAAAACGTTGAGAAACGTTTGAAGCGCCAACTCCAAAAGAGAAAACATTTATTTCGTCACCGTCATAACTTCTGTCATCAATTGGAATATGATAGGCTGCATTAATTCCGAAGCCAGTCATTTTAACAGCTCCATTTCTATCGTTAAAAAACTGCATTCCTAATGCCAATCGATCTACAATAATTCCGTGCGCACTTACAGTTTGTGTACTTGGACTATCGGGCAAATCGTCCCATTGATTACGATGTGTTCCTGTTATAGAAATCACATTTGGATCTTGTCCGGCATAAGATGGATTAATCAACATTTTATCACTCACCAAATAATGGTTGTAAAATGGTAATCCTTGCTGTGCGTCAACTTTTGTTATTGAAAATAAAGTGAATATAAATAGTGATAATTTTTTCATAAATGTGTTTAATCAATTATTTGATTTTACGTTTAACTAATATACTACCAGAATATTGAACTTGCATATCATCTGATTGTTTTGAAAATTCTAATAAATACCAATAAGTTCCGTCTGGTACAGCTTGCCCATTAAGCGTTCCATCCCATTTGATAATATTTGTGCCTTCTTGAGATAAAATAGTTTTCCCGTAACGGTCAAAAATAATCAATTTGTACGAATTTAATGTATCGTTAACTTTACCATCCTTTATCATTGGTTGCCAAACATCATTATAACCATCATTATTTGGCGTTACAACATTTGGTAACGCAAGATAAATAACGTTTTTACGTTCTTTAATACCACAATTATTCAATCTTACTTTTACTGTAAAATCATTATCAAGAATATTATCTGGAATTATTAATTCATTGTTCTTTTGCCAATCAACAATTACTTTCCCTGTAGAATCAAACAACGCATATTCTAATTTCCCTTTTGTTTTTGTTAAAACAATTACGCTTTTTTCATTGATTTTAATCTTATCAATAGCTGGTAGTTCTGAACTTTTTAAGTTCAAATTAAATACTTTCGGACAACCTGAATCTTTATTACTAATTGTAATCGTGTGATCTCCAACGCCTAATTCGTATTTATAAGTTGAAATTTGATTTTTATCAATTCCATTTACTACAAAATTATAATCATCAACATTCAATCCTTTCTCTTTAGCTAATTCTTCAAAATCTAGAATATACTTTGTATCTGTACAAACTTCTGCTGAAGTTGGAATATCAAACGCTGGCAAAGTATTTTTTTGATAAAAGAATTTTATTGAAGCTATTCCACAAAAATTAGGATCTTCGAAATCGACTATAACTTCTCCTTTATCTGAATTGAATTGAGCCAAAATTTCACCATCCGAAGATTTCGCATCCAGATTAGGATATTGTATTCTGTAATAATTTTTAATGTAATCAATGACACGATTTATTTCATTTTTAGCATCATGATTATTCTCTTCACAATAAATAATTGGATTATCTTTTGTGTAGCTTTCTAAAGCTGCAATATCAACTATTAAATCTGGTTTTTTATTGATCGTTAAATTCACAATTGTTGAACACGATTCACTTAATCTATTTTTGAACTCAATTGAAATATTCAAAAAAGTATTTAATCTTTTTTGAATTGGATTTCCTTCTATATATTCTACTCCTTCAATGAATATTTTATAATCAAAAACATTTGGACCAAAGTAATTTTTCAATAAATCATCATTAATTGTTAAGATTTCTCCTTCGCAGAATTTAGTTGAATAAGTCTTATCATTAACATTTGGTTTGTTGACTGTTTCTACGATCAAATACATTTCTTCTGATAAACAAGTTTCTGATTTGTTTCTAATTTTAAAAATTAAGGTTTTATTAGAATTCGCTAACACATTTACAGGTTGAAATGATGTTGCATCTGAATTCAAAATTTCAAAATCCGAAATATTTGTAAATCCTAAATATCCTTTAATATGTTCTTTTATTTCGACTACTGAAAAAGTATAATCTTGAGTAACACCTAAACAGCCTGGACTCAATAAAACATCAAACGATTTTCTTGGAACAGAAGACTTATTTAATATTATTGTTAATGGTACTGTTAACTCACAAAAACCAATTTGATTACCTGTAATTAATAAATTAAAATTTGTTTTATCAGTTGTTCCTAAAATTAAATCATATAAACTCTGTAATTGAGTTTCTGTGTAATTTATTCCATTGTAATTAATGGTTAAATTAATATTAGAATCAAAGTTTTTTACTTCATCTATTTTATCTCGAAAATCAAAAAATGAGAATTCACTTCTACATTTTTCAAAATTTGGTAAACTATTAAGTACAATATTAGGTTTTCTAATGACTTTAAAATCTACAATATTACTTTTACAATTTTCATTTACTTTATCTACAATCTGAACTTTAAACTTTGCTTCATTTCCTTCAAAATCGTAAGGTGTAGCTGGCATATTCACTAATTTATAACTAGTCGCATCAACTCCTAGAGCTAATAAAATATCAGCTTCTGATAAAGTTTCTGAATTACAAACTTCTGCTGATTTACCAGTTTCTAAAGTTGGATTTGAATTTTTTAATTCAAAATTGACTGATTCAGAAAATGGTGTTATTGGACAAAATTCCGTACCAATATAACTTAATTTAACACTGTATATGGTTTCATTTTGTAAAACAATAGGAGCTTCTACTTTTACATTATTTAAATATACTTCGTAATCCGAATATTTGTCAGAAGCAATTGTTGGAGAAACTTTATAGATTAATTGTTCTTTTGAAAAAGTTTTATCAGAGCTACAAAATTCTTCTTTTGCTTCTATTAAATTATAGTAAATAATCGATTTAAAAACTATCGGAATTGTATAAATAAATTTTAGACTTCCCGCATCATCACGTACTTGTGCATATAGGATTGTATTTGTATTAAAAATTGTTGATGGATCATCTATTAAATTACTAAATGTATTATCTGTATATAATTTAATGTCACTTAGATTAGAATTTGTTTTTACAGCATCAACAACTTGCTTGTATGTAGCTTGCTCTCCGAAACATAAATTATTAAAATCTGGAATTACTCCTCCTCCTGGCTCAGGTTCACAAACTTGAGCTGTTCCTCCTCTAATTACATTATTTATTTTTGCATTTGCATCTCTCGTTACAAACCCAATAACTATATATTGCCCAGCTGTAACATTGATTGGTTTTAATTTACCATCTGCATGATCATTTTTTTCATCATAATACTCACATTCATCTGTAGCTTCCTTAAACAATCCTCTCCTTGAACCTGTTGAACTATAAGAATGTCGTATAGAAGCATTTTTTGTTGCAGTATCTGAGAAAAAATCTTGTATTTCTGATTCTGATAAAACCCAAACATGAAAATTTACAGGACTTCCTGATGTAAAATCATAATCAAATTCAAAACTACCTCCACTAGTTACCTTATAGTAATTTATACTTTTATAAATATCCGAATCATCTTTATTACAACTAGAATTTGAAGGTGTTCTAAATTTTTTCGTGTTAAAATCTCCCGTAAAAGTCAAATTAGTATTATTTGAACACAAATTATTAAACTGATTAATTTGCCCCCAAACAAACCCGCTAATCATCAACAGCAAAAAGTAAAATATCTTTTTCATAATTCTATCATCAACTATATTTTAGAATAACGGAATTTACTTTAGAATATTCTATCAAGCATAATGTTTCTATTTTTATTGAGATAAACTATCTTTGCATCCTGAAAATTTGATTAAGATGTCTTTAGAACAAGAAATAAATAAAAGAAAAACCTTTGGGATTATTGCCCATCCCGATGCTGGTAAAACAACTTTAACAGAGAAGTTATTACTTTTTGGGGGGGCAATACAGGAAGCTGGTGCTGTAAAAAGTAACAAAATAAAAAAAGGTGCAACATCCGATTTTATGGAAATCGAACGTCAACGTGGTATTTCTGTTGCGACTTCGGTTTTGGCTTTTGAATACAAAGGCAAAAAGATTAATATCTTAGATACTCCTGGTCACAAGGATTTTGCTGAAGACACTTTCCGTACTTTAACTGCTGTAGATTCTGCTATTGTAGTAATCGACGTTGCAAAAGGGGTTGAGGAACAAACAATCAAATTGGTAGAAGTTTGTCGTATGCGCAAAATTCCGATGTTGGTTTTTATTAATAAAATGGACCGCGAAGGAAAAGATGCATTCGACTTGATGGACGAAGTAGAACAAAAATTAGACTTACACGTTACGCCACTTTCTTGGCCAATTGGTATTGGTGCAACTTTCAAAGGGATTTACAACATTTGGGAAAAGAACATCAATATTTTTTCTGGGGATAACAAACAAAAAATCTCTGAAACAATAAAAGTCGAAGATTTATCAAGCCCAGAATTTGATACATTAATCGGAGAAACATATGCTGAAAATCTTCGTAATGAGATTGATTTAATTGACGGTGTTTATCCAGAATTTGATATGCAAGAATATATGGACGGAAATTTACAACCTGTATTTTTCGGTTCTGCTTTAAATAATTTTGGGGTTCGCGAATTGTTAGATGCTTTCGTCGACATTGCTCCTACACCACAATCCAAAGAAACAGATTTAAGAATTGTTGAGCCTTACGAAAATAAATTCTCTGGTTTTGTATTCAAAATTCACGCGAATATGGATCCTAAACACCGAGATCGTTTGGCATTTATCAAAATCGTTTCTGGAAAATTTGAACGTAACAAAAACTATTTCCATGTTCGCCAAGGCAAAAACATGAAATTTGCCGCTCCAAATGCTTTCTTTGCCGACAAAAAAGAAGTTGTAGACGAGTCTTTCGCAGGAGATATTATTGGATTGCACGATACAGGAAATTTCAGAATTGGTGATACCTTAACAGAAGGTGAAAAATTCTCGTTCAAAGGGATTCCTGCTTTCTCACCAGAACATTTCCGTTACATCAACAATGCTGATCCAATGAAAGCAAAACAATTGGAAAAAGGTATTGATCAATTAATGGACGAAGGTGTTGCGCAATTATTTACATTAGAAATGAATAATCGTAAAGTAATTGGTACAGTTGGTGCGCTACAATACGAGGTTATCCAGTACCGTTTGGAACACGAATATGGTGCAAAAGCAACTTACGAACCATTTGCTGTACACAAAGCTTGTTGGGTTGAGGTAGAAAATGAAAAGTCAGAAGAATTTCAAGAGTTCAAACGTGTGAAACAACGTTATTTGGCAAGAGATAAATTCAATCAATTAGTATTCTTGGCCGATTCTGCGTTTACAATACAAATGACTCAAGAGAAATTCCCTTCAGTAAAATTACATTTTGTAAGTGAATTTTAATTTCAAGATATAAAATATTCAAAAAGCCTCGTTATAATTCTAACGAGGCTTTTTTTGAGCATTCTTTATTAACAACTTTTGAAATTCCTTCCCTATAAATGGATTGATAATATGTTGAAGCCCTTTTTGTAAAATAAAAACAGTAACCGTTGCATCAGATTCTGGCGAATAAATCACATCTGTTCCCCACCAACCTCCGTGATAATAAGCATTAAATCCCATCTCAAAATGATAAATTCCTAAACAATATTTAGATTGATCCGAAGGTAAAACATAGGTAGACATCAAATCCAAAATTTGTTTATCCTGAATAATTTTACCATTAAATAAATATTGAAAAAACAAAGCTGATTCCTTCGCTGTAGAAGCAATTCCGCCACCGCCATATAAATCCCATGAAGGATTCAAATCATAAGAATCCCAATTGTATTTATCTGCATATTGATGTGTAAGTGGAAGTGTTTGTTGTGGATACTTTTCTAAATCGATGAACCATGTTTTAGTTAAATCTAATTCTTTATATTTTAATAAATCTCGCATTGCAAGATAAAAAGGTTGATGTGATTCTTGCTCAATAATTTCTGCTAAAAGCAAATAATTAATATCACCATAACTGAACTTTTCTCCAACTTTTTGAAGAGTTCCAATTTTCATTGCTCGATTGATTTGTTCCTCCTTTGTCCATTTATATTTCGGACGTTGGTTAACAAGCTCAAAATAGTCTTCATCGACATAATCCTGAATACCAGAAGTATGCGACAATAAGTGTTTTACTGTAATTACATTCAAATCATAACCAGCTCTTTCTAAAGTTTTTCTTGTTTTCTTTGACAACAGATTCTTGATTGGTTGATTGATTGTAACTTGACCTTTTTCTACTAATCTCAAAATTGTAGCTGCTACATAAGGTTTCGTATTACTTGCGATTAAAACCGGTTGTTGATGATTTAAAATTTCATTCGTTCTTGTATCCGAAACCCCTTTCGCATAACTCCACGAAATATTATTTTTTGGAGCTTCTACATGAACAATAATTCCGATTGCATCTTTATTTTTCTCATAAATAGAATCTATTTTAGATTGAAAAATAGTTTGCAATTGTGCAACTCCAATAAAAGGAATTAATATAATATTGAGTAGAAATGTTTTCTTCATATAGTGTTATTTGATTTAAAGATAAATAAAATCACTATAAATTATTTGAAAAAAAATTTAGATAGAATTTCATTATAACTACTCCTATTTCTAATCTTCGCCAAAAAGATTTCATTACAACTAGACCTGTTTCTAATCTCCATCAAAAAGATTTCATTACAACTAGACCTGTTTCTAATCTCCATCAAAAAGATTTCATTACAACTAGACCTATTTCTAATCTCCGTCAAAAAGATTTCATTACAACTAGACCTGTTTCTAATCTCCATCAAAAAGATTTCATTACAACTAGACCTATTTCTAATCTCCGTCAAAAAGATTTCATTACAACTAGACCTATTTATAATCTCCGCCAAAAAGATTTTATTACAACTAGACCTATTTATAATCTCTGTATAATTAAAAATGGGCTAAGAAAACTCTCAGCCCATTTTATATTTATTGTTTGAATTGATTATTTAATCTCAACACGAATTCCTTCGCTTTGCGCACTCAATTCTGGTGCATACATATTTTGCATCGATGTAATTCCGTTCGAGAAATTCCCTGCATTATTCGCTTTCAAATCATATTCAAAAACATATGTTCCTTTTCTCATGAAATCGGCAAAGAAATTTGTCGCTGCATCGCGTGTACTTTCGTAATACCCAAATTCTCCTTTCCATTTGTAACCAGAAAGTACATTCACAGGCTCGAAACCACTTGCGCGCATATCTTTTATATGGACAAATTGCATGTTACGATCAACCGAAATTTCTAAACGAACCGTTACAATATCACCTACTTTTATTGGTGTTGAAGTTGTAATTTCTTTTAGAATTGGACCATTTGCAGAATTCGATTTTACGAATAATTTCTTGTTGAACTTGATTCCTGTTTCAGCAGATTTTATCTTATCTAAATCTTCGAAATATTGCCAATACATTGCTCCCCAAGCAACACCAGGAGAAGTTTTAGAAACCTCTACTTTTCCCATTTCTGGTTTTATTTCTTCTCTATTCCAAGAAGTTTTTACATAACCAGAACCAGCTTGAGTATTCTTATCTAAATCAAAATTTTGATTACCAATTTTCACTTCAATTCCTTTTTCTGCATCAATCCAAGATTTCCCGAAATTCATTAATGCATAAACTGCTTTTGTTGTTGCTTTTGTTGAATTCCATTGATTTGTTTGACGATTTTTCAATAACCAAACTTTCATTTCTTCTATCGATTTTTCGTCATTCGAAACCTCAGCAAATGCTTCTATCAACAACGATTGTGTTTCTACAGGTGCTTGATACCAAAACCAACCCGGTTGATTTTCTTTCCAATACATTCCCATTTCGTCCGATTCTACTGCTTTTTCTTTGATTGAATTCACGACAATTTTTGCAGCAGATTGCATTCCGAAACGATTCATTACAATGGCAGCCATTGCTTTTTGTTGCAACGACAAATCCAGTTTAGAAACATTCAAATTCTTTAACATTGCTGTTCTCATTTCTTCCAATTCTTTTGACATTGGATAGTCGTCCAAGAAGAAAGAACGTGCGTATAAGTAATGTAAACCATCTGAATACATGACATCTTTGAAAGATTTTTGATCTTTTTTGAATTCATTGAAACGTTTTAGATTCTCATCATCAACAAACTGAATTGCTTTCTTGATTAATGGATTTACATCAATATCGAATGCTTTGAAATTAACATTCATTTTTTTCATGTTTCCGAAACCAGAAACGATGTGTGTTGTAATATATTCGTTTGCGCGACCGCCATCAAACCAACCAAAACCACCAGTTGATAATTGTTTATCTGATAATTTTTGGAAAGCTGATTTCATTTCCATTTGCATTTGATTCAATTGGAATAAAACGGCAATTTGTTTCATTTGCTCTTCTTCGCTTTCCGCATTTTTCAACCAAGGTGTTTCTTCTAAAATGATATTTTTTAACTCTTGGTTCAATTGTAATTTCGATTTTAATTCTCCATTTTTGTTCCAATCATCAAAAACAGCTTTAATTTTTGGATTCGAATTAATCACTTTTTCCGAAATCATATTTCCATATAAACGAGAGAACACTTGTTCTGCACATTCGTAAGGATATTCGCGCAAATAAGGCAACGAGAAAATCGCATACCAAATTGGATTGGTTGTCATCTCAAACGTTAATTTGAAATTATCCAATGAAGTCGATTTATTGTTGATCAAATGATCGAATTGGAATGTTTTCTTTTGACCTTCTTTTACATAAATCGGTAATGTTTCTGTCACCATCATGCGATTTGTCAAAATTGGTAAAGCCGATTCTTCACCATCAGAAAAATCTCCAGCCGTTGCTACCACACGATAAACAACTGCTTCTACATTTTTCGGAACATTGATTGTCCACGTTACTTGATCTGAATTTCCTTTTGCAACAGAGAAGTTCTGAACTGCATTAGTCAACTTGAATTTCTCATCAATTGGTTGATTGGTAAACGCATCGAACAACATCAATTTCGCAGAACCATTTAATACCTTATCTGATAAATTATTAATCTTAGATGAAACCGAAATTTGATCGCCTTCGCGCAAGAAACGTGGCATATTTGGTACAACCATCAAGTCTTTTTGGGTACGAACATTTTGTTCTAAATAACCTGTTTTTAGGTCTGGCGTATGTGCAATCGCCATAAATTTCCACTCTGTTAAACTTTCTGGCGTTGTAAATTCTATAATTACATTTCCGTTTGCATCTGTTCTTAGATTTGGATAAAAGAATGCTGTTTCGTTTAGATTTGTACGCGCTTTTACATTATCTAAAGCTGCGTTTGCTCCTTTTTTCGTAGTAATTACCACTACTCCATTTGCTCCAATTGCACCATAAATAGCAGTTGCTTCTCCTCCTTTTAACACATTCATTGATTGAATATCATCAGGATTAAGATTTGGTTCTTTATCATACACAACTCCATCTACAACATAAAGTGCATTTGGATTATCAGAAGACGAAACTCCGCGAACTGTTAAATTAATTGTTGAACTAGAAATAGCAGATTCCATCTCAACATCTTCTAAATTCGCTTTATCATTTGTAGAAGTTGGTGCAGCAACAGATTTCATCATTCTACGATTCATGCGATATTGGTTAAATCCAAAATCAAATAAATTAAGATCTAATCCTGCATATCCTCTTGCATAAAAATCATAATTTGTACGATAATAAATAACTCGAGATTGATTTGTAGAATAAAATTGACGAAGATCAAAAGGATTATTTTTTCTTGAATTTGTGAAATTATAAGCATTAAAATCTAAAGAATTTGACGCAAATTGATCCAAAGAAGCATCGTACATACTTGCTAAAACCTCAGCCGAAACTTTGTCTTTGTTAGGTCCTTCAATCTTTAATTGCCATTTTTCTTTTGCTCCTGGTGTTAATTTATCACGTAAAACTTCAGCCGTAACTTTCAATTGTTTATTTGTAAACGGAACAGCCAAACTAAGACTTCCTGTTTGTACATCATTGAATTTCGTCATCGCATAATTCACATAAATTCCGCCACGATATTCTTCTTTGATTGGAATTTCTACTACAGATTTTTTACTTAAATCTAAGAAACCTTTCTCTATAATTGTTTGATTAGCTTCTACTTCATAATACACAAATGTATTTTTAGAACTAGATTTAAAGTCAATTTTTGCAACATCTTTCGGCTGAAAAGTTGATTGATTTTGTGAAACTGCTAAAAGTGTTTTAATTTCATTTGCTTTCTTTTCATTCGAAATGTAAACCAATTTATCTACTTCAACTTTTTGCGCTCCATCTAGTACAAAACCTTTGATTACATAATAACCTTCTTCTAAATTTGATGCTTGATTGAAATTTATTTCTTCTGAAATTTTTGTATCAAAATCACTTTCGAAAACTTTTTGATTAATTGTCCATGTTTTCGGATTCATTTCATCGCCATAAGGTTCATTTGGAAAGATTTTTTTGAATTCTTCTTTCGAATAAAAATTGTAATCTGTTGTAAATTTTTGAGAACGAACAATTTCTTTTGGTGCATTTAAAGAATAAATTTCTATATGTCCTTTTCCATCTAATTTTTCGTCATTCAAGTTCTTTACTTCAACTTTGAATGTTTTCAGATCAGCTGCTTTTGTTTTCTCTGGAATAGCAATATTCAATGTCATTCTTGTATCTCCAACTTTTACCGAAGACGATTCTGACTGTGTTTCTCCATTGATATCCGTTGCATTAACTTCGATAAAATAATTGTATGTTCTTATTTCATCGTTCTTTTTCTCTGAAGCTGGTTTTGCTACAAATTTGAAGTTAAATTTCCCTTCTGAATTCGTTGTTGTTTCGCCAAATGTAATTTCTTCTCGCTCGCCACGATCAGTTGGAATTGAGCGATACCAAGGCCAAAACGTAAAAATTTCTTGACGATAAACACGGTACTTAACTTTTGCATTATCGATATTAGCGCCCGAAAAAGCAATTGCTTTTCCTTCTACTTTTACCTTATCATTTAAGCTGTAAACACCTTTATTTTTCTCAATTTCTACTTTAAATTTTGGACGTTTATATTCTTCTACTTTGAAAGAATGTGAACCAAGGTCTTCAACATCATCATTTTCTACATAAATTCTAAAATCTCCTGTTAAACCAGAATTTGGTAAAACAAAACTTCCGTTTGCAGAACCAAATTCATTCGTAGTCAAATCGATTTTAGAAACCTCTTTTCCATTTACATCATTCAATATAAATGTTAGTTTAGAATTTGGGATAACTTTTCTCGTTTTACCTTCTGATAAATAATAAATTGTTTTGAAATAAACAGTTTGCCCAGGACGATAAATCGCACGATCTGTAAAAATCTTAACAAAAAAATCATCATTTTCATGGTTACGATTATAATTGTAATAATAAGTTGAATAAATCGTATTTTCGTCTTTTATTCGATATTGAAAATTATTCCAGCTTGAAGGAAAAATAATGATTCCATCTTTATCCGATGTTAAAGTTTTTGTTTCCTTTTTATCATAATCTGCTAAATTGGAAAACTCTACCATAACCTTACTTTCTGGCTTTCCTGTTTCTCTATTCACAACCGAAACCTTTCCGTTTAGTGAGTTTATCGCATATTTAGAAACCATTATATTCAAATAATTAATATCCTCTTTTGCATTGATTTCGAACTCTGGATTAGTTGAAAATAAAACAATGTATCGACCAGATTTCAATGGATTTAATTTAACAATTGTCGAATGATTTTGATAATCCTCAAAAGATTTTACATCAATCGTATATTGATCGACAACTTGTAAACTATTCAGAAAATTTTGCGCTTCTGGAATTCGATTTTCATTGTAAACATTTAGCGTTTGTATTTTATTTTGTTTATCAAAACCTACGTTATAAGCAAAAACCTTTACAAAAACTTTGTTTAAATTTTTATGTGTTAATTGAATTGGCGTATTCTGATTTTCGCTGATATATTTCTCTGCTTCTACACTTAATTCTTGTGCTTTTATCTTCGAAACTAGATTGTTTAGATTTACTAATTCATCTGAATTTGGATAAAGCTTTGCAACTTTTGTTTGTATATCAAAAATCTTATTAATATTCGCTAATTTGTCATCTTTCAAGTTATAATAATCAATTGCTAAAGTTGCATAAATATAAGATGAATACCAGGCTTTTGGATATTTTGTTGCTAATGTTTCTTTTTGTTTAATATAATCTTCAATTGATATTGAATTTCGCTTATTATCTAATAAAGACAATTCATTGTACAAAATTGCATTTTCGTTATTTTTCTGAGAATTAACTTGAATTAAATCAGTAAATAATTGATTTACTTTATTTTTATCATCATTCTGATTCAAATAATTGATATATTTTTTAGCCAAAACATCATATAACGAAGGCATTAAATCAAGTTGTTGTTGCTCACTTTTCTTATCATTAACAAAATTCAAAATCATTTTATAATCTTGAGACTTTGTTGCAATTAATTCATTTTTTGGTTGAATTGATTTCGAAAAATAATCGTTTATCGTTTTATTAAATGTTTCTTCTGTCCAAAATCTTACATCATTTGTTGCTTGATTTTCGACATTTGTACGATTTTGTATTTTCCAACGATTTTCTTGAAAATACAATTGATATAATTCGGCTAAATACGAACTAACGATTGCATTTTCTACCTTTGATTTTCCGTCTAATTCTTTTTTAAACAAATCAAAAACGAAGTTGACATCATCTTTTTCATCAGAAGTTGCCACTTTTATTTTTGCTTCATAAAACAAAGCTTTAAGATAACTTTGTTGATTATTTTGCTTTTTTGATAGAGCTTTTAGTTTGTCAATCTTTGGTTGGACTGATTTGAATTGACCATTTTGCATTTGTTGGTCAATTTCGTTCCACTTTTGATCAATCGTTGGGGATTGAGCCATAAGCATCGAATTGGTTAAAATTAATAATAAAAACAGGAGCTGTTTCATAGATTCTTTCTTTTATCTGTAGATGCAAGTTACGGAAAAATGGTTGGTTACGGAAGTAAAATAATTATCAAAAAGGTTGATATATAGTACAAAAAAAATCTGAATGTTTCCATTCAGATTTTTTGATATATAAGTTGATTAGTTGTAGTTTTTATAAATCGTCTACGTCTAAATCTTCGTCGATTTGTAAATCATTTAATTCAGCATCTTCAGCAAAATCAATATCTTCTTCGTCATCTAAATCAACCAAAAGGTCTTTTTTAGGTGCTTTAAGAGGCATTGAACCGAAACGATAAACCGTTAATGGATAGTTTAGCACTGCTGGTTTATCTTCTATAGAAATTAATTCTGCAACGAATGTCCACATTTCCATAAAATCATACACAAACGCCATACGATCTCCTTCATTCGCAAATGCTTCTTTGATATAGAAATCTGCCATTGTTTCATCAGTACCATCATCAGACATATCCTCTAAAGGAATTTCTTTTGTTTGGTTTCCATCTTCATCTACTTCATAGAACGATGCTAACTCTTCACCTTGTAAACTAAAAGCACTAATAATACCTTTGTACAATGTAAATAAAGTTTGCTTCTCTTTAATCTCTATGTCTCTAAAAACATCCTCTTTTGCATCAAGGAATACACGAATTTTATATATCACTTTCTAAATATTTTTCGGTTCCAAATTTAAATCTTTTCCCATATTAATTACAAATTCTAAAGCAGAATTATAATTATTTTCGACTTCTCCTTCTAAAATAGCTTCTTTAATAGCATTTTTTAGTATTCCAATTTCTCTTCCTGGTTGGATATCAAATATTTTCATGATTTCTTCACCTGAAATTGGCGGTTGAAAATTACGAACCCTATCTCGTTCTTCAACATCTTTTATTTTTTGTTCTACAACTTCAAAATTTTGTTTGAAACGTTTCTGTTTGCGCTCATTTTTTGTTGTAATATCAGCTTTACAAAGCGTAATTAAATCGTCGAAATCTTCTCCTGCATCAAACAATAATCTGCGTAATGCCGAATCTGTTGCATCGTCTGTTACAACAGCGATTGGACGAGAACTCATCATGACTAATTTCTGCACATATTTTACTTGTGGTCCTAATGGTAATTTTAGTCTTCTGAACAATTTTAATACCATTTTAGATCCAACAAATTCGTGAGAATGAAATGTCCAACCTACTTTTTTATCAAAGCGTTTGGTTACTGCTTTTCCAATATCATGCAACAGCGCTGCCCAACGCAACCACACATTGTCTGTATTTATGGAAATGTTGTCAACAACTTCTAACGTATGATAAAAATTATCTTTATGTTTCTGTCCTTCAACCTCCTCAATTCCTTTTAACGCAACTAATTCAGGTAAAATATGCTGCATTAAACCTGATTGTTCTAATAACAACAATCCGACCGAAGGTTTATCTGTCATCATAATTTTTTGAAATTCATCCATCACGCGTTCAAAAGATACAATGCTAATACGATCTGCATTATCAATTATAGCTTGAAAGGATTTTTCTTCGATTTCGAATTCCAATTGTGCTGCAAAACGAATGGCACGCATCATGCGCAAAGGATCATCAGAATAAGTTACATTCGGTTCTAATGGCGTTTTGATGATTTTATTATTCAAATCTTCCACTCCATTAAAAGGATCGATTAATTCTCCAAAATTTTCTTTGTTCATCGAAATTGCTAAAGTATTAATCGTAAAGTCGCGACGTTTTTGATCATCTTCCAATGTTCCGTCTTCTACATGCGGTTTTCGACTATCTTCTGAATAGCTTTCTTTACGAGCACCTACAAATTCCAAATCCGTGTCTTTGTATTTGAACATTGCTGTTCCGAAACGTTTAAAAACTGAAACTTGTGATGTATGTCCTAATTTATTTGCCAATTCTTTAGCCAATAAAATTCCATTTCCTACTGTTACAAAATCGATGTCTTTTTTTTGACCACGATTTAATAAATAATCGCGTACAAATCCTCCAACTACATAAGTTTCTTGATTAATTTCATAAGCAACTTCTGCTACATTTTTAAAAATTGGATTTGATACGGCTTCTAAGATTTTCATTCTGCAAAAGTATAAGTTTTGAAATAAAAAACTACTCTCTGATAACTTTTACTTCGTTATCTAGACCTAATTTAATTATTGTAGACGCAGTAAACTGAGGCACAAAGGTTTTTGTTTCCGTTGGATAAAAGTCAACACGCTCTAAAATAGAAGGATTAACTTCTGAAAATACTTTTGGAGAAGATTCTCCTGATAAATTTGCAGATGTTGACACAATTGGTCCGCCTAATTTTCCTATGATTTTTTTACAAAACAAATCATCTGTCAATCGAATAGCAATTGTATTATCTTCTGCTATTAATGATGCTGGCAAACCTTTTGGATTATCATAAATTATTGTAAGTGGTTTTTCATTCAAATCTATCAAATCCCAAGCTAATTCTGGTACTTCAACAATATTTTGTAACATTCTTGGAGAATCAACCAAAATGATTAAAGATTTGGAAGACGGACGATTTTTTATCTGATAAATTTTTTCGATTGCAGCTTCATTCATCGCATCACAACCTAATCCAAGAATTGTATCGGTTGGATATAGCATTGTTTCTCCTTCTTTTAGCTTAGCTACAATTTCATTTATATCTGACATTTTCTTTATTTTATAATTTTGAATGCAAAGGTATTATAGGAAAGTTGAATGAAATAGATTTTTTTTAAAATAATATATTAAATTTCATAGATTTTCAAATATTCTTTTGCAGCATTATCCCAACTAAAACTTGCTGCTCTTTCAATATATGAATTTCTAAAATAATTTATATTTTCATTATATTTATTCAACGCATCTTCCACAACATTTTTCATGTATTCTGCTTCGAAGTTATTCCAATAAAACGCATCTTTGCCTCCAATTTCTGGTAATGAGGTTTTGTCTGATAAAATAATTGGTTTACCAAAACTCATTGCTTCTAATGGAGGCAAACCAAAACCTTCGCCAATAGAAGGAAATAAAAATGCTTCGCAATTCTTCATATAAAACTGCTTTGCTTGTTCAGAAACTTTACCTGACAAAAAAACTTGATTTTCTAACTTTTCTCGAGAAATTAAATCCTTTATTTTTTGTCCATATGCGTTCGTGCAATTACCAGAAATAATTAAATTAAAATCAGGTAATAATTTCATCATTTGAACAATTGATTCAAAGTTTTTTTTCTCTAGAAAAGCACTAATTGTGTAAAAATATGGTTTTGAAATATCTAATGGACTTTTAAAACTCTCACAATCCAATCTATCAGAAATTGAATTACCATTATGAATAATCGTATTTTCAATTCCTGAAATATCAAAATATTGCAATGTTTGTTCTTTTGCATATTCTGAAATAAATGTGATTACATCAGCTCTTTTTATTTTCTTTCTAAAAAACTCTACACGATCTGAATTAAAATCGAGTGATTCTTCTTCCATAAAATTAACATCATGAATAGTCAAAACGTATTTTTTGGGTTTATAGAAAGGTTCAACTTTAATATTTTGATTCAAGGAATGCCAAACATCATACTTTTCACGCGTTCTAAAAAGTGGATTACGCATTAAACTATAATATTTTTTGTAATGAAATTTAGTACCAAATTCAGCTTTTAAATCTTTAGGTTTTTTAGATAACAAATAAATATCATCTTCAAAACTTAATTTTGATAAAGCCTTAATCAATTGATAATTAAAAACTCCAAAACCGGTTGCTTGATTCTTTAGATTATGAGATTCTAAAAGAATTTTCTTAGTCATAAGTTAGGTTATAAAAATTAAAAAACTTGTTTTAAGTTGTCTGTATTTTCAGCAAAAATAGACATATCTTTGACAGATTAAAATGAAATATAGATTTTTTCTATATTAATTATAACATTTTGAAAAATGACACAGAAAATTGTCGTAAATAATAATTATAAAACCACGAAACCCGAAATCAAATCTATTGTTGATAATTTCGATTTGATTGACGACTATATTGCAAAAGGGACAAGAAATTCTATCAAAAAAAAGAAATTAGAATCTGGGAAAATTGCTACAATTAAATCATTCAAAATTCCAAATATTGTCAATAAGTTTGTCTATCGTTTTTTTAGAAAATCTAAAGCTGAACGTTCTTATGAATATGCAAAAGAGTTGATAAAATTAGGTTTTTTAACACCTTATCCGATTGCTTTTGTCGAAAATAAAACGGCTTTTACTTTTCGTGATAGTTATTATTTCTGTGAATTGGTTGAAGCTGATTTGACTTATCGAGAATTAGTTGAGATTCCGACTTGGGAAAACCGGAACGAAATCTTAAAACAATTTACAAAATTCACTTTCGATTTGCATGAAGCTGGAATTGAGTTTTTGGATCATTCTCCTGGAAATACTTTAATTAAACAAATTGGAGAAAACAAATACGAGTTTTATTTAGTGGATTTGAATCGGATGAATTTCCATGATTCGATGAGTTTTGACTTACGAATAAAGAATTTTTCACATCTTACTCCATATAAAGATATGGTTGAAATTATGGGAAAAGAATATGCAAAACTTATTAATAAACCTGAGGATTTAGTAATAGATGCGATGTGGAATAAAACAGAAGAGTTTCAACAAAAGTTTCATAAAAAACAAGCTCGAAAAAAGAAATTGAAAGCCTTGATTGGTAAAAAATAAAAAAAGCAGATTTGATGTTTCAAATCTGCTTTTTTTATTTTTTTATCATTTCAGAAAATGGAATTATAATATCATATCCTTTTTCTTTAAAATAATCGTGCATTCCTTCTCTATAAGTTACCAGAACAAAATCTCCTCCCCAAGTACCAAGACTTTTCACTGTTCCTAAATAATCAGAAAAATATAATTCTTTGACTTGTGGAATTTGCATAAAACTTCCCAATTCTTCTTGATATTCGTCTAAAACAATTTCTAAATCAGTTAAATTATTAACTTCTGTTGCTTTAATAACCAAGTCAGAAAGTTCGTGAATCATTTTCCAATCTTTTGGTTTATTTTTATAATGATTCCCAACAGCCGATTGCGTATCTTGTTTTTGATTAAGATAAACAAAATAAAGTTGATTTGTAAAATCCCAATTCAACTCTAATTCTTCAACTTCAATAGGATTGTTCGAGAACAAAATTGGTTGATCATGATGTGCACAAGCAATATCATAACCGCTTGTATTAAATGTTAATCGATTTAATTCAAAAGGATTTACTTCAATCCATTGACCAATTAAATCAATCAATGTAGAACTACTTCCTAATCCCCATTCTTGTGGATATTCTAGCTTTGTTAAACATTGATAACCTTTTTTAGAATTAAAAAAAACTGGATTTAATGTTTTAGCTTTTTGTAAAATAGTTTGTAATGATTTGGATAATTGATTATTTGTTGAAGAAATTATTTCTAAATCATTCAATCTTAATTCTGCTTCAAACCAAATAGATTCATCATATTTTTCTGCTTTCCAGCTGATAAAATTTTCTGTATCTGAAGAATTTTCTACAAACAAACATTGCCCATATTTTGTGGGCAATGCAAATGCTTTCGCTCCATCAATCACAATATATTCCCCGATAAGAAATAATTTTCCATTGGAACGGTATGTTTTCATCTATTTTAGATTTGTGCAGAAGAAGTCGAAACTTCTCTATTTATTTTTTTTACTAAACCTTGTAAAGTATTTCCTGGACCAACTTCGATAAATTCTGTTGCTCCATCAGCAATCATATTCTGAACAGATTGCGTCCATTTTACAGGCGCTGTTAATTGTGCAATTAAATTTTTCTTAATTTCTGCTGGATCTGTAACAGCTGTTGTCGTTACATTTTGATAAACTGGGCAAATAGGCGTATTGAAAATAGTTTCTTCTATTGCTTTGGCCAATTCTTCTTCGGCAGGTTTCATTAAAGGTGAATGAAAAGCTCCACCAACCGGTAAAACTAAAGCACGTTTTGCACCTAATTCTTTCAATTTTTCACATGCTAAATTAACTGCTTCAATTTCTCCAGAAATCACTAATTGACCTGGACAGTTGTAATTTGCAGCTACTACAACTCCATCAATTTCTGCACAAGCATCTTCAACAATTTTATCTTCTAATCCTAAAATTGCTGCCATTGTTGATGGATTTGCTTCACATGCAGCTTGCATAGCTAATGCACGTTTGTATACTAATTTTAATCCTGATTCAAAATCTAATGTTCCATTTGCAACTAAAGCTGAAATTTCTCCTAAAGAATGCCCAGCAACCATTTCTGGTTTGAAGTCTGGTAAAATTTTCGCTAAAATAACAGAATGTAAAAAAACTGCTGGTTGAGTTACTTTTGTTTGTTTTAGATCTTCAGCAGAACCTTCAAACATAATTGTTTTTATATCAAATCCTAAGATTTCGTTGGCTTTATCAAATAATTCTTTTGCGATTTCAGAATTTTCGTACAAGTCCTTCCCCATTCCTGTGAATTGAGCGCCTTGTCCTGGAAAAACGTATGCTTTCATTGTATTATTTTTAATATATGACAAATGTATAATAAAATCTTAAACTTCTTTATTTACCTAAGTCTTGATTCTCTTTTCTATAAATCTCGTCTAAATATTTATATCGATTAGTAACTGAAATGGCATGTACCTTTGCAATTGTATAACCATATTTTCCATCTAGAAATCCAAGCCTCATTACGAAATAATTAAAAAATCTATAAGCCGGCTTTATCTTGTAATGAAAAAATGATGGTTTTAAATTTTTGAGACGAAGTTCTTTGGCTCTTAAACGAGAATAACTATTTAATTTATCTAAATAATCCTTTTCATTATCAAAAGTGTAATGATCTAATTTATTTTTCAAAAAACCAACATCGCCTTTACAATCGATAATCTCATGTACCATACGATCTGATTTATATAGAGATTTCGATTTTCTGAAAAGACGTATTGCTTTATCACTTTGCATTCCAGAATATTTAATAAATCTATTCTTGAAAAAAAACTTTCTGTAAACGTAATAAGCATCAAATTTTGGATGATTATTAACTGTAGAAACTATTTCTTCTTTTAAATGATTCGGAATTCCTTCATCAGCATCAAAAAAAGTGATCCATTCATTATTAGCTAAAGAAATGGCAAAATTCCGTTGATTCGTAAAATTATCAAACTTTCTTTTTATAAATTTAACCTTAGGATTTTGAAGAGCTATTTCTTCTGTTTTATCATTACTATAAGAATCTACTATGATTATTTCATCTGCGAAACTAACATCGTTTAGATAACGTTGCATATTTTTCTCTTCATTATATGCAATGAGTAAGGCTGATATTTTAGTAGGCATTAGTTCTGAACAAGATTCTTTTTTAGTTTCTATTTTAACTTTATTATTGCTTACAAGTTGTTCATTTATTAAATTATTGTTTAAAAAAAGTTCTAATTTTTCTTTAAACAATTCAAAATCAAAGATTGAATAAAATTCATGAACATCCTTTTTTATTTGGTGATCACTTAAATTTTGAAGTTTTTCAGGAAAATAATCTTTTAAATGAACACTTATATGATTAATTCCATCTTCGAAAGTTGCCCAAACATTTTTATCTATCCAAGGAGAAAAAATAATAAATGATTTTTTTCCTAAAGCTTTCGACATATTGATTGCGCCACCATCGTTTCCAATAATTAAATCACATTCGTTTGCTATAGCTATAAATTCGCGCAAATCATTACCTAATAAATCAAAATATACTTTAGATTTCGTTACATCTGATAATTGCTGATAAACTTCTTTCGCTTGATTAATTTGTGTTGGAAAATAATTAAATAGAATATTAACATTATAATTTTGTCCAATAAAATCAACCATTCTTGCCATTTGGTCCAAAGGATATGTTTTAGACATATCTGAACCAAGCAAACTTATCATAATTGTTTTACGTGATTCATCAACTTGATGTTTTCGAAACAACTCTTTTGCTGCTTGAATTTCTTTTTCGGTCAGATATAATTTCGGTTCTGTAACTATAGGTTCTTTTATTCCAATAGGTTTTAATAGTGCTAAACGATGTTCTATCGCAAGACCAAGATGACTATTTGGAGAATGATGTTTTATCACATTATCCGTATACAGAAATGTTCTACCTATTTTTTTGTAAGAAATTTTTCTAGGAGCTTGATTAATAAAAACATCAACCCAACTCTGAATTTTAGAATAAGCATCAATTACAACATCATAATTATTCTCATTCAAATGTTTAGAAAATTTTATCAATTTTATCAATCCTTTATTTTCTTTTTCATCAAAAATAATTTTTTTATCGATATAAGGGTTATTTTCTAAAACAGGCAAAGTATTACTGTTGATTAAATAATCAACAATAGCATTTGGATAGGCTTTTTTGATATTTTCGCACAACAAAGAAGATATTAAAACATCTCCGATCATTTTATGCTGAATTATTAAAATCTTCATATGATTGTGTTGTCTCGCAAATCTAAGGAAATATATATTCTTTATTAAATAGTCAGTTGATTTTTTGAAACTCTATGATTAAAAGACTGAATATACGCTTTTATAAAACGCTCCATTTTTTCTTTTGTTTCTAGATCCTTTTTAATTAAATTCTCTTTCAAAAGTGGATCTTTTTTCCAATTATAAAGTCCTAATGATTTTGTTCCATCAAAAGCCAAATAAAAATCTCCCATTTCTAAATTATAAACATTATCTAAATAATTCACAACAAAATCTTTCTTAGATTTATAAGATTTCCCGTACGAAATTAGTTTTGTATTTAATTGCAGATAATCGACTAAACTTGGCAAAATATCAATTTGTTCAAAATTCTTTTTATCTATTTTCACCATAGAAGGATCGTTTGGAACATAAAACATAATAGGAATTCTAAATTTCCCAACATTGTTTTTATATTTTAGTTCTTCGCCTGTAGATGAAGTATGATCTGAAGTGATAACAAAAATAGTATTATTGAACCAAGGCATTTTTTCTGCAGATTCAAAAAAATTCTTTAATGCATAATCAGTATACGCAATCGATTCATGAATTTCGGTTGTTCCTTTAGGAAATTTACCTTTATATTTTTCAGGAATTGTGAAAGGTGCATGCGATGAAATAGTGAATAAAGTTGTAAAAAAAGGCTGTTTAAATGTCGTTAATTCTTTTGCGAAAAATTGTAAAAAGTCTTCATCAAAAACGCCCCATTTTCCATCAAATGATTCAGGTCCTTTGTATTCATTTTTTCCATAATAGCGATCAAATCCAGCAATATTTGCATATTGATCAAAATTTTGACTTCCGTTGAAAGCTCCATGAAAAAAAGAAGTATCATATCCATTGTCTTTCAATATTTTTGGTAATCCATAAACATCATTCAAAGCATAATTAGACGAAATAAAACTTTTATTCATTAAACTCGGAATGCTAGAAATAGTTGAAGGAACTGCATCTATCGACAATTTCCCGTTTGCAAATCCATTTTCGAAAAAATAACTTTTTTGAATCAATGAATCCAAAAATGGAGTTTGTCCTCGTTGAATATTTTCTCTTCCGAAACTTTCTAAAATCAATAAAACGACATTCTTTTTATTTGATTTTTCGTACGAAAAAGATTGAATAGGATTAAAAATAGCATTTGCTTCCTCTTCACTAAAATAATTTACTTCTTTTAAATTCTCTTTTTTACTCAAGGTTTTTAAAACAGTAAATGGTGTGTTTAAAACCAATGCAGAAGTACCGATTGGTCCATATTCAGAAGCATCTACAATACTCAAAGGTTTTCTATCAATTCCTCTTCCAGATGTAAAAAGTAAAATCACCATGAATAATAAACTTAAAGAAGAAAGCAAATTAGAAGATGTTTTAATTTCTTTGTATTTTATTTTCTTTAAAGCAAACCAAAATAAAGTAAAAGTTACAGCAACAAGAACAGGAATCTTCCAATAATCAACAAAATATGAAACGATTAATCCTCCTATTTCGTTTGACATTCCTTCTGCAGTAATCATTGAAAATGAACTTCTTCTACCTACAAAACGAAAATATTCAAAATCGATAAAATTCAAGCAAATAAAAATTCCGTTTACAATAAAAAAGCTGTAAAATAAGAAATTTTGATACGTTTTATTTTGTTGAATTTTTCCTGGAAATAAATGTAAAATTGCAAAAAGAATATTGATATAACCTAAAATAGAAAGATCAAACAAAAATCCTCCAACAAAAACTTTTGAATTTATTTCAGGAAAAAAAGACTGATTGTAAAAGTAAAATCCAACTCTAACAAGCTGATAAATTGCCAAAACTAAAATAAAACGTTGGATAAATAATGTAATTGTGTTTTTTGATTTATTCATGATTCGCCAAATAATTGGCAAAAGTCGAATAATATGAAAATTTAACCAAAATATAACATTAAAAAAAACGATTTCTTTGCTTAAAAGAAATCGTTCTAAATACTATACGTTATTGTTTTAAATTAAACTGCTACATTATGTTCACGTAATGCATCATTTAAAGATGTTTTTTTATCTGTAGATTCTTTACGTTTCCCGATAATTAGTGCACAAGGAACTTGATAATCACCTGCAGGGAATTTTTTCGTGTAAGAACCTGGAATAACTACTGAACGAGCAGGAACATAACCTTTAATCTCGACTGGATCATTACCAGTTACGTCAATAATTTTAGTTGATGCAGTTAATACAACATTTGCGCCTAAAACAGCTTCTTTTCCTACACGAACTCCTTCTACAACTATACAACGAGAACCAATAAACGCGTTATCTTCTATAATTACTGGAGCAGCTTGCAATGGTTCTAAAACTCCACCAATACCAACACCACCAGACAAGTGAACATTTTTACCGATTTGTGCACAAGAACCTACTGTTGCCCAAGTATCCACCATTGTTCCTTCGTCTACATACGCACCAATATTTACATAAGAAGGCATTAAAATAACTCCAGAAGAAATATAAGCACCATAACGAGCAACTGCATTTGGTACAACACGAATCCCTTTTTCTGCATAGTTACGTTTCAATTCCATTTTATCATGGTATTCGAAAATTCCAGCTTCTAAAGTTTCCATTTTCTGAATTGGGAAATACATTACAACTGCTTTTTTCACCCATTCATTCACTTGCCAATCATCACCTACTGGTTCTGCACAACGTAATTGCCCGTTATCGATCAATTCAATTACTTCACGAATTGCTGTTTGTGTTGCATCTTCTTGTAACAATTCTCTATTGTCCCAAGCTTTTTCTATGATTTGTTTTAAATTCTCCATTTATTATTAATAATAGTCACAAATATAAAAATTAATATGAAGCCTTTCCATAGAGATTATTTATTATTGAATCGTTTTTTTAAATTTGCCAAATGTCACGAATATTAGCATTAGATTACGGAGGAAAAAGAACAGGTATAGCTGTAACCGATGAATTGCAAATCATCGCTTCACCTTTGGATACAATAGAAACTTCAAAATTGATGGATTTCTTGAAACAATATATAGAAAAAGAAAACGTTTCTGATCTTGTTGTAGGATTATCTGTTCGTTTTTCGGGAGAATTAAATGAGATTGAAAATCAAATTCAACCTTTTTTAAAAAAGTTTTCTGAACAGTTTCCCTTAATTAAAATTCATCGTGAAAATGAGATGTTTACCTCAAAAATGGCATCTCGAGCAATGTTTGAAGGAGGCATGAAAAAGAAAAAGCGCCAAGAAAAAGGAATGGTAGATAAAGTAAGTGCTGTAATAATTTTACAATCATTTTTATCACATAAACTATAACAAATTGTATCTTTGCCGTTAAATTAATAAAAAAAGATCAAAAAATGGTATTACCAGTTGTAGCTTACGGAGATCCTATCTTGCGTAAAGTTTCACACGAAATAGATCAAGATTATAAAAATTTACAAGAACTGATCGAAAATATGTTCGATACAATGTATGACTCAAACGGAGTTGGTATCGCTGCGCCACAGATCGGAAAAGATATACGTTTATTTGTTGTTGATTGTTCGCCTTTCGAAGAAGATGAAGATTATGAAGATGTAAAAGATAAGTTGAAAGACTTTAAACGTGTTTTCATCAATCCTAAAAAAATCAACAGTTCTGAAGGTGACGAATGGGCTTTTGCAGAAGGATGTTTGAGTATTCCTCACATTCACGAAGAGGTTACTCGCCCAGAATCTGTAACATTAGAATATTTTGATGAAAATTGGGTAAAACATACCGAAACTTTTTCGGATATTCGCGCTCGAGTTATTCAACACGAATACGATCATTTGGAAGGAAAACTTTTTATTGACTATATTTCGAGCTTTAAAAAGAAACTAATAAGTAATAAATTAAAAAATATAACAAAAGGGAAAGTAAACACGAGTTACAAAATGAAATTCCCTTCATAGACCCTTAAACATAATAGAATATGGATTTATCAAGAGTTATCGCAATTTCAGGAAAACCAGGATTATACCGTTTAATTTCTCAAACAAGAGGTGGTTTCGTTGTTGAAGATTTAGAAAAAGGTAAAAAAATCTCAATCGCATCTAACTATAATGTTAGTTTATTAGACAACGTTGCGATTTACGGTGTTTCACAAGAATACCCTTTAGCAGAAGTTTTCTTTAGAATTTACAAAAAAGAAAACGGAGGTGAAACAATCGACCACAAAAATTCTGGAGCAGAATTGCGTAAATATATGGAAGAGGTTTTACCAGAATATGACGATTCAAGAGTTTATGATTCGGATTTGAAAAAATTATTCCAATGGTATAATATCTTACACAAAAATGGATTATTAAACATTGATTTAGCTGCTGTAGAAGCTGCAATGGCTGCTCAACAAGCACAAGAAGCTCCTGTTGCTGAAGTAGAAGCTAAAGAAGAAGTTGCTGTAGAAGAAAAACCAAAAAAGAAAGCTACTGTAAAAAAGGCTACTGACAAAAAAGATGCTGAAGAAAAACCAGCTAAAAAAACTGCTGCTAAAAAAACAACAGCAAAAAAAGATAAAGACGCTGAATAATTAAGAGATGAATACACGTAAAAATCAATTAAAGGCTTTCGAGAGATTGTTAGACATAATGGATGAATTACGTGAAAAATGTCCGTGGGATCGTAAACAAACAATGGAAACGTTACGTACGTTATCTATCGAAGAAATTTATGAATTATCGGATGCAATCATCGAAAAAGATTCAGATGAAATAAAAAAAGAACTAGGTGATGTTTTTCTTCACCTAGTTTTTTATTCTAAAATAGCATCAGAGCAAAATAATTTCGACGTTGCTGATGTTTTAAATGGTATTTGTGAAAAATTAATTCATCGTCATCCGCATATTTATGGAGATGTAGAAGCAAATACTGAAGAAAAAGTACTTCAAAACTGGGAACAAATCAAACTAAAAGAAGGCAACAAATCGATTCTTTCTGGCGTTCCTACTTCTCTACCAGCAATGGTAAAAGCATACCGAATTCAAGATAAAGTAAAAGGTGTTGGATTTAAATTTGAAAATTCTAATCAAGTTTTTGATAAAATTATAGAAGAAATTAAAGAATTCAAAGAAGAACAAAATCCTATTGATAAAGAAATGGAATTTGGTGATATTCTATTTTCTTTGATTAATTATGGACGATTTAATGGAATTAATTCTGAAGATGCTTTAGAGCGTTCTAACAAAAAATTTATTCATCGATTTCAAAAATTAGAAGAAATCGCTAAAGAAAATGGTCAAGATTTAACTGAATTATCCATTTCTGAATTAGATAAACTGTGGAATTTAGCGAAAATAATTTAGTGTAAAAAAGACACTATAAAATTTATTAAAATCTACGAAAACGTTGTATTCATACCGTTTCACACTATTATAAATATATTTTATCGACACCAATAAAACAAAGTATTACAAATTATTGTGCATGCACAGAAAACCGACCTATATTTGTAGTGGTTATAGCGGGCAATAGCTTGTAATAATGGAAGGAAGTTTGTTTACTTAGTAAACAGTTTTCTCATTTTTTTGTGGTTTTGATGAAAAGGTGACTTAAAGTCGCCTTTTTATTTTTTCATCAATTTCTTCTGTAAATCACAATTTATCACAACCTATTTTTATCTAAAATTTTGTAAATTTGTAGAATGCAGTTTCAATTAAATTCTGAATTCAAACCAACAGGTGATCAACCAAAAGCTATTGAAGAATTATCAAATGGTATTCTAAACAATGAACGCTATCAAACACTTTTGGGTGTTACCGGTTCTGGTAAAACATTTACAATTGCAAATGTTGTGCAAGATGTACAGCGTCCAACATTAGTTTTGGCACATAACAAAACATTGGCAGCTCAGTTGTACATGGAATTCAAAGAATTTTTTCCGAATAATGCTGTCGAGTATTTCGTTTCTTACTACGATTATTATCAACCAGAAGCCTATATTCCTTCCTCTGGAACATATATTGAAAAGGATTTATCAATCAACGAAGAAATCGAAAAGTTACGTTTAAGTACAACTTCTTCCCTACTTTCTGGTCGTCGCGATATTTTGGTCGTAGCTTCTGTTTCGTGTTTATATGGTATTGGAAATCCTACAGAATTTCATAAAAATGTAATTCAGATAGAAACGGGACAAATTATCTCAAGAACCGCATTTCTTCATAAATTAGTTCAAGCTTTATATTCAAGAACTGAAGGAATTTTTCAACGTGGAAATTTCAGAATAAAAGGAGATACATTAGATATTTTTCCTGCTTATGCTGATGATGGAATCAGAATTAATTTCTTTGGAGATGAAATTGAAGAAATTTCTGTTTTTAATGTAGAAACGGGTAAAACAACTAACAGATTAGACAAAATTAATATATATCCTGCAAATCTTTTTGTAACTTCTAAAGATACGTTGAATGGAGCAATTGCTGATATTCAAATTGATTTAGGAAAACAAGTTGAATATTTTCACGAAATCGGAAAACATCTCGAAGCAAAACGTTTACAAGAACGTACAGAATTTGATTTGGAAATGATTAAAGAATTAGGTTATTGTTCTGGAATCGAGAATTATTCAAGATATTTGGATGGTCGCGAACCAGGAACTCGTCCGTTCTGTTTATTGGATTATTTTCCAGAAGATTATTTAATGGTAATCGACGAATCGCACGTTACTGTTTCTCAAGTTCATGCTATGTATGGTGGCGATCGCTCTCGTAAAGAGAACTTGGTAGAATATGGTTTTCGACTTCCTGCTGCAATGGATAACCGTCCATTAAAGTTCGAAGAATTCGAAGCTTTACAAAATCAAGTTATTTATGTTTCGGCAACTCCAGCAAATTACGAATTAGAAAAATCAGAAGGAATCGTTGTGGAGCAAGTTATTCGTCCTACCGGTTTATTAGATCCAATTATAGAAATTCGTCCAACACAAAATCAAGTCGATGATTTGATGGAAGAAATTAATAAACGTGTTGAATTAGACGAGCGTGTTTTGGTTACAACTCTTACGAAACGAATGGCAGAAGAATTAACAAAATATTTGACAAAATTTGGAATTCGTTGTCGCTATATTCATTCTGATGTTGATACTTTGGAACGTGTTCAGATTATGGCTGATTTACGTGCAGGATTATTTGATGTTTTAGTTGGTGTTAATCTTTTGAGAGAAGGTTTGGATTTACCGGAAGTTTCTTTAGTCGCAATTCTAGATGCAGACAAAGAAGGTTTCTTAAGAAGTCATCGTTCGTTAACACAAACGGTTGGTCGTGCAGCGAGAAATATCAATGGATTAGCAATTATGTATGCCGACAAAATTACGGATAGTATGCAATTGACAATTGATGAAACCAATCGTCGACGTGAAATCCAGATGAAATACAACAAAGAACACAACAAAGTTCCGCAAGCTTTAAATAAAAAAATTACTAAATTAAGTTTAGCAGCAGCAGAATTTGAAGAAAATCCATATGAACAAAAACATTTAATTCAACAAGCTGCAGAAATTAACGAAAATTACTCGACTGAAGATAAAGAAAAAATGGTACAAAAATTGCAGAAAGAGATGGAAAAAGCTGCAAAAAATTTAGATTTCATAAAAGCAGCTGAGTTGAGAGATCAAATTCAACTCTTAACCAAAGAATAGTACATTTTTACCGTTTCAATGAAATTTTTTAGTTCTATATTTTTAATATTATTTTATCTATTTACATCTTGTAATACTCATATTCTAAAATCTTCTACGAATAATGAATTAATAGAAAATGGAGAACATAGTCTTATTCATCCGCGTGAATTAAAGATTTTTAAACGATTTGAAACTCCACAAAATTTTGATCGAGATCAAAACTATACAAAATTTGGAAAATGGTTAAACAATATTCCACTTAAAAATAGTAATACGCCTGTTTATTCATACAACGGTCAAAAAAAACCAAATCCGAATATTTATGTTGGAGTTTTGGATTTTGAACAACCAAAAAAAAATGTTCAATTTCATGCAAAAGCAATGATTGGTTTGCGTTTAGAATATTTTTATCAAGAAAAAAAATATAATGAGATGAATAAAATGGCTAAAGTTTCGACAAAGCCAATTCCTTTTACTGATTATGTGAAAGGAGATTATTCATATTCTAAATACATGGAATATTTAGAATATTACTTAGAAAATACAAGTTCTAACACAATTTCAGAATTATTGAAACCTATTTCTATCAAAGATATTCAGATTGGCGATTTATTTTTTCAGAAAGGAAATATAAAAAACCATGCTGTAATGGTTATGGATTTAGCAAAAGACAAAAAAGGAAATAAAATATTCTTATTAGCTCAAAGTTATTATCCAAGTCAAGACATTCATATTCTTACCAATCCAAGCAATGATTTAATTTCGCCTTGGTATGTTTCAAAAGAAGGCACACTACTTACTCCTGAATGGAGATTTTTATCATCAGACTTGATGCGTTTTAAATAACATTTTACTTTTTCAATACTTACATTTTACTTAAATTTGTTGATCAAAACCTCAAAGTAAACAACAATACAGTAAATAATCGATAATGCAAAGAGTATATTTAGACAATGCAGCTACTACAGCTATTCGTCCAGAAGTCGTTGACGAAATGACAAATGTGATGAAAACGGTTTTCGGAAACCCATCTTCTACCCACATTTTTGGTAGAGAAGCAAAAGCACTTATAGAATTAGCTCGAAAGAATATTGCTCAGCGTTTAAATGTTTCTCCTGCCGAAATTTATTTTACTTCTTGCGGAACAGAATCTAATAATACAATTATACGATCTTGTGTAAACGATTTAGATATTACTCGTATCATCACTTCGGATATGGAGCATAAATGTGTACAAGAAAGTATTAAAGATTTAGAAAATCGTGGAAAAGTTGAAGTAATCCGCATCAATATTGAAAAGAATGGCGATATTGATTATGCTCAATTAGAAGAATTATTAAAAGATCAATCGAGAAAGACTTTAGTTTCTTTAATGCATGCCAACAACGAAATTGGAAATATAACAGATGTTAAACGTATTTCTCAATTATGCCAAGAAAATAATGCATTATTTCATTCAGATACGGTACAAACTGTTGGACATTATGATTTAGATTTTCAAGATTTGGGAATAGATTTCGCTTCATGCTCTGCTCATAAAATTCATGGTCCAAAAGGTGCTGGATTCTTATATGCTAAAAAAGCATCACATATCAAACCATTAATCGCTGGAGGCGGACAAGAAAGAGGAATGCGTTCTGGTACAGAAAATGTTTACGGAATTGTAGGACTTTCTAAAGCTTTTGATTTAGCAATTGATGAGTTAGAAGCTCATGTAAATCACATCAAAGAAATAAAACAATATACAATAGATCAATTAAAAGAAGCTATTCCAGGCGTTTCTTTCAATGGATTATCAGAAGATTTAGATCAAAGTTTATATGCTTTATTAAGCATCAAATTGCCATTTCACGATACATTAATCGGATTCGAATTAGAATTAGCAGGAATTGCTGTTTCTCAAGGAAGTGCTTGTAGTTCTGGAGCTGCAAAAGTATCATTGGTTATGCAAACATTGTACACAGAAGAAGAAATCAATCAAATGACGCCTTTGCGTGTTTCCTTTTCATACGAAACAACAAAAGATGATATTAATATCTTAGTTAATACATTGAAAAAAATTGCAGAGAAACATCAATTACAAAACGCTTAATGACAGATTTCAATCAACTTGATATTCTGATTTTAATTGCATTAGCTTTTGGTTTCATCAATGGATTTTTCAAAGGTTTTATTTCTCAATTAATTGGTTTAGTCGGTTTTTTTGTAGCAATTTGGCTAAGTTTCAAATTCTATCAAATTATCGAAGTATATGTCGATTCTTACAACATTGTAGCAGATAGCCTAACTTCTTTAGTCGCATTGGTTATCACATTTGCAATTGCGTATTTTACTATAAAATTAGCATCAAGCATTACACAAAAAACAGTAGAAGCTGTTGGTTTAGGAATCATCAATCGATTTGGAGGAGCAGCTTTAGGATTCATAATATCTTTACTTTTAACCTCAAGTATTTTATATTATATCGATCCAATTTTAGAATTAGGTTTTAAAGAAACAAAAGAAAAAAGCCAGATTTTACCAATTTTAAATGAAAGTTCTCAAATTATCAAGAACTCAATCTTTGAAACAAAAGATAACTTAAGAAATGAATCTCAAGATTCTATCAAATAATATAAAAAGGATTTATTAAAAGTAAATCCTTTTTTTTATACTTTTATTTATGCTGAAACAACATTGTATTCCTAATAAAAAAAACTATATTAATGCATATATAATATATGTCGAATTATTAATGAAAATTAAAAAAAGTAAAAATTCATTCGCTGTAAACTTGACAATCTTTCTCGCTTTAATATCATTTATTTTAGCTTTAATTTTAAAATCTGTCGTTTTAGCCGAATTTTGCATTGTTTTCTTATTATTAATTATCGTACTAAATGTATATTACTATTATATAAAAAATAAATTAATTTCTAATTTTAAAAAGCATGTTAATTCAATTCCGGAAGAAGAATTCAAAAAAGAATTCGATATAATATTCGAAGAAAATGGAATAAAAATTGACAATTTTTTACATAAGTATGATGAATTAAGAAATTTTGTTCAATACAAACATTTATTATTCATCGAGAAAAAAGACAATTCACTATTTAACGTTATTTTTTCTAATAAAGAAATAGATCAAGAAACATATAACAAACTATTAGAAATTCTTAACAACAAAAATATTAAAGAATTTAAACATAAATTTCATTAATCAAACGACACTTTATGTCGTATAAAATTGTTCCTTTGTTTAAATTTTAAGATTATGAACAGCGCAATTATTCTGACAGCAATCCTTTTTTTTATTATCGGAGCTCTTATCAGTTTTTTATATTCAAAATCGAAAGCAAATTCAGCAATTATCGGAAATGAAATAAAATACCAAGAACTTCAAAAACAATATGATTCACTTAAAAATGAACTTTTAGAAATAAAAGATGATGCCAATTTCAATTTGGATCAATGGCAAAAAGAACGCGAAAAAAATACAGAATTAACTGTTCGTCATCAAGAAGCAATAAAAGCAGTTGAAGAACAAAAATCATTTATGCTCGAAACAAACGAACGTTTGAAAGAACAATTTGAAGCGCTTTCTGCACAAGTTTTTAGAAATAATAACGAACAATTTCTTGATTTAGCAAAAACAACATTAGATAAACATTTTTCCGATTCTAAGAATGATTTAGAAAAGCGCCAACAAGCAATCGATTCATTAATCAAACCATTGAATGAAAGTTTGAATAAGTTTGATGGAAAAATTTCTGAAATAGAAAAAGCACGCGAAGGAGCTTATTCAGAAATCAAAGTTTTCTTAGATTCGATGCGCGGCACAACCGATAAATTGCAAAAAGAAACAAATACATTGGTTTCGGCTCTTAAAACTTCGCATACAAGAGGAAAATATGGAGAAATAGGTTTGCGCCGAGTTGTAGAATTTGCTGGAATGTCTTCTTTCTGTGATTTTGAAGAACAAACTTCTGTTCAATCAGAAAATGGTTTGCTTCGTCCAGATTTAATTGTAAATCTTCCTGGAAATAGGAAAGTTATTGTTGATTCTAAAGTTCCATTGAACCAATATATGCTTGCTTTCGAAACGGAAGATGAAAATTTGAGAAAACAACATTTACAAATGCACGCAAAAGCTGTTCGCGAACATTTAAAGAATCTAAGCTCAAAAGCATATTGGAATCAGTATACAGAAGCGCCCGACTATGTCGTAATGTATCTACAAATTGAAAGTTCTTTTGGTGCTGCGTTAGAATTGGAGCGAACTTTGATAGAAGATGCATTAAACAATAGAATAATTATTGCAACACCAACGACTTTAATTACGATGCTTCGTACAATTGCTTTTAGTTGGCAACAATTAAACGTTGCTGAAAATATTTATCAAATGCGTGATGCTGGAATAGAATTATACAATCGTGTGAATGTTCTTATCCAACACTTAGCAACTGTTGGACACAATCTTAACCAAGCAACACAAAGCTACAATAAAGCTGTAGGTTCGCTGGAAAACCGATTTATTCCTCAGGTAAAAAAACTAAAAGAAATTGGTGGAACATTGATGGAAAAAGAAATTTCGGAAACCAAGCCAGTTGATACAATGATTCGTTCAATAAATAACGTAGATATTCAATAATCATTCTATATTTGTACAACTATTAACGAGAATGAAAACAAGCCTATTTGCCTTGATTTTACTATGTTCTCCTGCTCTTTTTGCGCAGGTAAATTTTGAAGAGAAATCTGTTCAGGTAAAACCAAATTTAGAATTAAATAAAATATATAATTATTCATTTACAGATCGTAACTTTTCGATTTCTGTAAACGATACAATTTCTAAAGTTATCAATCAATCCAATAAATCAATGGAATTGGTTGATAAGAATAGTTTTGCAAATAAGTATACTTTTATAAATGGTAAAAATCAATCGAATGATCCTGATGAATTTTACCGCGATTTCATCAATAATTCGGAAGGAATAGAATATGAATTTACTACAAACACTTCTGGCGAATTTTTAGAATTATTGAATATTCCTCAAGTTGAAGAAAAATTACTTCAAATAACAGATAAACTTGCGAAACAACGTAAAAAATCTGAGGAATATAAAGCTAATATTGCTTATATAGAAGAAATGGTAAAATCAAAAACTTATGTTCCATATGTTTTTGAGCAAGAAATACATGTTTTCAATTATTTCAATGGGCAATATTTCCGATTAGGAGAAAATTACCAAGGAAAATCTGTTCAAGAAAACATTTTTGGATTTCCTATTTCTTCTACAACAAATACTTATTTAAAAAATATTGACAAAGAAAAAGGAACCTATACAATTGCTTCTGATCAAAATTTGAGCAAAGACGATTTTGAGAAATTGTGGGAAGAAATGGCTTATTATATGCTGAATGATGCAAAGCTGAATTTGTCGCAGGAACAAGTAAAAAAGGAAATTAAAAAATATTCAGAAACAGTAGAATTAAAAGTAAAATATGAAAATACATATGATCTGAATTCTATCTTACTGAGATCAGAATATATGTTTAGTTTAAATATTGGAGCGAAAAAAACTGTTAATCATTTAAGTATTAAATTATTAAATGATTAAACCTTTATTTTTTTAGGAATTTAAAGCCTCTTTTAGAATAATTTGGTTTATTTTTGGCTTAGATTGATCGCATTAGAATGAAATTTAAATTTACATATTATTTCCTTTTCCTATTTTTTTCGATAAAAATCTTCGCTCAGCAACCTGTTCAAGATAGTATTTCTCCAATAATTAAAAATGATACTATTTTTAATTCACCACAGAAAGCCACTATTTTTCCAAAAACTTATTGGAATGTTGGTGATGAGAAGAAATATATTGTAAAGACAAGCGAAGTAAAATTGGAAGATGATACGATTTCGCATCAGGAAGAATATACTTATAACGTTATTATTGATGTTGAAAATATTTATCAAAATGAAACGATTGTAAAATGGAGTTTTAGAAATGTTCAATTCAATTCTAAATCATTTCTAAATAATCCTGTTTCATTAATTAATAATGTATCAATTTCTTTTAAAATAGATCAAGACGGACGATTTTTGGGTTATACAAATTTAGATAAGACCATTAAACAATTGGTTTTATCTTCAGAAGATTTAGAAAATAAATATCTAGATAATCCGACTGCAATCGCATTAATCAAAAAGAACGTTCAACAATATTCAACGGAAGAAAATATTGTAAAATTATTCGATAAAGATATTCGTCAATTCCATCATTTTTATGGAAAAAGTAATTTTACATTAGAAAGTGTACCATTTGTCTATCAATCTTACATGGATAATTTATTCAGCACTTCTCCTACTCCAGCAACGACCGAATTAAAATTAAACGAAATCGGCGCTTCGCAGACAAATTACATAATGTCGAGCTTTCAAGAAGCAAATAACGAATGGTTAGCCAATTCTTGGTACAACTATTTGAAAGATCTAGCTACAAAATTAGGAACAGAATCACCATCTGAAAATAGATTGAAAGACGATATCAAATATTACGTAAAAACAACTTCTCGTATAAAAGATAACGGGTGGATTTCGTATAGTATCGAAACCAAAAAGGTTAAATTTCAAGATACAGATTATACATTAGAGCGACGATTTGAATTGATCGACTAAAACTCGCTTCAATACTGATATTTCTTACATTATTAAATCATAAAAACTTCGTGATTCAAGATTATTTTTCATAATTTTGCTTTCATTTTATATAAATTATATTCACTATGCAATTGTCTGAACAAGAAATTATTCGTAGAGAAAAACTACAACAATTAAGAGACTTAGGCGTTGAGCCTTACCCTGCCGAAGAATTCGTGATAACTTCTAATTCAAAAGAAATAAAGGATAAATACGAAGAAGGAAAGGTTGTCAAGCTTGCCGGACGATTGATGAGTGTTCGAGTAATGGGAAAAGCATCTTTCGCAGAATTACAAGATAGCGAAGGTCGTATACAACTTTATGTTTCTAGAGATGATATTTCATCTTCTGAAGAAGGAATTGAATACAATACAATTTTCAAAAAATTGATGGATATCGGAGATTTTATTGGAATTGAAGGATATGAATTCAAAACTAAAGTTGGTGAAATTTCTGTTCATGTAACAAAATTAACTTTATTATCAAAAACTTTACGTCCATTACCAATTGTAAAAACTGACGACGAAGGAAACGTATTCGATGCATTTACAGATCCTGAATTACGTTATCGTATGCGTTATGTAGATATGGTTGTAAATCCACATGTGAAAGAAATTTTCTTAAAACGTACACGTTTATTCAACGCAATGCGTAATTTCTTTAACGATCGTGGTTATATGGAAGTTGAAACTCCAGTCTTACAATCTATTCCTGGAGGAGCAGCAGCACGCCCATTTATTACACATCACAATGCATTAGATATTCCATTATATTTAAGAATCGCAAACGAATTATACTTAAAAAGATTAATCGTTGGTGGTTTTGAAGGAGTTTATGAATTTTCTAAAAACTTCCGTAACGAAGGAATGGATCGTACGCACAATCCTGAATTTACAGCAATGGAAATTTATGTTGCTTACAAAGATTACAACTGGATGATGGATTTCACAGAGCAATTATTAGAGCATTGTGCAATCGCTGTAAACGGAACTTCTGAAGCTACTTTCGGTGAACATAAAATTGATTTCAAAGCACCTTACAAACGTGTTACAATGCGCCAAGCGATTATTGATTTCACAGGATTTGATATCGAAGGAAAATCTGAAGCTGAATTATTTGAAGCAGCAAAAGAAATGGGAATCGAAGTGGATGATACAATGGGTAAAGGAAAATTAATTGATGAAATTTTTGGTGAAAAATGTGAAGGAAACTACATACAACCAACTTTCATTACAGATTATCCTAAAGAAATGTCTCCATTGACAAAACAACACCGTGATAATCCAGATTTAACAGAACGTTTCGAATTAATGGTTTGTGGAAAAGAAATCGCAAACTCTTATTCAGAATTAAATGATCCAATCGACCAACGTGAGCGTTTCGAAGAACAATTAAAATTATCTGAAAAAGGTGATGACGAAGCAATGTTTATCGATCAAGATTTCTTACGTGCATTAGAATACGGAATGCCTCCTACAGGTGGTTTAGGAATCGGTATGGACCGTTTAATTATGTTCTTAACAAACAATCCATCAATACAAGAAGTTTTATTTTTCCCTCAAATGCGTCCAGAAAAAGCTGCTCCAGCTTATGAATTGACAGAAGAAGAAACTCAAATTATTGAAATTTTAAAAGCAAACGAAAACATTGATTTGAATGATTTAAAATCTCAAGCTGCATTAAGCGGAAAAAAATGGGATAAATCAATGAAAAATTTAGCAAAATATAACTTGACTAAAGTTACTGTTAATGGTGATGCCAAAACAGTGGCATATTTAGGCGAGTAAATTAATACCCTTTCATCTATATTTAAAAGCTCAACTTAGGTTGGGCTTTTTTTATGACTTACTATTTTCACTAATCTAAATATCCATTTCTTCTTATATAGAATTTAAAAGATGTTTAAATAAAATAAC
>NZ_CBCPHV010000007.1:0-110076 GCF_965118635.1 Empedobacter brevis | reverse complement strand
CTACCTAACTTGCTGGTATAACGATAAATATTTTTTGAACTTTTTTGGTTCGAGTCCCTTTATAAGCCTTTTTAAAGCGAAAATGCTCTTTTATATAATAGAAAAATAGGAAATATTCTTCGAAGAAAAACCTTTAAATATTATTTCGATGACGTTATTAACACTAAAGTTTATGCTAATTCTCTCAAAATATTATTCAGCTTATCTAATTCAACCAAAAAACCATCATGGCCATAAATAGAATCTATTTCGAAATATTTAGCATTTGGAATATGCTTCGCAATAAATTTTTGTTCCAAAGGTGGAAATAAAATATCTGAAGAAATACCAATTACTAATGTATTCGAGGAAATTTGAGTTAACGATTCTTCTAAAGTATTTCTATTTCGTGCTATATTTTGTGAATCCATTGCTTTAGAAAGTATCCAATATGAATGTGCATTAAATCGATTCGCTAACTTTTGCCCCTGATATTTTTGATAAGAAGAAGCTTTGAAATCATCAGAAATAAAATCCTCGTCTTTTTGTTTATCATTATATATAGTGTATGTACGATAAGATAACATCGCAATAGTTCTGGCTGCAATCAACCCATTTTTTCCTCCATCATTTGTCAATTCATAAAAACTAGAATCTGCTTCAATTGCTAATCGTTGTGATTCGTTGAAAGCAATTCCCCAAGGAGAATGTACAGCATTAGTTGCTAACAATACTAAATTATCTACTTTCACTTTATTTAATAAAGTAAATTCTAATGCTTGCTGTCCTCCGAGTGAACCTCCTATTAATAAATGAATATTTGATATTTCTAAATAATCGGCTAAAAGTTGATGAGCATTTGCCATATCTTTTATCGTAATTATAGGGAAATCTCGATAATAAGGCTTTTTTGTTTTAGGATTTGTAGACAAAGGATTTGTTGTTCCGTAATTAGATCCTATCACATTTGCACAAATGATAAAATGATCTTTTGGATTGAACAATTCATTTTCTCCAAAAAGACCAGCCCACCAATCAAAAACATCCGAGTTTGCCGTTAAAGCATGACAAACCCAGATTATATTATTTTTTTTGGAGTTTAACGTTCCAGCTGTGTGATATGCAATAGTTAAATTTTCGAGAATTTGACCATTTTCTAACTGAAATGGTTTTGTATAATTGTATTGATGAAAATCCACTGAATAAATGTATAACTAAAACTTTGTTTATTTAATTTTATCAAAAGCTTGCTGAAGATCATTTTTAATATCATCAATATATTCGATACCAACTGAAAGCCTTAATAAACCTGGGAAAACTCCAGCAGATTTTTGTTCATCATCACTTAATTGTTGATGAGTTGTTGCTGATGGATGAATAATTAATGATTTTGCATCGCCAACATTTGCTAAATGACTAATTAATTCTAAACTATCAATAAATTGATTTGCTTTAGCCGAATCTCCTTTTATTTGGAAAGATAATACAGCTCCAAAACCATTTTCTAAATATTTTTTTGCCAAATGATGACTTGGAGAAGATGTTAATCCAGGATAATTTACTTTTTCTACTTGTGGATGATTTTCTAACCAATGTGCAATTTCTAACGTATTATCTAAATGTTTCTGAACTCTTAAAGATAAAGTTTCTAAACCTTGTAATAATAAGAATGAATTGAAAGGAGAAATTGCAGGACCAAAATCACGTAAACCTTCAACACGCGCTCGAATAATAAACTGAATATTACCAAAAGGTCCATTAACTCCGAAAACATCAGAAAAAACTAAACCATGATAACCTTCAGATGGTTGAGAGAACTGAGGGAATTTACCATTTCCCCAATCATAATTTCCGCCATCAATAATCACCCCACCAATCGAAGTTCCATGTCCTCCGATCCATTTTGTTGCAGATTCAACGACAATATTTGCTCCATGTTGCAATGGTTTGAAAATATAACCACCTGCACCGAATGTATTATCTACTATAAATGGAATGTTATGTTTTTGTGCAATTGTAGCAATTGCTTCAAAATCTGGAATATTAAAACTTGGGTTTCCTATTGTTTCAGCATAAATTGCTTTTGTATTCTCGTCAATTAAAGATTCTATAATTGAAGGATCTGCATCTTTCGCAAAACGAGCTTCTACTCCTAAACGTTTAAATCCAACTTTGAATTGATTATAAGTTCCTCCATATAAATTAGATGCTGAGACAAAATTATCTCCAGTTTCTAAAATATTATTCAATGCAATAAATTGTGCTGCTTGTCCTGATGAGACAGCTAATGCCGCAACTCCGCCTTCAAGGGCAGCAATACGTTTTTCGAAAACGTCAGTTGTTGGATTTTGAATTCTTGTATAAATATTACCAAATTCTTTTAAGGCAAATAAATTTGCTCCATGCTCAGCATCATTGAACACATAAGAAGAAGTTTGATAAATTGGCACAGCGCGAGAACCTGTTGTTGGATCTACTTCTTGACCAGCGTGTACTTGTAAAGTATCGAAATGTAATTGTTTTTCTGTTGACATAATAAAATTGTTTTGAATGTGACTACGATTAATAATTAAATTAGGTAGATTGATTAACTGCGATTAACAGCTACACATTCGAATTTTACTATTGATGCAATTATAGATGCTCTGAAGTAGGACGCCGTGTCCAAAAGAATGTTTTTTTGAATTATACTTCATCTTAAAAAAATTTACTCATTTCTAACTAACTACAATTAGTAGTTTTTATATTTAATATGAAATTAGAATAATTTTCTAAATAATAAAATATTTAATATAAATTTAGAAAATAAATCTACAAACTACATTTTAAAAGAATTTTTATACCAAAAAGTTTAAAATACATCTTTCATAATCTATAAAAACAATTTTAACAGAATAATATTTGAAGTAAAAAGTGAAAGATGAAGTGGAAAAAATAAAAAAGGAGATCAAAATTGATCTCCTTTTAAGTTTTTATGATAAAAAAGTAATTAGTTTGCTAAAACGATTACTTTATTATTGTTCATTTCAATCGTTCCTCCTTTGATGTCTAACAATAATGTAGATTCGTTAGATGGAGAATTGTAAACTTTTCCAGATTGATTGTTAAATTCTTCGAAAGTTTTTGTGTGAACTTTAATTTTTATTGTTCCTTCACCTAAAGTTGCAACGATAGGAGCGTGGTCATTTAATAACTGAAATTCACCATCTTTTCCAGGTAAAGTAACAGCATCTACTTCTGCATCGAAAACTACGAATTCTGGCGTAATAATTTGTAAGTGCATAATCCTATTGTTTTAAAAAAAAGAGTACTTAGCAACTTTCAAAAAAAGAAAAGGAACGTAAGCACTCTTTATATGATTAAATTATCTTATTTAGCTTCTGCTAACATTTTTTCTCCAGCTTCAATCGCTTCTTCGATTGTTCCACGTAAGTTGAATGCAGCTTCAGGATATTGATCAACTTCACCATCTAGGATCATGTTGAATCCTTTGATAGTATCTTTAATGTCTACTAAAACACCTGGGATACCTGTAAATTGTTCTGCAACGTGGAATGGTTGAGATAAGAAACGTTGGATACGACGTGCACGATGTACAACTAATTTATCCTCTTCTGATAACTCTTCCATACCTAAAATCGCGATGATATCTTGTAAAGCATTGTAACGTTGTAAGATTTCTTTTACACGTTGTGCTGTTTCATAATGTTCTTTACCAATAATTGCTGGTGATAAGATACGAGATGTAGAATTCAATGGATCTACCGCTGGGTAAATACCTAATGACGCAATTTTACGATCTAATACTGTTGTAGCATCTAAGTGAGCGAAAGTTGTAGCTGGCGCAGGGTCAGTTAAGTCATCCGCAGGAACGTATACAGCTTGTACAGATGTAATAGATCCGTTTTTAGTAGATGTAATACGCTCTTGCATAGCACCCATTTCTGTTGCTAATGTTGGTTGGTAACCAACTGCAGAAGGCATACGTCCTAATAAGGCAGAAACCTCAGATCCTGCTTGTGTAAAACGGAAAATATTATCAACGAAGAATAATACGTCACGTCCTTGACCTTGTCCATCACCATCACGGAAATATTCAGCTAATGTTAAACCTGTTAAAGCAACACGAGCACGTGCACCTGGAGGTTCATTCATTTGTCCAAAAACGAAAGCCGCTTTAGACTCTTTCATATTTTCGTTGTTTACTTTAGATAAATCCCAAGATCCACCTTCCATAGAATGCATAAAGTCTTCACCGTAATTAATTAATCCAGCTTCGATCATCTCACGCATTAAGTCATTTCCTTCACGAGTTCTTTCACCAACACCAGCGAATACAGATAAACCTCCGTGTCCTTTCGCGATATTGTTCATTAACTCCTGAATTAATACTGTTTTACCTACTCCGGCACCACCAAATAAACCAATTTTCCCACCTTTTACGTATGGCTCTACTAAGTCAATTACTTTAATACCTGTAAATAATACTTCTGCAGATGTTGATAATTCTTCGAATTTTGGAGCTGGACGGTGAATTGGTAAACCATTTTCTTTGTCTAAATTCCCTAAACCATCAATAGCATCTCCAACTACATTGAATACACGTCCTTTAACATCTTCACCAATAGGAACCATAATTGGTCTTCCTAAGGCAATAACTTCTTGACCTCTTTGTAAACCATCAGAACTATCCATTGCGATACAACGAACAGTATCTTCACCGATGTGTTGCTCAACTTCAAGAATTAATGTTTCTTTTCCTTGACGAGGAACCTCTAATGCATCATAAATATTTGGAAGGCCTTCTGCGTTATCAAAAATAACGTCAATTACAGGTCCAATAACCTGTGCAATCTTACCTTTCTTTTGATTTGCCATTATATGAAATGATTTAGTTTATTTTATTTGGGTGCAAAGGTATGTTAAAAACATTTTATAATTTATATACTTTTTAAGATTTTTATCATAATATTTAGTTTAATAATCAGAATATTACAATCAGTGTAAATTAAAAATAGATTTGAAGTTCGATTTGAAAGCCTTAATTTTGTGGAAAATCATTTTTAGTGAACGTTTATCAATACATAGAAGAAATCAAACCAATCAAATGTCCTGTCCTTACATTGGGTATGTTTGATGGTGCTCACATTGGTCATCAAAGTATTTTAAATCAATTAAATAAAATTGCTAAAGAAATTGATGGAGAGAGTGTATTGATTACATTTAATCCACATCCTCGCATGGTTTTACAACCAAATTGTGATCTTAAATTTCTGACAACTTTAGAAGAAAAAGAATCCGTATTACAACAATTTGGATTAAAAAATTTAGTAATTCAAGAATTTACTAGAGATTTTTCGCAAGTAACTTCTGTTGAATTTGTCAAAGAATTTTTAGTCGATCAATTGCATATTGATACTTTGGTTATCGGATACGATCATCATTTTGGAAAGAATAGAGAAGGAAATTTTGAACAATTACAAGTTCTTTCAAAAGAATATGGTTTCAATTTAATTCAATTACAAGCTGTCGAAGAAAATGATGTAGCAGTAAGTTCTACAAAAATTAGAAATGCTCTTATAGAAGGAAATATCTCCTATGCAAATAAAGCGCTTAACTATAAATATCCACTTTCTGGAAAAGTTGTTCATGGCGATAAAATAGGACGAACACTTGGTTTTCCTACAGCTAATTTGCAAGTTGATCCCAATAAATTGATCCCAAAAGATGGTGTTTATGCTGTTGATGTTTTTGTAGATAATCAAAAATATTTAGGACTATTAAGCATTGGATTTCGCGAAACGGTTACCAATTCTCGAGAACATAGAGTAGAAGTGAATATTCTAAATTTTAATCGAGAAATTTATGGCGAAACAATTCGACTTGAATTTTTAGGACGTTTGCGAGATGAAAAGAAATTTAATTCGATGGAGGATTTAATCGCTGCGATGAATCAAGATAAAGAAAATGCAATTAAATTATACGGGAATAAATAAAATGGGTTCGCTGTTAGCGAACCTTCTTTATTTATTGTAATACGTGAAAATTTCCGTTTTATTCTTCTCCAAAACACCTAAAAGTGTTGGATCAACCTTTGGTTCATTGGTTGTTAAAATAATTTTATCCGTTCCCTTTTCAAATAAGATAATAAGATTATTGGTTGTGCTTTTAAACTTTAATTTATCTTTTGATTTCTTCTGTAACTTGAAATTCGTACGTAAAATATCTGTTTTTACTGTAAACTTCAATGGTTTATAAATTATCGAAGATTTATCAACAGCTGCTTTTTTAGGAGAAACTTCTACACCCGAAATTGTTTGCGGCAATGTATTCGCTGTACGTTGTTGCGCAACAACAGACATTTTCATAACATCAGAAGTATCTTTTGGTCTAGAAAAACCTCTAATCTTAACCTTTGAAGCTTTCTCTGTTAATTTATCCGAAGCAACAGAATCCTTTAAAGATCTCAAATTTGGACAACTTGCTTTTGCAAATTGTTCTCCATTTTCAATTGAATCTAAAACCTTCGAACGTGCTTCCATAGATTGTGGTGCTGATAAATTAATTGGTGCTTCTATAGAAGCAGCTTTAGCTAATTGAGGAAAATAGTTTTCATCAGCAACTTCATTGGTTGAACGTTCTTCAATGACTTTATATGTTGGTTCTTTAACAACTTTCTCTGTTTTTACAACCTCTAAAGGTTTATTCAAATCCTTTTCTTTCGAATCTAAAACTATTATTTCTTCTTCTTTTGGAGTTTGCTTGATAAATGGAATAGTTATTTTTACAACATCAAGCGTATTTTCTTTATTTTCGGTATTAATATTTTCGATAAAAAGCACAAAGTAAGGAATTGCAATCAATGCGAAAACAGCTGCAGAAAACCATACACTCGAAATAAATTCGCGAATAGGTTTCTTTTTCTTTTCCTCATTCTGCAAACCAGATTCAATACGTTTCCAAACCAAATCTCTCGGTTTTTCACCGACAGTTTCGTTACTTCTTGTACGAAATAATTCTTCTATTGGATCATTTGTATTCACGATATATTTGATTTTATATGGTCATTTTTACTTAACATTTCCTTCAATTTCGATTTCGCTAAATTGAGTTGCGATTTCGATGTTCCTTCTGTAATTCCTAAACTTTCGGCAATTTCTTTATGTTTATAACCTTCAATAACAAAAAGCGTAAACACAAGGCGACAACCTTCTGGTAAATAATCGAGAAGCTTCATTAGATCATCTTCTTCTATTTGTTGCGAAGCTTCTTGATTGGATGAAATAGAGGAGGAGTAATCGTCTACATTAAGATGAAAAATTTTATTTTTTCGTAACTCCATCAAACATTCATTAATCATAATTCTGCGCATCCATCCTTCAAAACTTCCTTCGAACGAATAATTCTCTAGATTCTGAAATATTTTCAAAAATCCTTTTACCAATGCATCTTCTGCTTGTTGTATATCGGTAAAATATCGTTTACAAACCGTAAAAAATCGCGCATCATATTTTTCATAAAGCATACGTTGTGCTTTCGAATCGTTATTGATACAAGCTTTTATCAGTTGTTTTTCGTCCAAAATTCTTTTCTTTCTTATTGTTTAGATGCGAAAATTACGTTTATGGTTGCATCATTAACGTAAAATATTTGTTAAAGTTCTAAAAACTTATTCATTAAAAATAAAAAAGTCGCTGTTTAGCGACTTTTTCTATTATTTTTTTATAAATTTTTTAGTTATCCTTTTATTATCTTGAGTTAACTGGATAATGTATACACCCTGTTTAAGTTTGCTAACATTTATTTGTTGATTATTTGTTGAGTTATGTTCAACAGTTTGTCCAATAATATTTGATATCTTATATTCAATTTTACTTTTAGAACTTGATACTACGTTTAATATCTCTTGTACTGGATTCGGATAGATCATAAAATCAACTTTATCTAAGTCGCCAATTCCTAAAGTTTTTTCAAAAATAGCTTTCACATAAAAGTTTTGTGAAGGATTGATTATAATTTTTTGATCATTAGATTCTAAATCACCTTCCCAATGAGAAAATTTATATCCTGGTAATGCAATTGCTTCTAATGTTACTGGAACAGATTTGAAATAATCTCCGCTCCAATTTTGATAATCTTCTTCAATACCAATTGTTGAATTGTTAATTTCTATCGTATTAACTTTTACAAAACCTTGTTCTTTGTTATTTATTTGAGTTGTTAATTTATAATTTCCTTCAAGATTAAAATAATCCGTTAAATGCTTTTTCTGAAAATCTGGACGTAATCTTGCAAATTTTCTCATTAATTCAACACTAGCTTCCCAATCATCCATTGAATTTATAAAATTCCAACGTTTAATGTTTTTAGGCATTTCTTGACGAATATTATTTTGCATTAAGTTAATCAAGTTTATAACATGATTTTCTTTATAAGTTGTGTTTAATAAGTCTGAAAAACGATTGATGAAATAGTTTTTAAAACTTTCATTTTTTAATAATCCTATCAAAATATGGTTTTCATATTTTTCTCCTAAATAATTATTTGAAGATATTGCTTGCTCTAATGTATTGTGCGTATAAGAGTTTGGTACCCAATATTGGTTCCCGTTGAAACTTACATCCAAATCTTTCATTAACCATCTGAATCTTCCGTCTTGCCCATAAGCTGCTTTTGGAGAATAAGAAACTCTTTTTCTAAAAAATTCATTGTTATTATATGGCCAATCATAATTTGCTACAAAAATCTGTGCTATATGATAATCTGAAAAATTTATTTCATCTACGTATGTTACAGCTTTTTGATAATTTTCATTACTTGATAAATCATTATTTTTAAAAAAATTTAGTGTTTCATTATAAAAATTAAGATCACCAATTGAAGCTTCAACAACATGTGTTTGTTCTATATAATCAATTTCTTTTTCTTTGATTCCATAAATCTCTTCCAAATATTTTTCATCAAATCTTTCTCTTAAATTATAAATCCCATAATATTCTCCGTTAATAAAGCTTACAACAGGTTGATAATTTTGCGTATCAAAATTCAAATGTTCGTTCAATTTCTGAGCAAAAGCATCTCTAAATAAAGTAAGAGATGTATCTTGTCCTGAATTTCTTAAAATTAATCGTTTGAATTTATTAATATCATAATCTTTAAAAAATTTATATTTTAAATCCTTCTTACCATAGTCTGATTTCGCATAAATACGAAATGATCTATTTTTGAAATGTCTTGAGCCATTTCCATGATTTCGAACTCCTACTGTTTGATTAATTTTTTCTTTTTGATCAACTAAATAAATAAAGTTTACAGGAGCTTCTGATGAAGAACCAGATTCCCAATAATTAGCTGAAGTCCATGATCCAGCTATATCAGTAGAATTCGTTAATCTCCAATCATCAAATTTTTTACCTGCTACAAATAATCCTTTTTCATAACCAAATAAAGCATCATCGTTTACACTAATACTAACTACAGGTAAGGTATATGCTTTGTTTATAAAATATACATTGGTAATTGTTTCTGAATAAGACTTATTATCCTTATAAGCCTTAGCTCTTACTACAAAACCTTTGTCCATCTTTTCTGTTGGGAAGTACTGATTTTTTTGAAATGATGTTGATATATTCGAAATTCTATTCTCCTCATTAGATCTATCATATACTTGAATTGAATTTGAATATAAATTCGATTTTAGTGTATTTTCAAAAAATTCAAAAGGAAGATCTTCCGCAAATTCTGGATATTGTTTTTTATATCGATAAGTTTTTCCTTCTAAATTAAGAATATCTGGATCTGAAGAATCAATTGTATAAATAATTTTAACATCAGGATCTGAATGTGATAATTCTAAATTGAATTCTTTATTATAAAAACCACTTGTTTTAGAAAATTTGGGAGGATCTAATGTTTGTCCAAAGACAAAAATTATAAAATTAAAAAAAAGAATAGTAAATAGATTTTTCATATAATTTATTGTTAGTCTTAACCAAAAATAAATTATTTTTTCCAAAAAAATCTGATATAATGTATTTTATATCAGATTTTTTTCTTTTTTAGAGATTCTAAATTAAAAATTTTACTCTACTAATTTATTTTTCACCAAGTATTCGGCAATTTGTACAGCATTTGTTGCTGCTCCTTTTCTTAAATTATCTGCGACAATCCAACAATTTAAAGTATTTGCTTGAGACATATCACGACGAATACGTCCTACAAAAACATCATCTTTACCTTCTGAATAAAATGCCATAGGATAAGTATGTGTATCTGGATTATCTTGTAAAACAACTCCTTCTTGTTCTGATAATAATTTGCGAACTTCTGATAAATCAAAATCATTTTCAAATTCGATATTAACAGATTCCGAATGTCCTCCTTGCACCGGAACACGAACTGCAGTTGCGGTGATATTCATTTCATCAACACGCATAATTTTACGTGGTTCACGAGTCAGTTTTAATTCTTCTTTTGTATATCCTGTTTCTTCATCAAAAACATCACAATGTGGCAATGCATTTTTGAATATTTGATAAGGATAAACTTTTGCAACATCGCGTCCTTCTATTTCTCCATTCAATTGTTCTACAGCATCTTTTCCTGTTCCTGTAACAGATTGATAAGTAGAGACTACAACGCGTTTTATTCTATATTTTTTGTGTAAAGGATTTAAAACCATCACCAATTGAATTGTAGAACAATTAGGATTTGCAATTATTTTATCATTTGTTGTTAAAACATCTGCATTAATTTCTGGTACAACCAACGGACAATTAGGATCCATTCTCCAAGCTGAAGAATTATCAATTACAGTTGTTCCAACTTCTGCAAACTTAGGCGCCCACTGTTTGGAAGTTTCTCCACCTGCTGAAAAAATTGCGATATCTGGTCGCATTTCTACAGCATCCTGCATTGATACAATTTTGTATTCTTTTCCTTTGTACTCAATAGTTTTTCCTATTGATCTTTCTGATGCTACTGGGATAATTTCAGTGATTGGAAAATTTCTTTCTTCCAAAACTTGGAGCATAACTCTGCCGACCATTCCGGTAGCGCCTACGACTGCTATTCTCATTTGTTTATTAAATAATGTATTAAAAAAAATTTGAATTGCTAATTTACAGATAATTTTTGTACATTTTTCTCTCTTTCATAGCCTTAGCTTTATATTTGATATGATATATTTTATGTTATGATATTAATTCAGGAATTTAAACTTTTCATCGAATTAAAATTTATAAAACAGTTTTATATAAGAATTTTGAACATAAAAAAAGAGGAACATTATGTTCCACTTATATAATTTTATAAAATATTTCTCCAAAAATTTATTTTTTAATAATTTTTTCAATCTTCATTCCTTTATTTGTTTTAATTTTTAAAAGATAAACTCCATTTGGTAAAGACTGAATATCAATTATTGATGATTTACTATCAACATATTTAACTGTTCTTCCTGTTAAATCTCCAATTGTTATTGATTCTATTTTTTCTGATGATGTGTTATTTATATTTATAAAATCTGAAACTGGATTAGGATATATTTTTATCGAAGATTCTTTATCAATATCATTAATATTTAAAGAACCGTTCCCTAAAATAACATTATCTATTCTCAGTTTAGTAGAATTAGTAGAATTTGAATGCATAAAATCTATATAATTCGCTATTTGATCTTCTAATCCAGAAGAATTACGAGAAAAAACATTTTTACCATCTATATAATAATTAACCTTATTGGGTTTATATTCTATTTTGACTTTATACCATGTGTTGTTAGAAATTTTGACACCAGAAGATACAAAATTATTTGTATTAAAATCTGAAATATAAATCGTTCTATCATCTGAGAATACAGTTATTTGATCACGATAAAATCTTTTTTCAAAATCTGAAACTGAAATTTGATACATCGTTTTATTATCCATAATTGGCATCATAACAAACTCAATATTATCAGACGATAATGATTCCTTGTTATAAAAAGCTCCAATTGAGGCTGTAATTATATTATTATAAATTTGTTCTGGATATTGATCATCTATTGCTAGTGCTAGAGATTGTGATCCTTCATAATTAACATCGTTTACAACGAATTGATTGTTGTAGATATATCCTTCACTGTCTTCAGCACTATACCAAAAATTTTGCCCATCAATAGAACCTAGTTTAAATCCTTCAGATTCTTCAAAACCAAAAGCAGAATTATCTGCAATTCTTTTAGATGATTTTTTATTTAATTCAGAATTTGAACGATTTTTGTTTTCTATTTTTTGGTCAACTTTAACGTTTAAAACCATCTGAGCAAAGGAAAAAGAAAAAAATGTAGTTGTTAATAAAGTAAATATTTTCTTCATAATATTTTATTTTATAACAAGATACAAAAAAAGCGGAGAATACTCTCCGCTTTAAATTTATTAATTTTGAATTTAAGCAAATTCGTTGTAAGCTGCTTTCAAGTTTTCTGCAATAGCTTCTGCAGAATGTCCTTCGATGTGATGACGTTCTAACATATGTACTAATTCTCCATCTTTGAATAAAGCAACTGCTGGAGAACTTGGTGGAAATGGAGCAAAAAATTCGCGTGCTTTTGCTACAGCATCTTTGTCAAATCCTGCGAAAACTGTTGCTAAATGTGCAGGAACTTTTTCATTGTTCAATGACATTACAACACCAGGTCTTGCAGCACCTGCAGCACAACCACAAACACTATTTACCATTACTAAAGTTGTTCCTTCTTGTTTAATTGCAGCTTCTACTTGTTCTGGAGTTGTTAAATCTTCAAAACCATTAGATGTCAATTGTGCCTTCATTGGCATTACTATTTCTGCTGGATACATATTGTTCTTTTTTTGTTTTTAATAAAAATAAATTATTTTCAAAGCTACATAATTCTAAAACTTTTTAGAATACTTACTTTTGCAAATACAAATTTACGTAGAATTTAGCAATATGAAATTGACTTTTGGTAAGAATGAGAAACTTAAAAGCAGAAAAGCATTTGATGAATTATTTTCTGATGGAAAAACATTTGTTTCTCATCCAATTAGATTTGTCTATAAAATAAAGCCAAAAGAAGATTATAATATTCGAGTAGGAGTAAGCGTTTCGAAGAAAAAATTTAAACACGCAGTTGATCGTAATTTACTAAAACGCCGTGCAAAAGAAGCTTATAGATTGAATAAATTGTTGATTGAATTCTCTGAAAACTATTCGGTGGATTTGGTGATGATTTATACTTCTTCTAAGCATCAACCTTATGAAGTGATTGAAAAATCTATCAAAACTTTATTAGAAAAATTAAACGAAGCTATACAAACAAAAAAAGATTAATCCTCGGATTAATCTTTTTCATTTATTATAAATATTAAAACTGTTTATTTTTTAAGATTTGCTTGTAATTTGAAAAAACTAAAGTAAACTGATACTAAAATTAATCCGCAAACAGACGCTCCAATTCCTAAAACACTACGAAAGTTTTCTTCCGCTAAAAAACCAGTTTTATAATCCATCATATAAAGGTTATAACCTAATCCTATCAACAAAACTATTGTCGCGATATAAATATATGTTTTCATTTGATAATGAATTTTAAATTTTTATTTCATTCATAAATAATGCTCCAAGATTTGACGTAAATAATTTGATCGCAATTGATAATAAAATTACACCAAATACTTTTTTCAGCACCGATAAAACTTCAGGACCTAACCATCTTTCTAATCTTCCTGCAAATTTCAGCACCAAATATACGATTAACATATTTAAAATTATGGCAATTACAATGTTAATATCTGCAAATTGTGATCGAAGTGAAAGTACAGTTGTCAAAGAGCCTGCTCCTGCAACTAAAGGAAACGCAATAGGAACGATGGATGCAGAGTTAGATTCTACTCCTTTTTGGATTTCAATTCCTAAAATCATTTCCAAAGCGATGATAAAAATCACAAACGCTCCTGCTACTGCAAAAGATTGAACATCAACACCAACTAATTTTAGAATTTTTGTTCCAAAAAATAAAAAAGAAATCATCAAAATTCCTGCTGCAATAGCTGCTTTTTCTGATTGTATATGCCCAACTTTACTTCTTATTCCGACAATAACAGGAATACTTCCTAAAATATCAATAACGGCAAAAAGAACTGCGAAAGTTGTTCCTATTTGATTGAAAGAGAACTTCTCAAAAAAAGATGCAATGCTACTCATTATTATTAATGTTTTTGATAATTAATCCTACAAAAATAGAAGATTTTAGCAACAAATTTCTATATTTTATGAGAAATCCATTTAGTTTTCTAGCCAATTTTTAAAATCTGATACTTTTTCTCTACTTACAATCATATCTTGTTCATTATAAGTATTTAAAATTATTTTTAATCTTGAATTAGAATACATTGTTATTTCTTTAATAGCATCTAATTGGATAATTTGACTACGATTTATTCGAAAAAATTTCTTCGGATTGATTTGTTCTTCAACTTTGTCTAATGAAAAATCTACTAAATAATTTCTGTTTTCTTTTGTGTGAATATAAGTCGCTTTGTTTTCGCTAAAAAAACATTCGATATTCTCTGTTTCTATGATTTTAATAGATGTTCCAATCTTTATTGAAAAGCGTTCTTTAAATTTTTCTGTTTGATTTTTTGAGAAAAGATTTTTTAATTCATTGAGATTAAAATTTGAAGAAGAATTATGATATCGCTTTTCAAATTTTTCGATTGCAAATTTCAATTCCTCTTCATCAACAGGTTTCAGCAAATAATCGATCGAATTTAATTTGAAAGCTTTCAAGACATATTCATCATAAGCTGTTGTAAAAATAATGGCAGATGAAACATTAACTTGATTAAAAATCTCAAACGATAATCCATCTGATAATTGAATATCTAAGAAAATTAAATCAGGATTTGGATTATTTTGTAACCATAAAATACTTTCTTCAACTGAATGCAACATTTCATGAATTTCGTAACCTAATTTCTCAACTCGTCTTTTTAATAAACGTGCCGCAGGTTTTTCATCTTCTATAATTAGTATTTTCATGTTTTTTTAGTTAATTCAATCTATTAATTTTTTCGTAAAAATCTTATTCCAAACAAATAATAAAATAAGTATAATTATAAAGATTATCAAAGTTGCAAGATTATTTTTTGCCATTAAAGCATGAATGGTTGCAGGAACTATAATTGCTTTGGTTTGTAAGGTAGAAAAAGTTAATACAAAGGAAAAAATAACACATAATAGCATGAAAATTCCGAAACCACCAAATTGATTAAAATCTTTAAAAATTAATAGATGCCAAATTGCCCAAAATATTCCTGTTACAATACTTTTAATCATCCAAAAAATATTTCCTAAAGAATCATTTAAATATCCTCTCCATGTATATTCTTCTAAAATATCATAAAGTAACGTTACAGAAATAAAAATCGCTGCCCACAAATGTTTATTAATTCCATAATCATTAGAAATCCCGTAAATTGAATAACCAACAATCAATATAAATGGAAAAATTAATGATTTTAATCCCGCATTTCCTAAAATAGAAACCTCTTTTTTGACTTTTGAAAATTTATAGAAAAGTAAACTGATTATAAAAATAATCAAGCCATGATTCATATTCCAAGGCAATTGAAAATCGACTAAATTTCCAAAAATTAATTGTAAGAAATTGGAGCATTTACGAATTAGAAAAGTTCCTAATAATATTAAAACATAAAAAGTAAAAATTCTAATCCAATTTGTATGTTTTATTTGGTTGATCAAATTCATTTATTGCCATTTTTTATTTTGTTCTTTCTCCAAAATTTCTTTGGCTTTATTTTCTTCCCAGCCAGAACCATATGCGAAAACTTTTACAGCATTCAATCCAACTGCTAATCCCCAACCCAAAACTGGCCAATAAAACCACCAATGTCCGTTGCTTGTAACCAAATTGAGAATAAAAAGGAATAAACTGATCACAAGATAAGTTCCTAAATGTGTATAAAATTTTTTCAATTCTTTTGCGCGTTCTATCGCACGTTGATAAGCTTTTTCTTCGTCAATATTTTGTGTATTCATAACTGTGTTTTTTTGTGTTAATATAGGAAGTTCAACTCGAAAAAATTCTTCACTTTTTTTGATGTTTACTTCTCGATTCGAAATTAATTGATAACGATTAATAATATTTTTCAGTCCAATTCCTGTCGAATCTTTAATGGTTTCTTTTGGTTGAAAAGAATTTTCAATAATTAAGAAATTGTCTTTTTTATATATCTTAATTTTTAATGGTTTTTGTTCCGAAACAATATTATGTTTGATTGTATTTTCTAATAAAATCTGCAATGAAAGTGGAACAATAAATTCAGTTTCTGTGAATGTTGTAGGTTCTATTTCGAAATCGATGCTATTCTCAAATCTTAATTTTAAAAGATTAACATACGTTTTTGCAAAGTTTATTTCTTCTTGAATAGATACAACTTCTTTGTCTTTTTGTTCTAAAACATAACGATAAATCTTGGAAAGCGATGTTGTAAAATCTATCGCATTTTCTGGATTTTCTTCTATCAAACCAGTTAAAACATTCAAACTATTGAATAAAAAATGTGGATCTAATTGATTTTTTAATGTTTCGAATTGTGCTGTTGCTGTTTCTGCTTTTGTGGATTCGAGAACTATTTTATGTTCTAATTTATTCTTTTTACGATCGATGATATAGAATATAAACAAAAAGAAAACCGTGACAATTGCAACTAAAAGATAATTGATTGTGTGATCATAGAAAATATATTTTTGTAAAAGTAGATTCGCAAATTTTACAAAAACGTAGTACAAAACCATTGTATAAAAAATAGAACGTAAAAAATACTTTCCTATAATATTTTCTGGTTTTGACGATTCAGGAAAATCTGTTCTATACTCATTAAAAACACTTGTATTTACAAATGATGCAGCGATACTAAAGGAAAAATATCCAACAAAATATTTGAGTGCTTCTGGATGAAAGTATTGATAGAATGATACATTTGGCGATGTAAAAAATATCACGCTATAAATCAAAACATTTACAATAAATAGAATGAAAATATTACGAAGTATTAATTTTTTATCTGAAACAATAATTCCTTTTGTGAACTTGTAAATCACAAATCCTAAAGCTATAAACTTTATAGAATGTTCGACAAATAGTCCTAATTCAAACGAAGAAGAAATGGGAAAAATTGATTCACCTTCACTTAATACATAGATAAATAAAATCAGTGAAGTCAGAACAGAGAATATAATTATTAATGGTTTATTATAAGAATCCATATCAAGCAATTAAATTTATTAGCCAACAAATTATTTCGTGAATAAACTGAGCAACTAAAGCAATCATTATTGTACATTTTTACATTCATTATTCAACAACATTTCCTCATAATCTTTTCTGTATATTGGCTTTACAGCATTAAATAAAGCTAAAGATTTTTTTGCATTTTTACAATCTTGTGTACTATTCATTCTTTTATATTTCGAAACATTGTTATTGAATGTTGCGCAACTTAAAATAGAATGTTGATTATTTGGATTAACTATTTTCATGATTAGTGTTTTTTAGTTTGTTGAATCAAAGTTCTTGTAAACACTTTTTATTTGAAATTATATATTACCGAATTGTCATTTTTTGAGGATGAATTGTAGAAATAAAAAAGGGACAACTCAAAAAATTGAGATTGTCCCTTTTCAATATCTAAAAAAACTTGAATTTACTTTCGTAATAATTCTTCAGAAATATTTTGAGTTGCTTCAAAAACTTCTTCTAAATTTTGGTGCAAACCGCCAAAAGCATATTTAGCTTGGCGAGCATTGTTCAGTAACAATTTCCATTGCTCAACAGCTAATTCACTCACACCATTTTCGATTAATTTATTTACAATTATTTCATCAGAAAAATGAGCTAAATCTGTATTGGTTTTTAGCATCGCAATTTTACACAAAATATTTTCCTGCAATTGATAAAAATCTTTTTCATCATCTGCATTTATTTTTTGCTTCAATTCGTCCAATTCTACAGAAATCTGATTCGAATTTATCATTGGTTTTTCAACTAAAGTAAATTTTTGAGTTTCTGTTTTTGGTTGATAAGCTTCAAAATTACTTTGCTCGTTAAGAGGTTTTATTTTTGGTTCTATTATTTGCTTTTCTTTTGGATTATTTTTCTTTCTCATCAAGAATAAACTTCCAGCACTCAAAGCAATAACGCCGCCAGTTAACCACAACCAACCACTTTTTCCTTCTTTAACATCATTTGTTATTTCTTCTATTTTATCAGAAAATGTAGAATCTGAATTTTGAGCGGCTAAAGCAGAATCAGAAGAAGTTTTAGAACCTGAAACAGATAAATTAATCGAATCTGATTTCAATGTTACATACTTTTCTTTGGCAGGATCGAAATAGCTAAATTCTACAGGCGAAATCGTATATTCCCCACCATTATTAGGAACAAGAACTGTTTGCTCTGCAATTTTTCCTTTCATCCCTGTATCGTATGTTTTGTATGCATCGCGTTTTTTAGGTGCAAATTTTTCTAAATTTTTCGGTGTATTTATTTCTGGTAAATTAATCGTATTGAAATTTCCTGTACCAATAATTTCGACATCAAAATTTACACTTTCATTTGTTTTAACTTCTTTTTTATCAACCGAAGTATTCATTTTAAATTGTCCAACTGCACCGCTAAAGTTTTTTGGACGACCTTCTTCTGGTAATGCTTTTGCATTAATTACAACAGAATTACTACGAACTTCTACTGGTTCTGCACCATATGTTGTAGGTAAAATTACATCTACTGAAAAAGGATCGATTTCTATTTTTCCTGGTTTTTGAGGGAAAACGTAATAACGTGCAATTTCTTCTGAAAAATATTGTTTTCCTCCTACAATTTCTTGCTTTATATTTTCTGGCGAACTTTTTACAATTTTTGGACTTAATCCATCTAAATTTCCTTGACGAAAGTTTTGTTTACGATTGAGATAAGATAAATCTTTTACGTATAATTTTACTGATAAGCCAACTTGTTCATTAACATACGGATTTGTTTTTGAAACTTTACTTTGTAAAAAAACAGGCTGTGAAGTATTGCTTCGAAAATTATTGTGCGCTAATCCTGTACCTTTTACGACAACATCAACAGGTTTTGAAGTATAGGTTTTTCCATTAATTACAATTTTAGCAGATCCGATACGATATTTACCTTCTTTTTCGGCTACAAAAGCTAATATAATTCCTTCTTCTATTACTCCTTTTCCATTAACATACGATACGTTTTGCGAACGTTGTTCCCCAACAATTTGCAATCCGTTGTGTGGCGGATATTTCATTGGTTGATCAATCGAATAACTATCTGTATTAGATTCGATAAAAAAGCCCACATTAAATGCTTCTCCTAAACTGATTTGCGTTTTGTCCGCTTCAGATTTAAAAGAAATTTGTTGTGCTAACGCTGTGATAGACGTTAAGGCAAACACTAAAAAGCTATTTAAAACATTTGTAGTTGTCATTACCAATCCTTAGATGTTGTTGTTCGTTGTTTTTCTGCTTTTTGCTGAATAATTTTTCGTTGTGTTTTGGCTTCTTGATTTTGTAATGCTTTTAGTAAACCATCGCCCAAATTATTCTTGGCATTATCTTGTTCTTTTCCATCTCCATTATTTCCTTGTTTTATTTCTGGAGACGAATTATTTCCCTGTCCTTTATTATTTCCATTTTCACCACCAGCTTTCGGATTTCCTCCTTTATTTTGCTGTTTTTGCTGATCAGATTGTTGATTTTGAGATTGATTCTGATTTTGCTTTTGGTTATTTTGGTTTTCTTGATTCTGTTTATTTTGTTGTTGTTCTTGCTTTTGTTGATCGTTTTGATTTTGCTGCTTTTGATCTTTATTATCCTTATTATTTTGATCTTTTTGCTTTTCTTGCTCTTTCTCTAACATTTTTTTTGCTAATGCATAATTGTAGCGAGTCGCATCATCTTTTGGATCATTTTTTAAGGCTTTCTTATAATTATCAACTGCATTTTGATAATCTTTTTCTTGCATAAAAGCATTTCCTAAATTGTGATAAGCTAAATGTTTATCATTTTTTGTTTTGGAAATCTCAGCAGAACGTTTGTAGTGCGTTATACTTTCTTTATACCTTTTCTGTTGAAATAAAGCATTTCCTAAATTATAATTTGCTTTGACAGAAGTTGGATCTTCCATTGTCGCTTTTTTATAAGCATATTCTGCATTATCAAATTTTCCTTTTTGATAATATTCATTTCCTTCAATAATGTAGCTTTTCGTTTTCGATTGACTATAACCAAAAACCGATAAAAGCATTATTCCTAAAAATCCTATTTGTTTAAAAAAGTACATCATCTTACCATACAAACTTACTATTTCTTTTTGTTAAAAATCTTATATTCAGATGTTAATAATTCCACAAAAAGTAAACAAACCGCTGCCGCTAAAAACCATTGAAATATATGATTCATATCTCTTGTTGTTGTGTTCGCAATTTCGTTTTTATCTAATCTTGCTTTGTACATTGATAAAGCCGATAAAGCATCTTGCGTATTATTTAAATGAATATATGTTCCATTCGTATCTTGTGCCAATTCTCGAAGATTTTTATCTTCTAGTTTTGTAATAACTGTGGATCCAGATTGATCTTTCTTATAATCTTCTGCATATCCATTATAATACATCGGAATTGGAGCTCCTTTATCAGTACCAACACCAACTGTTACAATATGAATTCCATTGTCTTTTGCAATTTTTACAGCTTGACTAACTGTATTTTCATTGTCTTCTCCATCAGAAATTAACACAATCAATTTACTTGCATTCGCCGATCCTTTGAATGTTTTTGCAGCTTCCTGAATTGCATTTAAGTAATTTGTTCCTTGACTCGAAATTAATTCTGTATTAACATTTTGCAAATAACTTTCTATTGCAGCATAATCATTTGTTAATGGAGATATTGTGTAAGCATTTGCAGCAAAAGCAATCAAAGAAGTACGATCTCCACCTAATTGATGTAGAGTTTCTGTGATTAATTTTGTTGCTTTTTCTAATCGAGAAGGCGCAACATCTTGTGCATTCATAGAACTTGATAAATCTAACAAGAAAACCATATCAATTCCTTCGCGTTTTACTTTTACATCACGTTCGCCATAAAGTGGATCCATTAATGCAATGACAATTAAAAATAAAGCCACACAAAAAGCAACGATTTTAAATCCATATCGTTTTGAAGATGTAATAGGGAAGACAAATGGAAATAAGTCTTTATCTGCAAATGTTTTCTTTACACGTTCGCGCCATTGAAATACTGTTATCGATAAAAATATAACGATAAACAATAGAATCATCAACCAAATATTATGTAATTCTCCCCACTGCATTAGATTAATTCTTTAAAAACGGTTCTTCGTAAAATTGCTTCTAATACTAATATTATAAAAGCAGGTAAGAGAAAACGTGCAAATAATTCGGTATAATTATAATATTTAACTTCATTAATTTCTGTTTTCTCGAGTTTGTCTATTTCATTATAGATTTTTTTCAAACTTTCATTATTCGTAGCACGAAAATATAATCCTCCAGTTTTATCAGCTATTTCTGTTAACAATTTTTCATCAATTTGTACAGGACGCATTTCAAAAACATAATCTCCTAACATATCGTAACCAACTGGCATAGGCGCCATTCCGTTTGATCCTATTCCTATTGTATAAACTTTTATTCCTTTTTCTTTTGCAATATCAGCAGCTTGTCTTGGCGAAATATACATTAAATCTCCAGAAGGATTTACACTTTCAACTCCGTCTGTTATTAAAATAGCAACTTTAGATTTTGCTTTACTATTTTTAAGATGATTTACTGCTGTTGCCAAACCAACTCCAATTGCTGTTCCATCTTCCAAGCTACCAGAATGCAACATTTCTATTTCTTGTGTTAACACATCTCGATCTGTAGTCAATGGAACTCTTGTTAAAGCTTCTCCGGAATATTCGACCAAACCAACTCGATCGGTTTTTCTTCCAAGAGAAAAATCTTTTGCAACATCTTTTAGTGCTGTTAAACGATCTGGTTTTAAATCGCGTGCTAACATACTTAATGAAGTATCTACTGTTAACATGATATCAACACCTTCATCCGATTTTACTTTAGTTGTAACATCTACATAACGTGGACGAGCCAAAGCGATAATACATAAAGACATCGCAATTATTCTTAATAAAAATAAAAGAGGTTTGTATGTCGCTAATGAACTTTTTGCTCCACCAAATGCTTTAAGAGATGGTAACTTTAAGGATGCTTTTTTTTGACTTGTTTTACGAATTTCTCTAAAAATAAAGAAAGGTAGAACAAGTAATAATAGTAATATCCAAGGATTTTGAAACTCAAAATTTAGCATTCCTAATTATTATTAAACTGTTTATATTTTTCTCCTGTTACCGTATCTTTTTTCAAATCTTCGTTTTCAGGAATTTCCAGAGGTTTTACTCGTTCCACAAATTCTTCCATCCAATTACGATGTAAATTAGTTGTAGAATCATCAAATTTTTGTTTTGCAAATTTTACCAAATCAGCATCAAACAAAAATTGTTTAAACTTTTCTATATCATCTGGCAAAATATCTTGTTTTGTGCCAATATATTTCACTAAATCTTCGGACAAAAGTTCTAAAGCAGAAAAATGATAGACTCTTCCTAAATATCGTCTGATTATAAAAGATAACTGTGTATAATATTCTTTTTGTTCTCCTCGCTTCAAATATTTTTTTGCATCCAAAGCTTTTAAACTTGCTTTTGCTTCATCATAAGGAGTTTTATAACTTTCTACTGAAGAAAGTTTAGATTTTGCACGAACATATAAAATAACTAAAACAATACCGATGATAAATAAAATCAACGCAATAATTCCGTACAACCAATACTTGTTCCAATAATCGCTCATCGAATATTGTTCTTCCATTACAGGTTTTATCGGAAAAATTACATTTTTTGTTGTATCAACTGCTATATCTTGAATTTCTATTTCAAGTTGTTTTGTTGTTAAATCTTTTCCATTTTTTTGAATGATAAATGATGGAATATTAAATTTTCCTGCATCATATCCTGTCAATTCCAAATGTTGTACAATTTCCGATTTACCATCTGTTTTTACAGTATCAAGTTTCTGATCTAAAACATCAATATGATAGTTTAAAGAATCTGCAATTGTAGGAAATACTACTTTATCTCCTTCTTTATAATCAACTTTTATTTCATATTTTATTGGTTCACCAATTTTTATTGTTGTATGATCTACTTTTGGTACTATTTGTTGTGCAAAAGAAAATTGAAGGATAAAAAAACTTCCTAAAAGCAATAAATTCTTCATTAGGCTTTATGACTTTTAAAGTAATTTAATAATGGACGAACATAATCTTCATCGGTACGAATACTTATTGCACCTGAATGATTTTTCTTGAAAATAGATTGATAACGTTGATCCAAATCATGGTAATATCTTGCATATTGTTCACGCAATTTTTTTGATGAAGTATCAATCAAACGAATTTCTCCTGTTTCATTATCTTGCACATGAACTAAACCAATATCAGGAAAAGATTGCTCTTTTTCGTCATATACTCTAATCGCGGTTACGTCATGTTTTTTAGCTACAATTCGCAATGCTTTTTCGTAATCTGAGGAATCAATAAAATCAGATAAAATAAAAACATTTGATTTTCGACGAACTAAATTCATAAATGTTTCTAAAGTTACGGCTAAATCAGTTTTTTTACTTTTTGGTTCGTACGAAACAATTTCTCTTACTAATCGCAAAACATGTTGTTTTCCTTTTTTTGGTGGAATAAATTTTTCGACTTGATCTGAATATAAAATCAAACCAACTTTATCGTTATATGTAATTGCCGAAAAAGCCAATGTTGCGCTCAATTCTGCAATTGTTTCCATTTTTATTTGTTTTCGAGTTCCAAAGTTTTCAGAATTGGAAACATCAACCAACAAAAACATTGTTAATTCGCGTTCTTCTTCAAAAACTTTTACATAAGGTTCGCTGTATCTTGCGGTTTTATTCCAATCGATATTACGAACATCATCACCATATTGATAAGGACGAATTTCACTAAAAATCATACCTCTTCCTTTGAATGAACTTTGATATTCACCCATAAAAAGGTTGCTTGCTTTGCGCTTGCTTTTTAGTTCAATACGTTTTACACGTTTGATGATTTCTTTTGCATCCAAAATTTAAATGATTTTAAATAATAGTTTAAGGAACTGGAACAACATTTAGAATATTGTCTATAATTTCTTCTGGCGAAACATTTTCTGCTTCTGCTTCGTAGCTAATTCCGATACGATGGCGCAATACATCTTTTGCCATTGCACGTACATCATCTGGAATAACATAAGCGCGTTTGCGTAGAAATGCATATACTTTAGAAGCTTGAGCCAAATTGATAGATCCACGAGGCGAAGAACCAAACGAAATCATTGGAACTAATTTTTCTAATCCAACTTTTTCTGGAAAACGAGTTGCGAAAATAATATCTAAAATATATTTTTCAATTTTTTCGTCCATATAAACTTGTTTCACCATTTCGCGAGCATCCAACAATTCTTGAATAGAAATTACTTTCTCAATTTTTGGAAACGATTGATTGATTGAATTTCTCAAGATCAAACGTTCTGCTTCAAATTCTGGATAAGTAATCACAGTTTTAATCATAAAACGGTCAACTTGTGCTTCTGGTAAAGGATAAGTTCCTTCTTGTTCTACCGGATTTTGTGTTGCCAAAACTAAGAAAGGCTTTGGTAATGGATATGTTTCGTCTCCAATTGTTACTTGACGTTCTTGCATTGCTTCTAACAAGGCAGATTGTACTTTTGCTGGAGAACGGTTAATCTCATCAGCCAAAACGAAGTTAGAGAAAATTGGACCTTTTTTTATTCTAAAGTCATTTTCTTTTACATTATAAATTAATGTTCCAACAACATCAGCAGGCAATAAATCTGGTGTAAATTGAATACGAGAAAACGAACCATCTACAGCTTCGGACAATGTTTTGATTGCTAAAGTTTTCGCTAATCCAGGAACACCTTCTAATAAAACGTGTCCATTTCCAAGTAATCCGATTAGTAGACTTTCTATCATTTTTTCTTGTCCAATAATTGTTTTATTGATTTCTGATGTCAACCTTGCAATGCTTTCGCTTTTTGCTTCTATTTGTTGGTTTAGTTGTTGTATATCCAAAATTTCGTTGAAATTAATGTTTATAATTATTGATTCAAATTTCCTCTAAAATTAACAAATACAATTCATTTAGAAATTAAAACTTTCATACAATATTGTTAAACTTTGTTAAGGCAAAAATAACATACGAAATCTTTGTAAACTACTATTTACAAATGAATTTCGTAATTTATAAACTGTTTATATTAATCGGAATAATTAAATATTTGTTTACGATTTACTTATATTTACTATTTAAAAAATACGTTTTAAAATTTTGATACAAGTAAACTGTAATTCAATACTTTTTTATCTATTCTTCTGGCATTGCTTGCCATCTTTTATAAAGATTGATAATGAAATAAAAACTCAATAAATATAAAATTGGATTGATGAAAAGAAAAATTTCTGCAAACTGTTGCAACATCAACAATTCTTTATTTGTTTGTCTCAAACCATAATCTTCTAATTCTACATTTGGATCATACAACATTTCTGCGCGCAAATCTGTATAAAAACTCAACATCACAATTCCTATATAAATATTAGTTGCAACAAACCAATTCAAATTAACACCTGTTAATATTTTATACTTTTTTGTTCTTAATCCAAGAATTGTAATCAAGATGAATGTAATGTAGAAAACTAATAAAATAATATAAGGCGTGAATTGTTTATATCCAAAACTTGATTCAATAGAAATACCAAAAACGCTTCCTAAAATCCCCAAAATTCCTGCTCCAATTAATGAAATTAACCAAACTTTGAATGAGCTAAATCTGAATGTGATGATAATAACAGTAACAATTAATGCCGCTAACAAATAATATTGAATATTTTCTAACCACGTTGAATTATATTTCGCAAATTCAATATTCTCATAAACCTTATTTAAACTACTTTGATTAATATAATCTTGAACCTTAGGTTTTTTTTCAACGCCATCCGTTTCATAAATCACTGACTCCGAACTGTTCAATTTATAATCAATAAAATAGTATGGATAACTCGGAAGGTAGTCGATCCATTTTTTATGCTCAAACTTATATCCAATTTCATTTTTCTTTAATAAACCTGTGTATTGGTCTAATAAATTTTCAATTGCTTTTCGATCATTTTTTTGTAATAAAGCAATCCATTGTTCATCATAAAATTGATGATTTAATGTAGAATCTTTCGGATTTTCAAATGCAAGTGAGCTATAATTATACAAACTCGCTAAATTGTAATAAATATCTGGTTTTCCTGAAGCATTTTCAGTACTTATTATACCTATTGCATAAGCCGAATCTACAGCTGTTTCAGTAGAATAAATCATTCCTTCTTGAAATGAAGACGTAGATGGATTATTCTTTTTTAGAGGTTGATAAGTTTGATTAAAAAGAATTTTATTATAACTTTTTCTTTGAGGAAAATGTTGTTGTAATAACGTTTCAAATTCAGAATTTCTGAAATAGGGATCTAAAAATGAATCATAGCTATTTTTCGGATTTTTCTTTAAAAATTTTCTCTTATTTACTTGATATAATTCTCTTGTTTCTTTTTCCGAAACCAACGAATCAAAAGCAGGAACAGTTAAATTTCTAGAAATATTGTTATATCCAAAATTTGATTGTAACGTGAAACCTTCCGCTCTGTTAATAATGTCAATATCTTTTAGATATTTTTTTTCAGACATATAATTTGAAACACGTAATTTCAAACCAGTTTTGAACGAATTTGGAACATAAAACATCAAAAATATAAGGAAGAAAACAGCTAAAAACTCTTTGAATAAATAATTCCTTGAAGTTGGATAATTAGATTTGAAACGATTATTTTTTACATAGAAATAAAGCCAAATTACGACGATAATAATTCCTAACAATAGATAATAAATACCAATTCCAGAATTAAAAAATACTTCATAAAGTTCGTTTTCTTGCAATTGAGATTTTTTATTAAAAAATAAAAATCCGTTGACAAAAGCAACAAAATTAAACATTAAAACCGCCAACAAAATCCAAATAAATTTCAGATTCCAAATCAGTGGATATTTTGTAATTAAAGTTTGATTTATTTTTTTGAACATAGTTAGTTGGTTTTAATTGACAAAAAAGCGACGACTTGATTTCGAAATATCACGAATGTATTTTATTTGCAACGATGATTTTCCTATTTCGGAAAGAATAATATTCATCGAAATTTCGTTATCAAAATAAGCGATATACGATCCTCCATTGAATTTTATTTGTTTAATTTCGATATTGGATAAAGCTGTTAATAACTCTTCTTTTGTATTTTCAACATCGATTTCAACAATCGTAAAATCGCCTTCTAACTCATTTGCATCTCCCTGTATTTTAAGCTTTCCTTGTTCTAAAAAGAGAACTTCTGTCGATACTTTTTCAACTTCGTACAATTGTTGAGAACTCAAAATAACACCAAAAGGATTTCGAATAGATTGTGATAAAAATTTCAAATCTTCGAGAATAATTTGTTGAGCCAAAATATCCAAGTTTGCCAAAGGTTCATCTAACAACAATACTTTTGGACGACGCAATAATGTTCGTGCTAATTCGAATCTCATTTTATATCCAGAAGATAATTGTCGCCATTGCAAATCCTTGTATGGCCAAAGTCCCAAACGTGCCAACATTACATGTGCCAATAACCAATTTTCTTCGCTGTAAATATTGTAACAAGTCAATGTAAATTGCAGATTTTCCATTAACGAACCATATAAAACTTCTATTCGTTGTGGAACATAAACCAATTTCGTTTTCAACTCGAAACTAAAAGGTTTGGCATGGGAAAAGTGATAATTTATTTCACCAGAAGTTGGTTTCAATTCACCACAAATCAAACGTAATAAAGTTGTTTTCCCATTTCCATTCTCTCCAACCAAACCAACAACTTCGCGCGATTTTAAATCAAAAGTTATAGGATAAAGCTTAAAGTTTCGACGATGATAAGCTTTTTCAACATTGTTAGTTGATATCAATGTTTCTTCTTCTTGAAAGGATGGAGGAGAAGCTTTTTTCAACTTTTCTACAAGTTGTAAAGCTTGTGTTGTCTTATTTTCTTTCGTAGAATTTTCATTGTAATAAAGATCTGAATACGAAATAATCTCTTTGTAAAAAGATTTTTCACCCAAATCCAACACACAATCAATAAGTCTTCGATAACCTAAATCAAGATCATTGTGCTGCAAATGATTTTCTACTTCGTTTAGTCGTTGGTTAAATTCATTCATAGATTGATTATTAAATCATTACGAATGTAAGCATCTTTTCTATGAATAAGATGGCTAATTGTAGGGAAATTTCTATTTCAACAATTTTTTATAAACTATCTTAATTACTTTTTAATTTATTAATTACCAATGTTTTATAATTAACAATTTTAGATAAAATAAGCTTATTGTAATAGAAAACAATCGTTATTCACAAATTTTAATAAAGTCTATTCATAACTTTTTAATTCATTAATTAATAATCGTTTACTATTAACATTTTGAATAAAAATCTAAACTATAAACATTCTTTTTATAACTCAGTTGAAAAGAAGTTAATTTACTAATTAACAGTTGATTACTATTAACAATTATTTCTTTTTGATTCTAAGTTTTTCGAAGAATCTTTAGATAAGATATTATTCTAAAACCGAATTCAGAATAATTTCAATCATGCATAAAAAAAGCCGAGCAAATGCTCGGCTTTTCTATTTGATAATTGTATTTCTTAATTTAAAATAGCTGCAACTCCTGGTAATTCTTTACCTTCTAAAGATTCTAACATTGCGCCACCTCCTGTAGAAACGTAGCTAACTTTGTTATCGTAACCAAATTGTTTTACGAATGCAACAGAATCTCCACCACCAACAAGTGAGAAAGCGCCGTTTGCAGTAGCTTCTGCAATTGCATCGCCTAAAGCAATAGTTCCTTTAGCAAAATTTGGCATTTCAAAAACACCTAAAGGACCATTCCAAAGAATTGTTTTCGAATTGTTGATTACATCGCCAAAAACTTTTGATGATTCTACACCAACATCCATTCCCATCCATCCATCAGGAATTTGATTAGAAGGAACTGTTTGTGTATTTGCATCATTACTAAAATTATCTGCGATTACATTATCAACTGGTAAATAAACTTTTACATTGTGTTTTTCACATTCAGCTAAAATTTCTTTTGCTAAATCTAATTTATCGTCTTCAACTAATGAATTTCCAATTTTTCCACCATTTGCTTTAACAAATGTGTAAGTCATTCCACCACCAATAATCAAGTTATCAATAACTGGTAAAATATTGTTGATAATAGTAATTTTAGATGATACTTTTGCACCTCCAAGTACTGCTGTTACAGGCTTTTCACCATCTGCTAACACTTTGTTAATAGCTGTTAATTCTTGTTCCATTAACAATCCGAAACATTTGTTTTCTGGGAAAAATTCTGCGATAATTGCCGTAGAAGCATGAGCGCGGTGCGCTGTTCCGAAAGCATCATTCACATAAATATCTCCAAATTGAGCCAATTCTTTTGCAAAGTTCTTATCACCAGCTTCTTCTTCTTTGTGAAAACGAACATTTTCTAATAATAAAACTTGGCCTGGTTTTAGATTATTTACTTTTTGTTTCGCGTCATCACCAATTACATCATTTGCAACGATTACATCAACGCCAAGAATTTCAGAAACTTTTGATGCAATATGTTTTAATGAATATTTATCATTGAATTCTCCTTTAGGACGTCCCAAATGACTCATTAAGACAACCGAACCACCATCTTTTAATATTTTATCAATTGTTGGTTTAGCAGCTCTAATTCGAGTGTCATCAGTAACATTTAGATTTTCGTCTTGTGGAACATTGAAGTCTACACGAATCAATGCTTTTTTATTTTCGAAATTGAAGTCGTTGATTGTTTTCATAGTTTGTTTGAAATTTTGAACTACACAAAAGTAAACAAAGTTTCATTTTCTAGCTTAAAATGAATGAACACAATTTTCAACTATTAACAATTCATAATAATTAGAATAGATTAATAGATTTTTAAATTTTAAAAAAAGAAAAAAATGTTATTATTATTAGCACTGTTAATATGTGGATAACTAAACTATGATAAATTTTATTTAATAGCAATTAACAAGCTATTATTTGTAATTTTGTTTTGTAATGAAAGAGTTAGATATTCTATCAACAATTTATCATTTTAGTTGATAAACAACTTTTGTTAAAAAGAAGTTTTGTGAAAACTATTCATAACGGTGTGAAAATCTTTTGTGCCAAAATGAAAACTTTTACTTGACTTGTATTGATTTATTTCTAATTGAAATTTGTATTCAGATTTCCAAATTTTAGATCCAAAAAGTTATTAGTTTTATTCAATCATCTTTTAACAACTTGTTACTTTTACTTAACATTTGATTTACAATTATTTAAACAAAAACAACAAAAACACCTGTTAATTAAATGAAAATTGCAATCGGAGCGGACCATGCTGGGTTCGAATATAAGGAGAAATTAGTACCCTTTTTAACAAGTCAAGGATTTGAAGTTGAGGATTTTGGTACGTTCTCAACAACAAGTGTTGATTACCCTGATTTTGCACATCCAACTGCACAAGCTGTAGAAGATGGAAAAGCAGATTTCGGAATCTTGATTTGTGGAAGCGCACAAGGCGTAACAATGACTGCGAATAAACACCAAGGAATTCGTGCTGCTTTATGCTGGATGACAGATATCGCTCGTTTATCTAGACAACACAACAATGCAAATGTACTGACTTTGCCTGCACGATTTATTGCATATGAATATGCAGAAGAAATTGTGAATACTTTTTTAGCTACAGAATTTGAAGGTGGTCGTCACCAAGGTCGTGTAGATAAAATTGCTTGTTCTTATAAAGGATAATCATATTATAAATAAACAATATCTAATCTGTCAATTCGTAAGAGTTGACAGATTTTTTTATTTAAATTTTAAACTTTAAATGTTATATAAGTTTAAATCTTTAATTATAAGTTATGTTTTTAGTTTTAATTTAAATAGTTTTAAATCAATTTAAGTAAATATAAAACTTTAATATTTTACTTATTCTACTTTTACATCAGAAATTAATTATAGAAAATCATTAAAGATTAAAAGAATGAGCAGAGCATTATTACTTAGAGAACAAGCAATATCTTTTGTAAAAGAAGAATTCTCTAAAAGATTACAGAAAGAATTAAATGTTATTCCTGTATCGGGACCATTAGTTGTTTTAGACGGAACTGGAATTAACGATGACTTAAATAGTATCGAAAGACCAGTACAATTCCCGATTAAATCTTTGAATGATAAAAATGCTGTTGTTGTACATTCTTTAGCAAAATGGAAGCGAGTTCGTTTGAAAGAGTTAGAAATAGAACCTGGAGAAGGGATTATTACAGATATGCGTGCTTTGCGTCCAGACGAAGATTATTCGCCTATTCATTCTATTTATGTGGATCAGTGGGATTGGGAAAAAGTAATTTTACCACAAGATCGTAAATTAGATTATCTTTTCGAAACGGTGAAATCTATTTATGAAGTTATTAGACAAACAGAATTAAACGTCGAAGCCAAATATCCTCAATTAAAAGCTATTTTACCACAAGATATTACATTTATTTCTTCAGAAGATTTGTTACAAAAATATCCTACATTTTCGCCTAAAGAAAGAGAGAATGCAATTTGTAAAGAATTCGGAGCTGTTTTCGTATACGGAATTGGTGGAGAGTTGAGTAATGGTGAATTTCATGATTCTCGTGCTGCCGATTATGATGATTGGAGTACAGAAAATGGAGCAGGTTATAAAGGTTTGAACGGAGATATCTTGGTTTGGAATCCTGTTTTAGAATCAGCATTTGAGTTGTCGTCTATGGGAATTCGTGTGGATAAAAAAGCGTTGCTAAAACAATTAGAATTAAGAGATTATACAGATCGTAAAAACTTACTTTTCCATTCTATGTTATTAGAAGATCAATTAACAGAATCTATAGGAGGAGGAATTGGACAATCTCGTATGTGCATGTTTATGCTAAAATCGAAACATATTGGAGAAGTACAAGCAAGTATTTGGGATCAGAAAGTAAAAGAAAAATTGAAAGAAGAAAGTATTGAATTATTATAATTTTAAAAAAGCAGTTTCAAAATGTTGAAGCTGCTTTTTTTTGTTTTTATACGAAATTAACAATGTTTATAACTGTTTATTGTTTGTGTTAATTTGTTGTAATAAAGAGTTTTAAAATAATTTTAAATTGTTAATTAAGATATTCGCTTATTTTTCTTTGCAATAAAACTATCATAGAATTTTTTGAAACCATGATGATTGATATAATAGAAATATTTCGGAAATAATCTGTTCAATTCATATTGAATTTGTCTTGCAAGTTTAGACTTTCTCAAGTTATCATTAATTTGAATTTGAGTTTCTACAGGAGCTGATTTTACAATAGAAGGAAGAAGATTATAAATTCTTAAATTAAATTCCCAAGCATGTTGTAGCTCACAATCAATAGGACGTTGAATAGTAGGAAGTGGAGTTTTTATTTTATTCAAAAATTTCTTTGCTGCTTCTTTTGTCCAAATAGCTGCAATTGTTGTAATTGGTATACTTGTTCCGCAAGCTGCAATAATATATTTATCATCAACATCTGCAACTTTTATATGCTTTCTTTTTCCGTTAAATAATTTTAAAACATCCCATTTCTCTTTTTTTGAAAGTTTATCATATATAGAAAGTGTATGTTCAACCGCAGATTTAAAATCTTCTGCTAAGATTGCATCATCTTCTATAATAACTGCAAACTCATTTTCTGAAGCTAAAAAGGTTTCTAAAGTTTTAACATGACTCAAATAACAACCAATTTCTCCTGGAACTAAATCACGATCATATTTATTCTTTATTTTATAAGTAGAAGAATCAAGTGTTTTGGCATCTACAGCAGAAATTCTTTCATAAGAAATTTCACATTTATTGAACTCATTCTCCATTAATTTTAACCGTTTAGTTGCACGATCTAGATTAATCAAATAAGTTTGATATAGAGGTAAATTTTTCATTCAAAATATTATAATTTCAAAAGTAATCAATTTTTTGGCTTAATTTTCGCAATAACTCAAAACGTTACAAGTAATCTTATCCTTTCCGTAACATAGAATTGGCTGTAAATTGTTATTTTAGAAAAAGGATATATTACCTTTGCAGTGGTTATGTTGTTTATTAACATCTTATCAATAATTATTGATTATATAATTTAAAATCAATAAAATAAGATGTTTATTTATTAACTATTTATAATAAATCTCAAAAATAAAAAAAGAGATTTTACAGAAAAAAAATTATGCCAAGAAGAAATTTTAAAAATACAAAGGCGAAAAAAGACAAAAACATAACAAAGTTTACGAAGTCTATCATCGAAGTTTTATTTCAAAATCCAAATAAGCCTTTAAATTATAAACAAATAGCAGCAGCTTTAAACTTAACAAATCGAATTGATACAGAATTATTGATTAAGAATTTGAATGTTTTACTAGCTGATAAAAAGATTTCCGAAGTAGAAAGAGGAAAATATAAAATCAATGCAACCAATGATTATATGGTTGGTATTGCAGATTTAACATCTTCAGGAAGTGCTTATATCATGATTGATGGTTTAGAGCAAGATGTTTTTGTAAAAAAAGGAAAAACACGAAATTCTTTAATGGGCGATACTGTTCGTGTATATGTTTATCCAAGAAAACATGCAAATCAATCAAGAGCAGAAGGAGAAATTGTAGAAATCATCGAACGTAATAAAACTGAATTTACTGGGATTTTCGAATTAGGAAAAAACGGAAATTTTGGTTTTGTAGCGATGCAAAATGGTAATCACGATTTCTTTATTCCAAAAGAAAAAATAAATAATGCTCAATCTGGTGAAAAAGTTGTCGTTCGATTAACAAATTGGCCAGAAGGATCCAATTCTCCATTTGGAGAAGTTACTCAAGTTTTGGGTAGCCCAGATGATACAGATGTTGAAATTCATGCAATTTTGTTGGAATATGATTTACCAGCTCAATTTCCAGATGAAGTTGAAGAAGAGGCAAATCAATTAGATACATCGATAGATGAAGCAGAAGCAGCTCGCCGTAAAGATATGCGAAATGTGACAACATTTACAATCGATCCGAAAGATGCGAAAGATTTTGATGATGCATTATCAATCAGAAAATTAGAAAATGGAAACTGGGAAATAGGTGTTCACATTGCTGATGTTACGCACTATGTTCGTCCAGGTTCGTTAATTGAACAAGAAGCTTACAAACGTGCAACTTCTGTTTATTTAGTAGATAGAGTAGTACCAATGTTACCAGAAGTATTGTCGAATGTAGCTTGTTCTTTACGTCCAAACGAAGATAAATATACATTTTCTGGTGTATTTGAAATGGATGATAATGCCAAGATTGTAAAAACATGGTTTGGTAGAACTGTAACACATTCTGACAGACGTTTTACATACGAAGAAGCACAAGAAATTATAGAAGGAAAAGATGGAGATTTCAAGGATGAAATTCTAACTTTAGACCGTTTAGCGAAAACAATGCGTGGAAAACGTATGAAATATGGAGCTGTTGATTTTGATAAAGTCGAAGTAAAATTCGATTTAGATCAAGAACATAATCCACAAGGTATTTTCTTCAAAATTTCGAAAGATTCGAATAAATTGATTGAAGAATTCATGTTATTATGTAACCGAAAAGTTTCAGAATTCATCAGTTTAGATAAGCATGGAAAAGAGAATGCGAATACTTACATTTATCGTGTTCACGATGATCCAAATCCAGATAAATTATTAGATCTTAAGAATTTTATTCGTCAATTTGGTTACGAATTAGAAATAGGAGATCGTAAAACAACGATTAATTCTATGAACAAATTGTTAGCAGAAGTAAAAGGAAAACCAGAAGAAAATATGGTTGAAACCTTAGCTATGCGAACAATGGCGAAAGCAAAGTATACAACAGAAAATATCGGACATTATGGTTTGGCATTTGGTTATTATACACATTTTACATCGCCAATTCGTCGTTATCCAGATATGATTGCTCATCGTTTGTTACAAGATTATTTAGATGGTAAAAAATCTCCTGCAGCTGCAGTTTATGAGGATAAAGCAAAACATTGTTCATCTCGAGAAAAAATTGCTGCAGAAGCTGAACGTGAATCGATTAAATACATGCAAGTAAAATACATGGAGCAATTTGTTGGACAAACGTTCGAAGCTTTTATTACAGGCGTACAAGATTATGGAATTTTTGTTGAAATTCCAGAAACGCGTTGCGAAGGTTTAATTCGTTCTCGTGCGATGAAAAGCGATCATTTTGTATTTGACGAAAAAAATCATGCTTTAGTTGGAAAACGTACACGTGTTAAATATCAATTAGGAAGTCCCGTTAAAATCAAAGTTTTAAATGCTGATTTAATCAAGAAGCAATTAGATTTTGAATTAGTTGATGCTTAAATTTCATAATTTAAACTTATCTTGCAGACCTTAATTAAGTTATGGAAATAATATTTTCGGCCATACTAATAGGTTTTTTGTTAAGTACAATTCTTATTGGACCTGTATTTTTTTTACTAATAGAGACAAGTCTACGTAGAAGTTGGAAAACAGCTGTAGTATTAGATTTAGGAGTTATAGCAGCAGATATTTTATGCATTGCAGCAGCTTACTATGGAAGTAAAGATTTTACGGACTATGTAACAAATCATCCTAATTTTTATCGTATTTATATTATTGCAGGATTCTTTGTCTTGATTTATGGGATTTTTATGTATTTCTCTAAGCCAAAGTTACATATAGAAAGCGAAGCAGGATTTGTCAGTAACAATTACTTAAGAACATTCATCAACGGATTTATCATGAATTTGATGAATATAGGCGTAATTGTTTTTTGGTTTGTGATAGTTTCTTCAATTATGATTCAATATCCTAAACCAAGTGATTTTATGCTTTATATGAGCGTTGTGCTCACAACATATTTTGCGATAGATTTAGGTAAAATATTTTTAGCTGGAAAACTTCAAAAACGCTTTACAGATCAAAAAGTATTTCTTGTACGAAAAGGAGTAGGGATTTGTCTTCTAATCTTTGGATTAGTCATTATTCTAAAAGGTTTTGGGTTCTTTAAAGAAATAGATCAAAAGATAGAAAGTCAATTGATAAATCAAGAACAAACTCATTAAAATATAAATCCGATTAAGTTTTACTTAATCGGATTTTTTTATTCTATTTTTTTAGTTTATTGACGATTTGTTGATAAACATCTTCTGCACTTAGATTTTGAAAATAATCATAATTCTCAAAACCTTTCGGATCTTTCCCGAAGATAGAAGTAGGACGAATTTTCATCGTTTCGTCTTGTATCACATCATCCATTGATTGTCCATAACCCAAAAAACCAGCAAAAGGATGTGTTCCGCCCCAAATAGAAATAGTTCGCGTTCCCATTAACGAAGCCAAATGCATATTTGCGCTATCCATAGAAATCATCGCTTCTAATTTAGAGATAACTTGTAATTCTTCTTGAAAAGAAATTGTTCCAGCTAAAGATTTAATATTCGGATTAAAATTTTCCCATGTTTTTAATTCATCAATTTCAACTTTTCCTCCACCAAATAAATAAACTTTGTAACCATTTTCGGCTAATTTTTTAGCTACGATTTTCATTTTTTCGATTGGATACATTTTACTTGTAAATGCTGCATAAGGAGCAATCCCGATTGATTTCGGTTCTTTACAAGTTTTTGGCTCTATTTTATGTTTTAAATGAATTTTAAAACCAAGTTCGCGCAAAACATCAGCATAGCGTTCAGTAGTTAATTTCAATTGCTTAAAAACACGATTTTGTTGATTAACCAATGCTTTCTTTTCAGCTCTTCCTTTATCTAAAGTTGCTGTTTTCGTTCCGCTTAATTTGAATAAAGTTGTGATAACTTTTGATCGGATAACATTATGTAGATCTGCAACATAATCAAAATTATATTTTTTTAATTCCTTATATAATTTGAATAAGCTAAAAAAGGTGTTGTAATCTTTGTTGAAATCAACCGAAATAAATTTTATTTGAGGAAATTCTTTGAAAATATTTCCCATAAAAGGACGCGAAGCAACATATACTTCTACATTGGGATTTTGTTCAATGAATTCCTGCAACACAGGCGCAATCATTGTAACATCGCCCAAAGCTGAAAAGCGTAAAACCAATAGTTTTTTATGATTATTTTTCTCCATTATTTCTATTGTTCATTTCTTTTGCAACCATTTTCATTTGTTTATCAAATTCTTGTTTTGAAGCTTCAAAATATTGATCCGAATTTTCGGCATGTTTTGCAATTTTTCGTAAAGATTTGCGGTCACTTTTTATAAATATTTCACCAATTTTAGATGCTTCTTCATGTGAAAAACCATATTTCATCAAGATTTGTCTACCAACGTAAACTGAAGAGAAAAAGTTTTCACGATAAACTTCATCAAATCCTTCTTTTAAATAATTATAAGCATAACTTCTATTTTTTGCACGAACAATAATATCAAGATTTGGAAAATTTTTACGAACAATATAAACCAGTTTTTGATTAATTTCTGGCGGATCTAAAGCAGCAACAAAATATTTTGCATGTTCTGCTCCTGCGGATTTTAATAAATTTACATTTGTCGCATCACCATAGAAAACATTGAAACCTTGCTTGCGCATTTTTTCTACTCGTTCGCTATCATTATCTAAAACTATAGATTTTATTCCAGTACTTTTTAAAACACGACTTATTGTATTTCCAAAATCTCCAAAACCAGCGATAATTATTTCACCATCAGCAGAATTTGGGTTTATTTTATCATTTTCAATAATGGTTTTTGCTTTTGTTTTTACGCCAAAATATTTTAGTATTAATTTCTCATTTAAGACTAAAAGTAAAGGTGTAATCACCATTGTAATTGCTGTTGTTGCCAACATGAAATCGTACCATTCTTTACTTAGAATGCCCAAATTTCGGGTTAATGAAAAGATTACGAAAGCGAATTCTCCTACTTGTGATAACAGTATAATGAATAACCATTTTTGATTAAAATCGAATTTGTGTTTGATTCCGATAAACCAAAGTACTAATGATTTTATTAACATTATTCCAAATGTTAATCCAAGAATAATCAACGGTTTTTCAATAATTAATTTGAAGTTAATCGTTGATCCAACGGCGATAAAAAAGATCCCTAATAACAAAGATTTAAAAGGTTCAATATCACTTTCTAATTGATGTTTATATTCATTATTCGCTAAAACAACTCCTGCGATAAATGCACCTAAAGCCGGAGAAATTCCAACTTTTTGCATTAAAACTGAAACTCCAACAACTAAAAGTAGGGCAGAAGCAGTGTAGATTTCACGAACTTGTAATTGTCCGACATATTTAAAATAAGGTGTAATAATGTATCTCCCAATGATATAAATAAATGTAATAGCACCAACAATTACTAAAGTTTTCATGAATGCTGGACCACCAACTAATAAGCTTTTAGAATCATCTCCGATTGATTGGATTAATGAATCTCCAACTAATAAAGGAATGATTGCTAAAATAGGAATAACCATAATATCTTGAAACAACAATACTGAAAATGTTGATTTTCCGATACTTGTTTTTGTTAATCCTTTTTCGCTAAGTGTTTGCATAATAATGGCTGTAGAAGACATTGTTATTGCAAGAGCTATAGAAAAAGCCAAAGAAAAATCCATTTTAAGGGCAAACATTCCAACCAATGTTGCAATAAGTATTGTACCCAAAATTTGCATTCCACCCAGATTGATAATTTTATTTTTCATCTTCCAGAATTCTTTTGGATCAAGTTCCAATCCAACTAAGAAAAGCATCATTACGACACCAAATTCTGTTGCATGCATAATATCTGTTCCATCTTTTCCAACAAATTTGAAAACATATGGACCAATTAAAACTCCAGCGATTAAATAACCTAAAACAGATCCCATTCCTAATTTTTTGGAAATAGGAACACAGATTACTGCGGAAAAAAGAAAAATAAAAGCTTGGCCTAGAAAGTCGTTCATTAGATAAGGTTGATTAGATAGTGTGTCTAACTATTATTTTGTTTTGATTGAAATGCAATTGCGTAAAATTTGAATTGCTTAATCATAGCCAATAATCCGTTTGCACGAGTTGGTGATAAAAATTCTGATAAACCAATTTCATTTATAAAATCTGTATCCGATTCTAAAATATCTTTTGGTGTTTGATTATTGTACATTCTTACCAATAATGCAGCGATTCCTTTTGGTAAAATAGCGTTTGAATCAGCTTTAAATTCAATTGTATTTCCATCCGATTCGGCATCTAACCAAACAGAAGATTGACAACCTTTTATAATTTTATCATCTGTTTTTGCTTCTTCAGGCAAAGATTTTAAGCTTTTTCCTAATTCGATTAAATATTCGTAACGTTGCTCCCAATCATCAAAAAATGAGAATTCGTCTACTATTTCGTTTTGAATTTCTTTAATTTTCATACTACAAAGTTAGAAAGTTTTTGATAGTTTTTCTTCAAAAAATAAGGTTAAATAGATTGATTCTTTTAGTTTTCTTATTTTTGTCTTTTGATAAATTTCAAATCCCAAAAAATGAAGTACACTTTCATTGTTAATCCAAATTCTGGAAATGCTAAACATGATATTTCTCTCGATTTTTTAAAATCAAAATTTGATTCTTCAGACGAAATTGTTTTGAAAGAAACAGCTTATCAATTTCATGCAAAAAAATTGGTTGAAGAAGCGATTGCAGAAAAATCAGATGTAATTGTTGCATGCGGTGGCGATGGAACAATCAATGAAGTGGCAAGTGCTTTGGTTAAAAAAAATATCCGTTTAGGAATTATTCCAGCTGGTTCAGGAAATGGATTAGCTTCTAATCTCAATATTCCGAAAGATATTAACAAAGCAATCGACATTATTAAAACGAATGCTGAACATACTATTGATGTAGGTAGAGTAGAAGACAAGTACTTTTTCAGTAATCTTGGTTTTGGAATAGATGCAGAAGTGATTAAAATGTACGAAGAAAATCAAAAAAGAACTCTTACAGGCTATGTTGATGCATCTATTAAAACATTGTTGAATTATAAAGCGAAATTATTTCGTATTTATATAGATGATGCGATTATCGAGAATAATTTCTATTATCTTTTCTGTTCTAATTCTAACATTGCTGGTTATGGAATTTCTTTTACGCCAAATGCAGATTTGTCTGATGGAGAATTGGATTTATTGATGATAGAAGATTTAGACTTTTTTGAACAATTTTATTTTTCAGTATTGGTTTTAGCTAAAAAGATTGATTTTATGAATAAAGCTAGATATCAAAAAGTAAAGAAATTCAAAATTGAAAGTTTGGATAATAATCCAATCACTTATCAACTTGATGGCGAAATTCATACAACCAATTCACTTCAAGTAAAAGTTAAAGTATTACCAAATGCTTTAAAAATCATTTTTTAAACACATTTTTATTCGTTTAATTAACATTGTAAATCACATATTTTCAATCAATTAAAATGTTATTAACCTAGTTATAAACGTTTTGTTTGTAACCATTTTAGTTTCCTTATTTCTTATTAATTGCTGCATTCGTTGTAACTTTGACTAAAAGTTTTGCAATGAATAAACCTTATAAAATTTTAGCAATCGATTCTAATCACGAATGTCTAAACAATGGACTTTGTGAAGCGGGTTTTATTGTTGATGAAGATTATACTTCGCCAAGAGAAATCATCGAAGAAAAAATTGATGAATACGACGGAATGATTGTAAGAAGTAGATTTCCAATTGATAAAAATTTTTTAGCTAAAGCAACTAATTTAAAGTTTATTGGTAGAGTAGGGGCAGGTTTAGAAAATATTGATGAAGAGTTTGCAGCAGATCATAATATTGTTTTATTCAATTCTCCTGAAGGAAACCGAGATTCTGTTGGAGAACATGCAATTGGAATGTTGTTGATGTTGATGCATCATTTAAGAAGAGCTGATAATGAAGTGCGAAACGGAATTTGGAAACGCGAGGAAAATCGTGGTGATGAATTAAAAGGAAAAACAGTCGGAATTATTGGTTACGGAAATATGGGAAATGCTTTTGCGAAGCGTTTGCAAGGGTTTGATGTTAATGTAATTTGTTACGATATTTTGCCTAACAAAGGAAATGAATTTGCAACGCAAGTTTCATTAACTGAATTTTTTGACCAAGCGGATGTTGTGAGTTTGCATACGCCGCAAACACCAGAAACGATGCAAATGATTAATGCAGAATTTATTTCTAGTTTCAAAAAACCATTTTATTTTGTAAATACTGCTCGAGGAAAATCTGTTGTTACAAAAGATTTGGTTGAAGCAATGAAAACCGGCAAAGTTTTAGGTGCTGCTTTGGATGTTTTAGAATTCGAAAAATCTAGTTTTGAAAAATTAGTAGCTTCCGAATTGCCAGAGGAATTTCAGTATTTAATAGAAGCTGATAATGTGGTTTTAGCTCCGCATATTGCAGGCTGGACACATCAAAGCAAAGTAAAATTAGCCGAATTTATTCGTGATAAAATTATAGCTTGGAAAAATAATCAGTAATAGATCTAGGTTATATAAAACAAAAAGGTTCCACAATTATGGAACCTTTTTTCATTTTGTAAGTTTTTTGTAAATCTTATACAAAATAACTGCAACTATAATTACAAGAACGATTTGGAATATAATCCAAAGTATCACATTAAATGTTGATTCGCCTGAAATTGATAGCATATATATCTGTCATGTGTTAACTGAATGCTAAAATATAAAATTATTTTAACATTTAATTAATAAATTAAAAAAACTTTCATTTTACTCTTGGTGTACATATTGATTACTTATCACATATCAATTTACAACTATTTTATGTAGGCTAATTTTGTATAAAAATTAATTACTATGAATTATCAAATATTTAAATCTGAGTCAAGAGGAGGAGCAAATCACGGATGGTTAAACTCTAAACATTCATATAGTTTTGCAAATTATTACGATCCTGCTCGTATTCATTTTGGAGCGTTGCGCGTTGTAAATGATGATATTATTACAGGAGGAATGGGATTTGGTAAACATCCTCACGATAATATGGAAATTATTACAATTCCTATAAAAGGAGGAATCTCTCATCAAGATTCAATGGGAACAGGTTCTACTATAGAAGCCGGAGATGTACAAGTGATGAGTGCAGGAACTGGTATTTTTCATAGTGAAATGAATGCTTATGAAAATCAAGAAGGACATTTTTTCCAGATTTGGATTATTCCAAATAAAATGAATGTTGAGCCTCGTTATCAACAAATTTCTGTTAGAGATTTGGCTAAAGAAAACGAATTATATCAAGTTCTTTCTCCAAATGCTGAAGATCAAGGAGTTTGGATTTATCAAAATGCATGGATCTTTTTAGGAAATTATACTGAAAATAAACAAGAAATATATAAAGTTCAACAAGAAGGAAATGGTGTTTTCTTAATGGTTGTTGAAGGAGAAATTGAATTCGAAGGAAATAAACTAGAACGCAGAGATGCAATCGAAATAAAAGATACAAATGAGTTTTCCTTCCATGTTTCTAAGGATTCTCAGTTAATGTTAATCGAAGTTCCTATGGATATATAGAAATTTTTTCAAGTTTTAATTGTTTTATATAGAGAACAGATTCTAGAAATAGAATCTGTTTTTTTTGTTAAAAAAAATAATTACCAACACAAGTATTTAGTATATTTACTGCTTATAAAACTTTAACTCAAAACGTACTTAATCTAGACTATATGAAACGTTTATTCATCATTGCTTCTTTTGCTTTAATGATTATCAGTTGTAAAAATGATAACATTGAAATTGATTCTACTTCTGCACAAACTTTTAGCGAAACGGTAGACAAGATTTCGAAGGCTTTACCAGTTATGCAACAAGATAAATTTAAGGAAGCTTTGCAAATTATTTTTGAGTATAACACAAGTCAAACAATGGACAATGAAGCTCGTTGGGGAATTGTTCGTACTTTGTTGAATGGAAAAACTGTCGATGAAGTTTTTGATCTTGCAGAAAAAGTAGCTTTACAGAATAATTTTACTTGGAATAGAAATCAAGTTCCTTTAGTGAATGGTATTCCAAAACCTGGAATCACAGAAACAGAAGAAAAGCCTGCTGAAGCTACATCTAATGTACAACGTTTCGATTTTAGTCTAAAACAAGATGATACAGGAATTTCAATGTCTCCTTTTTTCTATAATTTGCAAGGAGAAGAAATTCAATTGGATCAAGCGGTTACAGCAACTATAGAAGTTTTCAATTCAGGTAATATTGTTTATACTTTTCGTTCTACAATCGATCCTAATTCTACGAATGATTTGTATAGAAAAAATACAATTAATATTAAATATTCTTCGTTAGATCCATCTAAAATAAAGAGTGATCGTTTGGATATTTTGATTCGTATTCCGAATTCTGAACGATATTTAACAAATAGAAAAGCTGTAAAAATTCCGATGGATTTAATTGGAGTTGCAGCAGTAGATTCTTTAGTTGTAGAACAAGTTCCTGTTCAAGTGAGTAAAGAAGCAGGAATGGTAAAATCGTTATCAAATCGTTTTATGACGAATTTATCAAAGAAAAACTATTCTGGAGCTTTTGCTTTAACTAGAAGTGGAGAATGGAATACATTCCAAAAGTTTTCTTCGGATGAAGGAATTAAAAACTTAGAACAAGCAACTATTAATGATGCTAAAGTATTAGATGCTGATGAAAAAGTTGTTTTGGTAGAAATACAAGCAAATTTAAAAGATCAATCTTCTAAAACTTATCAAGTTACTTTAGAAAAGATAAATAATAAATGGTTTATCGTTAATTTTAAATAAACTATAGAAAATTATAGCATAAAAAAATCGCTCACTGAGCGATTTTTTTATGCTATATAGAATTTTTATTTTTGATTTGCTTCTTTTTCAGCGTCAGCTTTCATTTTAGCATTTGCTGTAATTGCAATCTCTACACGACGGTTTTGAGCACGTCCTTCTGCAGTAGAATTGTCTGCAATTGGTTCTTCAATACCTCTACCTTTTGAAGTTAAACGAGATGAAGAAATTCCTTTTGATACTAAATAATCTTTTACTGATTGTGCACGTTTTTCAGATAATGGTAAATTGTATCCTTGAGAACCTACATTATCAGTGTATCCAACGATTAATAAATCTGTATCTGGATATTCATTGAAAACTTCGACCAATTTATCTAAGTTTGTTTTTGCTGTAGAAGTTAATGAAGCTTTGTTATATTCGAAAGTAACTCTAGATTTTTCATCTAAGATTAAGTTAATCCCTTCTTCAGTTCTTACAACTTCAGCACCTGGTAAAACTTGTTCGATTTTCTGAGCCTGTTTATCCATTTTGTTACCAATAACACCTCCAGCAGCTCCACCTACAGCAGCACCAATAACAGCACCTAAAGCAGTATTACCACCTTTCCCGATATTATTTCCTAAAATTCCACCAATCACACTTCCTGCTACAACACCTATTCCAGCACCTTTTTGTGTATTATTTGCATTTTGTACTGCATTACAAGAAGACATGATAAATGATCCTCCTAATACGATAGCAGCTATTTTAGTATTTATTTTTTTCATAATTTCTTTATGTTTCTATATTATTTGATTAGCGAACGAAGTTATAAATAACTTGAGCAATTTTTCCATTTGCATTGATATCTTGTACAAGTTTCATAGAATTTGTATCAACATAATCTACACGCATTTTATATCCAGCAGTATTTTGCTTTGCTTTGATTCCTGTAACATCTTTAAAAATAAAATATGTTGTAGAACCATCTTGTTGTAAATCCCAAATAATATTTGCTGTTCCAGAAGGACAACTTGCACCAGCATTATTAAATGTGTATGTTCCTTTTTTGTTGTTTTGAACTAAGTTCCATGTAGAACCAACATAACATTCAGGGTTTGCAGTATCAAAAACATTTGCAACGGCATCTGTAACTCTTACATTACCTTGAACTTCGTTAGTTGTTAAACCTTGGTAATCTACATTTGTTAAAGTCCATGCTCCTCGAACTTCTTTACCAGTTTGAATTTCTTGTTTTGCAACTGTTGTAGAAGCACAAGAAGATAAAAATGCTGAAGCGCATATTCCAAATAATAAAATACTTTTTTTCATAGCTATTTATTTTATTTATGATTTTAGTCAAAAAACGGCCTTTATAAATAAGCCCTATTAAATTTAAATAAAAAATAAGACATAATGCTTATCTTATGTAACAAAAGTAACTGTAATGAGCTTATTTTAATTATTCGCTTTAATCACGTAAATTAATGAAGAATATTCTCCTGTTTTTTTTGCTTTAGCATTCGACTTTAATCCAACTCTAATTGCATTTATAAAACCCAACTTATTACCTTTATATTTTTCTGAAAGAAGACTCACATAAAATGAATCTAATTTCATCGGATGAGTAGATTCAATTTTCATACCAAACTTGTTAAAAAATTTATTCATGCTACTTGCAGAGAAATGCCAAAGATGTCTTGGTACATCATAAGCGGCCCAATATTTTCCGTAATATTCTGCATCATATGATTTGTGATTTGGAACGGCAATAATTAACCGACCATTTTCTGTTAAATGATTTTTTAATTGATTGATGATTTCATTCAAATTTGGAATATGTTCTAACACATGCCACAACGTAATGACATCATATTTTTCATTATTCTGTTCTAATTCTGTAGAAGTAACTTTTTCAATTCCAACTTTTGATTGAGAAATTCTTCTTGCCGAATCATTCGGTTCCATTCCTAGAACATCGTAACCATTTTTTTGTAAATGTTCTAAGAAATCACCAACACCACAACCATAATCTAAAATCTTTTTACCATTAGCAACTTTATTAATCAATTCTAGTTTATTGTTCAAATTGATTGATTTTGCCATTTGATAAAAACGTTCGAAAATTGATTTTTTACCATCGGTATGAGAAATGTAATTTTTACTTTCGTAATATTTCCCTAAATTTTCGATAGGCTGGGGGAGTGTATATAAAACTCCTGTCTTAGAATCTTCAAATAATTTGAAGTTTTCGTTTGTTAAGAAATAATCTTTTAAAGCTAATTTCTTAATACCAGAAAATCCTTCTTTTGAAGGATTTTCTTGAGATGTTTCACGTGGAACATTTTCCATATTATCTTCCCATGTAAATTAATAATACACTTATATCTGCTGGTGATACACCACTAATTCTTGATGCTTGAGCAACCGTAGCAGGTTTTATTTTCGTTAATTTTTGACGAGCTTCTATCGACATCGAACCAAATACATGATAATCGATATCTGCAGGAATTTTTAGATTTTCCAATCGATGCAATTTATCTGCATTTTGTTGCTCTTTCTTGATGTAACCTTTGTATTTTATTTGAATTTCTGTTTGCTCTAATTCTTCTTGATCGTATTCATTTGTTTCTATAAACTCTTTTACACGATTCAATTTTGTGAAATCAGCAAGTTTTAATTCTGGACGAGAAATTACAGAAATCATTTTGTTTGGTTGTTTTAAAGGAGTTCCGTTTCTCTCTTCAATTACCTCATTAATTTCTTGTGGTTTGATTGAATTTTCTTCAAAATAATTGACTAATTTTTCTGCTTTGTCAAATTTTTCTTCCATTCTTTTCAAACGTTCTTCTGAAGCTAAACCAAGTTCGAAACTTTTTCTTGTCAAACGTTCGTCTGCATTATCTTGACGTAATAAGATACGATATTCTGCACGAGAAGTAAACATACGATAAGGTTCTTCTGTTCCTTTTGTAATCAAATCATCGATTAAAACACCAATATATGCTTCATTTCTATTCAAGATAAAAGGATCTTTTTCTTGAATTTTTAGTACAGCATTTATACCAGCCATTAATCCTTGAGAAGCTGCTTCTTCGTAACCTGTTGTTCCATTTATTTGTCCAGCACAATACAAGTTGTCAATCAACTTTGTTTCTAATGTATGTTTTAATTGTGTTGGTGGAAAATAATCATATTCGATTGCATAACCAGGACGTAAAATTTTCGCATTTTCAAAACCAGGAACCGAACGTAAGGCTCTTGCTTGGATATCATCTGGTAATGATGTTGAGAATCCATTTATGTAGAATTCCATTGTATGCCAACCTTCCGGCTCTGCAAAAATCTGATGACGATCTTTGTCTGCAAAACGATTGATTTTATCTTCTATCGATGGACAATATCTTGGTCCAGTTGATTTAATTGTTCCGTTGAACATTGGAGAACGATCGAAACCTTCGCGTAACAAATCATGAACTTCTTGATTGGTATAGGTAATCCAACAAGAGCGTTGTTTTGTTAATTTTGGTGTATTTGTGTATGAAAATTTAGAAGGATTTTCGTCACCAGGTTGTTCAACCATTTTCTCATAATCGATAGAACGTCCATCAACTCTTGGAGGAGTTCCAGTTTTCATTCGTCCAGCTTCGAAACCTAAATCTACTAATTGTTCTGTAATTCCGAACGCAGCAGATTCTCCCATTCGTCCACCTCCAAATTGTTTTTCACCAATATGAATTAAACCATTCAGGAAAGTGCCATTTGTTAAAACAACAGCTTTGGAACGTATTTCTAATCCCATTGCAGTGATCACGCCACAAACTTTACCATTTTCAATGATTAAGTTTTTGACCATATCTTGGAAGAAATCGACATTCTCTGTTCTTTCTAATGATAAACGCCATTCTTCTGCAAAGCGCATACGATCTGATTGCGCACGTGGAGACCACATTGCTGGACCTTTTGATTGATTCAACATTTTAAATTGAATCATTGTTTTATCGGTGATGATACCAGAGTATCCACCTAAAGCATCAATCTCACGAACGATTTGTCCTTTTGCAATTCCTCCCATAGCAGGATTACAAGACATTTGTCCGATTGTTTGTAAGTTCATTGTAACAAGAAGCGTTTTTGCTCCTAAATTGGCTGCGGCTGCTGTAGCTTCTGCTCCTGCGTGACCACCACCAACTACAATTACATCATATTCTGATTGAAATATCATTTGATTATAAACTTATTTTTCTTGTTAAAAATAATAAATGTTCCACGTGGAACATTATTGGTTTAGATAGCTACTAAATGTTTCTAAATATTGATTTTCTTTAGCAGTCATCAATTCTTTGTCATCCGGTTCTTTGTCCATATAACCAGCAAAATGTAATATTCCGTGAATAATAACACGAGCTAATTCGTTTTCAAAAGTAACGCCATTTTGTTCTGCATTATCTTTTATTCTTTCGATACTAATAAAGATATCACCCATTAATTTGTCTTCAACAGAATTATCGAAACCAATAACATCAGTGTAATAATCGTGATCTAAATATTGTCGATTAATTTGAAGTAAGTATTCGTCATCACAGAAAATATAGTTTAATTCTTCTATTGTTTTTCCTTCATTCTTCATACTTTCTACGATCCAATCTATCCAAGTTTGAGCATCTTTTAACTCAAAATCTGTTTCGTAAAATAATTCTATCATTGTTCTAAAACCAGTAACCTAAACTTAAATTAAATAATCCTCTTTTTGTGTAAGGCGAATAACTCCAGATGAAATTTAAAGGTCCTAAAGGACTATCGTAACCATAAGTAACACCATACCCAAGATATTTGTAATCTGTTAAACTTAACTGCTCAAATCTATCTGTGATATTTGCAATATTCATAAATAAACTTGTGTAATGATTTTTCAAAATTCGAGCTTGGATATGAGAGCCAAAAAGCAATTGATTGTCGCCAATCGCAGAGCCAAAAGGAAGACCATAAAACTTTGTATAATTGAAAAAATCTTGTTCAACATAACCTCCTAAATAAAATTTCTGAGGTATCGTTACATTATCATTGAAAAAGGTTCCAAAGTTAGCAGTAAATCTGTAACTTAAGAAATTATTTAACGGAAAATTTGCCTCTAAACTCGATTCTAATAAATAGTTATTTTCGAATCCAGCTATATTAGAATCAAACAGATATTTAAAACTACCATCAAATTTAAAACCACTTCTTGCAAAATTAGCATTGTTTCGATTATCTGCTTTTATATATCCATATCCTTTCCAATAATACCCTTCAGATTTTGCTGGAAATTCTTCGTTAGGAGCAATAAAATTATTTGTAAATACTTTTGTGTATTGATGTTCTAATCCAACTCCTATTGCAAACTTTTCATTGATTGTTGACTGAACGTACAATTGATTGATGTATTCTCTGAAGTTGTAGTTTACTTTTTTATAAAGTTTGTCTTGTTCGAAGAAATTTCGAAGATCGATTTCTTTATCAAAATAATGAGAAAAAGAGTTGAAACCAATACTTGGTAGATATCCATTATCAATGAAAAAATTGATGTTATAACGTGCATAATCACCAACAATAATGTCTGTGGAAAGTACCGAGTTTTTCACAAATAAGTTTTTAGAAGTAAAGTTTAAAAGTAATCCAGTTTTGAATAAATCATCATAATGTAAGCCGAAACGTATTGATTGTTTGGTTTTATTCTCTTGAACTTTTAACGTTAATAAATTTTCATCATCATTGATTTCAGAGATTTTATAAGTGATATTATTAAAGTTTCCAGAAGCATACAATTTAGAAATTCCCGATTTTAAGTCATCATATTTTATAATTTCGGGTGTGCGAATTCCTAGTTTTCCAACAATATAATTTTTATTGTAATTCTTCAATCCTTCAACTTCAATATCTTTTACCAAAACATAATCATCTAGTTTTATTTCATTTCGACTTTTGTTCGTTGCATTTTGTTTTTTTGCAATTTCTTTCAATTGATCGAATACTTTTTCAGAAGCTACAAGCCCTCTTTTGTAGATCGCGTCTACTTCTTCAAAACTTGTAACCGTATATTCTTTTAATTCAGGTTTGATCAATAAGTCTACTAATTTTTTCTGTTCATTCGTTTTCTTAACGATACTCATTGTCATTATCTGACTTAGAATATCAATTGCCGAATTCAATTCATCACGTTTCTGTAAACCATCACCAAGTTCAACACCAATAATAATATCAGCGCCCATATCTTTTACTTCTTTTACTGGAAAATTGTTCACAACACCTCCATCTACATAAATTTTGCCATCAATTGTTACAGGATCTAGTAATGTAGGATAAGCACCTGAAGCTAAAATAACACGAGGTAAAAATCCTGAACGAAAAACTTTTTCTTCTCCAGTTTCAAGATTTGTTCCGATACAAACAAAAGGAGTTGTTAATTTATTGAAGTCTTCAACATCGTGAACAGGTCGCAAGAGATAAGTTAATAAGTCGAGCGGACCTTGTCCTTTTGAAATAGCATTGGGAATTCTTAATTTAAAATTATCAAAAGGCAATTCTAAGATGTATTTTTCTTTGTATGATTTTTCGAAGAATGGAATTTCAGCACGATCTTTATTTTGTGTGATTAAAGATGAAATATCCAATTGATGCATAATTTTTTCAAGTTCGTCCGGTGTATATCCAGCAGCATATAAACCACCAATAATAGCACCCATACTTGTTCCTCCGATGTAATCAATCTTAATTCCGGCTTCTTCTATTTTCTTTAAAGCACCAACATGTGCATAACCTTTTGCTCCGCCACCACTTAATACAACTCCTACTTTTAATCGTGTTGAATCATTCTTTGTTTCTTGTGCAAAAGAAATCGTTGAAATAAAGAAAATAAAAGCAAAAAGACTACGCATAAATTGATCTAAATTGAGGAATAAAGATAGTAATTTTGAATATAAACTGAGTAAGTTAAAGGTTTAACTCTTCAATATTATTTTCTTCATAACAACTTAAGAAATATGAATATTTATGAAAATCTTGTTTTAAGGAATTTTTTTGTTTTAAAAAAGATTTTAGTTTTTCTACTTGAAGATTTGTAAGTAAATACGGATCATAAATTTCATTTGGATAATCATCTTTGTTTAAAATTAAATCATCTAATTCAGTTAAAATTTGTTCAACTGATATTTCCAATTCATATTCATGATGTAATCTGTCATCAGAATTATTAAATTCTTCTATATATCTAATTAATTTAATCATTTTGAATTTTTTAAAAACACAAAAAAAGAGTTACTTTCCAGTAACTCTTTCCATATATTATTCTTTATAATAAACACGTTTTATTCGTTGAGAAACGGAGGTTAAAACTTCATAAGGAATTGTTCCCAACCATTTAGTTACATCAGCGATTGTTGGCAAATCCCCAAAAATAGTAACTTCATCACCTTCTTTGCATGGAATATCAGTTACATCAACCATCATCATATCCATACAAATTGTTCCAGTTATTGTAGCCAAATGACCATTGATTCCTACTTTACCTTTTCCGAAACCAAGTGAACGACGAATTCCATCTGCATAACCAACGGGTAAAGTTGCTATTTTGGTACGACGTTCTGCCGTAAAACGACGACCATAACTGACCGTTTCACCTTTTTCAATTTCAGAAATTTGAGAAATTACAGTTTTGAAACGCACAACAGGTTTCAAATATTTTTCCATAAAATCTGTATATTCAGAATAACCGTACATTCCGATTCCTAAGCGAACCATATCATATTGATGTTCTCCGTATGCGACTATTCCAGGAGAATTTAACGCATGTTTTATTGGTTTTATCTTTAAAGCTTTCGCAATAGTTTCATAACTATTGTCAAAACGATTCAATTGATATTTTGTATATTCTTTCTCTTCTGCCATATCAGCAGTTGCTAAGTGCGTAAAAATTGAACGAACAAAAACATGAGAATTATCTTTTAAGATTGAAATCAATTCTTCGAAATCTTCTTCATGAAAACCAAGACGGTTCATTCCCGTTTCCATTTTCAGATGAATTGGATAAGGAGAAGAAATTTGTTTTTCTTGTAATTTCTGAATAAATAATTTCAATACACGCAAACTATAAATCTCAGGCTCCAATTGGTAATCGATAACAGTGGAATAACTATTTTGTTCAGGATTCATTACAATGATAGGAATTGTAATCCCTGCCTCACGCAATTCTTTTCCTTCATCAGCAATTGCAACACCTAAGAAATCCACGCCATTATTTTGTAATGTATTCGAAATTTCAAAACTTCCTGTACCATAGCTATTAGCTTTTACCATACACATCAATTTTGTGGTTGGTTTTAGCAAAGAACGATACACATTTATATTTTCGATTAGATGTTGCAAATTAATTTCGAGAACAGAATCATTGGAACGTGTTTCAAGTTCATTCGATATTTTTTCTAATTTGAATGGACGAGATCCTTTTAATAAAATAGCTTCGTTGTCTACATTTTGATGACGGAATTGTTCTAAGAATTCTTCTGTCGAGTTGAATGAACGAACATAGGATTGAAATAAATCTTTGAACTGAGAAATTTTTTCTCCAATTAAAACAATTTCATCAAAGCGATAAGGATTGACTAAATTGGCTGCTTGATGATATAAATCTTCGTCTGATAAGTTACTTTGTAAAATATCTGTCAAAACCAACGATTTTTTGTCTCGTGGTTGTTGATTAAGAACATTTAAACCAATTTTTAAAGAATTTAGATCAGAATTGAACGTATCATTGATTAAAATGGAATGATTAATCGCTTCTTTAATTTCCAACCGCATTTCAATTGGTAAAAGTTGACTAAATTCATTTTTAAGTTTCTTATAATCAATGTTTAAACTAATTAAAGTTGTTAAACAAATTAAACTATTTTTAATAGAAGCATCATCGATAAATGGAATCGAATAAGTAAATTCTTCTTGATTATGTAAAATAGAAATTTGTGTATTTGTTTGATTACTTATGATTTGCTTGATTTGTACAGTGGCCAAATCTGAATAACCATAAGTAAATTTATCAATTTTAGCTAAATGTGGATTTTCAAGAATGGCTTGATGAACTTTTTCATTCTCGATATTGAAAACTAATTTTTCTACATTCGAAAATAATTTCAGTTTTTCCTGAATTAATTCATCTTGATTTTTGAAATTCTCTAAATGCGCTTCTCCAATTTTTGTTAACACACCAATTGTTGGTTGAATTATTTCTTCGAGATTTTGCATTTCATTCGGCATTGAAATTCCAGCTTCGAATATTCCCAGATTATTTTCATTTTGCATTTGCAAAACAGAAAGTGCAGCGCCAAATTGTGAATTGTAACTTTTTGGACTACGAACAATCGAAAATTTTTTCCATAACAATTGATTCAACCATTCTTTCACAATTGTTTTTCCATTAGAACCTGTAATTCCGATCACAGGAAAATGAAATTGTTTTCGATGAATTTTTGCCCAATTTTGTAAAGCTAATAGAGGATTTTTAACTTCGATAAAATTTGCATTTGGAAAATTTATAGAAGCTTTTTCAACGACAAAATTTCGAATTCCTCTTTGATAAGCATCTTGTAAATATAAATGCCCATCTTTTTGATTGCCATGAAGGGCAAAAAAAATTCCGTGAGTTGGATTGACAATCATACGAGAATCAAAGAAAATTTGATTGATGATTTCTTCTCCATTTCCAATCAAAGTACCATTTATGATACTCGAAATTTGATTTAGATTATACGTTTTCAACTTTATGTTTGTTATGTTCTTCCCAAAAAGCAACTCGGCTTAAAGGTTCGTATTCTGAAGTTTCACCTAATTCGACAAGGCGATCACTATCAATTTTTCTATGCGAATAGTTTGCCAAATTTCCTGTTCGAACACAAATAGCATGTACTTTTGTGATATATTCGGCTGTTGCCAATAAGTTTGGCATTGGACCAAAAGGACGACCTTTGAAATCCATATCTAAACCAGCGACAATAACACGTTTTCCTTGATTTGCCAGTTCATTTGCAACATCTACAATTCCTTCATCAAAGAATTGTGCTTCATCAATTCCGACAACATCGCAATCATCAGCTAAAAGTAAAATTGCAGAAGAATATTCGACAGGAGTCGAATTAATAGAATTTTGATTATGCGAAACGACTTCGCGGTCTGCATAGCGTGTATCTACAGTAGGTTTGAAAATTTCGACACGCTGTTTGGCAAATTCAGCTCGTTTTAGGCGGCGTATAAGTTCTTCGGTTTTACCAGAAAACATTGAGCCACAGATGACTTCTATCCACCCACTTTTTTTGTTATGATTAAAGGTATTTTCGAGGAACATAGTTCAAATAATTTAGTTAAAATGTAAAAACAAATTTACGGAATAAATTAGATGAAAGAAGTAAAAAAATTAAATGAAGATTGTTTTATAAGAAATGAGAGAAATTGACGTTAATAGAGAGAATTATCTTTTTTAATTATTTTAGCAATCTATTTTTGATGAAAGAATCGAGTGGTAATAAATTTTATTTTATTCAAGAAATTATTGATTTAATCATTATATCAATTTTATTCTTTGTATTTCAAAAACTTCAATACTTATATTTTTTTCCAAAAGATCAAGTTATTTTAGATGATTTACCTACTTATAAAGAATTATTTATAAGTCATTATAAAGCATTATTGTTAATAATTATTTCATGGATTATTGTTTCTGATCATAATAAATTGCATCAAATAACTTTTACGAAAAGAATTGTGAATAATATTAAAAGATTGTTCTTACAAATTATAGTTATTTCGATAGTTATTTTTGCAATTTCTGGATTAAAACAGTACGATTTATTTTCATGGCAGTTAGGTTTGGCTTATATATCTTCAATTTTTATTGTATTGTTCATATTACGTTTATTTTATTTATTGTTTAATATTCTTTTAAATAAAAGAGGTGTTGGTGTGAGTAATATTTTAGTTTTAGATGAAAATTTAAATACAAATAAATTTATTGATTTATTTAATACTCGTAATAGGTTAGGTGTTAGGTTTATAGATCATATATCTGACATGCATGATTTGAAGGTAGAAAATGGTTTTTTGTTGTATAAAGATATTTTTTTTGATAAATATTTAATAGATAATCAGATAGATCAAGTATTTCTTTCTCAGATGGGAAAATTTTCTAATGATGTATTAGTTAAAATATATGAACTTTGTGAAATTAATCATATTCAAATAATTTACATTCCCTATTCCATTTACAACGAATTGACAGAGTTAAAAGTTCAATATATTGATACATTACCTATATTGGTTGTAAAAAGATTTCCCTTAGATTTGACTAAAAATAAGCTGTTAAAATTTATATTTGATAAAATCTTCTCGCTCCTTGTTATAATATTTATATTAAGTTGGTTAATTCCATTAATTTCAATCATAATAATGATTGATTCTAAAGGTCCTATATTTTTCATTCAAAAAAGAAACGGCTTGAACGGAAAGGTCTTTAATTGTTACAAATTTAGAACTATGCGTAACACTAAAATGAATTCTGTAAAAGCTACTGTTAGGAATGACGAAAGAGTTACACGAGTAGGTAAGTTTTTAAGAAAAACAAGTTTAGATGAAATACCGCAATTTATAAATGTATTTTTGGGAGATATGTCAGTTGTTGGACCAAGACCTCATATGATTACGCAAGATTACTTCTATAGGGATATTATAAAGAAATATAACCTCAGACATTATGTTAAACCAGGTATTACAGGTTTATCTCAAGTAAGAGGTTATAGAGGTGCAATTGATTGTAACGAGGATATGGAAAACAGAATTCGAACTGATATTTTTTATATTAGAAATTGGTCTATTTTTCTAGATTTTCATATTATTTATTTAACAATAATGCTTGTTATAAAAGGAGATGAAAATGCTATTTAGCGATTATTTTTTTATTGTATAAATGATGATACATACAAAAATAAATGATAAATAAAGCTATTCCTCTTTGTCTACTAAAAATAGATTCTGTTATACTGAGACTTGATATTAAAATAAAAATTGAAAGAAAATTATAATCTTTGTTTTTTATTGCTATAAATAGAGAATAAAAAAGAATAAAAGAAAAAAGAGTAAATCCAAAAACGCCTAATTCTGCAAATGATTGTATATATTGGTTGTGAAAATTTAATGTACCAAAATAGGGTATATATCCTCTTTTTTCTTGCTTTTCAATTATTTTTTCCTGAGAAGCATTTATTCCGAATCCCTTCCAAAAAATATTATTCTCTTTAATGAATTCAACCAATAATCTAGCTTGATACACTCTTATTGAAGTTCCAGAGAAATATTGATTATTATTAAAACTTTCTTGGTAAACGGCATTTTTGATAGAAATATTTTCAACACCATTTTCTAATACTATATTTTTATCAAAATCTTTAAATTCAGCATCAAATCTATCGAGAATTTTATTTCCGAATAAAGTAATAATCAATGAAATAATCCCAATTAAAATAATAATATTTTTCTTTTTAACCTTTCTACGAAATACAATAAAGCTAAGAAAACCTAATATAGTAGTTATAATGATTATGTTTTTGGAAGAAAGTAATATAATCAACGTAAAAAGAATAAATACAGATAAATAGTCTTTCCAATTTATCAAGTTATCTCTTAATAAAAAAATCATAGGAATCGCAAAAATAATGGAGATATAAATGGCATTTACTTCTAGTGTTACAAGTTCATGATAGAAAAAAACATCTATATTATTTGTTTCTATATATTTAAAAAAACCTTTGATTATAAGAAAAATAGCATAAATCGACATACAATAAGCTAAATTTTTCATTATTTTATGAACATCTTTCTTTTCAAACTTAGGCAAGAATAGAAAAATAAGTGGTAGTAATAAAAATGATATTCCTTTGGAAATACTATTTAAGGATTTTTCTAAATTAATTGTCCAAGTTAGAGATATGCATATTAAAATAAAATAAGCTATTGGAAGATATAAAGCTCTATTTTGATTAAACTGTAGATGTTGTCTATTTATTATACAAACAAAAAGTAGAAGGCCTAATGCTATATTATTTATTGCTAATGAAAGAGGTAAAGTAAGTAGAAAAAAAGTAATCGCCGTCAATAAGCCATTCAATCCAATTAAGTTATTTCTAAACCAGTTTTTTAAGTAATTCATGATATTTGTTGTTGATTATATTCCAATTAAATTCTTTTTGAATGGCAGTTTTATTATTGTAAATTAAATTTAAATGTTGCTCTTTTATAAGTTGACTATATAATTTTTTTACATCTTTATGATCATTAAAATAGAAAGCATTATTTTTTAAAATACTTTTATTAAAATTATTATTATTAGCACAAATCAATGTGTTAGATGCCATAGCTTCTAATAAAGAAGGATTAGTACCACCAACAGAATGCCCATGAAAATACAATCTAGAAAAATATCTCAAATTATTGAGTTTTTTAAGGTCATATATTCCTCCCACAAAACGAATATTTGAGAATGATTTGTATTTGTTTTTTAAATATTCTCCAAATGAGGTTTCGTGTTTACCAATAACTAAAAAAGGTTCATCAACATTAGATTCTGTAACTCCATCGAGAATCATCTCTAAGTTGTTTTCTGGCTCAAATCGTGCAATTAATAATGAATATTTTTCTTTTTCTAAATTATACTCTTTTAGAATATCTTCTTTTTTGTCCTCAAAAATATCAGCCCCATAAGGGATATATGTAGAATCTTTATGATATTTATCTTTCAAATAACTTTGTATTCCAAGAGAATCTGAAATTAAATGATTTGAATGTACTGCCCCTAATTTTTCAGCATATTTTAAAAAATTTTGAACTTTCTTCGAATATTTAGTACGTTTCCATTCTAATCCATCCATGTTAGTCACAATAATTGCCTTTTTTGGCATTAACCACCACCATATAGTACTACTTGTGTATCCTAGTTGAAGTATAATATCAAAATTGCGTTTACGAGCATCTAAAATACAATTCAAGTCATATAAGAATTGTCCAGGCGTACCTAATTTATCTTCAGGATCTTTGCATGTAATTATATGAACACCTTTGTATTTATTTTCTTTATATGGATGTAATGAAGAATTGTAAACATAAACATCTTCTCCTTTATTGGCTAAATAAACGGCAAAAAATTCTGCAAATTGTTCAAATCCACCATGGTAATTCGGAATACCTCTTGTACCTAAAATTGCAATTTTCATAAAATTAGTTTAAAATTTTATAAAAATGATTCATATGTTCTTCAATAGAAAATCTTTTTATGACACTATTTTTACCTTTCAAAGCAAGTTTCTCTCTGATTTTTGGATTATCTATCAATAGCTGTATTTTTTCAACTAAATCATTTACTTGTAAAGGCTTAGATAATAAACCATTTTTGTTATCTTCTACAATATCCAATAATCCTCCATGAGCAGATACTATTACAGGTTTTTCTGCATACATTGCTTCAATAGCTACTAAGCCAAATGGTTCTAGATATAAGGATGGTACTAATGCTATATCAATAGAATACCAAATATTCCATATATTTTTTTGAAAAGGTATAATCTTCACCATTTCTGAAAGATTATTAGATATTATGAATTCTTCTAATAGATTATAATAATTTTTTTGATTACTTAAATAAGAACCTACAAGAAGAAGTTTGATATTTTTATTTTTTTTAGATAAAATTTTAAAAGCTTCTAATAAAAACAGTTGACCTTTTTGAGGATTAAATCTTCCTACTAGACATAATATCAAATCTTTATCAGATGAGATGATTTCTGATCTAAAATTAGATATTTCTAGATCAGTAGGTTTATTAATTTCCTTAAAATCTAATCCGTTCCAAATTAGTTCTCCTGTGTTATGTAAGTTTTTAGTATTTTTCAGCCAAAAATTTTGAGTTTGTTTTGAATTAAATATTACTTTATAATTAGATTTTGAATCTAATAGTTTTATAAAAATTTTCTTAACAATTTTTGGGTTTTCAATGATCTCATGTACATGCCAAATATGCTTTTTATTATAAAAAAAACTATAAATAAATCCTGCTAGAACTGCTATAGTATTAGAGTATATGTAATCGAAATGATTTTCTTTATCTAGTTTTTTTATAAATTTAATAGAACAATAAGTGTCTGAAATAAATTTCAAGAAATTTTTTGGTTTAAATAAATTTCTATGAAGTTTTAGAACTGGTTGTATAGATACAGGAATATTTAGTAAATTGATTTCATCTTTTAGCGGACCTTCTGAAGGCAGTATAACTGTAGGTACGATTCTCTTTCTATCAAGATTTTTGAGAAATAAAAGTAGAGTTTTGTCAGAACCATATAATTCTGCTGATTGATGGACAATTAAAATATGTTTCATTACATAATCTCTTTAATTATTTTTGCAGGAATCCCTCCTATAATAACATTGTTAGGAAACTCTTTTGTAACAACCGCTCCTGCAGCAATTACACAATTATCACCTATTTTTGAACCATCGAGGAAAGTTACTTTAGCCCCAACCCAAATATTATTTCCAATTTTTATTCCTTTAGATGTAACACCTTGCTCTCTTATTAATTTATTCTTATTTATAAAATTATGATTTTCAGAGTGAAAACTTACATACCCTCCCATGATAACATCGTTTCCTATTGAAACACCTCCTGCAGATCCAAATTCACAAAACTGTCCACAAGAAGAATTATCACCAATCTCAAACCCTTTACCATATTTTGACATATGACTAGTACATGTTATGATTGAATATTTTCCAATTTTAGAATTATTTCCTAATCGAAGCTTATTTTTTGCAAACCCATCAATTTTAACATAATCTTCTATTGTTACATTTTGTCCTATTTCAATATTTAATCGATTTAAAATATTAGTGTTTTCGCCTACGAAAACTTTTTTTCTAAATATAAAATATCCTCTTATAATCATTATTAATCTTTCTTTCATGAAATAAAGAAATAAACGATCAGGAATGTCATTATCAATAGTATATTTTTTTCCAGATTTTAATAATAAAGCTTGAAATATTTTTTTAATCATATTTTATTTTTTTTATCATAGAACTTAATGATAAACAGATATTTAATATAAATTTTTTAATATTATTTTTGTAATGTTTGTTTATGTATGTTTTATAACCTTCTATAATTAAGGGGTTTTTTGTTGTTTTAAAACCAACGTAATGAATATATTTTAAAGATGGAAAAAAGACTCTTTTTAAATTTTTATCGGCAATTTTTTTACAGAAATCTACATCTTCTACATACATAAAATAGTCTTTATCAAAACCATTTATTTCTTCATAAAGTTGTTTCTTCAACAACATAAATGCTCCTGAAACCCAATCTACATTATATACATTTTGTTTAAAATTTCCACTTGTAAATTCTTCAGTATTTATAAATAGTTTTTTAAAAATAATCATATTTATATAATTTGGGAATATACCAGCTGATTGAAGATAATTTTTTTTAGCATCAATCATTTTAATTCCTAATATACCAACATCGATATTATTTTCTAAAAACGAAATTCCTTCATTGATAGGGTTTAATAAAATTGTATCATTGTTAAAAAGTAATACATATTTTCCTTGTGCGTAAGTAACACCTAAATTATTCCCACTGCCGAAGCCTAGATTTTCATCGCTTTCAATTACCTTAACTTCTGGATAGTTATCTTTTATATAGTCAACACTATCATCAGAAGAGTTATTATCAACAAGAATAATTTCATACGAAAGATTGGAGAGTTGTTCTTGTAATGAATCAAAACAATTTTTGATATATTTTTTCCCGTTGTAATTGACAATTATTACAGAAACTATAATATCATTCATTATATGGTTGTTTTTTTGGTTGATGGTGAATAATAAAATATTAATCCGCCTAAAATTAGTATAATATTTTCATTTAGATTATATATCCCAGTAATAGCGAAAGATGTTAAGAAATATATGATTGCAATTGAAGATATTGACGTTGCTAAAAAATTATTTTTATTTTGACCTATTAAAAAAATTATACTTATACCGAATAAATAGATTAGTAAACCTAAACTACCTAGTTTATAAAAGACAAATGCATATCCATTATGTATATGAGAAATATGACGAATTCCTTTTGAGTCTGCAGTCAAAGGAGCCATAATCCTTAGATTTATTAATGATCCATTCCCACAGCCAATTATTGTTGAATATGGCGTTTCTTTCATTAAAATAAGAGCTCTTTTAGCTTCGTATCCTCTCCAGTGATCCCAAAGTTGTTGACTATTATTAACATCTATTTTAGTACTTAACATTTCTTTTTGGGAATTCTTAATTTTAAATAGAAATGCTTCAAATCCTTTACTATTTCTATTAATTTGTATATTGTTTAATACTGTGAATATGGCTAATATACTAAACAGAATACCAAATAAGATGCTTGCATTTATTCGATTAATTCGTAAAAAACCATAATAAGCTAAAATTAAAATTACAGAAATAATAATAGTCATTCTAGAAAAATAGAAGAAACTAGAAATTATTAATAAGCCTATAAGAATGTAACGTATTATTTTTTTATCTGTAAAATTTTTATTGAAAATTTTTGTATATCCAATCAAAAAGAAAAGCGCAAATAATTCAACAAAATTATCTTTTGTTAAGTCTCTAATACTATGTATTGTATTAAATTTTACTAAAAAAAATAGGATGTAAAAATGTATTAATGCACATGTAATGCCTAGATAAATAATAGTCCTAATAAACTTTTCTTTATTATCAATTGCATTTGCTATTATATATGCCAAAGTAAAGCTTAAAAGAGGTTTTGATATAAATATAAAATCTTTTACGATATCTATAATTTCATATTTGTTGATAAATGTTCCTATAAATCCTAATAAAATTAAAGAGAATAAAAACATAAAAATGTAAATAAAATATTTTTTAATTCTAATTTTTACATCGAAGAATAATATGATTAATACAAATAATTGGATAATGTAACTTATTTTATAAGAAACAACATATAATTGTAAAAGTATGAGTATAATAAATAAAAAGCTATAAATAATACTTTTTTTAATCTTCATGATTATTTTTTTGAACGTAATAGTATAGAAAAAACGATATCAAATAGTCGGTATTTATTATTTATAAACAATAAATATATATATTTTATATTTCCATTTATCTTATAAACGTTCATAGAAGATGATAAATTGTTTTTAATAATTTTATATTTTTCTAATCGTGTACCAAATGTTTTATAATCTCTAAATAAGGCGAAGAATGTTCTATAAAGAAAAACAAAACTATATTCGTTAATTGTTGGGAACTTAGAATAGTCTTTTATTCTGTAAGTAATCATTATAGTATTAAAGTATTTTAGCGTTTCTAATTCAGATTCAAAAGAATTTATTTTAGTAACTAATGATTCTTCATTCTCCATATAATTATAATAACTTACTTTATATAGATAAAATTCTTTTATGCAAGCTAAGTATTCTAATAAAAACAGTAAATCTTCACAAAAATGAATGCTTTTGTTTAGTTTTAGATGATTTTGGACGATTACTGATTTTAAAAAAATTTTAGAATGTAAATAGCCATTAAACATTAAGTTTAATTTATCAAAAATAGAATGGTAATCAGTAGATAAGTAAAAACGATTACCCATGTTATTTGAATATGCGCTTTTGGGATTTCCTTGTATTATTAATTCAATTTCTTTTTTGGAAGAATTAATAATCTCAAAATAATTTTCAAAATAATTTTTTTGAATTGTATCATCGCTATCTATGAAGCAAATATATTTTCCTTTTGCATTATTTAATCCAATATTTCTAGCAGAACTAACACCTTTATTAACTTGATTTATTAGTTTAATGAATGAATAACTGTTTGTAAACTCTTCACATATTTTTTGTGATTCATCTGTACTACCATCATTTACTAAGATCAATTCATAATCAGAAAAATTTTGATTGATTATAGAATTAATGCATTTTGTTAAAAATTTTTCTGAATTATATATAGGAATAATTATTGAAATTTTTGGAGACATCATTTTCTTAATTTTTTGTACAAAAGATTTTTAATACTATTCTTTTCCTTTTTATTGAAAAGAATTATTAAACAAACTATTCCAACAATTGTTATTTCTATTATGCTAATAATTATTGTGTTAATGAGTTGATTACTAATTATATTACATTTATTGATATGATTTGTTACAAAAAATATAATTGATCCAGCAATAATCATTCTGATTAATGTTTTTATAAAATTTGTAAGTATAAATTGTTGTACTAGTTTTTTTAGAATGTATATATTAATAAAACAAATAATGAGACTAATAACTAATGCTATATAATAACTTGATTGAGTAGGATATCCAATTTTAAATGCGATGTAGGTAAAAGGTAATATTAACATATAAAAACTTCCACTCAAAAAACTAATCCACTTTATATTTCCAGTTGCGTGAATAGCAAAGTTTATTGTGCTTAAAGATATTGTTAATAAATTAATTATAATTGCTAACTGAGAATAAATTAAAGCATATTTCGGAGGATTATTTAACCAAATTTCAAGTACAAAAGTTAGATTGAAATATATTGGAACTGACACAATAAGACTAATTATAAAAGATATTTTTGTTGCTAAATTTATTAATGAATTAAAATTTTTATATTCTTTGCTAGCAAAGGCTTTTATAATTTGTGGTTTAGTAGCTATTAAAACGCTATTTGAGAAAGAGCCAATAGCTCCATGTATTTGATTAGAGATAGTTATGGAAGCATTTGCAATTGGTCCAAAAAATATATTTTGTAATATATTAATACCATGAGATTGTAACACTATTGATAAGTTTCCATATAAATCTAATGAAAAGAATTTCAAAATTGGATTTAATTTTTTCTTATTCAAGATGAATTTAAAAGAATGGTTATTACTATTTTCCAAAGAAAAATAATAATATAAGAGATTGATAATTATACTAATAAATAATAAACCGATTGAATAATAGATTAATTTAAAATCTGTAAAAAAGAATAGAAAATATGCTACTAAAAATTTCCCTACTGTGTCTATAATTTTTATGTATGCATAAATTTTAAATTTTTCTAAAGAAGTTAACACGGCCTCAAAAGGTAATCCTAAAAAAATTACAATTGTATTTATTATTGTAATTTGAAAAAGGATGTTGACATCAAAGAGAATTTTTTTAGGAAAAACAATAAAATTGTTTACAAGATAAACTCCAAAAATTTCAGCAATTATAAAAATGAATATCGCAAAAATTATATGAATTGAGATAGATATATTAAGTTGCTCATATAATTTATTTAGCTTATTGGTGTTTCCTAATTCATAAGAAAAAAAACGAGCAGATGCACTAACGAGTGTAGATTGAATAAATGAGAATAAACCTAATACGCCTGCTACAACACCATATACACCAAAGTCTTCTACGCCTAGATTTATTAATATATATCGCGAAGTAATTAATGTTAATCCCATTGTAATTAACATTCGAAATGTTAAGAAAATTGAGTTTTTAGCTATATTTTTTTGAGTATTCATTAATTCTAAAAAAGGGAATTTTAATATTCTTAATGTATATGAATAAAAAAAGTCTTCTTTAATACGAAGACTTTTTTAGAATATAATTTTCTTTTTTTATTTCGTAGGAGCTGGAGTTTGATTTGCAGTGGGAATAGGATTGAATAATTTGTTAACCTCAGTAGCAAAAACCTCTCTTGGCATGAAAATAGGATCATAAGTTCCATTTACAGATTTTGGTTTAACTATGGCTTTATTACGAGTATAATCAATGAATTCGTTATTCCAGAAATATTGATAAAATAAAGTATCTTTTACATTGAAAGAATTACCTTTATACTGCATATTAAAGTTTTTTATTTGGATATCTGATTGTTCTTTATTATTTCCAAAATCAATTCTAAAATCATATGGTTTTTTATCTGTAGGTAAATCAAAAACTATATTTTGTGCCGAGTCTTTACCTACCACAGGTGTGCTTACAACATACATTGATTCAAAATTGGCATTAGGCTCAAATCTATAATACACTTCTAGTGTATCATCTTTTGAGATAATGGCATTTAAAGAAATCTTTAGTGGATCAGTTATTACAACAGGTACAACAGTATCTCCATTAGACTCATTTGATTTTGATCGCTCTCCTTTTTTATCTCCACATGATATTAAAAAACTGGAAATCAATACTCCGTATAAAATTTTATTCATCATACTTAATTATAAAATAACTTTAACAAATTTATATTTTTTTTAAAAATAGAACATCTTAAGAAATATTTTCGATAATTTTTCTTACTTGTAATCCAAAGAAATTCCAATTATTTTCTTCGGTATATTTTTTTCTTGCATTGTGAGATAAATTAGAGTATAACTCATTATTATTCATAATATTTAAGATTATTTCTAAATAACTATCAGATTTTTCATTTAAATCTAGTGTATATCCATTATAGTTGTCAATAACGATTTCTGGAACTCCCCCTGTTTTTGTAGTTAATACGGGAATACCAAAAGCACCAGCTTCATTAAAAACAATTCCATAACATTCAGCTCTTGTAGGAACAAATAATAAATCGGTTTCTTCTAAAATTTCTATTAGTTTTTTAATTTCTTTCTCATTGTTTTTATCTATAAACGGAAAAATACTAATATCAGAATCTGTTACATAAGGATTTGAACCGCATATAGTTAAATGAACATTTTTTTCTAACATCTTTAGTTTAGTAAATGTTTCTAATACTATATCGCCGCCTTTTCTTTCCCAATAAACACCTAAAAATAGGATATTAAATGTTTTTTTTTGATTTAATTTCTTTAAATTATAGTTAATTAAGTTATCATTAATATTGGCTCCAAAATGAATTTTAGAGATTTTTGAAGGTGAAATATCATAATTTTTAATCACATAATTTTTTGCCCAATTTGTTGGATAAATAATGTGAGAAGCTTTATTCAAAGCTTTTAATTCAACTAAATTTGATTCTTTTTTTGAAAAATTAAATAAATTTTTGAATACATCATAATAATCTGCTAGCTGTCCAAATGAACTATCCGATAAATAAACTATAGGAATATTAGTATTTAAATAGGCTATTTCTGTCGATCCCGCACTGCAAAATATTACATCGAAATTTTCTTTATTTAAAGATTTTTGAATTGCTTTCGATTGAAAGTAACTTCTGAACAAAGAATGTTGATAATTATATTTTTTATTAAATAAGGGAATAGTTATTTTATTAATTATTCCAAAAATTTTTAACCATTTATTGTCACAAGTAATAGCTTTCACATACTCGAATTGATTTTGCAAAGATTTGAATATTTGAAATTGAGTACCTGACCAAGATGTTTTGTCTAAAGGATTAGAGTTTGAGACGAAAGCTACTCTGATTTTACTTTTCATTTATCAATTAAATTTACTTCTAAGTTTAAATATAAATGCAATAAATAAATAGATAAATACACCTAAAAAAGGTAATAAGTATATGAAAAAATTCTCTTTAACTCTTATATTTTCTATATCATCAGAAATGACTTTAAAAATAGATGTCTTATTAATCAAGTCAACGTTATACTCTTGGTTTTCTTTAATCAATTGATTCTTCATTTCTAGAAGAGCAGATAATTCAGAGTTTTCGCCAATCATAACTACAGATTCTTTAGATTTTGAATTATTTTCACTACTATTTTTAGAAATAATTTTATCTATTTGGGAGATCATCTCATTATTATAAATAATTTTTTCATTTATATTTTTGAGTTGAATGGACATATTATTTGTATAATAATCATTATTATTCAAATTATCTAAAATTCGTTTATAAGTTAATCTAAAATCAATCGGAGTGACTGATTCTATACTAATGACATGATTATTATAATTTTTATAAAAATTTTTATCTGAGATAACTTTTTCAATATTATTTTCTTCTGCAAATAGTTTTAATAAATCAAATGATTTATCATTACGTGAAGAAATAAAATTAAAAGGATCTTCGATTGGGGTTATTTTAATATTATAAATGTTATTTAGAAGGAGTTTATTTTGTTTGAAATAGTTCGAATCTTTGGTTATAATTTTAGAATTCAAAGATTTAATTTTAGAATATAAATATTCTACATTATCAAAGTTTGCTTTAATATAAAGTTCACTTGTATATTTAGTATTTTTTTTATCAATAAAATATCCCAAATAAGCTAATAATATAAATAGAGGAATAAGAAATGCAAGATTTCTTTTTATAAATGATAAAAAAGAGAAAAAACTTTTAATTGATTTTTTAATGGAATTATTTATTTTTTTTGCATATATATCCAAATCTATTTCTGAATTATCTATATTACTTGAGTTTTCGCTCATTTTTTATTTATTTGTTTCGTATTCGTATAAATTGTTTAACGTATATAATCAGTTTAATAAACGTATAGATATAGGTTTTATTATTAATTAAATAAAAAAAACCTCTTATAAATTTATAAGAGGTTTTTCGAATTAATTCGAAAATATATTTTTATACAATAAAGATAAATTATCTTTCGTATTTCTTTTCATTTTCGCTTCCAAAGCTAGCGATTTTCATTAACCACCATCCCAATAATGCACATCCGATGAATGTGAATAACCATCCAAAGATAACACCAACTGGAGATAATAAATTTTCAAAAGTCCATTTGAAAATATCACCAATCGCAAAAAATAAATCAGTTATAACTCCCATATTCTAGTTTATTGCTTAATTTGCATCAAAGTTAATAAAATGTTGGTTAATCTACTTGACAAAAGGAATTTTTTTATACAGATTTTTATCATTGTGCTGTTTACGTTGCTTGGAGCCACGAATTTTAACAGTATTGATCTGAGTAATTTAGAAAAATTAGGTGTAATCCTAACGATATTAACGATCGTTTTTGTTGGTTATATCGATAATACGAACGATTTAATATCATCTTCGTCCTATTCAACGTTTACATATATCCTATGGATAATGCCTTTTATTGTGGGATTATCTGATTATCGAATTGCAGGAAGTTTGTTGCTTGTAACTAGCGTTACAGCACAATTGTTATATTTTGAATCCGAAAAAAATGATATTTACAACGCTTTTGACGTAGGCGTTTTTATGAGTTTTGCAATTCTCTTAAGCCCTCCGCTTATTTTTTTAGGAATTGTTGTATTTACTTACTTTTTAACCTTAAGAGTTGTAGAACCAAAAATACCAATACTTGCATTTTTAGGATTTATTCTTCCTATTTTAATCGTTGCACAAGTAAGTTTTTTGCTTGATTATTATTTTATGTTCAATTTTTACAAAGAACAATTAATGTTAACAGTTGTACATTTCGAATGGAAACAATTATTTTTAGCCCCAATTGCAGTCATTCTAATTTTTTCAATAGTTAATCATTTTAAAAACATAAATAAACTGACACCACAAAAGAAACGAATCTTTTTGTTGATGCATTTTATGTTTGTTGCAATCTTGGTAACTTACATTCTTTATGGTGGAAATAATGATGCTTATCTCGCTTTTTTAGGCTTTAGCATAATGCTAATGTTGACAAGATATTTTAGCGAAAGCAAACCAAAAATAGAATGGCTAAAAGAAGCTTCTCTTTGGATTTTTATGATTTGCTTATTAATCTATAATTTTTATGATAGAATCCCTCGATTCTTCTCCTTGATTACGGAAGTAAGTTTTTAATTCGAACTCGTTTCCATCAAAAACACCGTAAGTAAAATAGTTAATCCAATCTCCAAGGTTGATATGACGCGATTTGCCTATTGCAATTTCCATTGGTAAATGACGATGTCCATAGACAAGATAATCGTAATATTTTCGATGTAGTTGCTTGCGACTATACATGATAAGCCATTCGTTGTCAACGCCTAGAAAATTAACATCTTCATCGCCAGAAATCATTTTATTTTTTCGTGAAGCTGTAATGCCCAACCACATTGCCAAATCTGGATGAAGAAGATAGAAAAGAAATTGACAAACTTTGTTTGTAAATATCTTTTTCATGCGTTTGTAACCTTTATCTCCAGGACCTTTTCCATCGCCATGAACAATAAAAAATTCTTTTCCGTTGATGATAAAATCTTGTTTATCTCGAAAAACAATTGCATTGATTTGTTCTTCCAAATAATCTTTCATCCATAAATCATGGTTTCCAACAAAAAAATAAATTGGAATTCCACGATCAGAAATTTCGGCTAATTTTCCTAAAACACGCACAAAACCTTTCGGAACAACATGTTTATATTCGAACCAAAAATCGAACAAATCGCCAATTAGAAATAAAACTCCACAATCTTCTTTTATTTCGTCAAGCCATTTTACAAACAATTTTTCGCGTACCAAACTATCTTTTTCATTCGGTGCACCAAAATGATGATCCGAAGAAAAATAGGCTTTTTTACCAGCTTCTAACTGAATGTTTATTGGTTGTCCTCCGCTAACCATTCTGCATAAGAGTTTTCAGTTTCATGTAATTTCAAGGCTACCAAATCGATATTAGTTGGTAAAAGTGGTTTTATTTTATCCACAATCCACAAAATCATATTTTCAGCAGATGGCTGATATTGAGTAAAAACAACATTATGTCCTTCTGCTAATAATTTTTCTCCTAAAGATTTGTGAGGCGAATTTTCGTTCAATAAAATAGCATGATCAAAAAGATTGACAATCTCTTTGTTCACAATCTTTTTCAAATCGCCAAAATCCATAACCATTCCAAGTTTGACATCGTTGATATCATCAGATGGCGTTCCTTTTACAGTTACAAATAATTTGTACGAATGTCCATGTATATTTTTACACTTTCCGTCATAACCATGCAAAGCATGTGCAGTTTCGAACGTAAAAGCTTTTGTAAGTCGAATGATTTTCATTAAATTTAGTACTAAACTTTAATTTGCAAAGGTAATGGAAATCAAAATAATCGTAAATTCTTTAATTGATTTATTTTTTCCGATGCGTTGTTTGGGTTGTCAAGACGTAATTCAATCTTCGCAATTTCTTTGTGTTTCGTGTTCTACAAAACTTGTTTTTACGCATTTTAATTTTGATCAAAATAATCGAGCATATGATAAATTGATAAATTTATGTGAATTAGAAAATGCTTTTTCGTTGTTAGAATTTAAACATCGTAATATAACACAAGCCATTTTGCATGAAATAAAATATAGAAATCATCCAGAAATTGGAATTGATTTAGCACAATTAGTTAAGCTTGATTTGAGTGAATATGACGGAATTATTCCAATTCCTTTGCATGCAAAACGATTAAAGAAAAGAGGATACAATCAAATAGAAGATTTTGCACGAACGTTAGCAGAAATTAATCAAATTAATTATTTTCCAGAAGGATTAATTCGAATAAAATACAATATATCGCAAGTAAATGAAGATAAAAATCATCGATTAGAGAATTTGAAAGATGCTTTCCAAATCAATCCTAATCTAAAGCCCGGACATTATATTTTGATTGATGATGTATTAACAACTGGAGCAACAATTGCATCTGCTATTAAAAAGTTTAATCTTTCTGAAAATTTTAAGATAAGTGTAATTACCATTGCTTGTGCTTAATAACAAGCTTTTTCTTAACTTGCACCCATGAATAAGACGACACGTTTTTCGCTTTTAATGTTAACTATTTTAACGGTTATTTCTTGTGCTAGACAAGGTTCGCCAACTGGAGGACCTAAAGATGAAACGCCGCCTGTTTTCCTAAAAGCTAATCCAGATACGTTGGCAACGAATGTAGACGTTAATTTGCAAGAGGCAACAATCAACTTTGATGAATATATTGTTTTGAAAGAATATAGCAAAAATGTAGTTGCTTCGCCTTCATTTCAGGTTCCACCAATTGTTACGCCACAAGCTTTAGCGAAGAAAAATATTTCGATAAAATTCCAAGAACCATTGTTACCAAATACGACATATAGTTTCAACTTTGGAGATGCGATTCAAGATTTTAATGAAAATAATAAATTATCTAACTTTCAATATGTTTTTTCGACAGGTAGTTTTATCGATTCGTTGAAAATAACAGGACGTGTAAATTCTTCTTACGATTTCAAATTACCAGAAAAGATATTAGTCGGGCTATATAAAGTAGATAGTACATACAAAGACAGCATTATTATACAAAAGAAACCATATTACATTGCAAGAGCCAATGATAAAGGAGAATATGCGTTAAATTATTTAGCTTCGGGCAAATATAAATTAATTGCTTTTGAGGATAAAGTAGAAAATGTCATGTACGATTTTGGAAAAGAACGTTTAGCTTTTCATAATGAACCAATTGAATTGAAATCTAATCAAGAATTTAATTTAAATTTATTCAATCAAAAACCAGCTTATCGTAAGCCAGAAGCGAGTTTTAAACAAGAAGGATTAATTGTTTTTAAAACAACAGGAGCGACGGAAGATGTGACGATAACGCCAGTTGGAAAAGAATTTAAAACAGCTTATATTCAGAAATTTCCAAAACAAGATTCGATTAATTTTTGGTTCAATCCAAAAGTGGATACAATTGTAGGAAGAAGTGCAAAATTAAATTTCAAGGTTCAACATAAAGATCAAATTGATGAAATAAGTGCGTTATATCAAAAATCGAATGAAGAACGAAAATTGGAATTTAAAGCATTAAATGATCAAAAATTAGCACCAAATAAAGCATTTAAGATTCAGGCAAATGTGCCATTAAAATCAATTGATTTATCTAAAATTTATGTTTTTAAAGATACAATTTCTATTCCGTTCAAAGTTTCGATTGATACAGTTAATGCACAGAATTTGAATTTTGCTTTTGATAAAAATTTAGATGAAAAATTTGAAGTTAATATTTATCCAAATGCTTTAACAGATGTATTAGGAGAGAAGAATGACACGCTTGCTTATCCTATAAAAATGGGAACGCGCGGAGATTTTGGACATTTGAAATTAACGCTTCAAAATGCGCCAAATAAACCATTTTTCTTACAATTTCTAAAAACAGATAAAGATTATACGATTTTGGAAGAATTGTATAATCCTGCAAATAAAAATTATTTCGAGTTCAATTATATTGAGCCAGGAGAATATTTGTTCCGTTTATTAGTAGATGAAAACGAAAATGGAAAATGGGATACAGGAGATTATTTCTTAGGAAAACAACCCGAACCAATTTATTTGTATCCAGAGCCAATCAAAATTAGAGCAATGTGGGATGCTACAGAAACTTGGGTTTTAGGTGAGGCAAATCAACCAGTTACTTTACCAAGTGATGACAAAGATTCGGATAAAAATAGAATACGAAGAGGAGAATTGAAAGAAGGCGAGGAGCGAAGAAATTCTCGAACAACAAATAAGAAATCAGAGAAATAATTCTCTGATTTTTTTAATTAGTCAACTCGCAAATCTTTCGTAATACTTGCGTATAGTTGTATATCATAAACTGGAGAGCCTTAAATAAAGAATATCTAATCTTAAAAAGTTAACTTTCTGGTGCTAAATATATAAAAGGTGAAAGTGGAATATTTCTCAAAATAGAATAAACCAAAAGGAAAATTAAAAAATTTCGTGCAAAATTTGAAGGAAGATGTAGTTTTCCCGACATTGGTTTGTTCAAAAAAATATTTCCAACAATAGCATAATACAATTGTACACAAATATAAAGTGCAAAAGGTAAAATAAGATTGTATCGTAACGATTGCAAAAAATGTCCATGAACAAGCAGTGAAAAGGCACGTTGTCCTCCACAACCAGGGCACCATAATCCTGTTAGATTATGAAATATACATTTGATAGAAAACGGACTTTGATTGCTGTAATAACTATAAAAATAGACAAGTACCAAAATAGGTAAAAGCGTTGCTAATCCATAAACCAAAATCCGTTTCATTTTATAATTTTAATCATCAATGCTTCATCTTCCAGAACTTTCAATAATATTTTTATATTGTTCCATGTAAGCATCCATTCCACCAGTCGCGAATGTAATAATATTTATAATTATGCCTAAAATGCCTAATCCTAAAGCAACATAATAATATTTTAGAATTTTTTGAAGCTTTTTCAGCTCCGACATAATCTCCAATTGCATATTTAGTATTCACTTGGTTAGAAAATACAATTGCAACAATACCGACAATTAGTCCTATACAGCAAGGAGAACAAAGCCCTAAAATAGTTCCAATGATAGCTAAAACAAGGTTGTTCTCTGGTTTTGGTTTAATATCTTCAAAAGAAGATTGTTGTGTTTGATTAAAATCTAGATTTGATTGGTTTGAATAATCCATAATAATGTTTTTAATAGAATAAAAGTAGAAAAAAATATGTAAAAATAAAGTGATTACAAAATATTTAATCCTTTATTGAAATAACATTCGATATAAATCTTCTACTTTAGAAATTCTAACAATTCGAATACCGAAATCTGTATCTTTTATTTTATTATACTTTGAAATAAATATTGCATCAAAACCTAATTTTTCTGCTTCGGTAATGCGTTGTTCAACACGATTTACAGCTCTTATTTCACCACTCAAACCAACTTCTCCAGCAAAACAACAATTGTCTGGTACAGCCGAATCTTCGCTCGAGGAAAGAATAGCTGCTATAACAGCCAAATCAATTGCAGGATCATCAACACGAATACCACCTGTGATATTTAGGAAAACATCTTTCATGTTCAATCGGAAACCAGCACGTTTTTCCAAAACCGCCAACAACATATTCAATCGCTTTGCATCAAAACCTGTAGCAGTACGTTGCGGAGTTCCATAAACCGCAGTAGATACTAAAGCTTGAATTTCAATTAACATCGGACGAACACCTTCCAAAGTTGCTGCAATTGCATTTCCACTAAGCAATTCATCTTTTTTGGTAATCAACACTTCGGACGGATTTGTTACTTCACGTAATCCAGCTCCAAGCATTTCATAAATCCCGATTTCAGCAGTCGATCCAAAACGATTTTTATTTGCACGTAAAATGCGATAAATATGATTACGATCTCCTTCGAATTGTAAAACGACATCAACCATATGTTCCAGAATTTTAGGCCCAGCAATAACACCTTCTTTTGTAATATGACCAATTAAAATAATCGGAGTATTGGTTTCTTTTGCATATTGTATCAGCTCAAAAGTTGTTTCTCTAATCTGAGAAATACTTCCCGGAGACGATTCGACATAAGTTGTTTGAAGCGTTTGTACAGAATCAACAACAATCAACTGTGGTTGTATTTCTTTGGCGTGTGCAAATATTTTTTGTGTATTTGTTTCAGGTAAAATAAAACATTGATCGGATTCAATTTCGATTCGTTCAGCACGAAGTTTTACTTGAGAAACAGATTCTTCACCCGAAACATATAATATTTTAATTGTATCTAATTTTAGAGCAACTTGCAACATCAAAGTAGATTTTCCAACACCAGGTTCTCCACCAACCAAAATCACAGATCCAGGAACAATTCCGCCTCCTAAAACTCTGTCTAATTCTTGATTTTTTGTCGAAATTCTAATTTCTCCTAAAGGATTTATTTCACGAATATTCAATGCGAAAGTTTTTTCCTTTTTATCAGATTTATCTTTCCACGATTTTTTTTCGTCGCCTTTGTCCACGATTTCCTCAACAATGGTATTCCATTCGCCACAACTTTTGCATTGTCCCATCCATTGAGCGGTTTGCGTGCCACAGTTTTGGCAGAAATATGTAGTTTTTGTTTTAGCCATAGTTTCAAATTTATACAAAAATAATCTTTTATCGCGACAAGATATGGAGTTCTAAATGTGAAAAATTTTAATACAACAACTAAAAAACGTTAATGATAATTTACTTTTTTAACAAATTATCGACTTTAGATAAAATTGAGTTAAATATTGATTTTCAATCATTTTCTCAGTTATTTTTAATCAAGATTTTAAAAAGCCTATGAAAAGAACTTTACTCGCTAGTCTGTTTTATATTTTTTGTATTTCTGTTCATGCACAATCGACAATAATTTCGGGAAGAATAATTGTGGATGATACGAATGAAATTGTTCATCTCGATGATTTTGTCATTGAAAATCTAACAACTAATGCACGAACAAAATCAAATGAAAAAGGTCTTTTTTCGATTCGAGTTTTACCAAATGATATTCTGTTTTTTAAACAAATAGGAATTGAAGAACGTCAACTAAAAGTTACAGAAACAATGATTAGAAAAGGTTTTATTGAAGTTCATGTGAATATTGAAGTTATTGAATTAGCTGAAACTAAAATAAAACCGCTAAAAAAGAATTGGAAAGAAAATATTAGCAAAGACGAAACGCAAAGCGAAAAAATAAATAAAAGCTTAGGAATTAATAATGAATTTAAAAATAATGTTGTAAAAGCCTATTTTGCTTCTCAATATCTTCGAAAATTAAAAGTTCCAATTCGTTATGAAAATGTGGTTGGCTTGATAGAACAGTATTCGGATAAAGAAGTACAGACTTATAAATATTTTCTTAAAAAGAAAAATCTTGATAAATACGATAAAATCATTCAACTTAAAGATTATTTTACTGAATATTATTTTGAAAACGACTTAAAAATTTCAAAAGGAAATATCCTTGATTTTATTCATTATTGTTTTGTAGAATTTGATTTTGAATCACTTTTAAAAACAAATAATCATGATAAAATGATTTTGATTTTCGAAGAGCAATCGCCAATTTATCTTTCTATTATCAACCAAAAACGAATCGTACATGAGTAAAATTTTATTCTTTTTATTAATTATCTCATCAAGTTATATACAAGCTCAATCGGCTATGATTTCAGGGAAAATAATTGTCGATGATACGAAAGAAATTATTGATTTAGAAGGAATTTCGATTGAAAATTTAAATACGAAAGCAAAAACCAAAACGAATAATGAAGGTTTATTCTCTATAAATGTTAACCTGAATGATGAATTGTTAATTAAACAAGTTGGGCTTTCTGAAAGAAAGTTGAAAGTTTCTGAAACGATGATTACAAAAGGTTTTGTAACGATTCATGTAAATGTTGAAATTATTGATTTGGCTGAAACCAATATTCAGAAGTTGAATAAGGACGCATATAAAAATATAGGAAAAGAGAAATCCTTCCAAGAGAAATTCAATGATGAAAATGGAATTACTTCCCTAGAATTTAAAGCAGAATTAAATTTAAAACATGAAGAAGAGATCGTTAATAGAACAATAAAACAGGTTGGAGGAGTTAATTTGCTTGGATTGTTTAATTTGTTCAAAAGTCCAAAAAAACGATTAAAAAAGCCTGTTCAATTAGAGGTTAAGAAAGAAGATCAATTGTCTACATTGCACAAGTTTTTTACAACGTATTATTTTGTAAATGACTTAAAAATTCCAGAAGGAAAAATCAATGAATTTTTGGATTATTGTTATTCAAACTTTGATTTCCCGAAGTTATTAAAAGAGAATAATTTCGATGAAATTCTTTTTATAATTGAAGAACAAGCGCCAATTTATTTATCAAAAATGAAGAAAAATGAATAAGATAAAATACATTATATTTTTTAGTTTAATTAACATTTTCACATTTGCTCAAACAACTTTAATTACTGGAAAAGTGGTGATTGATGATGGTATTGCAGGACAAAATGTTGTGGATAATATTTTGGTGACAAACGAATCTACGAATGCGAAAGTTGTAACAAATGTGAACGGAATGTTCTCGATTAAAGCTTCTGTAGGAGATGAATTGAAGTTTACGCACGATTTTTATATTGAACGAAAAATAAAAATTACACAAGATATTTTAACAAAAGGAATGTTGACTATTCACTTGAATATAGAAACGATTGAACTCGCAGAAGCACGAATAAATACGTTGGACAAGAATTTTAAGAATAATATAAAACTGAAATATGATAAAGTTGACGAAATGTATAAGAGTTTGAATTTAGGAATTGATCCAAATTTACGTTTTCGTAAGATAGATCCGTATGCAACTTCAATTTTGAATAATAATGGATTATTAGATCCTTTAAATTGGATTGCAACGATTTCGGGACAAAAGAAGAAAGATAAAAAAGTAGAGGAATATTTCAAAAAAGAGGATAAAATAAAAGATTTAGAGAATTATTTTACGAAGAATTATTTCATTGAAAGCTTAAATATTCCAGAAAATAAAGTCAGCGATTATGTCAAGTATTGTTATGTGAATTTTGATTTGGAGAAACTTCAAAAAGGAAATAATTATGATAAAATAACTCAGATTTTAGAAGAGCAAGCACCTAAATATTTGGAAATGATAAAGAAATAAGTTATGTTTAATCAAAATCACAAAGTATGGAAATATTTATTTTACCACTAATTGATATTATTCTTCTTTTAATTTTGAAAATATACTATCAAATAAATCCTTGGGAAATCGGAAAAATGATAAAGCTTTGGAATAAACGTTTCGGAGGAATGTGATTATTGAGTAGAATCTCGTCGAATTCTTGCGATTTTATAAATTGCAATCAATCCAAAACTAATCATAGATAATACTTGAGCAATATAAAGAATTAAACCAAAATAATCGCCAATTGCTCGCCCTTCTTGTTGATCTCCACCTTTTGCCAAATAAACGGCAGAAAATGCAATCGACATAATATATGGATAAGCCAAACCGCCAGAAACAGGTAAAATCATTCCCAAAGAGCCAGCAATCAAAAGAAATAAACCTTCTGGAATTCCGAAATTCTTAGTATCTGGAAAAGCAAAGAAAACAAGATAAGTCATTAGAAAATAGCAAGTCCAAAGTGCAAAAGAATAAAAGATAAACAAACCTCTTTTTTCTAATTTCGAAATTGATTTTATTCCTTCCCAAAGTCCAAGTAGAAAAGATTTAATTTTTTCGAAAAACTTTAGTTGAGTAATCTTTTGCCAGAAAATAGCGATTAATCCAATTCCTAAAACTATAATTCCGATTGCAATGTAATACTTTAGGAAAGAAGGTTCTGTTGTTGGTTCATACGTTTTTTCTTTGCTTCCTAATTCAACAAAATGAATAAAAGTTTCATAATTAAAAATAAGTGTTAAACCGAAAAAAAATCCTAAAAATAAAAGATCAATAACGCGTTCTAACACAACTGTTCCAAACGATTTTTCGAAAGGAACTTTTTCCATTTTATAGAAACTTGTTGCACGAGCAACTTCTCCACTTCGAGGAATGGTTAAGTTCATGAAATAAGCAAATGCAATAGCCCAAAATCCAGACGAAGTTTTAGTATTGTATCCCATTGGCTTTAGAAGAAGATTCCAACGAGCGGCGCGTATCCAATAAGTTAGAATACTAATTGCCATAGAAGCAAAAATCCAAAAATAATTGGTTTGTTTTAAAATTTTTGCAACTCGTTCAAAATCTATTTGCTTCACTGTTATCACTACAAAAAATAGAGCCAACAATGAAGCAATGATTAAGAAGAGCGATTGTTTGATCTTACTCTTCATATTGAAATTATTTCTTAATCTAAACGATTATCCTCGTTTGGGAAAACAATTGTAGGTTCGTACGTTTTGGCTTCTTCAAACTCCATCATTGCGTACGTTATAATAATTATTGTATCACCTACTTGTACTTTGCGTGCAGCTGGTCCATTTAAACAAATTTCACCACTTCCGCGTTTACCTTTAATAATATAAGTTTCAAATCGTTCTCCATTTTCTTGAACGACGATTTGTACTTTCTGACCAACAACCATATTTGCAGCATCAATCAAATCTTCATCGATTGTAATACTTCCGATATAGTTTAATTTTGCGTCTGTTACCTTAACTCTATGTATCTTAGAGTGAAAAACTTCTACCATCATAATTTTGCAAAGTTACACTGAACTTCTAATTTTCAAAACCTGTTCCAATATTTTTAAATTGGTTTAAAGGATTTGTTATATTTTATTAAATTATTAAAACTGGATATTATCGATTAAACGTACATCACCAGCATAAGCTACGACAAATCCACGACTATTTTTTGCATCAGAAAAATGCGAAATTGGCAATAATGTTTCTTCATCAGTAATTTCAAAATACTCTAATTCGAAAGGTGAATTTCTGAATTCATTTTCAACAAAAGTTTTCACTTCAGCGACTTCTTTTCCGTCATTTTTTAATTGAACAGCTTCTGATAAAATAGAATAAATTTGTGGTGCATCAAGAGTTTGTTGTGCTGACAATCGAGCGTTTCTCGAGCTAAAAGCTAATCCAGAATCGGCACGATAAGTTGGCATTGGAACAATTTCTACATCTAAATTTTCTTGTTTAACCATTTCATGAATGATTCGGATTTGCTGAAAATCTTTTTCTCCAAAATATGCTTTTGTAGGAAGTGCAGCTTTGAATAGTTTACTCACAACCGTAGCAACACCATCAAAATGTCCTGGACGAGAAGCGCCTTCCATTACTTTATCTATTGTGCCAAAATCATAATGTTTTGCGCCTTCATTTGGAGCATATAAATCTTGAACAGTCGGCATATAAACAAAATCGCAACCATATTTCATTAACAATTCTTTATCATTTTCCTCAGTTCGAGGATATTTTGCTAAATCTTCTGGATTATTAAATTGTGTTGGATTGACAAAAATGCTGACAATTGTGTAGTCATTTTGAGCTTTAGAAGCTTTTACTAAAGACATGTGTCCTTCATGCAAAGCGCCCATTGTAGGGATAAAGCCAATGGTTTTGTTTTGGTTTTTTAACTCGACGATTGCGGGAGTTAATTTTTCCTTTTCGTTAAATATAACCATCTTTTGGATTTGTTAAAAAAAAACTAATATGTGGCAAAGCTACTATAAGCAAATAATATATCAACATTTTTTTGTAAATTTGTGCCTTATTATTCATTAGGAAAAGAGAGTAGAAATTATGGAAGGAAAGCGCATATTGTATGTAACAACAGAAATGGTACCTTACTTTCCTGAAAATCCGATGTCTTCACAAGCATTAGGTTTGCCAAAAATCATGCAAAGTAGTGGCGCAGATGTAAGAATCTTTATGCCAAGATTTGGAGCAATTAACGAAAGAAGACACCAATTACACGAAGTAATAAGACTTTCAGGTATGAACATGATTATTAATGATTTGGATCAACCCTTAATCATTAAAGTTGCTTCTGTGCCAGGAGAAAGACTACAAGTGTATTTTATCGATAACGAAGAATACTTTAAACGCAAAGAAGTTTATGGAGAAGATAATGGTCTATTTCCAGATAACGACGAACGTTCTATTTTCTTCGCGAAAGGAGTTTTAGAAACTGTAAAAAAATTAAACTGGAAACCAGATGTTGTTCACGTAATGGGTTGGATGTCTAGTTTAGTACCACTATATCTAAAAGAATATTATTCTGATGATCCTTTCTTTCAAGATGCAAAAGTTGTTGTTTCTTTATTTGACAATGGATTTGAAGGAGAATTGGATAATGAATTAGTTAAAAAATTAGCTTTTGATAAAGTAGAAGCTGATGTAAAACAATACTTAGAAAAACCTACACATTTAGGTATGATACAAGCTTCATTGCAATATGCTGATGCAGTTGCAAAAGGAGAAGAGATAATTCCTGAAGATGTAAAAAACTATATCAACCAACAAAATATTCCTCTATTAGATTATTGTTCTAAAGAGCAAGCAAAAGAAGTTTACAAAGACTTTTATCTTGAGGAAGTAATGAACTCTAATTAAAATCTGTTGAGATTAATGAAAAAAATTTTGAATGTCCTTTCTATGTCTGTTGCTATGATCATTGGATTGGGAACTGTTGTTTCTTGTGAAGATGAAACACTAGGATTAGATAACAACGTGATTGGAGGCGAAGCAGAAGGAAATCTAAAAACTTTAGATGTTATTGCTTTTAATGCCAAATTTGATACGCTTCGTACGGATAAATTCGTTCTTCAAAATGGAGCTTTTGGGGTATATAACGAACCTATTTTTGGATCTACATCGTCTAAATTTTATACACAAATTAGACCTTCATCTATAGGTAATCCAAATTTTGAACCAGAAACTTTAGTGGATTCTGTAAATTTGATCATTCCTGTTTATTATAACGCAACTAAAGATCCTATTTCAAGAGATACGATTAATTTATCTAAACCAGGAAAAAAACCAGAAGAAACAGATACAATTCAAATTACGACTAAATATGCAGTAGATTCTTTGTATGGTAATAAAGATATTCCAATGACCTTGAAAATCAAGGATATTAATACTGTCTTATACAATGATACAAAATATTTTTCGCAATTAAGCGGGCTTGAATCTCCAATAGCTGTTAATTCAAAGGTACTTGGAACGGCTATTATTGGTAAAACTATAACAGGAAGAGTTGTTAAACAGCAAAAAGGAACTTCTAATATTTCTGAAATTGTACCAGGCTATAAAGTTTCTTTAGATAAAAGTTATTTTGATGAAAAAATTGTCAAAAATGCAAAAACAGGATTACTTTCAGATTATGCGACATTTATTCGTGAGAATATAAAAGGTCTTGAATTTTCTGTAGAAGAATCAAATGGATTTATTGTTAATTTTAATCCAAATAAGATTGACTTGAAGATGTATTTTTCTTACAAAAATCCAAAAAAGAAAGAAGATACAGATAAAGATTATAAAGAGCGTCTAAGCGGTACTTACGCTTTTGATTTTACAAATCAATGGAACTCAGCTATAGGAAATAACTCGAATGTTATAGCATCTCAAATTGTCAATAATACGGTGGGTTCACTTTATTCAACAATTAAACCGGATGAAGTAAACGGTGATTCGAGACTGTACTTAAGTGGAATGAGTGGAAATTACGCAAAATTAAAAATTAATCAATCTCAACTAAATGAATTAAAAGCTGAGATGACTAAAAGCAATATTGCAATTCTTGGAGCCAAATTAAAATTTTATATAGATGATTCTTATGGTTTTCCAAAACCTCCTTATTTACTTGCTTGGAATAATTATAAAAAAGATGATAAAGTTGTTAATGAATTGTATGCAGACGTTTTAGAGTTTTATAATTCATATCCGACTTCTGTTCATTTTAATCCTATTGTTACAGGTAAAACCGATTTTTATACAATTGATATTACAAAGTATCTAAAAGGTGTTTTAGAAAAAGGAAATAAATTTAATGATGAAAGCATGTACATTACAATGGGGAATTTCTTAACATCTGTTAAAGACCCATCAACTATTAATAGTACAAATCCTTATCAAAATAACAGAGCTTACAATCCTTATAGAATCGTTTTACATGGAAATAATACGGAAGTAGCGGATAAAAAAATAAAATTATTGGTATATTTCTCTAAAAAATAGAGATTATTATTTTTAACAAATTAATTTAACTTAAATACTATAAAATATTATGTGTGGAATTGTAGGATATATTGGACATCGCGAAGCGTACCCAATTATTATAAATGGACTAAAAAGACTAGAATATCGTGGATATGATAGTGCAGGATTAGTTCTTTCTACTGGTACTGGTTTTGAATTAGTAAAAACAAAAGGAAAAGTTTCTGATTTAGAAAGAAAATCAGAAAATTTAGATAAAACGCCTCATTTAGGAATTGGGCATACACGTTGGGCAACACATGGTGTTCCAAATGATGTAAACTCTCACCCACATATGTCAAATAATGGACGTTTAGTTTTGGTTCATAACGGGATTATTGAAAATTATGAATCAATCAAACAATTATTAAAAGACAAAGGTTATGTTTTTCACAGTGAAACAGATACAGAAGTTTTAGTTAACTTCATTCAATTATTTCAAGAAGAACAAAACTTAAATTTAACAGATGCTGTTCGTTTAGCTTTGAATGAAGTTATTGGAGCTTATGCAATTGCTGTTTTAGATAAAGAAGAACCTAATACAATCGTTGTAGGCCGTTTAGGTTCTCCTTTAGCGATAGGTATTGGTGAAAACGAATTCTTCGTTGCTTCTGATGCTTCTCCGTTCATAGAATTTACAAAGGATGCAGTTTATCTTGAAGATGGAGATATGGCAACAATTACTTTAGATAAAGTAGTTGACGTACGTACAATACATAACAATGAAGCAGTTTCTTTAGATATACAAGAATTACAATTGAATATTGAAGCGATTGAAAAAGGTGGTTATGAACATTTCATGTTAAAAGAAATCAATGAACAACCACGTTCTATTCGTGATACAATGCGTGGACGTTTATTAGTAGACGAAGGTGTAATAAAAATGGCTGGAATTTGGGATCATCAAGAAAAATTCTTGAATGCAAAACGAATCATCATTGTTGCATGCGGAACATCTTATCATGCAGGTTTAGTTGCTGAATACATGATCGAAGATTTCGCTCGTATTCCTGTAGAAGTAGAATATGCATCTGAATTCCGTTACCGTAATCCAATTATCAACAAACACGATGTTGTTATTGCAATTTCTCAATCAGGAGAAACTGCAGATACATTAGCAGCACTTAAATTAGCAAAAGAAGCAGGAGCATTTATCTTCGGAATTAATAATGTTGTAGGTTCTTCTATTGCTCGAATCACAGACGCCGGTGCTTATACACATGCAGGACCAGAAATTGGAGTAGCTTCAACAAAAGCATTTACAGCTCAATTAACAGTTTTAGCATTAATTGCTTTGAAATTAGGAAAACATAATGGTGAATTATCAACAGAGAAATTCAACTTATTAACGCGCGAGTTAGAGCGTATTCCTGAGTTAGTACAGCAAATTTTAGATAATTGTGAAGGAGTTATCGATCAAATTGCGGAGAAATATAAAGACAATAAAAATGCAATTTATCTAGGACGTGGATACAATTATCCATCTGCATTAGAAGGAGCATTAAAATTGAAAGAAATATCTTATATTCACGCAGAAGGATATCCAGCAGCAGAAATGAAGCACGGACCAATTGCATTGTTGGATGAAAATATGCCAGTAATTGTAATTGCTACGAAAAAAGGATACTATGAAAAAGTAGTTTCTAATATTCAAGAAATAAAATCGCGTAGTGCAAAAGTAATTGCAATTGTAAACGAAGGTGATGAGCAAGTAACTGCTATGGCAGATGATTACGTTGTAATCCCAGAAACAGCAGAAGAATTCTCACCAATCTTAACAGCTATTCCTTTACAATTATTATCATATTGGATTGCCGTTAAATTAGGAAAGAATGTAGATCAACCTCGTAATTTAGCAAAATCTGTTACTGTAGAATAAGAAAATATTTTAAAGTACATATATTTAAGGGATGATGTTTTAAAATCATCCCTTTTTCATTTTATAAGTTTAAATTAATTATTAATTTCACAAAAAATAACATCATGTTTGTAGGAATCGTAGAAGGAGTAGGAAAGCTTGTAAAAGCAGAGAAAGATCAATCTAATTTACATTTATGGATTGAAGCTGATTTTTGTGATGAATTAAAAATTGATCAAAGTGTTGCACATAACGGAGTTTGTTTAACAGTTGTTGATTTTAAAGATGGGCTTTACAAAGTCACTGCTATAGAGGAAACGCTAAAAAAAACAAATTTTAACACATTAAAAAATGGTGATTTGATCAATTTAGAACGATGTTTGCAATTCAATGGTCGTATCGATGGTCACATTGTACAAGGACATGTAGATCAAATTGGAAAAATTGTTTCAATAGAAAACCAAAATGGTAGCTTTTTTGTAACAGTAGAATACGACGAAGTTTCGTCTGGAAATGTAACAGTAGAAAAAGGATCTATCTGTCTAAATGGAATTAGCTTAACTGTTGTAGACAGTAAAGTTGGACAATTTTCTGTTGCGATTATACCTTATACTTGGGAATTTACAAATCTTAATCAAGTGAAAGTTGGCGATACAATAAATTTAGAATTTGACATCTTAGGAAAATACGTAAAAAGATTATTCCAAAAATAAACAATGATTAGAAAAAAAAATAACCTATCGCTACCCATTCGTATTATCATTTATATGGTAACGATTTTGTTATTTACAGCAGGTGCTATCTTGCTGATTACTGCAAATCATTTCAATGAGCAAACCAAACAATATCATGAAGATATTCTCAAAAGAAAGGTAAGAGCTGTAGAATCTGCAATAGATTACGAAATGGATAATTATCCTGGTATTGCGACCAAAGATAATATTCATTCCATCTTAGAAGATGGCTTTCTTAGAATTGGAGATATTAATAAAACAGATATTGTTATCTACGATTTGCGTGGGAATAAAATACTTACAACACAACCAGTTTCGACAACTTATAATGTTTTACCTCAAAAAATATTAGACAAACTCAAAAATTCGAACGATTTTATCATCGCGAATAGAGATAATAACAATGAAAATGATATTTATTCATCATACAGCAATATAAAGAATTACTACAACGAAAATATTGCAATCCTTTGTTTACCTTATCAATCAAATCAAGATTTCTTACAACAAGACATGTTTACCTTAATTGGTAGTTATGGCTTAGCTTTTGGCGTTATTCTTCTTTTCGGAACATTAGCAGTATACTTTGTTACAAAACGTACATTGAATAAACTCTGGTCATTTGCAGATCGTATTCGAGAAACAGAAGTTATTGTAAACAATATGCCAATCCGCTACGATGGAAATGATGAAATAAAAGTTTTGGTCGATTCTTATAACGATATGTTGTTTAGATTAAGAGAACAATCAGACTTAATTGCGAAACAAGAACGAGAAGAAGCTTGGAGAGATTTTGCAAGACAAGTAGCTCATGAAGTAAGAAATCCATTAACTCCAATGCGATTAATGATTCAGAATTATATGCGAAAATTTGATCCTAATGATCCTGATATTGAAGAAAAAACAATACGAACAGGAAATATTTTATTGCAACAAATAGATACAATATCGGCTATAGCTGAAGCGTTTTCTGATTTTGCAAAAATGCCTTCTCGTAACGATGAAAAAATTGATATTGTTGAAGTTATAAGAAATTCACTTTATGTATTTCCAATGGAGTACATTGAGTTTAATTATTCTCCAGATATAATTTTGATGCATTTTGATAAACAATATTTGAATAGAGTCATCACAAATATTACGAAAAATGCTTTTCAATCTATCCCAAAATCTCGTGTTGCCAAAGTAAAAGTTGATGTATTTCTGATTGATAATTTTTTACATATAACAATTCAAGACAACGGAAATGGAATTCCTGTCGAATCACAAGATTCGATTTTCGTACCTAAGTTTACAACAAAGAATAGTGGAATGGGAATCGGTTTACCAATGGTTAAAAAAATTATTGATGATTATGATGGTACAATCCGTTTTGAAACCGAAGTTTCTGTTGGTACAACATTCTATATTTTGATTCCTTACAATGAATAGAAAACCTTTTCGATTCAAACAATTCGAAATTTTTCAAGATAAAACCGCAATGAAAGTTGGCACAGATGGTGTTTTACTTGGTGCTTGGGCAACTTTACAAATGGGCGAGAATATTTTAGATGTTGGAACAGGAACAGGATTAATTTCCTTGATGTTAGCTCAACGTTTTCCAAATGCAAAACTAGATGCTATAGAAATTGATGAAAATGCGTTTATACAAGCAAAAGAAAATTTTGATCATGCTGATTTTGCAGATAGATTAACGATTTTTAATTCTTCATTCCAAGATTATTTTGCGAATAAAAAATATGATTTAATTGTCAGCAATCCACCTTTTTTTGTGGTTAATGATACAGTTAATTTTGATGCACGAAAACAAGCTCGTCAACAAGAAACATTAACTTTTGAAGAGTTATTAACGAAAACAGCAGAATTACTTCACAAAGATGGTTTAGCGAGTTTTATTATTCCTTATGATCAAATGATAGACTTTTGTGCAATAGCTTCTCAAAATGGCTTAAAATTAACCAAAACACTATATGTAAAAGGAAATTCTTCAGCAGCAATAAAACGTGTGTTGTTAGAATTTAGTTTTCAGGAAAAAAAGATGGAAGAAAAAGAGTTGATTATAGAAATCGATCGACATCAATATACAGAAGATTATATTCAATTGACAAAAGATTTCTACTTAAAAATGTAATCTTTCTAAATATAAAAAAAACATAAAAAAACCGAGCAATTCGCTCGGTTTTATATTTTATATGATTTAAGTTAAATCTAAAAAACTTAACCTTAAACTCAATTTTTGATATTAAATTGTTGGTCCTCCAGCCAATAAATCAGCAGTAGCAAATTCTTCAAATTTCTTGAAGTTTGCTTTGAATTTGTCTGCTAATTCTTTAGCATTTGCTTCATAAGCTGCAGTAGAATCAAAAGAATTTGATGGACATAATTTTTCAGAATCAACTCCTTCGATAGCAACAGGAACTTCAAATCCGAAATAAGGATCTTTTTTGAATTCAACATTGTCTAAATCTCCATTTAGAGCTGCATTTATCACTGCGCGTGTATCTTTTAGCGACATACGCTCTTTTTTACCATTCCAACCTGTGTTGATTAACCAAACATTTACACCTGTTTTTTCAACTTTATCACTTAACATTTCAGCATATTTTGTCGGATGTAACGGCATAAATGGCGCACCAAAACATGTAGAGAATGTTGTTTGAGGTTCAGTAATACCAGCTTCTGTTCCAGCAACTTTAGAAGTATATCCAGAGATAAATAAGTAAGCTGCTTGATCTGGGTTTAATTTTGCAATTGGAGGGAAAACTCCGTAAGCATCAAATGATAAGAAGAAAATATTTTTTGGATTTTTTCCTAAAGAAGGAACTGCAATATTTTCAATATAATCGATTGGATAAGAAACGCGTGTATTTTCTGTAATAGAAGTATCTGTAAAATCGACTTCGTTAGTTCCTGGAGTTAATTTACAGTTTTCTAATAAAGCTCCATCTTTAATTGCGGCAAAAATTTCTGGCTCACCTTCTGGAGATAAGTTAATTACTTTTGCATAACATCCACCTTCAAAATTGAAAACAGTGTTATCAGCTGTCCATCCATGTTCATCATCACCAATCAAACGTCTGTTTTTATCTGCTGATAAAGTTGTTTTTCCTGTTCCAGATAAACCAAAGAACATTGCTGTATCTCCATTTTCTCCAGAGTTAGCAGAACAGTGCATTGGTAAAGTATTTCTAAAAACTGGCATGATGAAGTTCAAAGCAGAAAAAATACCTTTTTTCATTTCTCCTGTATAACCTGTTCCTCCGTTTAAAACGATTTTACGCTTAAAGTTTAAGATAGAGAAATTGTGTTGTCTTGTTCCATCTACTTCTGCATCTGCTACAAAAGTTGGCGCATTAATAATTGTCCATTCAGATTCTCCAAAGTTTTTTAATTCTTCTTCAGTTGGACGAATAAACATATTATAGATAAATAAATTAGCAGCTGGGGATTCTGTAATTGCTCTAATTTTAGTTTTATAAGAATCGTCAGCACAAGCATAAGCATCACGTACATAAATTTCGCGGTTGCTTAAGTGCTCAATTACTTTATCATACAAAGCGTCAAATTTATCAGAATCGAAAGGAATATTAATGTTTCCATCCCACCAAACATTTTCTGCTGTAATTTCATCTTTTACAATGAAACGATCTTTAGGAGAACGTCCTGTAAATTCTCCAGTCAGCATATTTACTGCACCAGAAGATGTAATTTCTCCTTGTCCTAGCTCTACCATTTTCTTAGTAAGCTCTTCAGGAGATAACTGATAGTTAATTTTGGAATTTTTTATTCCATAAGATGCTAATTCGATGCTCATTTTTGTGATTTTTATAGTATTTTAATATTTTAAAGGTAAAAACTTTGTGCAAAGTTACAATAAAAAAATGCGTGAAAAATTTGACTTATGTCATTCACTTAAACGTTTTCGTGAATATTTATTCAGCGTATATTTGTATGTTCTTATGCGTGCATATAAAAAAAAGCTTGTATTTAATATAAGTTTTATATTTTTGCAGTAGTTTACAACAATTAAAATTAGAAAATTATGTCTGACATTACATCAAGAGTGAAAGCGATTATCGTAGATAAATTAGGAGTTGACGAAAGCGAAGTTACGCTAGAAGCAAGTTTCACTAACGATTTAGGAGCTGATTCATTAGACACAGTAGAATTAATCATGGAATTCGAAAAAGAATTTGATATCCAAATTCCAGACGATCAAGCAGAAAAAATTTCTACTGTAGGTCAAGCTGTAACATACATCGAAGACTTAAACAAGTAATAGTTCCTATTTTTATGGAATTAAAAAGAGTAGTAGTAACAGGTTTAGGCGCGCTAACACCAATCGGAAATACATACCAAGAATACTGGGATGGATTAGTGAATGGTGTAAGTGGCGCTGCGCCTATTACGCTTTTTGATGCAACTCTTTTTAAGACACAATTTGCTTGTGAAGTTAAAAACTTCAATATTGAAGATCATTTTGATCGAAAAGAAGCAAGAAAAATTGACCGTTGTGCCCAATTGGGAATTATTGCAGCTAGAGAGGCAATAAAACACAGTGGAATCTTAGAAGATGAAAATGTAAACAAAGAGCGTATCGGTGTTATATGGGGATCTGGTATTGGTGGAATTAAAACTTTTGAAGAAGAAGTTTCAAATTACGCAACAGGAAATGGAACGCCTCGTTTCAATCCTTTCTTTATCCCTAAGATGATTGCAGATATCACGCCTGGTCATATTTCAATGGAGTTTGGTCTTATGGGACCTAATTATACAACTGTTTCGGCATGTGCTTCATCTACAAATGCAATAATTGATGCTTTTATGTTATTAAGACTTGGAAAAGCAGAAGCTATTGTTACAGGAGGTTCAGAAGCCGCTATCACAGCCGCTAGTATTGGAGGTTTCAATGCTTTACATGCGTTATCTACAAGAAACGATGATCCACAAACTGCTTCAAGACCTTTTGACAAAGACAGAGATGGTTTTGTTATGGGAGAAGGAGCTGGATGTATTGTTTTAGAAGAATACGAACATGCAATTGCGCGTGGAGCTACAATTTATGCTGAATTAGTAGGAACAGGGATGACAGCAGATGCTCATCATATCACAGCACCACATCCAGAAGGAATCGGAGCTTTAAATGTGATGAAAGAAGCTTTATTAGATGCTAATATCAATGTAGAAGACATCGATCATATTAATATGCACGGAACATCTACACCGTTAGGAGATATTGCAGAATCTAAAGCAATTCAAAAATTATTTGGAGAACATGCTTACGATATTCAAATCAATTCAACAAAATCAATGACAGGTCACTTATTAGGTGGTGCAGGGATTATTGAAGCGATTTCGACTATTGGAGCAATCAATAATGGTATTGTTCCACCAACAATTAATCACTTTACGGATGATGAAAATCTTGATCCTAAAATAGATTATACATTTAACAAAGCAAAAGAGAAAAATGTAGAATATGCATTGAGTAATACTTTTGGTTTCGGTGGTCACAATGCTTGTGTGATATTTAAGAAGTATAAGTAATGTCTTTCTTAAAAAAATTATTTTCTTTTAAAAATCATCGTGATGATTCAAATTCATCTGATCCTTTTTTGAAATTTTTAAAGTCGATCTTAGGTTACATACCTCAAAATGTTGAGGTTTTTAAAGAAGCATTTACCCATAGATCTGCACAAAAAAAAGATGAAAACGGAAACAGTATAAATTTTGAAAGATTAGAGTTTTTAGGAGATGCATTACTTGGTGCTTCTGCAGCAATGCATTTATACTACAAAGCACCAGATCAGCAAGAAGGCTATCTAACAAAAATGCGCTCTAAAATTGTTTCGCGTAAACAATTGAATACAGTATCGAAACAACTTGGCTTGTTGAACTATTTAGATCCAATGAACAATCACAACAATTTAGGTGAAGACGTAAATGGTGATATGTTAGAAGCTCTAGTTGGTGCAATATATGTTGATGGAGGTATAGCTGCTGTACAAAAATTTATTCAAGCCAAAATTATTGATCCTTATGCGGATTTAGAACGTTTAGAACATACCATTACTAGTCACAAATCGTTGATTTTGGAATGGAGTCAAAAAACGAGAAATACGATAAGATTCAATACTTTTGAAGAACAAAATGCAGAAGATTTGCAGATTTTTGTGTCAGTTATTCGTCTTAATGACAAAGTGATCTCCAGAGGGAGAGGAACTTCTAAAAAGAAAGCAGAAGAAAGTGCCGCAAAACGCGCCTATTATTCGCTACAAAAGAAAATAGAAAAAGTTTAGAATATGGCAGAATTACTCTTATACGATGATTGGATAGATTTTCATCTCATAGGCGTAAATTCTAGTTTTAACATTTCTACACAATTTATTTTTCATCTCAACTCTACTTTCGATACGCATTTTCAGCGTATTCATGATTTGGATATTCGGTTAGATGAGCACACTTATTTTTTCGAAACCTATCAATGGTTAGACGAAGCAAATAAAATAGATTATCATATCATTAAAAATACGCCAAATCAATCTGATTTTAAAAAAAATGAAGTAGATTTATCAAATCTTTTCAAGGAGAGCATTATACTTGTGCCAAATTACAAGGATTGCAATTATGTTGTAAAAATCTCGGGTTGGGAAGATGAGCTACAATATCTTCAACTACCATTTGTAGAAAAAGATTTTATAAAAACGATCAAAAAAATAGATATCGATTTGATTAGCAATGCAGATCAATTGATTTTCTAACAAAATATTGTGCATAAAAAAAGGGAAAAATTATGATTTACGATAGACAATATCTTAAAAAGACAAAAATTGTCGCGACTTTAGGTCCGGCAACTGAAAGTCCAGAGATTTTATTAGAAATGATGAAAAAAGGAACAGATGTGTTCCGTATCAACTTTTCACACGCAGATTATGCAGATGTGAAACGTAAGATTGAAACTATTCATCAGTTAAATAACGATCATGGCTACAATACAGCAATTTTAGCAGATTTACAAGGGCCTAAATTGCGTATTGGAAAAATGGAACATGAAGATTTTATTATCAATCCTGGAGATATTTTAACTTTCACAAACGAAGAAGTTGTAGGAACAAATGAAAAAGTTTTTATGACGTACAAAAAGTTTGCGCAAGATGTACAAGTAGGAGAAAATATCTTAATTGATGATGGAAAATTAATCTTCAAAGTAATTGAAACGAATGGAACAGATACTGTAAAAGCAGAAACGATCCAAGGAGGGCCATTACGTTCTAAAAAAGGAGTTAACTTACCAAATACAAATATTTCTTTACCAGCTTTAACGGAAAAAGACAAAGAAGATGCAAAATTTGCGATTGAAAACCGTGTTGATTGGTTTGCATTATCTTTTGTTCGTTCTGGACAAGATGTAAAAGATTTATCAGAATTTATCAAAGAAAATGGAACATTAAAAATTCCAATTATTTCTAAAATTGAAAAACCAGAAGCATTAGAGAATATTGATGATATTTTAGAATTTTCTGATGGTTTAATGGTAGCTCGTGGAGATTTAGGAGTAGAAGTTCCGTTTGAAATTGTACCAAAAGCACAAAAACAATTAATTGACAAAGCTAAATTAGCTCGTAAACCAGTTATTGTTGCAACACAAATGATGGAAACAATGATCTCAAGCCTTACACCAACTCGTGCTGAGGTTTCTGATGTTGCAAATGCTGTTTTTGATGGTGCTGATGCCGTGATGTTATCTGGAGAAACTTCTGTAGGACAGTATCCTGTACAAGTTATCGAAAAAATGACAAAAATTCTTCAAACTGTAGAAGATGATGATCACGTACATGTGCCAGAACATAAACCATTAGTTCAGAACGAACGTTTTGTAACAGATATGGTTTGTTATAATGCAGCTAAAATGGCAGAAGATACAGGAGCAAAAGCAATTGCGACTTTAACATATTCAGGTTATACAGCTTTCCAAATTTCTTCACATCGTCCGAATTCATTTATTTTGGTATTCAACCCAAGTAAACGTATTAATCGTATGTTGAATTTGTTATGGGGAGTAAAAGCAATTAATTATGATCCACGCGATACTTCTACAGATCAAACTGTAACAGAAGTTAATATTTTAGCAAAAAATGAAGGTTATGTAGAATACGGTGATTATATCATCAATCTAAACGCAATGCCTGCATTCGAGAAAGGAATTACTAATACATTACGTATTTCGATGATTTAATAAAAAATCAATAATATTAAAAGCGTTCAAAATTGAACGCTTTTTTTGTTTTTAAAAGAAAAATTAGAATAGAATGTTATCCTATAGTAGTTTTTAATAACTTTACAAGTTCGAATTAGAAGAATTTATGTGTATTTATAATGTAATCTTATCGGGTGGAGTTGGAAGTCGTCTTTGGCCGCTTTCTCGTAAAAGTCATCCCAAACAATATCTACCTTTGTTCAATGAGCAGTCATTATTTGAATTAACGATTCAACGTAATCGTCCAATTGCTGATAAATTAATTGTGATTGGAAATAAAGACAATGATCATTTAAGTCAAGAAGTTTTAGATAAGCTCGATGTTAATTACACAAAAATTGTAGAAGCTGTGCCTCGTAATACAGCAGCAGCAATTGCATTTGCAGCTTTCGCTGTAGAAAATGATGATATTCTAATCGTTACGCCATCAGACCATTTAATAGAAGATATGGAAGCCTATCAAGTTGCAATGAAAAAAGCAATCGCATTGGCTGAAAAAGATTATATTGTAACATTTGGTGTGCATCCAACTCGTCCAGAAACAGGTTATGGCTATATCGAGCACAAAGGAGATAATGTACTTTCTTTCCGAGAGAAACCAAATCATATTACAGCACAAGATTTTATTGAACAAGGAAACTTTTTGTGGAATAGTGGAATGTTTTGTTTCAAAGCAAGAGTTTTACTGAAAGAGTTAAAGAAGTTTGAAAAAGAAATTTATGAAAACGCTAAAATAGCTTGGACTGAAAATATAAACGGAGAGTTGGACGAAGAACTTTCAATGAATATTCCTTCAAATAGTATTGATTATGCTGTAATGGAACGCAGTAAAAAAATAAAAGTTGTTCCAGCAAAATTTGTTTGGAATGATTTAGGTTCTTTCGAATCCTTGTATGATTATTTTGTATTGAATGGACATTATGTGGATCGAAATGGCAATATGGTAATTGGAACAGATGTTTATACTTCTTTTGTAGGTTTACAAAACACAATATTTGTCAATACACCAACAGCGAATTTAATTCTACAAAAAGAGTATTCGCAAGAAGTAAAAAATGTTTACACACATTTAGAAAAAAGAAATTCGGAATTAATATAACCTTAAGGAGCTCAAAATAAGAGTTCCTTTTTTAATGATAAATTCATTTAAAATAATTCAACTTTATTCCCTAAATTTGTCGTTCCAACAATATTATTATAAAATGACTACGGGAATTACATTCGGTATATTTGATTTGCTTCATGCAGGTCATATCATGATGCTCGAAGAAGCCAAAAGACAATGCGATTATTTAATTGTAGGACTTAATACAGATCCTGCAAGTGTAGATCCTTCAAAAAATACGCCTACACAATCCATTGTAGAACGTTATATTCAATTAGAAGGTTGTCGATATGTCGATGAGATTATTCCGTACGAAACTGAACAAGATTTGTTCGATATGTTAAGTGCACTGCCTATAAACATTAGAATTATTGGTGAAGAATATCGAAACATAGATTTTACAGGAAAAGATTATTGCCTAGATAATAATATCAAAATTTACTACAACAAACGAACACATCGCTTCTCAAGTTCTGGATTAAGAAAAGTAGTGGCAACTTCTGAAAAGGAGAAATAATGAAAACTGTTCTCATCACTGGTGTAGCTGGTTTCATAGGCTACCATTTAGCTGAAAAATTAATCGATAAAAATATCAAAGTTGTTGGAATTGATAATATAAACGATTACTACACAGTTCAGTTAAAATATGATCGATTAAAAGAGTTAGGAATTAATCAAGAATTTGCTTCAAATTTTAATCAGAAAGTACTTTCTTCTAAACACGAAGAAAAGATGATTTTCTATCGAATGAATTTAGAAGATAAAGAAGCTTTGAGTCAACTCTTTAAAAAATATTCTTTTGATACGGTTGTTAATTTAGCAGCTCAAGCCGGTGTGCGTTATAGTATCGAAAATCCTGATGCATATGGACAAAGTAATTTGGTTGGTTTTCTGAATATTTTAGAATGTTGCCGAAATTATAAGGTTAAAAAATTACTTTACGCAAGCAGTTCAAGTATATATGGAAATTCTTCAGATGTTCCTTTTTCAACGGATCAGAATGTCGATCATCCTATTAGCTTATATGCTGCAACCAAAAAAGCAAATGAGCTAATGGCCCATGCTTATAGTCATTTGTATAATTTTCAGACGATAGGCTTACGCTTTTTTACTGTTTATGGACCATGGGGAAGACCAGATATGGCGATGTTTTTATTTACAGATGCAATTCTAAATCATCAGCCTTTAAAAGTTTTTAATCACGGCGATTTATCACGAGATTTTACATACATTGATGATATTATTCAAGGGATTGAAAAAATACTTGAAAATGAAACAATAAAAGAAAATTACCAATTATACAATATAGGAAATAGTAAACCCGTTCAATTAATGGATTTCATAAAAGAGGTTGAAAATTCGACTGGTGAAAAAGCTATTTTAGAAATGTATCCGATGCAAGCAGGAGATGTGAATCAAACATGGGCAGATGTCCAAGATTTAAAAGATAAATTTGGCTATAATCCAAATTATCCTGTAGATAAAGGAGTTTATAACTTTGTACAATGGTACAGAAAATATTATAATAAATAAATGAAGGCAACAGAAACAAAACTAAAAGGCTGCTTTGTTTTAGAACCAACTGTTTTTGAGGATTCAAGAGGCTATTTCTTCGAATCATACAACGAAAATAAATTAGAAGAGATTTTAGGTTATAAACCAACGTTTGTTCAAGATAACCAATCAAATTCCTCTTACGGTGTTGTGCGTGGTTTGCATATGCAAGAAGGTGAACATTCGCAAGCGAAATTAGTGCGTGTTGTTGAAGGAGCTGTGATTGATGTAGCTGTTGATGTTCGTGAGGGTTCAGAAACTTATGGAGAATCAATTACAGTTGAATTATCTGCAGAAAATAAAAAACAATTGTTTATTCCAAGAGGATTTTTACATGGTTTTTCTGTTATTTCTGATTCAGCAACTTTTTTTTATAAATGTGATAATAACTACAATAAAGCTTCTGAGGATGGAGTAAATCCTTTAGATGATGAATTAAATATAGATTGGAAAATAGCAATTGATCAGATGATTATATCTGAGAAAGACCAAGAAGCTCAATCGTTTTCTACATTCAAAAATAAATAATCAACTTTTAAACCATAAAAATGAAAGGAATAATATTAGCTGGGGGTTCTGGAACACGTTTACATCCATTAACATTAGCTGTTAGTAAACAATTAATGCCAGTGTATGATAAACCAATGATTTATTATCCATTGTCAACATTAATGTTAGCAGGAATCAATGAGATTCTAATTATATCTACACCTCATGATTTACCTCATTTCGAAAAATTGTTAGGAGATGGTTCTCAAATTGGATGTAAATTTTCTTACAAAGAACAACCAAGCCCAGATGGATTAGCACAAGCTTTTATTTTAGGAGAAGATTTTATAGGGAATGATAAAGTCGCTTTGATTCTAGGAGATAATATTTTCTATGCTTCAGGAATGTCAAAATTATTACAAGATTCTGCAGATCCAAATGGTGGCGTAGTTTTTGCTTACCAAGTGAGCGATCCAGAGCGATATGGAGTAGTAGAGTTTAATCAAGATAATGAAGTCGTTTCAATAGAAGAAAAACCTACTGAACCTAAATCAAATTATGCTGTTCCAGGTTTATATTTTTACGACAATGACGTGGTAGAAATTGCCAAGAATATAAAACCATCTCCACGTGGAGAGTTAGAGATTACGGATATCAATGCCGAATACCTAAAAAGAGGAAAATTAAAAGTAGGCGTGTTTAACCGTGGTACAGCTTGGCTAGATACAGGAACAATTAATTCATTGATGCAAGCAGGACAATTTGTTCAAGTGATAGAAGAGCGTCAAGGAATGAAAATAGGTGCGATTGAAGAGGTAGCCTACCGAATGGGATATATCAACAAAGAACAATTAATCAAAATTGCCGAGCCATTGAAAAAAAGTGGTTATGGTGAATACTTGATGAAAATAATAAAATAAGCTACAATACACAACAATGAAACATATTTTAATCACAGGAGGAGCTGGATTTATAGGATCCAATCTAACCGAATATTTTTTAGGAAAAGATTACCAAGTAACATGTTTAGATAATTTTGCAACAGGGCATCGTCATAATGTAGAGCCTTTTTTTTCAAATCCTAATTATACATTAATCGAAGGAGATATCCGCGACTTAGAAACATGTCACAAAGCAGTAAATGGTGTGGATTATGTATTGCATCAAGCAGCATTAGGGTCTGTACCACGATCAATTAATGATCCTATTACGTCGAATGATGTTAATGTTTCAGGTTTTTTGAATATGTTGGTTGCTGCACGTGATGCAGGAGTTAAACGTTTTGTGTATGCGGCATCATCTTCAACATATGGCGATTCAGAAAACTTACCTAAAGTGGAAGATATTATTGGAAAACCACTTTCTCCTTATGCGATTACAAAATATGTAAATGAATTATATGCAGATATTTTTTCTAAAACTTATGGTTTATCATGCATAGGATTACGTTATTTCAACGTATTTGGTCGTCGTCAGGATCCGAATGGAGCATATGCAGCTGTTATTCCATTGTTTGTAAAACAATTCATGAACCACGAATCACCTAAGATCAACGGAACAGGAGATTATTCTCGCGATTTTACATACATTGACAATGTGATTCAAATGAATGAACGTGCGATGTTAACAGTAGACGACAAAGCAACAAACACAGTGTACAATACAGCAGTTGGAGATCGTACGACGTTAAATGATTTGGTAAAATATTTACGAGAATATTTAAGTGAATTTGATGCTGAAATTGCGAACGTAGAAGCTATTCACGGACCAAACAGAGTAGGAGATATTCCACATTCATTAGCATCTATCGAAAAAGCAAAAACATTATTAGGTTATCAACCTACCCATACAATAGACAAAGGCCTAAAAGAAGCTGTAAAATGGTATTGGGATAATTTGAAGTAGAAAGCTTGTTAAGAAGTGAATAGGTTAAGAAGTTAACAAGTGAAGGAGTTGAAATGACAAGTTTACAGACTTTATAAGTTAACAAGTTTATGCTAAATAATAAGAATATGAGAAGTCATAAGGATTTATTAGTTTATCAGAAATCATTAGATTTGGTGACATCCATTTATTCTATAACCAATCACTTTCCGAAAGAAGAACAATTTGGTCTAACAAGTCAGTTAAGAAGAGCTTCTGTATCTATTCCTTCTAATATAGCAGAAGGAGCAGGGCGTAAAAGTAAAAAAGAATTTATTCAATTTTTGTACATTGCATTAGGTTCTCTAAATGAAGTTGAAACACAAATTGAAATATCTAAACGATTAGATTACATACAAGAAATTGAAAATTTCACAAATGAATTGATTCACATTAAACGAATGCTTTTAAAATTAATAGAATCTTTGAAAGAATAAAAGAATAAATTAGTAATCAAGCTAGCTTGTTTACTAGTTCACAAATTTAATAGTTAATAATAACATGTTTCCAAGTTAACAACTTTACAAGCTCACATGTTTCCAAGTTTACACGTTCACAAATTAAAATTAACAATAAATTAAAATTAATCGATCATAAAACAAGATATGAATACACAACATAAAATAGCAATTATTGGACTAGGATACGTAGGCTTACCTTTAGCACGTTTATTTGGAACAAAGTATCCAGTCGTAGGGTTTGATATCAATCAGAAAAGAATTGAAGAATTAAATCAAGGAACAGATCATACATTAGAAGTTTCAGATGAAGTTTTACAATCAGTTTTAGTAAAAGAAAATCCTTTTTCTACTGCGACGAATGGTTTGTATTGTTCTTCAAACTTAGATGATATCAAAGATGCAACTATTTATGTAGTTACAGTTCCAACACCTGTTGATAAACATAATCGACCAGATTTAACACCTTTGTATAAATCATCAGAAACGGTAGGAAAAGTATTGTCTAAAGACGATATTGTCATTTATGAATCAACAGTATATCCGGGTGTGACTGAAGAGGAGTGTATTCCTGTATTAGAGAAAGTTTCTGGATTGAAGTTTAATGAAGATTTCTTTGCAGGTTATTCACCAGAGCGAATCAATCCAGGAGACAAAGAACATACAGTTGAGAAAATTTTGAAGGTAACTTCAGGCTCTACACCAGAAATTGGAGAAATTGTAAACGATATTTACAAATCAGTGATTGTTGCTGGGACACATTTAGCTCCAACAATTAAAGTTGCAGAAGCAGCAAAAGTAATTGAAAATTCTCAACGAGATATCAACATTGCCTTTGTCAATGAATTAGCAAAAATATTCAATTTATTAGAGATTGATACACAAGCAGTTTTAGAAGCAGCAGGTACAAAATGGAACTTCTTACCATTCAAACCAGGTTTAGTAGGAGGACATTGTATTGGAGTAGATCCATATTATTTAGCTCAAAAAGCACAAGAAAAAGGATATCATCCAGAAATTATTTTAGCTGGTCGTCGTTTGAATGACTCGATGGGGCAATATGTAGCTTCACAAGTAGTGAAAACAATGATCAAAAAAGATATCAAAGTAAATGGAGCTAAAGTGTTGAATTTAGGAATAACATTCAAAGAAAATTGTCCTGATGTTCGTAATACAAAAGCTGTGGATGTAATCGAAGCGTTGCAAGATTATTCTTTAGACGTTACAACATATGACCCTTGGGCGAATCCTTCAGAAGTAATGCATGAATATGGTATAACAAGCCATACTGAGCTTGCTTCTTGTCATTCTGAACTCGTTTCAGAATCTCAACAAAACAATTCAACATGTCATTCTGAGCCTGTCGAAGAATCTAATAAATACGATGTGATTATCTTAACCGTTGCACATAAAGAATTCGCTGAACTAGATTTAACACACTACCTAAAAGAAGGTGGAGTGATTTATGATGTGAAAGGAATTTTGGAAGAATGTGATAGTAGATTGTAATTGATATTATGTCAAGTGGACAAAAACTTATAAAAAATACTCTGATATATACAGTAGGTAATTTCGGTTCTAAGATATTATCATTTATACTAATTCCGATATATTCTTATTTTTTAAGTAAAAAAGAATTAGGAGAGTATGATTTAGTATTAACTACTGTGAATCTATTATTACCTATAGTTTCATTGCAAATGAATGAGGCTATATATAGATGGTTAATTGAAAATAAAACAGATTCAAAGCATTTGTTTAGACAGACTATACTATTGTTGTTGTTATCATTTGTTGTAACAGAGATTTGTATACATATTCTAAACCAATTTTATAATATAATATATATTAGAGAGCTTTCTATTCTGTTATTTACGTCTTGTCTTTTACCATTTTTTCAACAAATACTTAGAGGTTTAGGTTTAACAAAATATTATTCTTTTATTGGAATAACAAATAGTTTTTTTATCTTCTTTTTTAGTATTCTATTTTTATTGACAAATATTTTTGATGATAAAGTTAAAGGAATATTTTATGCATTATTTATTTCTAATTTATTAAGTATTGTTTTTATTATATATAAAATAAAATTTGTTTTTAATAACTTTTATAAGATTAGGATTGATGTTAAAATGCAAAAAAGTCTTCTTGTATATTCAATACCTTTGATATTTAATTCATTAAGTTGGTGGATAATAAACGCATCAGATAGATTTGTTATTTTGAAATATATGTCAATTGAGGATAATGGAATTTTTGCTGTGTCTTCTAGACTACCAGCAATTTTAACATTATTGAATACTGTTTTTATGCTTGCATGGCAAGATTTAGCAATAAGTGCGAACGATGATAATAATCCCTTTTATTCAAAATTATTTAATAAATATATAAGCATAAATTTAGTTATTGCTTTATTATTAGTGTCAGCTTCTCCAGTAATTACGTATTATCTTTTTGATGACAAATTTTATGAGTCTTGGAAATATGCAATGTTATTATATGTCGGTTCTGCATTCTCTTCTATTTCAGGTTTTTTAGGGGCAATTTATTTGAAGACTAAATCAACAAAAGGTATACTGATTACAAGTATCATAGGAGCCATAATTAATATTATTATATCAATATCATTGATTAACGTAATTGGTTTATATGCACCAGCTTTTGGTTCTGTTTGTAGTTTTATTGTGATTTTTATATTGAGATATAGTCAAATAAAAAGTGTTTTTAAGTTGAAAATCAACTACAAAGTACTGTTTTTTCAACTTATTCTTTTATCAATTGTAATATTAATAAATATCTATTTAGAGAGTAAATTAATTTCATTGATAATTTCATTGATCGCTTTTATTTATATGCTGATTATAAATAGAAGTATTATAGTTAAACTAAAAAATAAATTAAATATAAAAATATGATAAACTCAAATAGAAATAATATTGATAGTCTAAAAAAAATAATTTATAAGGAAATTAGCCCTTTAATTGACAATGATTTTGTATTAGTAGATATTCCAAACCATAGAAATATAGGAGATTCATTAATTTGGAGTGGTGAACTTGAATTTTTTAAAAGTTTAGATTTTAAATGTTTAAAGCAATTTAATAGAAATACTTTTAGAAATAACGCAGTGACATCCGAAAAAATTAATATTTTAATACATGGGGGAGGCAATTTTGGAGATATTTATGAATCAAGCCAAAGTTTTAAGAGAAAAATAATTGAAGACTTTCCTAATAATAAAATTATTATTTTACCACAGACGGTGCACTATAATAGTAAATCTAATTTAATCAAGGACATGGAGTTAATGAAAAGTCATTCAAATTTACATATTTGTGTTAGAGATAAGTTTTCATATGAAATATTAGAAAACTATTTAGGTAAATTGAAATTAAGATTAACACCTGATATGGCTTTTTATCTTAATTTTGATAAGTTGATTCAGAAAGTGAAGAGTGAAAATGTTTTATTATTAAGTAGAACAGATGCAGAAGCTCAAAATAAAAATTATAATGCTATAATTGAGGTTGAAAATTACTCTGTAAGTGATTGGCCTACATATAAAACGAAAAATAAAAAATTAAATATATTGAATAATTATATAGAAGCTCTTGATGGTAAAGTATCATATATATTTAAAGATTTTCCAATTATTAATAGTTTTATACATGATTCTTATGGGTTTAAGAATAGAAATGGAATGAATAATCATATTCAAAAAGGAATTGAATTTTTGAGCCCTTATAGTACTATATATACTACAAGATTACATGGTTTAATTTTAAGTATATTATTAGACAAAAAAGTATGCATCCTTGATAATTCTTATGGGAAGAATAAGAGTTTCTATGATTGTTGGTTAAAAGATTTTAATAACTTAATATTAATTTAATGGAACCTGAAATATCTGTTATACTACCTGCGTATAATGCCTCAAAATATATTAATGAAGCTATTGATAGTATCTTAATTCAAAGTTTTAAGAACTTTGAATTAATAGTTATTAATGATGGTTCAATAGATGAAACAGAGGAAATAGTAAAAAGTTATACAGACAGTAGAATAAGATATATTTTAAATGAGTCTAATTTAGGATTAATTGACACCTTGAATAAAGGAATAAATTTATCTAAAGGTAAATATATTGCTAGAATGGATGCCGATGATATATCCGAATATAATAGACTTGAATTACAATATAATTTTTTAGAGAATAATGATGAGTATATAATATGTAGTTCTTCTAGACTTGAATTCAGTGATAATATAACAGATAATCATAAAAGTTATTTACCAGAAAGTGATTTACAGATTAGAGTATATTCAATTTTTAGTACTCCATTTACACATCCGTCAGTGATGTTTAGAAAAAATATTTTTATTAATAATGGACTTTACTATAGTCACGAATTTAAGTATGCTGAGGATTATGAATTATGGGTTAGAAGTTTACAATATGGCAAGGGCTTTAATTTCAATACACCGTTATTAAGATATCGAAATACTCCAAATAGTCAAACAAGTGTTGGGGAAAGTAATATAGACTTGAGAAAAAAGGTAATTTCAAGTATTCAATTAAAAGCATTAAAACTTAATACAGATATAGTATTATTAGAAAAAGATATTAATTTTCTTTATATATTATCGTTATCTCAAAAAATTAGAACCATAGATTTTAATGAATATAATTTATATTATATAAATAATTTTTTTTCAAACTTAGAAAAAGAATTAATTAATAAAAAAGGATATATCAAAAATGATATTTTAAAAATATTTGGAAAAAGATATTTGAAAATTATCATTTTTAATATTAGAAAATTAAAATTATCAGATATAAAATTTATAAATATTAAATTATTAGTTTTTGGTTTATTAAATTTATATAATGAAAGAAAATAGAGTAGCGTATTTTAGTAAATATTTTTTTAATGTAATTTTATCTTTCTTCTATATTTTTAATGTATCGTTTGTATTTTTACCATCGATTTTAAGAACAAGAGTACTAATAGGGTTTATAGGGTTTATAGTTTTTTGTAATATTTTTAAAAAAGGTATTCCAAAATCGTTTTTAAAAATAATTTTAATAATATTATTACCTATAATATTTATAGTTTTAACTTCTATTATCAATAATAATCTAGATCCTAGATTTATAGGAAATACTTTTCAAAATTTAATCTATATTTTTGGAGCATTTTTACTAGTTAAAAGATTAAATTTTGATATTTTATTAATATCTAAAGTATTGGTTGCCTCTATATTTTTACATAATGTATTGGCTTTAATAATGTTTTTAAACCCTAACTTACTTTTTTTAGTTGTATCAATTCAAAGTACTGGAGATAAGTTTGAATATGCTTTAAATAATGTTGTAGAATTTGGTTCTAGATTTATAGGTATTGGTATTGGAACTTTTTTCTCAGGAGGAATAATAGCTTGTATAGGAATATTATTATCTGTATATATTTTGACTCAAATCAATAAGAGTAAGTTATTATGGTTTTTAATATATTTATTTATTTCTATTACAGGAATATATATAGCTAGAATAGCATATTTAGGTATAATAATATCAGTGTTTTTTTATTTTGGTACTTTAATAATACAAAAGAAGTATACAATTATACCTAAGGTTTTTAGCTTATTATTTATTATTGGCAGTATAATATTTTTATACATAATAAATAACATAGATGATTTAATGAAGATTTCATCATTTAACCACTCTTTTGAAATATTTATTAATTTATTTAATACAGGTGAGATTTCTACAAAATCGACAGAAGGTGTAAAAGATATGTTAATATTTCCATCTGATTTAAAATCAATACTTTTTGGAGATGGACAATTTTATTATGAAAATGGATCATTTTATATGCATACAGATGTAGGTTACTCTAGGCTTGTGTACTATTATGGTATCTTAGGTATGATATCATTTTTTCTAATACATTTATATATATTAAAATTTAATATTAAGTATAATAAACATAATAAAGTTTTTAGATTTTTACTAGTAGCATTAACATTAATACTGTTTATTGGAAATTTAAAAGGATTATTAGATATAAATTGGTTAATGTTTATTTTTTATTGGATAGCGTTAAAAAAATATTATGAAAATTTATCATATAATAAATAGTCTTAATTTAGGAGGAGCAGAAAGACTTGTTGTTGACATGTGTAAAGAAATGTCATTCTCAGATAATGAAATTAATCTTATTTTACTTTCAAATTCTAAATCTAATTTAATTGATGAAGTAAAAGCAAATAAGAATATTAAATTGATAAACTTAAAAAATAAAAATCTTTTTAATATTAAGATATTATTTCAATTAAATAAGTACATTAAAGATGCTGATATTATCCATTTGCATTTATTTCCAACATTATATTGGGGTGTTTTTTATCGTTTATTTTTCATGAAAAGAAAAAGTAAGTTATTTTTTACTGAGCATAGCACTGAAAATAATAGACGAAATAAAATTTATTTAAAATTTATTGAAAAGAAAGTTTATTCAAGTTTGGATAGAGTAATTTGTATATCTTCTTCTACAAAATCAAATTTGATAAATCATCTAGGAAAAAAGTTTGAAAAGAAATGTGTTGTAATAAATAATGGAATAGACTTACTTAAGTTTCAAAATTCATCATCTTATAAAAAAGAAGACTTTAATTTCAATATCAATGATTTTATTTTAATCCAGATAGCTAGTTTTAGATTAGCTAAAGATCAGTTAACTGTAATTAAGTCTTTAAAAAAACTACCAACTCAAGTAAAATTATTATTAGTAGGTGATGGAAGTGAAAGAAGTAATATTGAAAATCTTATTAATCAATTAGATTTAGAGGATAGAGTAATATTATTAGGAAATAGACCAGATATTCCAGAGTTGGTAAACATGTGTGATGTAGTGATTGTTTCTTCAAATTATGAAGGTTTTGGTATTGCTGCAGTTGAAGGAATGGCTTGTGGAAAACCAATTGTTGCTTCAGATGTTGCTGGTCTATCGGAAATTGTGTCTGAATATGGAATTTTGTTTCCTAAGGGTAATATAGACAAATTAGCATTTATTATAAATAGATTAATTAAAGATGAATTATTTTACTTAAAAAAATCAAAACTTTGTTTAGATAGAGCTAATAATTACTCAATTGGAACAGTTGTTGAAAGATATTTGTCAGAATATAAAAAATGATATATATGAGATTTATCGGTTTATATTTTTTTAACTTACTTTTAAGTTGTAATCTTAATGGACAATATGAAGTTAAAAAAATACCATCAATTTATATCAATGATAAAATAGTAAAAGATAGTTCAAGTAATTATTCTAATGCTGAAAGTGCAGTTAGTTATTTGCCAATAAATTATGTGCAAGATGCTTCTGTCGATTACACTGATAATATTCAAGAAGCTATAAATAAAAATGAAGTAATTATTTTACCTAATTTTCCTATTTTAATTAATGATAATGGGATCAAGTTAAAAAATAATACAATTTTAATTTTTAATAAAAAATCAAAATTTATCTTAAAACCATCTGACAAACAAGGATATGGATTAATAAATATTAATAACATTTCTAATGTAAAAATATTTAATATGAATATTGTTGGTGATAGAAAAAATCATTTGAGTAATAAAGGTGAGTGGGGAATGGGTGTTAATATAATTAATTCTAAAAATGTATTTATATACAACTCTAACATTAAAGACTTTTGGGGTGATGGTATATATATAGGTGGTAATAATTTTTCGTCAAATATTAATATTTTAGGAGGTTTAATAGATAATAATCGTAGAAATGGTATTAGTATAATTAGTGGGAAAAAAATATTGTTAAAGAAGTTATTAATATCTAATACAAATGGTGCTAACCCTCAAACAGGATTAGATATAGAACCGAATACAGAGATTAATAAAATTATTGATTTAATAGTTGAAGATGTAACTACATTTAATAATTTTAATAGCGGGACGTCTTTGTATATAAATAATTTAAAAGGGTATAATACTTCAAATAATGTTAATATTTATATTAATAATTATAATGATATAGATTCAAAGTATGGTATGTCATTCTATAATTTAAAATCTGAAAAAAAGAAAGGTTTAAAAGGTAACATTATTTTAAAAAATATAAATCTAATTAATAATAATATACCATTAAGATTTAGGGATAATAATTTTTCACTTGATAATATAGAATTAGAATATAATAACATTAAAGTAAATAATAAAATAGATAATAATATATTAATTGAGCTTAAAAGCTTAAATAAGAATAAAATAAAAAGAAATTGAAACTCATCCGAATTACAACCATCCCTCTTTCTCTTAAAGTATTATTACGAGGACAATTAAAATTTATGTCTCATTATTTTGAGGTCATTGGAGTTTCTTCAAATGAGAAAGAGTTGGAAGAAGTGGAAAATGAGGAAGGAATAACAGTAGTTCCAATTGAAATGTCTCGTAAAATTACACCAATTCAAGACATTAAATCTTTAATAAAAACATATAAATATTTAAAAAAAGAACAACCACAAATTGTACACACGCATACCCCAAAAGCAGGTATTGTTGGAATGTTAGCTGCAAAATTGGCAGGAGTACCCATTCGTCTGCATACAGTTGCAGGTTTGCCTTTAATGGAAGCTGTAGGAGTTAAAAGAAAAGTATTAGATTTTGTTGAAAAGTTAACCTATTCATCAGCAACCAAAGTTTATCCTAACTCAAAAGGATTGTATGATTTTATTTTACAAAATAGTTATACATCAGCTGATAAATTAAAAGTTATTGGAGAAGGTTCTTCAAATGGAATTGATACTTCTTTTTTTTCTAGACAACAAATTTCAGAAGAAAAACAAGCTCAATTGAAAATAAAATTACAGATTCAGCCTACTGATTTTGTCTTTGTTTTTGTAGGGCGTTTAGTAGGAGACAAAGGAATCAATGAGTTGATAAAAGCGTTCTCTAAACTAAATAAACAAAATGTAAAACTTTTGTTGGTAGGACCTTTAGAAAGTGAACTTGATCCTTTGCAGGACGAAACACTTAAAGAAATAGAGATCAATCCAGCTATTCTAACAGTTGGTTTCCAAAAAGATGTTCGTCCATATTTTGCTATTTCTCATGCACTTGTATTTCCTAGTTATCGCGAAGGATTTCCCAATGTAGTTATGCAAGCAGGAGCAATGGAATTGCCAAGTATCGTTTCTGATATTAATGGATGCAATGAAATTATAATTGAAAGTAGAAATGGAACAATCATACCAGTTAAAAGTTCAGACGTTATATTAATAGCTATGCAAAAAATGATTGATGATAAAGATTTTTATCATGAATTAAAGAAAAATGCGAGGCCAATGATTCAGGCACGTTATGAACAATCAGTAGTTTGGAATGCACTTTTAGCTGAGTATAATCAATTAATTAGTAAGCTACCAAATAAATAAATTTAATATCATGTATCAAAATTATATTAAGCGCTTTTTCGATTTCATTATTGCTTTAACAGGGTTAATCATTCTTTCTCCAATATTTATATTTGTGATGATTGGATTATATTTTGCAAATCAAGGAAAGCCTTTCTTTTTTCAGGCTCGTCCAGGATTGAACGAAAATATTTTTAAAATCATCAAGTTTAAAACGATGAATGATAAAAAAGATAAAGATGGGAACTTATTACCAGATGCAGATCGTTTAACACCAATTGGAGCATTTGTTCGTAAAACTTCGTTGGATGAAATTCCTCAATTAATTAATGTTCTAAAAGGAGATATGTCGTTAATAGGACCACGTCCTTTATTACCACAATATTTACCTTTGTATAACGAAACTCAAAAAAGAAGGCATCATGTACGTCCAGGGATTACAGGTTGGGCACAAGTAAATGGTAGAAATGCCATTTCTTGGACAAAGAAATTTGAATTGGATGTTTGGTATGTCGATCATATTTCATTTAAAACTGATTTGAATGTGTTTTTAACAACGTTTAAAAAAGTATTTAAATCTGAAGGAATTTCAGCCGATGGGCATGTAACAATAGAACCTTTTAACGGAAATAATTAAGACATGTATTTATACGGAGCAAGCGGACATGGAAAAGTAATTGTAGAAATTGCAGAAGAAAATAATATTAATATTGAAGGATTTCTTGACGAAGATTTATCTAAGAACCAATTATTGAACTATCCAATAATAAATGAACTGCCAGATAAAAATATTGAAGTAGTTATCTCAATAGGTAATAACCAAGTGCGAAAAAAAATTGCAGAAGAAAATACTCAATTTTCTTACCTTATTTTAATTCATCCAAAAGCTGTAATTTCTAAAAGAGCTACAATAAAAGAAGGAACAGTAATAATGACTGGCGTTTCTATTAATTCCGAAGTAAAGATTGGAAAACACTGTATAATCAATACAAATGCTTCCATAGATCATGATTGTATTATCGACGATTTTGCACATATTTCCCCAAATGTAGCATTAGCGGGTAATGTTGAGGTAGGAGAAGGAACACATGTAGGAATAGGAGCTTGCGTTATACAAGGTGTTAGAATTGGCAAATGGTGTACAATCGGTGCAGGAGCTGTCATTATAAAGGATATTCCAGATGGAGCAACGGTTGTAGGAAATCCAGGAAAAATCATTAAAATAAAAGATATAAACGAATAAAAAATAAGGCTCCTAATGGAGCTTTTGTTATTTTGTATAATTATTAAATGATTTATCATTAAAAAACGTTGTCAAACTTATTTTAAGAATTCGACATAGGTTTTTAATTGTGTAAATTGTTAATCCATCCTCATTATTCAAGTTTGTCCATTTATTTATAGCTTGACGGTCTTTATCAGATAAGTTTGCTAAATCTGATTTTGACATTTTCTTTTCTTCTAAAATTGTTAAAAACCTTTTTTTAATAGTATCTCTTAACTCTTTATCTTCATTACTTAACTTAGGCATAAGACAATTTTAAGAGTTTATTAAAAATTTATTGTAAACTATTTGGTTTACATTTTTTTTGTTTATACATTTGAATAAGTAAAAGAATAT
>NZ_CBCPHV010000006.1:0-254843 GCF_965118635.1 Empedobacter brevis | reverse complement strand
TAAAATCTATTTAAGCTCAATTTAAACTTTAACTCTTCATTAAAATAAAGAAATGATTAGCTCTTATCAGAAAATAGAAGATTAGTTTTTGCATATATTAAAGTAAAAATGATTGTAATCAAGATTAATTGCTTGTAAAATTCACTTTAATAAGCATCGTTTTATTTTATCAGATTTATATGAAATTAGAATATTACAAATAGTTTAGCATCAAAATAAGAAATTGAATGAACTAAAATTTATAAAATTATAAATGTAGAATTCTTCTTAGATTTCTTAAATTGTAAAAAGTTACTTAAAATTTGACTTGAAATTTATTTTTGGTTGATGCTTAACAGGAAAGTTAACAGAATTGGCAATAAAACAATATTCATTCGCTTTTTTATGTAATTCGAGAGCCATTTCTGCCATTTCTTGACTTTTAACAGTTACTATTGGATTTAATAGAACTTCTTTGAAATAACCTTTTCCATCTGGTTCTTCCACCATAATTCCTTCTGCAATATCGCTATATTCTTCTACAATAATATTGTTTACGGAACAAAAATGCAAATACCACAACATATGACATGATGAAAGAGATGATACTAAAAAATCTTCAGGATTATGTTTATTCTTATCACCTCGAAAAGCAACGTCGGATGTACCTAGAATTGTAGGTTTATTTTCTATAATTATATTATGGCTTCTTTCATAATTTCTATAATTCTCTGTTCCAGACCCTTTATTTCCTGTCCATTCAATTTTTGATTGGTATTTATGTTCTTTCATTTAGTATGATTTGAAGATATTTATAAAAGGAATCGTTTCATTAATATAATAACGAAGCCTATTTTTTACTTTACTAAATTAAGAACAAAAACTTTCTGAACTATTATTGTTTTTCAATTAATTTTAATGCAAAATCCAAACGAATGTTTTCTTGATTTAGATATTGACTTATTGTGGGAATTATTTCGTAATTTGGTTTTACTCCACTTCCAAAAGGTAATTTTGGTTCAACATTCATAACAAATTGTAAAGCTGGAATCTCAATGGTTATTTTAGAATTTGGCAAAGTTAGATTTTGACTATATCCACTTGTATTTCCATAATATCCTCCACCTGTTTCTTGTCCAATAAATATTGCCAAACCTTTTGAATACATCATATTTGAAAATTCACTCGCACCAGAATATGTTTTTGGACTAATGAGAACATAAACATTGACTTTAAACTTATATTTTGGTTCTTTTTTGTATGCCATAAGCCCTAATCCAATATTATTTTTTCTTTCAAAACTTCCATCTTTCATTTTTTTATTCACAAAAAATCGCTCTAAAAATCCGAATACTTTAAGTTTTATAGGTTTATCAATTTAGTTATTAAGAACTACTTTTTGAGTTTTTGCTTTTACTTTCAAATATTTTTGATAATTCTCTCCAAAATATGAATACAACAATCCTTCATTTCCTTCTGTTCCTCCTCCATTTTCACTAATATCAATGATTACATTTTCAATATTTTTTTCTTTTATTTCAGTAAAACTTTGATTTAAAAATTTTTTTAAACTTTTATATTTGCTTTCTTTTTTAATATCACTATTTGAAAAAGTTTGAATATCTAAATATGCCGTTTTCGCATTTATAATTTTGAATTGTAAAGGATCTTTCTCTGGCTTTCTTATACTAATTTTGTTTTTCTTTTTAAAATTAGCATTAATTTGACTAATTGATAATGAATTAATTATAATAGGCGCTGAAATTTCTTTAAACTTTACTTCGTATTTATCTATTATTCCATAGTAGTAATAATAATTTCTAGAGAAATTAAACCCAACTAAATCATTATATTTAACAGCTTTAATAAATCCATCAGAAGCAAATAAATTTCCGATTTTTGTAACTATTTCTTTTGGCGTTTCTCCATTTATTTTTTCTATTTCAAGATTTTCTATTTTTGTGGAATCATTTGAAACATTATCAACACAATATAATTTATCACCTAAAAAAACGATTGTTAAAGGAAGAAAACGAATATTATCATTTGTATTAATTTCATTTTTCATTTCTTTTGGCAATAGAATATCTGTGTGATCTTCTCTTGACAATGCTACTAATGGCGCAATTATTTTATAAAATTCGAAAACATTAAGGTTAGTAGAGATTTTATTTTTTGCATTCTGAAAAGCAATATCAACACTATCTTTTGGTGTATACCAATACATTCCTGAATGAAATTTGTCTAAACCTTGATATAATAAATCTAAATCTCGGTGAAGTTTTTCCATTTCTATTTTAGGAAAATTTCCAAAATTTTGAGAATATGAAGTTTGTATTAGTAAAATTAAGAATATGAATAATAATATTTTTTTCATTTATAGCTAATTATGCATCATTAATCTAAATATATTTTTATAAGATACATCTATTGTAATAAAAAAACTAATTTAAGTTTTTAAAATGGATTCTAAACTTCATTAAAAATTTATTTATTGATTATTCTATTACACTTATTCTATCACTCTTCTCTGCTGTTTCTTTTCCCCATTGCGCAATTGCTTCCAATACAGGAATAAGTGTTCTTCCAAAATCTGTTAATTCATAATCAACTTTTAATGGAGGTTTGTTCGTGTGTACAGTTCGAGTAATCAAACCATCTGCTTCCATTTCTTTTAAATGTAAACTCAATGTCCTTTCAGTTATCATTTTACATTCTTTTCTCAATTCGCTGTAACGTTTTTTTTCTATTAAATGAATAAGAATTACAGCTTTCCATTTACCTCCTATATATTTCATTGTCAAACTAGTGGAACATGGAAATTCTTTATTATCTATACAATACATCTGCTACTATCAATTTCGACTGTTATTGCAAATGTAAATTACTATACTTAATTTTGCAACAATAAAAAGTATAGTATAAAAAAAATAAAATTTATGAGTTTTTTAGATCTTGCGAAAAGTAGATATGCAACAAAAAAATATGATACTACTAAAAATATTTCGGCAGAACAAATTGAAGAATTAAAAGAAATTATTCGATTAAGTCCTTCATCGATAAATAGTCAACCTTGGAAATTTACATTTGTTACAGATAAAGATGTAAAAAAACAATTGGCTGCACAATCTTATTCGAACGAAAAATCGATAAATGATGTTGATCTTTTAGTTGTTTTTAGCGTAATGGAGAATGTACAAGATTTTGAGAAACAAAATCTTTCTATTCTTCCTGAATCATTAATAAAAGGTTTTTATGAACCTTTGGTAAAATCGAATGGAGATGAAGCTGTAAAAGCTTGGATGGAACATCAAGTTTATATTTCTCTTGGTTACTTTTTGAGTGCATGTATTAGCATGGGATTAGATGCTACGCCAATGGAAGGTATTAATAAAAAATCATACAAAGAAATTTTATCTGATGATGGATATGAACCTTTATTTGCTGTTACAGTGGGTTATGCTGACAAAAATGATTACGCACATCCTAGTGTATCACCAAAATCTCGATTTGAGATGGATAAAGTTATTCAATCAATTTAAAGGAAATTAAACATTCATTAAATACAAAAAAAGAGAACAAATTTGTTCTCTTTTTTTTAAAAATTATTAGTGAGGTCCGTTACCTTTTTTATCTTTTTCTAAATCTGTATTCCAAATTTTAATTTTATCTTCTTTTTTCAATCCATATTTTACTTGAACATTAACGCCATCTGTAATTCCAAGCGTGATGTATTTCTTTTCATATTTCGCATCTTGACCTTTACCAGATTTCAGAATCTCTACATAAGGTTTTTGGTTTTCATCATAACGAACATGAGCCGATTTTATTAATAATACATTTTTAGCTTCTTGCGTTACAACTTCGGCATTGGCAGAATATCCTGCGCGAATAAAATTATCTGAATCTAGTTGAACTGGCGCTTTTATTTCGAACTGCACTACTCCATTATTCGCAACTCCTTGAGGAGAAATAAAATCTAAAATAGCTGTAAAAGTTTTATTTGGAATTGCACCAATTGATACATTTATCTTCATTCCTTCTCTTAATTTACCAACCTCAGCTTCATCAACTTTTCCTTGAAAAATCATTTTCTTAACATCTGCCATTGTAGCAATTGTTGTTCCTGTCGAGAAATTATTAATCTCTTGCACCATATTCCCAACCTCAACAGGAATATCTAAAATCATTCCCGAAGTTGTCGCTGTAATACGTGTTGTTGCATAAGCTTCCAAACCAGGAGCGATTCCAGTTTGTGCAACTTTATAATCGTTTTCTGCTGCTTTTAGTTGTTGCAAAGCTGCTTTATAGGCTGCATTTGAATTATCATAATCGGCACGAGGTAAAACTCCTTGATTATACAAAGTAGATGTTCTATTGAAATTGCGTCGTTCTTGATCAACAGTAATTTGAGCAGCTTGGATAGATTGACGAGCTGCATTTAATGATTGTACATTTGGAACAACTTTCAATTCACAAATCAATTGACCTTTTTCTACATATTGACCTTCGGAAACATTAATAGATTTTATAACACCCGAAATATTTGGTTTTATTTCTATCGTTTCCAATGGTTTTACTTCTCCAGTAGCAACAGCTTTAACCTCTATATTTCCCATAAAAGGTGTCGTTGTCTCGTAAACTTCATTTTCTTGACTATTTTTTTTGCCGAAATAAGTAATCACACCGATTACAGCACCGATAAAAATGATAATCATTAAAATTTTTAGAATTTTTTTCATTCTTTTATATCTTAAGTTTTAGTTATTCGTCTCGTAATGCATCAATTGGTTTGATTTGGATTGCGCGTTGAGCTGGAATCAATCCTGCCAGAGTTGCCATAACAACCATAACAGCCAATGCTGTAAATAATGTTACTAAATCGATTGACGCATTATATAAAGGTATGTTTTTATTTGATGGAATGATGATTTCATTGAGCAGCATCAATAAAAGTGCAGCAAAAATAATTCCGCCTAAACCAGCAATTAATGTTAATACAACTGATTCTAAAAGAATTTGCCCTCGAATTTGAGCGGGAATTGCTCCTAAAGCTCTTCGAATTCCAAATTCCTTTGTTCGTTCCGAAACTGTAATCAATAGAATACTTGCAATCGCAATAACACCAGAAAATAAAGTCATTCCACCAACAACTATTGCTAAAAATTGCATTCCTTTTACAAATTTGAGAATCTTGCCAAGCATTTCACCTAAATTAAATCCACCAATCCCTTGATCATCTTCTGGCGCAATATTTTTAATCTGCTTTAAGTAAGTTTTTAGTACTTTTTCGAATGCTACAATATCATAATTATTAGGCAAGCTCAGACTTAAATACTGAATTGTTTCTCCTTGATTGTATATTTTTTGAAATGTCGTAAATGGAATATAAACTTGATCTTTACTTTCTACAGGCGAAGAAGGCGTATCGTAAACACCGACAATTGTATAATAACTATCACTAATTCTGATTTCTTTTCCTAAAGGTTGTGGTTTATTCCCAAAAAATTGTTCTGCAACTTCTATTCCGATTACACAAACTTTCGATTCGGTTTTGATATCATCTTCATTGATAAAACGTCCTTGAATAATATCTTTTCCAAACATGCGATTTTGATCTGGATAATCTCCATTCACCGTATAATAATTATATTTTGCTCCGTAAGCTAAAATAGAATTTGGTTTCGAATTTCGTGGAGCTAATAATGAAATTTGAGGAAAACGTGACTGAATCTGGCGAACATCACTCATTTTCAATTCGATTGTACGTCCTTTTTGAAATCCTTGATAAGGCATAGATGTTTTTCCTCCCCAAACAAACAATGAATTGGTTGCAGCATCTGCTAAATTTCGATCAAAACCATTTTGTAAACCACGCGTAACTCCTAACAACAAAACAAATAAGAACATTCCCCATGCAACACCAATCATCGTTAGAATCGTGCGCAATTTATTTTTGCGAATCGCCGCGTAGACTTCGCTCCAAGCATCTGGATCAAAAACAAATTTTATAAAGTTCATTATTCGTCTCTTAAAGCATCAATTGGTTTAATACGTGCTGCATTCAAAGCTGGAATTAATCCAGAAACTGTTCCTGCAACAAATAAAATAATACAAGCCATCACCAAAGAATTGGTTTCAACTCCTGGATTATATATAAAATATTCTTCTAAACTATCGCCAATGTTTTCAACTAAAAGTGCTGCAAAAGCAATTCCTATTGCACCAAAAATAATTGTAATTAAAATGGCTTCTTGTAAAATCAATCCCAATACATTTGCTGGTGTTGCACCTAAAGCTTTTCGAATTCCAATTTCTTTTGTTCGTTCTTTTACACTAAACACCATAATATTTCCAATACTTACAATTCCTGCTATAAGACTTCCGCCTCCAATTATAAAAACTATAATTGTTAGGATGAAAAAGAACTGATTGGTATCTTCCATTGTTTCTGCTGCATTTCGTACCCAAATTCCTCCATAATCTGAAGGAGACACATTGTGCCGAACTCTTATATTATATTCGATTGCATTGGCCAATTTAGAAATATCTTTCAAAGACATTCCATCTTTTGGTGTTACAATAATAGACGAAACTTTATCGGTTGCATAAATTGTTCTAAAAGTTGTAAATGGTGCATACAAAGCTCGCTCAGCATTATCTCCTCCATCTTTACTTTCGAAAACACCAACTATTTGATACATACTTGATCCGATTTGCAAATATTTACCAATCGCAATTTGATTTGGAAAAAAATCCTGTGCAACCAATCGTCCTACTACAATTGATTTGGATTGATTATCCATATCTTTTTGATTAATAAATCGACCAAGTGTTACATTTTCATTAATCATTGTTTCATATTCTGAATAAACTCCAGTTATGGAATAACTTCCTGAATTAGCTTCATTCCGAATTGTATCAGTTTTCGAAATTGTACTTACAATAGATTTTATTTCATTTGGAAAAGAATGTTTAATAAAATTATAATCTTTTATATCTAATTCTATTTTGCGTCCTTGCTTGAAACCATTATAAGGTTCTGTTGTTGTTCCCCCATTAACGCTAATATTTAATGAATTTGCTTTAAAAAATTCTTGCTGAAATCCATTCTGCAAACCATTTCCCAATCCATACAAGGTAATAAATACAAAAAGCGCTAAAGCGATTGTCAATCCTGACAATGCTGTACGCAATTTATTACTTGCAATGGACGACCATATTTCGCTCCAACGGTCTGTATCAAACATATTTTATTTACAATTTTTGAATTATGATTTTTGAATTTTTAGATTCTAAAATCATTAAACTCTTACTTGTTCTACTTTTTTATCACTCACAATAACTCCATCTTTTAGACGAACAATACGTTTGCACATATTTGCAATATCATCTTCGTGCGTTACCATAACAATTGTTTTTCCTTCGTCATTAATCTCTTGAATTAGATGCATTACTTCCTGAGAAGTTTTAGTATCCAATGCTCCAGTTGGTTCATCGGCCAATAACAATTTTGGTTTTGCAGCTAAAGCTCGTGCAATTGCAACGCGCTGTTTTTGTCCACCCGAAAGCTCATTTGGCATATGTTTAGCCCAAGGCTCCAATCCTACTCTTTCGAGATAACTAAGTGCTATTTTATTTCGATCTGAACGTTTTACTTTTTGATAATATAACGGCAATGCTACATTTTCTAATACATTTTTGAAACTGATCAAATTATAAGATTGAAAAATAAATCCTAAAAATTTATTTCGATAATGAGCGGCTTTAGTTTCGTTTAATTTCTCAATTCTAACACCATCCAATTCATAAATTCCTGTATCGTGTTCGTCTAACATTCCAATGATATTCAATAGAGTTGATTTTCCTGAACCCGAAGATCCCATAATCGCAACAAACTCACCTTCTGCAATCTCAAGGTTAATTCCTTTGAGTACATGAAGTTTATTTTTTCCCATTAAGTAGGATTTATTTAAATCTCGAATAGATATCATAGATTGTTGTAAATTTCAATAAAGATAACAGATAAGTCGAAATAATTTGAGAAATGTTACAATTGAGTTTAAGATTGCTCTATAATTTAATTGAGAAAAATATTTTTATAATTATTTTTCAATAATTTTTGAAAGTTTAGAAAATTATATATATTTGTAGAAATAATATTTGCAATGAAATTAGAAGAATCAAAAGAAAAATTTGTTCAAACTTGGGGAACTTTTGCTGTTAACTGGGGAATAAATCGTACCATGGCACAAGTTCATGCATTATTATTGACGTACAACGAACCTATCTCAACAGATGAAGTAATGGAAAAATTACAGATTTCGAGAGGAAATGCAAACATGAATTTGCGTGCTTTGATCGATTGGGGAATTGTAAAAAAAGAATTTATAAAAGGAGAACGTAAAGAATATTTTGTTGCCGATAAAGATGCTTGGTATTTATTCAAGCAAATTACAAAAGAGCGTAGAAAGCGTGAAATAGAGCCGGTAATTGATTTTTTAGATACATTAAAAAATATTGATGATACATCTGATGACGCAAAAGAATTTGCAAAATTATTACAAGATTTGTCTTCAGTTTCGACAAAAATCAATAATATAATGGACCTTGCAATCAAATCTGATGAGCACTGGTTGGTAGGAAAAATAACGAATTTGATGAAATAATCAATTCGTATTTTTTTAAACTATAAGTTTCAAAATTTATTGAAAATTCAATATGTATAATATAATTTCATATCTCATTTATCTCATTATAACTTTCTATATTACCATTTTTGTTGGTTGGAAAGTGTATAAGATTGGTTTTATATATTTGACAAATTTAATTGACAATCATTCTGTTTGTCAATCAATTAACAACCTTTTATTGATTGGATATTATTTAGTCAATCTAGGTTTTTCAGCAATTAGTTTGCAAAACTGGGAAAAAGTTGATTCAATTACAATCATGTTTTCCTCTTTATCTTATAAAATTGGATTTATATTATTCATCCTCGGAATATTACATTTTATCAATTTATCAATTATTTACATCGTAAGAAAAAACAAAATAATAAACTCTTAAACACAACAAATTATGACAAATTACAACCTAATTGCATATTTGGTTTATTTACCAGTAGCAATACTCATGACAATCGCAGTTTCTAACGTTTTATTCAAAAATGGAAAAATATTTATGTACGATATTTTTCATCAAAAACAAGATATTGCAAATGCAACAAATTCCTTATTCAAAATAGGTTTTTATCTTTTAAATATTGGTTTCGCCATGCTAATTGTTTACATGACATCAATCGCAACAACAGAAGATTTAATTGTGAGATTAAGCACTAAAATTGGCGGTTTCGCAATTTATCTGGGAATAATGTTAATGATTAATCTCTTCTTATTTATGAAAGGAAGAAGACGTTCGTTACAACAACAATACTTAAGAAACTTAGAAGCTTAATAAAAAACTCCCAAAACAATTGTTTTGGGAGTTTTTTATTAATTTATATATATCTAAACGGGATCTACATCGATATCAATCCGAACCGAACGAAAAGCTGCAATTGTATGCAATTGATCTATTTTTGATTGAATTAAATCTTTTACTTTTTGTGGTGATTGATTTGGTCTTATTTTTATCATTACATCTGTAATATACAAATTATTGATTCGTCCAATAGATGGTGCTTCTGGTCCTAATAAACATTTTTCATCGAAACTTGCTTTAAGTAAAACAACCAATTGAGCCGCTGTTTTATCTAAACGTTCTTTATTTTTATGTTTGAAACGTAACTTAATTAATCGAGAATATGGCGGATAAAGGAATTCTTTGCGTTCGTACAAAATATCCTTCATCGTTGGTGCATAACTGTAAGTTGTGACATTTTGCAAAATTTGATGTTCTGGTTGAAAAGATTGAATCAATACTTTTCCTTGTTCTTGACGTCGACCTGCTCTACCTGCAACTTGTGTTAACAATTGAAAAGCTTTTTCGTGCGCTCTAAAATCAGGAAAATTCAATAAAGAATCTGCACGAATAACTCCAACAAAATTTACATTTCCGAAATCGAAACCTTTTGTAATCATTTGTGTTCCGATTAAAATATCGATTTCTTTATTCTCAAAATCTTCAATTAGTTTTTCATAAGCAAACTTTCCCCTCATCGAATCTACATCCATTCTTCTGACTTTTGCTTCAGGAAAAATTGTTTGAATTTGTTGTTCTATTTGCTCCGTTCCCAATCCCTTTGTATTCAACTCGTGCGAACCACAACTTGGACAACGCAAAGGTTTTGCTTGTGCATAACCACAATAATGACATTTTAATTGATTCGAGAATTTATGATACGTTAAACTCACATCACAATTTGGACATTCTGGTGTATGTCCGCATGTATTACATTCCATAATTGGTGCATATCCACGACGATTCTGGAATAAAATAACTTGTTTCTTTTGATGCAATTGATTAAAAATTTCATCTCGAAGTGTATACGAAATATCTTCTGTAATTTCTTTTTCTTTTTGTGCTTTTTTAAGATCAACCAAATTAATTTCAGGCAATTTTATATTCCCAAAACGTTCAGTTAATTCGACATAACCATATTTTTTATTCTTCGCATTAAAATAACTTTCAGCCGAAGGCGTTGCAGAACCCAATAAAACCTTCGCATTCATCATTCCACCAAGCAACATTGCCATATCGCGCGCATGAAAAAATGGTTTTACATCCATTTGTTTATAAGACGATTCGTGCTCTTCATCAACGATAATCAATCCCAGATTATCAAATGGTAAATACAACGCTGTTCGTGGACCAATGATAATATCAAAATCTCCATTCAATGTTTTTTGCCACAATTCGACACGTTCATTTTGATTAAACTTGGAATGATAAACACCAACTTTTTCTCCAAAATGCTTCTTGATTCGATGAACAATTTGCGTTGTTACAGAAATTTCTGGCAATAAATACAAAACTTTGTTTCCTTTTGCAATTACTTGTTCCATCAATTTTAAATAAATTTCTGTCTTTCCACTTGATGTTACACCATGCAATAAAACTGTTGACTTTTCTTTAAAATCTTCTTTAATTTGATTTAACGCAGCAGTTTGTTTTAATGTTAATTCTGAAATTTTAGTTACATCTTTTTCATTTTCCTCAACACGAGAAGTTTGATGTTGATAAATTTCCACAGCTCCTTTTTCAGCTAAAGATTTTAGAACCGCATTTGTTGCACCTTGTTTTACAAAATCTGCCACTTTGAGCGGTTTTTCTTGTAATTGCGTTTCTAACGTAATCAACTGCAATAACGTTTCGCGTTGTTTTGGTGCTTTATTTAATTGATTCAGAATTTCGATAAAAGCTGTTTCATTTCCTTTTAAATTTGGATGTAATCGAACATAATTATCAATTTTTGGCGTATATTTTTCATTTAGTTTTTCATCTAACCGAATAATTCCTTTATCAATTAATAATTTAAGCGTTGGAATTGCTGATTTTTCATCCACGATTAAAGCAGCTTCTTCAACCGAAATAATCTCGCGCAATTTCAAAGCTTCAAAAACTAAAAACTCATAATCATTTAATTCTTCAATTGTATCGTAATTTGGATTAATTAATCGAACAAAAGTTTGAGATTCTAATTTTAATGCAGAAGGAAACGCATTTCGAAAAACATCGCCCAACGAACACATATAATAATTTGCCATCCATTCCCAAAAATTAATTTGCGTTTGGGTTACCAAAGGTTCATCGTCCAAAAAAGCATGAATTGCTTTTGTTTTATATAATTCTGGCTGATTTTGATGAATAGAATGTACAATTCCTGTGTACAATTTTTGTGTTCCGAAAGGTACAGAAACGCGCTGACCAACTTTTATTTGCTGCAAATCGATTTCAGAAAGATGATACGTAAACGTTCCATTCAACGAAAGTGGTAAAATAATTTCGGCAAAATAATTGGTTGTCATTCTATATGATTAAAAAGGCAAGTTAAGCATTTTTTTGAGTTATAAAATGAAGATTCTACTTGCATAAACTTTCACAAATTATTAATATTTCATTTTCAAATAGTTTCAAGAATTAATTCTAATTTTAAGAGAATTCAAAAAACTATCATTATGCTACATCATATTTGGAATCAAATTTCAGAATCAGATAAATCAATTGTAAAAATTATTTTCAGAAATGATGATACCCGTGTAGTTGCTTTTGGATTGAAAAAAGGTTTGAAATTAATCGATCATCAATTACCTGTAAATGCAAAAATATTAATCTTGAAAGGTGAAATTGAAATCGATTCGAAAATAGAAATTGTTAATTTAAAGGAATTCGACGATTATGTTCTTCCGCCAAAAGTTATCCATCAAGTTACTGCTCTTGAAGATTCGATGATGTTAGTTATTTTAAACTTTTATAAAAAAGGATTTTAATATTCTATCAAAATAAAAAAAAGCCACTCAAATTGAGCAGCTTTTTGATTGATATAAAAATACGATTATTTCGATTTTTTACGACGTTCTAATTCTTTTTCGATTAAAGATAATTCACGTCCTGTTTGTCCTGCAACAGATGTGTTTTCTTGTGCACGACGAATTAAATAAGGCATTACTTCTTTGATTGGTCCATAAGGCAAATATTTAGCAATATTGTATCCCAAATGTGCCAAGTTGAATGAAATATTATCACTCATTCCGAATAATTGTCCAAACCAGAAATTTGGATTATTCTTTTCAATTCCGTTTTCGTTCATTAATTTAATCAACAATTCACAACTTTCTTCGTTATGAGAACCTGCGAATAAACCAAAACGTTCGTGATGAGTTGTAATAAATTCTAATGCTAAATTGTAATCTCTGTCCGAAGCTTCTTTGTTTGGTTGTATTGGAGATGGATATCCTTCTGCTTGTGCACGTGCACGCTCTTTTTCCATATATGCTCCACGAACAATTTTGTATCCTAAATAATAACCTTCGCGTTCTGCTTTTTCAAACATTTTTTTCAAATAAGCCAAACGATCATGACGATACATCTGCAAAGTATTCCATACTAATGCACGTTTTGTATTGTATTTCATCATCATTTCGTCTGTCAAATCATCTGCAGCATCCTGCATCCATGTTTCTTCAGCATCAACCATGATATTAACATCTAAATCATATCCTTTTTGACAAACAGCTTCGAAACGTTGACGAATATTTGCCCAATGTTTTTCTTCTTCCGCTGTTAAGGTTTGTTTCTTTCCTACTTTTTCGAATAATTCGATACGACCAAATGCTGTTGGTTTAAAAACAACGAATGGAATTGATGGATTTGATTTTGCTAAATCAACTAAGTGCAACATTACATCGCGTACTTCGTCAAATTGTTTTTCCTCTGTCAATCCTTCGATAGAATAATCTAAAATAGAACTTACATGATATTTATACAATTTGTTTGCAACAACAACACCTTGTTCTGCTGTTTCACCTCCTACGAATTGTTTGTAGATTGTTTCACGAATAAGTGGTTTAACAAATGGTAAATCTACCGCAAATGGTAAGTTAAAAAATTTTGTTCCAAATTTTGTCAATGCGGGACTTCCGATCAACTTATATAAGTAATATGCTTTCTTTAAATCTTTATCTGATTTTGATTCGAAAGCAAACTGTGTATTGTCGAATAATGACATCTGCGTTAATTATTTTTTGTGATATAAACGAACACAAATTTATGATTAAAACCTGATTAAATTAAAAAAACCTACAAGAATTTCTTGTAGGTTTTCGATATATTTTAATGATTTCAAATAGTTTTCTATTCTTAACCTTTTTTAGCATATTTGCTTCTAAATTTATCGATACGTCCTGCAGTATCAACCAATTTAGATTTACCTGTGTAAAATGGGTGAGATGTAGAAGAAATCTCCATTTTGATTAATGGATACTCTACTCCGTCAACAACTAATGTATCTTTAGTATCTGCACAAGATTTTGTGATAAATACTTCTTCGTTAGACATATCTTTGAATGCTACTAAACGGTAATTTGTTGGGTGGATATCTTTTTTCATTTTTTAAAATCTTCTTTGTTAACTTAATTGGTGTGCAAAGATAATATTCTTTTAAGAATGTTACAATCAATTTTATTGAAAAAACAGTTAAAATAATACGTTAAACAAATTTAATTTCGAGTGTAATGGGCTTCTTAAAATTAAATCTGCATTTCTTATACACATTTTTCGTGGTGCAAATATAAACATTTTAGTAATTTACACAACTATTTTTAAAAATAATATCATCAAAAAATCGTCAAAAAATTCTACTATTTATCTTTGTATATAAACAATAAATAACGGTATTTGTTGTTTACTTGTTAGTAATGAATTATTAATTCTATGAATGTAAAAACATTGATTGCCGGACTTGGCATCGCTTCGTTGATTGGTTTTCAGTCGTGTCGCGATGATTTTGACTATGATCCTATTTCCTCGGAATTGCGTTATAGCAAAGATACTGTTTCCGTAGATACTGTATATAATTTCTCAAAATCAGAAACATATCTTTTAAAAATTTATAACCCAGAAAATAATGATCGCGTTATTCCAAAAATATATTTAACTCGTGGAGATAAATCTTTTTTCAATATAAATGTTGATGGAAAAGCAGGATCAACCTTTGAAAATGTGCCTATTCGTAAAAAAGACAGTTTATTTATTTTCGTAGAAGTTAATGCAAAAGAAGCTCCTCTTAATCCTTTTTATGATGATGAGATTAATTTTGAAACAACTAATTCTTCTAAAAAAATAAAGTTACTTTCTTGGATTGAAAAAGCAAAAATTCATCCAAAAGATGCTACTATTTCTACAGCGAATTGGAATATTAATGAAGCGCAAGTAATTGATGGAAACTTAACAGTTACAAGTGATTTGACAATTGAAAAAGGAACTAAAGTTTATTTCAAAAAAGGAGCTAGTTTAACCATTGCAAATAATGCTAAACTTACTGTAAATGGCGCTTTGAATGAAGAAGTTAAATTTCGTTCGGCTCGTCATGATAAGAAATATGATTCGATTCCTGATCAATGGAATAAAATAGAATTAGCGCCAAATAGTACATCGAAAATTAATTATGCAAAAATTATTGGAGCTGATACAGGTTTACATGTCAACAATGCTAAATTAGAGATTAGTAATGCTAAAATTGTAAATAATCAATCATATGGAATACTTGCTACAAATGCTACAATTGTTGGTCATAATTTGGTTATGAACAATAGTAATTTAGCGACTTTGGCAATAGAATATGGTGGTTCTTACGAATTTTATCATTCTACTTTTGCAAATTATTTCAATTTTGCAACAACTGCTGGACCAGCTTATTCACTTTTTTTAAGCAATGAAAATAATGATAAAAATGTTTCTGCCTTAACAAAAGCAACTTTCGGAAATTGTATTTTCTATAACGAACGTACACCAAATGCTATTTTGTTGGATAAAAAAGATGGAGCAGCTTTCAATTATTTATTTGATACGAATGTTATTCATAATGCAGATACTTCGACATTAAATGTAACAACAGCTTCTAATTTCTTGGCAAGTATTACACTAGATCCAATGTTTGAAAACACAGCTTATTATGCTAATAAATTGGCTCTAAAAAAGGAATCGTCTGCAAAAGGAAAAGGAAAAATAGATTTTGCTCAACAGTTTCCGTTGGATTATAATGGACAACCGCGAGGAACTTCTCCTACAATTGGAGCATTTCAATAAAAATCAAAAAGGTCAAGTTTTTACTTGACCTTTTTTTAATTTTATTTACTTAACATCACTGATATTTTCCCTTTAAATTCATCTCCTTTAAAATTTATTCTATAAGTTTTATAAGATTCTAAATGAATCGATTCTTTTTTACTCATTTTCCCTCTTGAAACACTACCTATCTGAGTTAATTCTTTTCCTGTTTGATCAACGATTGTAAAATCTAATAAACCATCTTTTTGCTTTACTTCATAATCCAACTGAAATTCTATATCTTGATTTGTTTTTAATAGATAATAAACTTCTCCTTGCATTTTTGCAAAATCTAAAATGATTTGATTGTTGTTTCGTCTTATAATTTTTGAAGCTGAATATACTGTTCCTTCTGTTTTATAAATTCCGTCAAGACTCAAATATTTTGACGCGTTTGTAGATACATTCGAAACGGTTGAGATCGTTATACAAGATTGCATTAAAATCATCATCAAAAACAATAAAATAGTTTTTTTCATAACATCATGGTATTTACTATTTAAGTAGATGCAGATTTTATAAAAAAGTTACAAAAAATTTTAAATTCGATTACTTTTTTCTCTAACCAAAACGCCAACAACACCAAGAATAAGCACCTCATCACTTTCGTGTATTTGAACACAATCTTTGTAATCTGGATTCAGCGCAATCAATTTATTGTTTATTTTATCAAAACGTTTCAATGTATAATCATCGTTGTTTACGGAAACAATAATATCATCATGATGCAATGGAATAAGATCTGTACGAATCACCAAAATATCATTTTTTTGATAAACAGGATACATCGAATCGCCACCAACAACAATTAGAAAAGTAGATTCGGGATGAGTTAAATAACGTTCATCCAAACTTATTTTATCATCTACAAAATCCTCAGCAGGAGAAGGAAATCCTGCGTTTACATGACCAAAATTCGGGATATATCTTTTCTTCCCTTCTGCATCTATCGTAAAGAAATTCAGTTCTTTGTCTAACATTTTTATCGCTCGTTTCATTTTTGAATCTTATTTAATAAACCACTAACAAATCTTTCCATTTAGTTGTATAACAAGGTGATAAATTATTTTGGCGCATTTTCCATGTTTTATTTAAATCTTGTGAAGCTAATTTTATTTTTTCATTCCCAAATTTTTTATTCATCAAATCAATCGCTTTCATCAAATTGGGATGATGACAATTTTCTTCTTCAAAAAGAGATAATTGTTTTTGATCCGACGAAACAATTCCAGAAACGATTACGCCAGCTTTCTTGTATTCGTAGCTTTCTCTGTAAATTTCATTAAAAGCTTTGATAGCAAATTTGGACAATGTAATGCTCGAATTGGATTCGTAAGGCAAATGAATAGAAATTGTGCGATAATATTGAGGTTTATTTTTATCAAATTTATTCGTCTGAATAAATACTGTAATTAAATTACAAGACGAATTTTGTTTACGAAGTTTTTCGGCGCATGAAACCGCAAAAGTAGAAATACGTTCTTTCACATATTCAAAATCGTTGGTATATTCTTCGAAACTACGCGTTGTTGCAATGCTTTTTTTAGCGGAAATTGTATCAAAATCTAATACTGCTTCGCCCAACAAATCTTTCTTCAAACGCAAGCCAACTATCGAAAATTCTTTTCTAATAAATTCATCTTTCAATTGTACAAAATCCAACGCTTTATTGATTCCTATCATTCTTAAACGTCGTGACATTCTTCGTCCAATTCCCCAAACATCTTCTATATTTAGCCATTTTAGAGCTTTATAAATTTGTTCCTGAGTTTTGATTACATAAACGCCTTGATGAACTTCTGGAAATTTTTTTGCTATATGATTTGCTAATTTTGCCAATGATTTTGTTGGTGCAATTCCTACACAAACAGGCAATTTTGTAAACTGATAAATTTTAGATTTAATTTCTAATCCATAATCTTTCAAATCAAAACGTTCAAATCCGTTCAATTTCAAAAAACATTCATCTATCGAATAAATTTCTTGATCTGGTGAATACAATGATAAAATTGACATTACACGATTGCTCATATCTGCATATAATTGATAATTTGATGAGAAAACTTTGATCTTTTTCTGTTCAAAAATTTGTTGAAATTGATGTGCTGGCGCGCCCATAGGAATTCCGGCCAACTTTGCTTCGGCAGAACGCGAAATCACACAACCATCATTATTAGACAAAACAACAATTGGCTGATGAAAAAGCTTCGGTTGAAAAACACGATGACAACTGGCATAAAAATTATTACAATCTATCAATGCAAACATAGTACAAAGTTGAGAAGTTAAAACGCCACATTGTGTCATCGTAAGTGTTAATTTATTTAAAAAAAAATCCACTTTATAAAGTGGATTTTAATATTATTGTATTTTATATTTTTTACGTAAATCTTTTATCACAAGATCTGGTTCATAAACCGTTTGAAATTTAATAGGTTTGTTATTTTTGAAATATTGTACTTTCAGCCACGTATCATTACTATCTAACTTTTTATAACTATTACTTTTTTCCAAAACTTTATCGTTCACAGTACTCAAAACAGCAAAGTAATCAAAGTTATTTCTCTGACCAATTTCTGCAGCTCTTAACAAAGCATAATCAAACGTTTTATTTTTTTTATTGTGTTCGTTTCCATCAAAGCTAATAATATAAGTATTATTATTCACTTTTTGTTCAGTATAACCTCCTGCTCCATTGTCTTTTTGGTATGAAACTGCTTTACTATTTTGACAACTTGCCAAAGCGAAAACAAAAGCAACAGCACATAAAATTTGAGTTATTTTTTTCATATCTTTCTAATTGATTGTTTTGCTTTAACAAAAGTTATTCCTTTTAAGCTATATTTTTAAAAATTCTAAACATTTTCTTAACAAATTATATTCGAATGAAATCTTTATTCTTTAATATTTTTGATTAATAAAGTGTTTTTAAGCGATTTAAAATTTATTCAAACACTATATATTTAACATTCTGTTAACTCATTGATTCTAATAAAAATCATTTAAGTTTTAATGCTTTATCTGATAAACTCTCCTATTTTTGTAACTCAATTATAAGTAATGAGTAAATTAGAAAAATATCTATTTTCTACCAGAACCATGACGGTCTTGCTATTCATCTACGCAATCGCCATGGGTTATGCCACTTTCATTGAAAATGACTACGACACGGCTACTGCAAAAGCTGTTATTTACGAGGCAAAGTGGTTTGAGGTATTAATGATTTGGTTGATTGTTTTGTTCTTAATGAACATTAAACGTTATCGATTATGGTCAAAGGAAAAGTTACCTTTATTGGTTTTCCATTTAGCATTTTTGTTTATTTTTATTGGAGGAGGAATTACTCGCTACATTAGTTTCGAGGGAGAAATGCCAATCCCAGAAGGAGGAACAAGTAACGAAATCACTTCGTACAAATCTTATTTTAAAATGATGGTTGATGATGGTACACAGCGTTTAGCGTATGATAATCATCAATACAACATGACGTATTTTGATAGAAAGGACAGTACAAGTTCTTTATTTCATAGACATTTCGAAGGCGAATATCAATTCAAAGATAAAGTTATTAAACTAAAAACTTTTGATTTTATCCCACATGCTTTAGATACTGTTGTAAGAAAAAAACAAGGAATAAATGTTTTAGAAATTGTTACAGTTGGACAAGCTGGACGTAATTCTGTTTTTATCAGAAATGGTGAAATAAAAAGTGTGAATGGAACACTTGTTTCTTACAATAGACCACAAGATGGTGCTGTACAGATTACTGGAGAAGGAGAAAATTTGGTTATCAAATCACCTTTCGAAGGAGAATATATACAAATGGCTGGACAACAAGTTGGACAAATTACAGACATGCAAAAATTGCAAGAAGGTGCTGGAAAAGTTGAATTTAATGTTCCTACTCCATTAAAATTACGTTCGTTATATACAATAAATGGAGCGCAATTTGTGGTTCCAAATCCTGCTTTCAAAGGAGAAGTTTTATATCGCCAAGGTTCTAAATTTAAAGCTGAAGAGAAAAATCTTCCTGGTGCAATTAGAGCTGAAGTTATTGTTGGCGATAAACGCGATACAGTAACAATTGTTGGAGGAAAAGGTGTTACTAATTATTCTGCTGATGTACAAATTGACGGAATGAATATTTCATTGGGATATGGTTCTAAATTAGTAAAAGTTCCATTTAGCATTCGTTTAGATGACTTTATTTTAGATCGTTATCCTGGTTCTACAAATCCTTCTTCTTTCGAATCTAACATTACAGTTATCGACGAAGGAAAAGAAACAAAACATCACATTTATATGAACAATGTAATGGATTATAAAGGTTACCGTTTTTTCCAATCGAGTTATTTCCCAACAGAAGACGGAACTATTTTACAAGTAAACCAAGATTGGTGGGGAACTAATATCACTTATTTAGGTTATTTCTTATTATTTGGAGGAATGTTTGTTTCATTGTTCTGGAAAGGAACTCGTTTTACACAACTAAACTCTTTACTAAAAAGTTTACATACAAAAAAGGTAAATATCTTACTTCCATTATTTTTACTTTCTGGGTTAGCATTTGCTCAAAGCCCAAGTACGACAGATGGTGGTAAAAGTGGACATCAAAAAATCCAAACCGATTCAGAAAAAGGCAAGATTCATTCATCAGAACACATTGGCAGTTTTTCTACAAAAATGGCTGATGGAGATGAATTAGCTAAGAATATAAAAATTCCGGATGAGCATGCAGACAAATTTGGTCACTTGCTTACACAAGATATCGAAGGACGTATAAAACCTATTAATACGCAAGCATTAGAAATCCTTAGAAAAGTTTATAAAAAAGATAAATTCCATGGATTATCTGCAAATAAATGGTTTATTTCTTTACAATTAGATCCTGCTTATTGGGTGAATGCTCCAATGATTGAAGTTGGTGAAAAAGGTGGTGATCGATTAAAGAAAATTACAAGTGCAAATGAAGATGGTTACACATCTTTAATGAATTTGATTGATCCAAAAACAACTCGTTTCAAATTAGATAAAGCCTATAACGAAGCTTTCTCTAGAAAACCTTCTGAACGTTCTAAATTTGATGAAGAAGTTATAAAAGTTACTGAACGTTTCAATATTTTAGATCAAACAGCAAAAGGATATCAATTAAAAATAATTCCTGTTCAAAATGATCCTTCGGAGCGTTGGACTTCTTGGATTTATCAAACACAAGAAAATCCTGTAGAAATAGATACAATGGCACTTGGAATGATTAGTGTTTATTTTAACATGGTTTCGAAAGGATTAGAAAATGGTGATTGGACACCTGCTGATAATGCAGTAGATTATATTGATAAGTACCAACAAAAATGGGGTAAAAATGTTGTGCCTTCTCCAACAAAAGTTGAAGTTGAAGTTTTGTACAACAAATACAATGTTTTCTTTTGGGTAATGATTGCATATTGTATGGTTGGTGGAGTTTTAATGATTTTATCATTCATTCAATTATTCTCAGAAAGCAAAATCCTACATCGTATTATCAATATTTGTTTGGGATTAATATTTATTGTCTTTATCCTACAAGCTGTAGGACTTGGAGTTCGTTGGTATTTAACAGGACATGCGCCTTGGTCTAACGGTTACGAAGCTATTGTGTTCATTTCATGGATTAGTGTTTTAGCTGGATTATTATTATATAAAAACCGAAATGCTTTTATTCCAACAACAGGAGCTATGGTTGCTGTAATTATGATGGGATTCGCACACGGAGGTTCTATGTTAGATCCACAAATTACACCATTAGTACCAGTACTAAAATCATATTGGTTAATCGTACACGTTGCGATTATCGTTTCGTCTTATGGATTCTTTGGATTAAGTGCTATTTTAGGCGTTTTCTCTTTAATTATCATGCTGATTAAGCCAAATAAAAAGATTGAAATTTCATTGAAAGAAATGACCTATGTTGCTGAAATGTCTTTAACAATTGGTATTTATTTACTAACTGTCGGAACATTCTTAGGTGGTATGTGGGCAAATGAATCTTGGGGACGTTATTGGTCTTGGGATCCAAAGGAAACTTGGGCTTTCGTTTCTGTAATTGTTTATGCTGTGGTTTTACACATGCGTTTAGTTCCAGGATTAAGAGGAATATTTGCATTCAATGTTGCTGCAATGTGGGCTGTTTGGACAGTAATTATGACATATTTTGGTGTTAACTATTACTTATCTGGATTACACTCATACGCTGCCGGAGATCCAATTCCAATTCCTTTTTGGGTTCCTGCTACAGCAGTTGCAATGTTAATCTTATCTGTTGCTGCGTGGTATTTACAGAACAAAGTTTATCATGTAAAAAATAAAGTAGAATAATAAAATTTAAATATAGAAAAGCTCCAAACATTGTTTGGAGCTTTTTTGATTCTATTTATTTCCAATTGTTCGATTAAATTAATAAACATTGTGTTTATATTTAATAATTAACATAAAATAATACAGACCGGTTTGTCTATTTAATTTTAATTGCATAGATTTGTTAAACAAAAAGAATAATGAGCTCTCCGAAAGAAAGAATATTGAAAACTACTTCAGAATTATTCCACCAACAAGGATATAATAGTACAGGTATCAATCAAATTATAAGTGAAGCAAAAGTTGCGAAAGCTAGTTTTTATCAGCATTTTAAATCAAAAGATAATCTATGTATTGAATTTTTAAATAATCGTCATGATTTTTGGTTTAGTGAATTATCAAATTTTATTTTAAAACAAGATAATTCAAAACAAAAAATTCTAGCTGCTTTTGATTTTATTATTTATATGAATGAAAAAGAAAATTATAGGGGATGTAGTTTTCTGAATATTTTATCTGAAATATCGAAAGAACAAGAAGCAATTTTAAAAGTAATTCAAGATCATAAAAATGATCTAAGAATTTTTTTTTCAGATTTAATAAAAGATAAACTTATAGCAACCCATGTATATCTTTTATTCGAAAGTTCAACTATAGAAAGTCAATTATTCAAATCAAATGAGATTGTAAATCAATCAAAACAAATTATAAATAATCTAATCTAATTAATATGGAACAAAAACTGCCTCTTCCACCATTCACATTGGAAACTGCACATCAAAAAATACAAATAGCAGAAGAAGCATGGAATTCTAAAGATCCCGAAAAAATAGCCTTAGCATATTCATTGAATAGTGAGTGGCGAAATCGAAATTTATTTATAAATGGTCGAGAAGAAATTATAGCTTTTTTGACAAAAAAATGGAAAAAAGAACTAAATTATAAACTAAAAAAAACATATTGGGCACATTATGAAAATAGAATTTCTGTTCGTTTTGAATATGAATTTCAAGATAAAAATGGGAAATGGTTTCGTGCTTATGGGAACGAAAATTGGGAGTTTGATGAAAATGGTCTAATGACAAAACGATTTGCAAGCATAAATGATCTTGAAATTGAAGAAAGTGAAAGATATTTATAGAACTAAAAAAGCAACTCCATTACAGAGTTGCCTTTTCTTAAAAAATATTTAAAAAGAATTGTTTCTATTTAAAATCAGCATCAGTTACATTTTTGTTTACTTCTACTGAATCAATTGTTATTTTAGCTGTTTGAGGTCCAGCTTCTGTCAAAATTTCTGCTGCCATTAAAATACCATCAAATGTTTTATAAACTTTGTTAGTCGTTGTAGCGACAACTTCTCCTTGAGGAGTTTTCATCTTTTGCTCAGATTTATTTAACAATCCTGTTTTCACATCATAAAAATCTGTACGAGAAATATCTGCTGCAACAACTTTATAATAATCAACTCCGTTTTCAGAAACTATTCCTTCTACTTTTGCCGTTTTATATCCTTCTGATAATGGTGCAAAAAGTGAATTCGTTTTCTTTAAAGGCGCAGTCATTTCTTCTGGTAAATCGATTTTCTGTCCTAAGTTGTAAAAACCTTTTTCACCGTCAAAAGATTGAATAATATTCATTCCACCGATATTCATGATTGTAACAGATTTATTTGGCGATGCATCTTTTTTTGTATAAGCTCCTGACATTCCCATTGTTTCAATTTTTCCTTTTTGAACAATTGATTTCACAGCTTTCACTTTATCAGCACCTCCAATCGCTTTGAAATAATTATCGGTAATTTGAGCAACAGTCATGTTTGTCGCTTTTGCTTCAGAAATTGGTTTGTCTATTTTATTACCATAAGAATCGTAATAATTAACAGGATAACCTAACTTTTCTAAAGCGGGAGCTATTTGTTCTAATTTTCCTGTTACATTAATTTTTGCTTGATCTGGACGGAAATATTTTTTAGAAACTCGTAATACATCATCAACTGTTACTGCATTTATATTCTTGATATAATCAGCATAAAAATTATCCGATAATTGATTTGTTTTTTTCGTTAAAGCCTGACTCGCAACTGTTGAAGGGCTTTCTAATGTCAAAATAAAGTTTCCTAAGAATTTTGCTTTAACATCATCCAACATTTTTTGGTCGATTTTATTTAGCGTCATTCCTTTTATTTCTTTCATCGTTTCTACGATAGCAGAATCTGTCACTTCGTTACGAACTGTAGCATTTGTACTGAAACGACCGATGTAACGCGAATCAGAAACTCCTCCACGAGCACCATATGTCCAACCATGAGCTTCGCGAAGATTCATATTTAATTTAGAATTGAAATCTCCTCCTAAAATAGAAGACGCAATTAAAGCTGCATAATAATCAGGATCTTTTTTTGTTAAATGAACTGGATAAGAAACAGACACAACAGATTGAACTGCATTCGACATGTTAATCGCATTTAGTTCTGTTTTTGTTACTTCTTCTACTTTTGGAAAAGCTGGAATATTTAGTTTTCCTGTTTGCCAAGAATTGAAGTTCTTTTCAGCCAATGCTTTTACTTCTTTTGTCGAAATATCTCCAACGACAATTAAATAAGCATTATTTGGTTTGTAATACGTTGTATAATAATCTTTCACATCTTGTAATGTGATTTTCTCGATTTGTTCTGGTGTATCAAATTCTGAGAAAGGATTATCTTTTCCATAAACCAAAATATTAGAAACACGAGATGCTGCACTTTCTACAGATTTTTCATTGGCTTTCAAACCTTCGATGTAACGTTTTTTTACATCAGCGAATTCTTTTTCTGTAAAATTAGGATTTATAGCGCCATCTGCCATATAACCAAATATTTCCTTGAAGTATTTAGTTAAAGAACTTGCTGAAGCGCCTTCTTCCCAAAAGTTAACACGAGCTCCTAAAAACTCAACTCTTTTATTGAATTCGTCTTTCGATTTCGTTGTTGTTCCAGTTCCTAACATTTCGCTTAATAAAGATTCAGCACCTTTTTTTGCACCTAAAGCGAATGGAGGATTATCTATTGTTAAAGTTGCAGAAACACGAGGTAATTTGTGATTTTCGACTACGATAACTGTTAAGCCATTTTTTAGTTTGAATTCGTTTGGTTTTCCTAAATTAACCGTTGGTGCTGGACCTGGTTTTGGCATAGGAATTTTAACTTGAGCATTTAAGCTAACTGCCATAAAAGCAATCGCAAGAGATAATATCTTTGTTTTCATAATTCAGTCGTTTTTTATTTTGCAGCTTTTTTAGATTCTGGTAAATAGTGAATAATTACACGTTGGTTTTTGTTTAAATACTTTTTGGCAACGTTTCTAATATCTTCTCTCGATACCGATTGATAGATTTTCAATTCTTCGTTGATTTTGTTCGTATCTCCTCCCAACATATAAGCATCTGCTAAAGCATGTGCTATATTCTGAACGCCTGATTTTGAAGCTACAAAACTATTTTCAATTCCATTTAAGATTTTTTGGTAATCTTCCTCTGAAATTAAATCTGTTTGTACCTTTTCTATATCTTGTTGTAACTCATTTTCTAATTTATCAAAAGAAACATCTCCTTGTGGCAAAATTCCGATTGAGTAAATTCCGTAATCTTCCATTTGACGATTGAAAGCAAAAATTTGTAATGCTTCTTTCTTCTCATCAACATATTTTTTATATAAAATTGACGATTTCCCTCCTGTTAAATAACTTGATAACATTTCTAATGCATAAGCATCTTTCGACTTATTATCTGGAGTACGATAATTAATGGCCAATAATGGAATTTGAATATTTGCATCGTATTCTGTTGCACGAACTTCAGAAGTAATAGGATCTTCTTTAATCACTGTTTTTACAACATCTTTTCCTCTTGGAATTACTCCAAAATATTTCTCAATTAATTTCTTTGCTTCTTCCTTTTTAAAATCTCCTGCAACAACTAATACTGCATTATTCGGAACATAATAAGTTTGACTAAAATGTTTAAAATCGTCTAATTTTGCATTACTCAAATCTTCGAAAGAACCAATTACACTCCAACGATAACCACTTTTCTTGAAAACATGCGGATTAACTGCTTCACCATAAGAAAATTTACCATAAGGTTGATTATCCAAACGAGAACGTTTTTCTTCTTTTACAACTTCTTTCTGTGTATCAACTCCAATTTGATTAATAATCGGTTGACGTAAACGATCTGATTCCATCCATAATCCCAATTCTAAATTATTTGATGGAAAAGTTTCGTAATAGTACGTTCTATCAGTTGTGGTATTTGCATTGTTAGAACCTCCATTAGAAGATACAATCTTGAACCATTCTCCTCGTTTGATATTTTCTGTTCCTTCGAACAATAAATGCTCAAAGAAATGTGCAAAACCTGTTTTCCCTACTTGTTCGTCTTTCGAACCTACGTGATACATAACACCTGTTGTTACAACTGGTGCAGAATTATCTTGATGAAGGATAACATGCAATCCGTTTGGTAGAGTATACTCATCAAATTTTATTTGCTGACCAAATAACGCTGATCCAGCAAATAAGATAGACATAAAAATTTTCTTCATTTAGTAGTTTTTTATCTTTTATTGTGCTTATGTAACATTAGTAGCATATTTTATAAAAAAGTTACAACAAATTTGCAGAATAAATAAAAAAATGAAATAATAACACGTCTATTGGTTTAGTAGGCATTTGTATTAATTTACAACAATATTTCATAATATTTTCTATAGAAATGTTATTCTATTTAATATAGATTTGTAAAAATCGAGAGAAAAAAATGGATTTTATAGAGTTTTTTGGTTTTGTAGGCGCTTTTTTCATCGGACTTATTATGGGAGTTCTTGGTGGTGGAGGTTCTATATTAGCTGTTCCTATCTTGGCATATATTTTTCATTTCGACGAAAAAATTGCAACAGCTTATTCATTGTGCATTGTAGGATCTACAGGGTTAATTGGAGGAATAAAACAAGCAACTCAAAATATGGTTGATTGGAAAATTGTTTCGCAATTTGGTTTTCCTGCCGTTATTGGAATTACATTAGTACGTGCTTTTCTAATTCCTGCATTACCAAGTGATCTATTTGCTATAGGCGATTTTATAGTAACTCGTCGAATGGCAATGTTCGGATTGTTTGCAATACTTATGGTTTTCGCTGCAATTTCTATGTTAAAAGGTAAGAAAGAAGTAGAAATCGTTCAGAAAAATGAAAAGCTTAATCCAGTCTTATTCATTCAAGGTTTCTTAATCGGAGGATTAACAGGAATGGTTGGTGCAGGTGGCGGTTTTTTAATTGTTCCAGCACTTATGATGGTTGCCAAATTAGAAATGAAAAAAGCTTCGGCAACTTCATTAGTTATTATTGCGATTAATTCACTAGTCGGATTTTTTATTGGAGATGCTCTTCATATTAAAATAGATTGGAGTTTTCTAAGTGTTTTTATTGGAATTTCAATGGTCGGAATTCTTGTCGGAACCTATATTAATAAGTTTTTGCCTGTTCAGTTTCTAAAACGAACATTTGCAATATTCATTATCCTGATGGCAATATTTATGTTCATAGAAGAGTTTATAATTCAATAATTAATGTAAGATGGAACTAGACGAAAATTTTTGGAATTCTAAATACAAGAATAATGAAACAGGGTGGGATCTCAAAGCTCCTTCCACTCCACTGAAAACATATATTGATCAATTAGAGAACAAAAACATTCGAATTTTGATTCCTGGTTGCGGAAATGCTTACGAAGCCGATTATCTATTAGAACATGGTTTTACAAATATTACCTTGATTGATATTTCTGAAGTTGTTGTAAAAACAATCAAAGAAAAATTTAAAGACAATCAACATATAAAAGTTCTCCATCAAGATTTTTTTACGTTAGAAGGAGAATTTGATTTGATTTTAGAACAAACATTCTTTTGTGCACTAAATCCTGAATTGCGTCAAAAATATAGCATCAAAGTAAATGAATTATTAGCCGAGAAAGGGAAACTTGTTGGTGTATTATTTGACAGACATTTTGAAAATAATGCTCCACCATATGGCGGTCACAAAGCTGAATATCAAACTTATTTTAATGATTATTTTGATTTCAAAGTAATGGAAAATTGTTATAATTCTATCCCACCAAGAGCAGGATCTGAATTGTTTATTAATTTAAAAAAGATTAAAAAATAAGCTATGATTTCATTCATAGTTTTTACCATAACTATCAATCTTATTTGAGTTTAAATAGATGAAAAGTATCAGAATTAGCCCTTCAATGGAAAATTCTAATTTTAATTATTCGTATTTTTACAAACTAAATTCATGCTTATGAAAATTGAACAAATTTACACCGGATGTCTTGCACAAGGTGCTTATTATATAGAAAGCAATGGTGAAGTTGCAATTATTGATCCATTAAGAGAAACACAATCTTATATAGATCAAGCAACTAAAGATCATGCAAAAATCAAATATATTTTCGAAACGCATTTCCATGCAGATTTTGTTTCTGGACATGTAGATTTAGCGCAAAAAACTGGAGCTACAATAGTTTACGGACCAACTGCTGAGCCAAATTTCGAAGCACATATTGCGACAGATGGTGAAGTTTTCACTTTAGGAAATATTACAATCACTGCTTTGCATACGCCTGGACATACAATGGAAAGCACAACGTATTTATTGAAAGATGAAAACGGAAAAGATTACGCAATTTTTACAGGAGATACTTTATTTATTGGTGATGTAGGTCGCCCAGATTTAGCTCAAAAATTAAATACTGATTTAACACAAGAGAAATTAGCAGGCTATTTATTTGATTCTTTACGGAACAAAATTATACCTTTAGCAAACGATGTTATTGTATATCCCGCACATGGTGCAGGTTCTGCTTGTGGAAAAAATATGAGTAAAGAAACTTTTGATACATTAGGAAATCAAAAAGAAGTAAATTACGCATTGAATCCTAATATGACAAAAGAAGAATTTATTACTGAATTAACCTCAGGTTTAATGCCTCCTCCATTCTATTTTCCAGAAAATGTTATGATGAATAAATTAGGTGTAGAATCTTTAGATGTTGTAAAAGAACGTGCGAATAAAGCATTATCTCCTGACGAGTTTATACAAGTTGCCGAAGATACGAATGCCTTAATTTTAGATGTTCGCGATCCTCAAACTTTTGCTGCAGGATTTATTCCAAATTCTATCAATATTGGTATTAAAGGAAATTTTGCTCCTTGGGTTGGAACATTAATTACAGATATCAAACAACCAATTCTATTAATTGCAGAAGTTGGAGCTGAAGAAGAAGCAGTAACACGTTTGGCTCGAGTTGGCTACGACAATGTTATCGGATTTTTAAATAATGGTTTCCAAGCTTGGCTTGATGCAGAAAAAGATTTTGATGAAATTGTTTCTATTTCTCCAGAAGAATTTGTTGAATTAGTAGATGAAACAGAATTAAAAGTTTTAGATGTTCGTAAACCAGGTGAATACGAAACTTCTCATGTAGAAGGCGCAATTACTGCTCCTTTAGATTTTATCAACGAATCTATGAAATTGATAGATCCAGAAGAAACATATCTTGTACATTGTGCTGGAGGTTATCGCTCTATGATTTTCACATCTATTTTGCGTGCTCGTGGTTACGAAAATTTAATTGACGTTGCCGGAGGTTTTGGTAAGATAAAAGAGGTAGAAGGTGTTAAAATAGCAGAAGGAACTTCTCCTTGTCAAGCAGGAAATAATTCTTGTTCAACAAAGTAAACAATTTATTTTAAATAATAACGTTATAGCCTTGTGATAAACGAGGCTTTTTTTATATTCGTCATCTAAATTCATCCAATGAAAAAATTGTTATTCATCGCCACTTTTTTTGCTTGTATCTCTATATTTTCTCAAAAGAAAATACATGGAGCAGAATCATTTACATTAACAATTCCAGAAAATTTTCAGCGGACAGTTGGTTTAAATGATTATGCAACAATCCAATTTGAAAGTCTAACTCCAAAACCAAATTCGTATGGTTTTTTAATTTTCGAACACAAGGATGAATTAAAATTAACCGATTCTAGTTTGGATATGATAGATTATACACTAAATTCTATCGCGCCATATACAACACAAAAAAGTTTCAATTACATCAAAAAACCATATGTTGCTTACGAACAAGGTTTTAATTATGCGTACACCGAATTTGAAACAAATGAACCAGAATCTGGTCATATCTATTTTTTGCAAACAATTATCGAAACGAAAGAATTTGTTTATCAAATTTTACAATATTGCGGTTATGAGAATAAAGAAATCATGAAAAGCGATTTTGTATCAATTGTCAATAGTTTCAAATTAAAATAAACAAAAAACCTTCCTATTTCGGAAGGTTTTTATTTTTCTGTTCAATCCAAAGTGACATATATTTCGTACTTTGATTTGTATGATGCTGTAAAATTTGTCCAATAAAATTCTGATTTCGATGTTGAATTAAATTTTCTACTATTGTTTTAATTTTTTCTAAAAATCCAGCTTCAAATTTAGTTTTATCATAATTTTCGTTCAAAATTTTGATACCATTTTCTTGAGCAATTTTCCATTCTTTTTCATTATTATAAAGCAAAACAGCTTTCTCTACAAATGCTTCAATATCGTCTTCTACAAAACCATTCCAATCAAAATTTTCTTTCATAGCTTCTGCTCCAATCGTTGTCGTTACCGAAGGAGTTCCTGTTTGCATCGCATCCACAAACTTTCCTTTTACTCCAGCTCCAAACTTTATTGGCGCCAATAAAACTTTATAATTTGACATCGTTTCTTGTGCATTTTCAGCTCTATTTTTTATAAAAAATCGTTCAGAAGAATTATTCAATTGCAAGACTTTTTGCGTTGCATAAGCACCATAAATATGCAATTCTACTTTCGGAAGTTTTTTTCTCAAAACTGGCCAAATCTCTTTTTTTAAAATCTGAACACAATTAAAATTAGGTTCGTGAATAAAATTTCCGATAAACATAAAATGTTCTCGCTTGTCGAATTTTTTCCAAGATTTTATTTTTTCTTCTGTAATTTCATCTTCTAAAAAAGGTAAATAACACAAAATATTTTCATCAATTTTAAATTGATTTTTTAAAATTTCTATCTCTTTTTTTGAAATGATTAATGATAAATCACAACGTAAAATTGAAGCTATTTCTCGCTTTGCTAAATCAGAAAACAATAAATTTTCAGTAAATTCAATTCCTTTTTTAGTTGCTTCTTGTCGTGCATTTCTCAAAAAATGTAAATCTTCTGTATCCAAAATTTTCAATGCATTTGGACATTCTTTCGAAACACGCCAACCATATTGCTCTTCGATCATAAAACGATCAAAAAGAACAATTTCTGGATTTATTTTTCGAACAAAATCATCAAAACTTTCATCATTTAACTGAATTTCAACTTCTTTAATTCCTTTCGAAATCAAATCAAAACTAAAATCAGATTTTGAAGCTGCGCAGGCAAAAGTCATCTCAAATCCGTTTTTTTTGAAACAATCAATTAACTGAATCATTCGAGTTCCTGCAGCAGAAGAAGTTGGTTCTGGCCAAACTTGACCAATGATTAATAGTTTTTTCATTTCACAAAATTACGTTTTCTGTTTCTTAATTGGAATAATAAATATTATAAGCCAATATGACTTATTTTAATGTAAATTTGCATTAAAATTATACAAAATGTCTTATCAAACTGTTTTTGAAGAATTTTACGAGCACGTAAAATCAAGTATCAAAGAAGGAACTTTTGCAAAACTTACAATGGCCAAAACTATTGGTGATACTGATCTTAAAAATATATTTGTTCGTTTGCATCTTCTAGAAAATAATGAGTATAATTTTGCCTTTACTTTTCGATATAAAACGGAAGAAGTGGAACAATTTCATAGCATTGAACAGACTTTTTTAATCTTGAGTTCTTATATAAAAAATCCATTTACAAACGCTTTATTATTTACAACTGAAAAAGATTTAATCTTTAAGGTTAATAAAAAAAATGCAGCAAGTTTAACAGAACAAGCACCAACTTTTAAACATGCTTCGGATGTTATGCTGGAAATGATCGAAAAGAAAATCATTTAATTAATTCATAAGCGATTTCTTAGATTCTATTTTAAAGAATATAATTTCGTAAATTTGAACTTAAATATTTTTCGAAAATGCTTGGACTAAAACTTTTGACAGACCCGCGTTGGGCTGATATTGCAGAAAGAAATTTAGAAGAAATTTTAACAGATCATGCTTGGTGCGAACAAAAAGCTGCAACCAATGCAATAACAATGATTGCCTATAATTCTGAACATGACGAATTTATTCAGGAAATGTCTGATATCGCAATCGAAGAAATGCAACATTTCAAAATGGTTGTAGAAATTATCGAACGTCGTGGATATAAATTAGGTCGCGAACGCAAAGATGATTACGTTGGTCAATTGATGAAATTTTGTAAAAAAGATGGTTCTCGTAATATGGCTTTCGTCGATCGCTTGTTATTTGCTGCGATGATTGAAGCAAGAAGTTGTGAGCGTTTTAGAACATTATCTCAGAATATTAAAGATGAGGAATTGGCTAAATTCTATTATGATTTAATGGTTTCGGAAGCAAATCATTATACAACTTTTTTGAATTTTGCTCGTAAATTATCTACTGATGTAGATGTCGATAAACGCTGGCAAGAATGGCTAGATTTCGAAGGAAAACTAATCCAATCTTACGGAAATAAAGAAGCAATTCACGGATAATAAATCCTAGAAAATAAATAAAAGAGTTAATTCTAATTTAATGAGTTAACTCTTTTTTCTTTCATATCCTACATCAATTCAGATCTAAAATTCTATTTATAAATTTGAATAAATCTAAAATAATATGGAATTAGGAATAGGAATGTTTGGCGATCTACATATAGATCCAAAAACGGGTTATACACAATCACCTCAACAGCGTATGACCGAAATTATAGAGGAAGTAAAATTGATGGATGAAGTTGGAGTAGATTTCTTTGGAATTGGAGAACATCATCGCCCTGATTATGCAGTTTCTTCTCCAGAAATTATTTTGGCAGCTTTGTCTACCGTTACTAAAAATATTAAGTTGGGAAGTGCAGTTTCTGTCATCAGTTCTACAGATCCCGTCAAACTATATCAAGACTTTTCAAGTATAGATAATTTATCGAACGGACGTGCTGAAATTACAGCTGGTAGAGGTTCATTTATAGAATCTTTTCCACTTTTTGGTTATGATCTAAACGATTATGATGCTCTTTTTGATGAAAAGCTTCGTTTGCTTTTAACTTTAAATAATAATGAAGTAATTAATTGGGAAGGAAAATTTAGAATGCCAATTATCAATCAAAGTATTTATCCAAAACCTGTACAAGAAAAGCTTCCTATTTGGATTGCTGTCGGAGGAACAAAATCATCAATTGTACGTGCTGCAACATTAGGTTTACCTATTATTTTTGCTATTATTGGTGGAAACCCTGCCGATTTCAATTTCCTTTTTGAAATTTATAAACAAGTTTATATCGAAAATGGACATGATATTAATAACATGCAAATTGGTGTTCATATGCATTCGTTTTTTGGAGAAAATAGTGAAAAAGTAGCTGAAGAATATTTCCCAATTTATGGTGCTCAAATGGATCGAATTGGAGCAAGTAGAGGTTGGTCAAAATATACAAAACAACAATTTGATTACGGACGTTCTACAAATGGACATTTAATTGTTGGGGATGCTTCTTTGGCTGTAGATCGAATTTTGAAATACCAAGAAATGTTTGGTTTAACTCGTTTTTCTGCTCATATGGATGTTGGCGCTCCAAATCATTTGGATATGATGAAATCTATTGAAATTTTTGGAAAAGACATTCTACCAGAAGTGAAAAAAGCTACAAAATAAATTTAATTTATACCGATAAAAGACACGATTCATTTTCGTGTCTTTTTTATTTTAATAAAATAGTTTTATCTTTAGTTAAGATAATTTACAATTGATTATATGAAATTTTCACTTGGTTGTTTACCATTATTTCTGTTTTTTTCTACAAAAATATATGCACAAAGTGTTTTTAGTGTTAACCTAAAAAGCAAAGCTGATGTAAAAGTATTTGTTGTAAAAACAGAAGCTCAAGCAGATTTGAAAGTTTTTAAGTTGAATTCATCATTTAAAGTAAATGAAAATAACGGAAAATGGTTTTTTACAAAATTGGAAAGCCAAGCAAAATTCAAAATCTATTTTGTAGATTTAGAAAGCCAAGCAGATGTAAAAGTTTTCTTTGTGAAAAATGAAAGTCAAGCTGGCTGGAGAAACAAAAGTAAAATGCAATATTTTTATTAATAAATCATTGAATAAACTTATTTATAATTAACAAAAAATCCGCTCTTTTGAGCGGATTTTCTATTTGTAATTAATATATCATTTTTCCTATTAAGCTTCACAAGAAGAACAAGAAACTAAGTTTGCAACTAATTCCTTAGAAACAGATTGTGAACGTTGATAGTACAATGTTTTAACACCTAATTGCCAAGCTTCAATCATCAAGCGGTTTACTTCCTTCACAGGTAAATCTGGTGGAATATTTAAGTTTAATGATTGTGATTGATCTACATATTTTTGACGAATTGCAGCTTGTTGAACAATTTCTAATTGAGAAATTTCTTTGAATGTTTTGAATACATCTTTTTCCTCTTTTGTCAATTGATCTAAATGCTGAACAGAACCTCCATTTAACATGATTTCTCGCCAAATATCTTCATTATCGATTCCTTTTTCACGTAATAATCTTGTTAAATATTTATTTTTACGCATAAAGTTACCTTTTGATAATCCAGCTTTATAATAGTTAGATGCAAACGGCTCAATTCCTGGAGAAGTTTGCCCTAAAATAGCAGAAGAAGAAGTCGTTGGCGCAATAGCACAAGTTGTTGTATTGCGACGTCCGTAACCTTTTAAAACTTCTGGTTCACCATAAATGCGTGCTAATTCTTCTGAAGCTTTATCTGCTTTAGATTGAATATGTTTAAAAATCTCTGTTGTGCGTAATTTTGCTTCCATTCCTTCGAAAGGAATCATGTTTCGTTGCAGATAAGAATGCCATCCTAAAACACCTAAACCTAACGCGCGATGACGTTTTGCAAAGCGATTTGCTGAAGCTAAATAATAATTTCCTTCAGTTTTTTCGATGAATTCTTGTAAAACTGCATCTAAGAAGAAAATTGCTAAACGTACTGCTTCTGTATCTTTCCATTCGTCGTATAATTCTAAATTCATAGAAGATAAACAACAAATAAATGATTCATCGGCAGAAGAAGGTAACATAATTTCTGAACAAAGATTAGATGCGTTAATTGACATTCCTAAATCTTTGTAAACTTGTGGTTTATTTTTATTTACATTATCCGTAAAGAATAAATATGGTAATCCTTTTTCTTGACGAGACTCTAAAACTTTCGCCCAAATTTGGCGTTTTTCAGCATCTCCATCAATCATTTCTTGCATCCAATAATCTGGCACACAAACACCATAAAATAAATTCTGAATTGGGTTACCAATCGATTTTATTTTTAAAAACTCATCAATATCATCATGGTCAATATCCAAATAAGCAGCGAAAGCTCCACGACGAGTAGAACCTTGAGAAACAACATTCATTGCAGAATTGAATAATTCCATAAACGAAACAGCACCACTACTCTTTCCGTTATCTGTAATTGCCGCACCACGTTCGCGTAATTCACCAAAATATCCAGAAGTACCACCACCAATTTTCGTTTGCATGATAACTTCTCCTAATTTGTGTGTAATTCCTTCGATACTGTCAGGAATATGCACATTGAAACAAGAAATTGGTAAACCACGTTCTGTTCCCATATTTGCCCAAATTGGAGATGATAAACTCATCCATCCTCTTTCGATCATTTCTTTGAAAGATTCTTGCAATTCCGGTTTGTATAAACGTTTTGCAGCTGCAGCTGTAATACGATCTATAGCTCCCTCAACTGTCTCTCCTTTCAATAAGTAACCTCTATTTAAAATTTGTTCAGATTCAGAGTTTTTCCACCATAATTTTGGTGCTTCTCCGTCAAAAAATATATTTTGGATATCGTCGTGTGGTATTGGATTTTCCATAGTTTTAGAATTTGTAATGATGTAATTTTGTAAAATAATTTAATTTATAGTTGTGTTTTTTAGTCAAAAGTTTCGGTGATTAAAATAAATCATCTGCCGAAATACTTTTGTCGTGTTTTGTATAATCTACAGGTCGTTTTGCAAAGAAATCATCTAAGCTACTCGCAAAAACTTCTTCTTCAAACCAAGCCATTGGTTTATATTGTTCTTGTGAGATATGAAATATTTTTTTGAAACCAATCTTCGTGATTGCTTCATCAATACGATATTTCATATAATTTAATAAATCTTCTTTCGAGTAATAATTGAATTCTCCTTTCTCAAAAATCCAATCCAACATCATTTCTTCTTGGTCGATATAACCACGAACAGCAGTTTCTACCCAATTTTGATCTAATTCGTCTGGTAATAAACCTTCTTCACGAATTTTATTAATTAAATAAATTCCTGCATTTGCATGAATTTGTTCATCTGTAGATGTCCAAGCAATGATATTTGCAGTATTTTTCATTAAACCGTCAAAACGTGTGAATGCTAAAATATTTGCAAATTTCGAGAATAGAGAACTATCTTCGATAACCAATGCGAAGAACAACAATTTCTCTACGATTGATTTGCTCTCGTCGCGCATAATTTCGCCTACAAACGTATTATAGCTCTTGAAAATTGGATTTTGTAAGGCTACATTAAATTCATCTAAATAACCATTTACCTCCAAAATACGCGAATATGCCTCGCTATGTCTAAACTCACATTCTGCAAAAGTTGCTCCTAGACCATTCAATTCTGGTTTTGGAAAATAGTGATATAAATCTCCCCAAAATCCTTTTACAGTTACCTCGACTTGCGCAATAGATAGAATAGAACGTTTGTGAATTTCACGTTTTACATCATCTAAATTTGCATGATAATCCTGGATATCCGAAGTAAAATCTACTTCTCCGTGTACCCAATATGCTTTTTGGATTGCTTCTGTAAAGGTTAAAATTTCAGGATATTCAAATGGTTTATAATTTACTCTTTTATCAAAAATAGACATAGTTTTTTTAGACTTTTTGGATTAATAAACTTCGGTAAAACGAATTTTTTCATCAAAATAAATAAAGTTGGTCATTTTATTTATTTTAGAAATTTGAACCTCAATAGGGTTACATTTCCGTTTAAATTACTCATAGATTTTTTCAAAAATAAGATAAGATTTTACAATTAAAAATTTTGTAATCTTAAAAATTAAAAAGTTTATCAACAAGTTGTTAATTAATTGATTTTAAACACATTAAAATAGTATTTTTATTTGTTATAATTTAATAATTTTTATCAAAATAATAACTAAAAATTGAATTAATTTTCTATAATTTAACACAAAAAATAGGCAAGCCTTCTTTCAGACTTGCCTATACCATATAATTAAATTCTAAATTTTATCTTGCAATATTCACTGCACGTGTTTCACGAATTACCGTTACACGCACTTGACCTGGATAAGTCATTTCATTTTGAATTTTATCAGAGATTAAGAAAGATAATTCCGCAGCTTTTGTATCATCTACTTTATCACTTTCTACAATCACACGCAATTCACGTCCTGCTTGAATAGCATATGCTTTCTCTACTCCATCAAAATTAAGCGCTGTCGCTTCTAAATCTTTTAGACGTTGCATGTACGATTCTACAACTTGACGACGAGCACCTGGACGAGCACCAGAAATAGCATCGGCAACTTGTACAATTGGCGAAATTAAAGAAGTCATCTCAATTTCGTCATGGTGAGCTCCAATTGCATTAATTACATCTGGGTGTTCTCCGTATTTCTCTGCCCACTGCATTCCTAAAATTGCGTGAGGCAATTCTGATTCTTGCTCAGGAACTTTACCAATATCGTGTAATAAACCTGCACGTTTCGCTAGCTTAGGATTTAAACCTAATTCTGCAGCTAATGTTCCTGCTAAATTTGCAACTTCACGAGAGTGTTGTAATAAGTTTTGACCATAAGATGAACGATATTTCATACGTCCAACGATACGAACCAAATCTTTATGTAAACCGTGAATTCCTAAATCTAAGATTGTTTTCTTACCAACCTCGATAATTTCATCTTCAATTTGTTTAGTTGTCTTCGCAACTACTTCCTCGATACGAGCTGGATGAATACGTCCATCTGTTACTAAACGGTGTAAAGATAAACGAGCAATTTCACGACGAACAGGATCAAAACATGAAAGAATAATTGCTTCTGGCGTATCATCTACAATTACTTCAACTCCAGTAGCAGCTTCTATAGCACGAATATTACGTCCCTCACGACCAATAATACGTCCTTTTATTTCATCTGATTCGATATTAAATACAGAAACCGAATTTTCAATCGCTTGTTCTGTCCCAATACGTTGAATAGAAGATATTACGATTTTACGTGCTTCGTTTTTCGCATCTAATTCAGCTTCTTCCATGATTTCTTGGATATGAGCTTGTGCTTTCGTTCTGGCTTCGTCTTTTAAGACTTCAATTAACTCAGAACGAGCTTCATCAGCGGAATAATTCGAAATTTTCTCAAGTACTTCTACTTGTTTTTTATGCATCGTATCAACTTCTCTTTGCTTAATGTTAAGCTTTTCTGTACGAGCTTGTATATTTCCTTTCTCAGATTTTATCTGATCTTTTTGTTTCTGAATTTCTGCTAAGTCCGTTTTGATTCTTTCTTCACGTTCTTTTACTTTAAGCTCAGCATCAGCTACTTTTCTTTCGCGTTGGTTAACGACTTCTTCGTGTTTAGATTTTAATTCTAAAAATTTTTCTTTGGCTTGAAAAATTTTCTCTTTTTTAATGGCTTCACCATCTTTCTCAGCATCATTAATCAAATTTTGTGCTTTACGAGTTGCTTCGTCAATCAGTTCTTGATTCTGTTTATCAACTGATTTTTTTGATAAGAAATATCCTATCACTGCACCTATGATTAATGTAACAATTGCAATAATTATTGTCATAATTGTGTCCATAGATTATGTAATGTTTATATATAAAAAAACCTACATTAGTAAAGTATGTTTTGAGTTAACTCCTGTAAACAGGATTTGAGTTAGTCCGTCAGTCAAGTATCCGCTGTCATCTAAATGAACCTAAAAGGTTGCGGCCCGCTTTCCGAACGGTGTTCACTCGGTAACAAAACTAGTGTTGAGTTAACCAAAATAGCTAGAACTAATGTAGGAATATTGTTTAGTGGACAGTTTCACAACTGTCAGAACTTCTCTTATTTTGCGATTGACTGATCAATCAATTCTAATAACTTCGAAATGCGCTCTGTTGTCATTTCTTCATTATCTTTCACTTGCTTTTTCAGTTTTGCTTCACGTAAAGCTAACTGAATTGTCACCATTGCAAGTGCATCTTGTTTGTCAGAAACAGCGTACTTTTGTTCAAATTGTTTCAAAATACTATTTATTTCTTCTGCGCAAGAAAGTAACATTTCTTCTTCATCAGAATTAATCGTCATTGGATAATGACGTGAAGCAATTTTTATCTCAATTCGTTGAGTTGACATTCTTTTTATTAATTAATTATTTGTTTTAATTTGAGCGATGCACGTATCGACTTCTTTTATTAATTTATTCATTCTTTGCTTCATCATTTGTTTGTACTCCTGATTTCCGCTCATTGCATTAACGACTTTTAATCGTTTTACTTCTTCATTTAAATTTAAATTATTCGCTTGCGAATCTCTCAATTTATTTTTTAATCTGGCGTTTTCTTCTTTTAACGAATTGATTTCATTTTGCAATTTTTCCAATTCTTGTATCGAGTTTTCAGCGCCTTTCAATATATCTTTATAATTCCCAAGTTGGCCTAAAACACTTAAAACTTTGTTTTCAAGTTCATTAAATTTTACCATTTTTTCCATCTCCCGAGAATTTCAATTATTCTAGCTTCTATTGCAAAAATAGTATTTTTTTACTTCTAATCAATAGAAAGACCTAAATATTATCAGTTTTTTCTTATTCATTTGACAAATAGAGATTTACTCAATTCTTTTGTTTTGATTCTCTGTTTTTCACTATTCTTACAACATACTTGATACTAAAAAACAAAAACAATACCGAAAGAATTGTTGGCAGAAATTGGCATAAAACAATCAGGATAGATTTGAAATAATATAATCCATCTTGCCAACTTTGTTTTAACTCATATCCTAAATTGATTTCTCTGTAAGATTTAAGTTCTGTTTGAGGTAAAATATTTGTGATAATTCGAGGTTCTTCCGTTAATCGGTACACAATCGTTGCATAGCTTGTAGCATCATTTATCAAAGCTTTATTCACTTTATTTTCGATTTGAGTCGATATTTTTACAGAATTATTGTTCGCATTTTTTAAGTCATTTTCATATTTCTGAAATGTCATTTCTTCGTTATTAATTAAAATATGATCGATAATTAATCCTTTTTCAACTGCAAATTTGACATGCTCTCGCAATTTGCTTGACGGAACTTTTAATTCAATGAAATAAGAACGTTGTATTTTTTCTATTTTCTTGATACTTTCTTCCGACAATTCAATCTCATCGAAATCCAACGTTTGATTATTCATCTCGCTATTCAACACAAAACCATTTAATGCAATTGCATTTTCTTCGATTTGAACGGCATCTTTCATTGCGTCTTTTACTTTCATTTCAATCAACGCATTCGATTTAAATACCTTTCCTTTCACTTCTGTATTTGCTGCATTAGAAACTTCTACTTCTTCTGTTGCTAATTCGGCATTGTTTGAACTTTTATATTGGTTACAACTTGTAATTGAAGCGACTACAAAAAGTGCTAAAATAATTTTTTTCATAATGATATTTTTAATGTTTGATTTAAAATTAGTTGTATCATTTTTCAATCATTCACCAAAATCCTTTTCTTTTGCTTGTTAATTATTTTACAAATACAAAACATTGATATTCTTGTTTTTAAATTTATTTTACAAAGATTTATCTTGAAATAATTTTCAGAAATTCAAAAGATTAAAGATGTTTGTAAAAGAATTAGTTTACTTTTAACTGATTTGTTAATGATTGAAAAGAAAAAATGAAAATGATTAAACCAATTTTACTAAACTTATTACTATCTTCTGTTGTATTTGGGCAACGAGCAGAACAACCAAAATCCGAAACATATCCGAAAAAAGTTTTTCAAAATCCATTAGAAATCCCCAATTATTTAGCTGGTAATTTTGGAGAATTACGAACTAATCATTTCCACGCTGGACTTGATATTAAAACACAACAACGAGAAGGTTTGAAAGTAAAAGCCGTTGGAGATGGCTATATTTCTCGTATTAATATTTCGCCAACAGGTTATGGAAATGCACTTTATATTGATCATCCAAATGGATATACTTCTGTTTATGCGCATTTGAGAGAATTTACGCCTGAATTGCAAGAATATGTGCGCAAACAACAATATGCAAATGAAACATTTAAAATAGATCTGTACCCAAAACCAAACGAACTTCCAATTAAAATGGGTGATTTAATTGCTCTTTCAGGAAATTCTGGAGGTTCTGGAGGACCACATTTACATTTTGAAATTCGTGATACAAAAACAGAAGAACCAATTAATCCTTTTTATTTTGGTTTTGATATTCCTGATACAAGAAAACCAAGTATTTTAGGCTTATATGCTTATCCGATAAATGGTGATATTAACCAAAAAACAAGTCGAGTTGTTGTCCCTAATGGCGGAACAATTTCTGCTTCTGGAGCAATTGGCTTTGGTGTGAAAGCTTATGATAAACACAATGGAGCTGAGAACAACAATGGCGTTCATCAAATCAATATTTATGTGAATGATGAACCAATTTATACCTTTACTTCGAATCGTTTTTCGTTTGATGAAGCGCGAGCTATAAACAGTGTTTGTGATTATAATGATGTTCAGAGAAACAACAGTTGGGTTTATCAAGGATTTGTAAAAGATGGAAATCCTATAAGAATGTACTCTAATCTTAAAAATAATGGAATTTTAAAGCTTGAAGATGGAAAATCATATAAAGTAAAAATAGACGTTTCTGATTATGCAGGAAATGTATCTTCGCAATCTTTTACTGTTAATGGAAAAGCATTTGTAGATTCTGTGAAACTTCCTGAAACAAATCCTATGTTATGGAGCAAAGAAAATCATTTTAAAGCCAACGGAATTGAAATCTTTTTCCCTAAAAATGTTTTCTACGAAGATTTTGATTTAGCTTATAAATTCTCAAATAACAAACATTGGGTTGGCGATTATAACATGCCTGTTCATAAATCTTATACATTAGCAATAGAACCTTCTACAGACATTCCTACTGCACAATTGGATAAAGCTGTTATTGTTCGCGAATATCAAAAAAGAGGTGCTTGGAAAAAAGATTATTTAACTACAGAACTTAAAAATGGGAAGCTTGTTGCGAATCCAAAAGATTTTGGTGTTTTTTCTATTATGATAGATAATACTAAACCAACAATTACTCCGTTAAATATCAAATCAGATAGTCAATTTAGTCAAGCGAATAGTATTATCAAATTTACAATTAACGATGTACATTCCGGAATAAAAGACTACAAAGCTTATATCGATGGGAAATGGGTTTTGGCCGAATATGATCAAAAGATTAAACGATTAACAATTAATTTGAACAAAGAACAAATTTCAGTTGGCGACCATCAATTAGAATTAAACGTGAAAGATGAAAAAAACAACACAACAACCTACTCTACAACATTCAAGAAGATTTCTTAGCACAATAAGTTTATCTCTTTTGGGTGGAATTTTATTTGCACAAACAGCACAAATAAAAGGTAAAGTTGTCGACGAAAATAGAAATCCAATTAGTGAAGCAGAAATTATTGTAAATGATCAATCTTATTTTGCGGATCAAAACGGGAATTTCAAAATTGACATCCCTTCAAACAAATCTATTACTGTAACTTTTAACAATAATGGATACCATTCGTTTGCGCAAACTTTTACATTAAAAGACAAAAATAAAAAAGAAATATTTGTTCAATTAGTTCCTGATCAAACTAATGCGATACAACTAGGAGAAGCTGTTGTTTCTTTTCAATCAAATAAAAACAAACCATTACAAAGCACCGTTTTAAGTGCTGCTCAAATGCAGCAAGGGCCAAGTTTAACAGGTGGAGTTTCTGATTTATTAAAAACTTTACCTTTCGTAAATTCAAACACAGAATTAAGTTCTCAATACATGGTTCGTGGAGGAAATTATGATGAAAATTTAATTTATGTTAATGGAATTGAAATTTACAAACCTCAACTTATTCGTTCTGGAGAACAAGAAGGATTAGGCTTTGTAAATCCTGCAATGACAGAATTTATCAACTTTTCTGCTGGAGGTTGGGAAGCAAAATATGGTGATAAAATGTCTTCTGTTTTAGATGTTACATACAAACGTCCAAAAAAATTTGAAGGGCAATTAGAAGCAAGTTTAATGGGCGGAAGTTTAACATTAGGAGGAGCTTCTAAAAATAAAAAACTTTCTGCAATTGTTGGTGCTCGCTATCAAAATAGAAATTTAGTTTTGAATACCTTAAAAGGTGATACCAATTTTAATCCTGAATATTACGATTTACAAGCGAACATCAATTATAAATTAAACGATAAATGGAATATTGCCTTTTTGGGAACAATGTCGCGTTCACGTTACGAAATGTTTCCTATAAAACGCGATACGTATATCAATACGATGGATAATCCATTGTTATTAACAGTATATTATAACGGAAAAGAAGATGATAAATTTGCTACCGAAACCGGAAGTTTGTCGTTTACATATCAACCAAATTCTAAATTAGATTTAGCAGTAGATCTATTTGCTTATCATTCAAAAGAACGTGAATATTTTGATATTCAAGGTTCTTATTTTATATCAGATGTTGATAAAAATGGAAATGCAATTTCTACTTACGATGTTGGTTCTCAAATAGATCATGCTCGAAATAACTTTGATGCTTTAGTCGCTGGAATTCAACACAAAGGAAAATATAAAATTAACGGAAACAATAATATCGAATGGGGAATAAAATTTCAACAAGAAGATATTCGTGATTTATTAGGAGAATGGCAAGCAATAGATTCAACAGGATATATTATAAACCATAATCCTGAAAAAGGTTTGAATCTAAGTTATTATGTCAACTCAAAAAATAATTTAAAAACGAATCGTTTATCTGGTTACGCACAATACACAAGTAAATTTATGTGGAATGATGCAAAAGTATTATTCAATGCTGGAGTTCGCGCAACTTATTGGGATTTTAACGAAGAGACAACCGTTTCGCCTCGCGCTCAAATCGCCATTAAACCAGATTGGGAAAGTGATATGTTATTCCGTTTTTCAACAGGATTATATTATCAACCTCCGTTCTATCGTGAAATTCGTCGTTTAGATGGTTCTTTAAATGATAAAGTAAAATCGCAACAATCTATACATTTTATACTTGGAAACGATTACGAATTCAAGTGGATGGATCGTCCGTTCAAATTAACAACTGAGGTTTATTATAAGATCTTGAATGATTTGAATCCATATTATGTAGACAATGTAAGAATCCGTTATACAGCAGACAACAACTCAAAAGGTTATGCTTATGGACTTGACATGCGTCTATATGGACAATTTGTTCCTGGTATAGATTCTTGGTTCTCGGCATCATATGCACGTGCTTATCAAAATATAGATGATAGAGGAAATATTCCATTACCAACAGATCCAAGATTCAAATTATCAGCATTTTTCCAAGATTATATGGAATTTTTACCTTCTTTCAAGGTAAATGTGAATTTAATTTATGCTTCTGGTTTACCAAATGGTGCGCCTCAATTCTCAGATCCATATGATTACCAAACAACATTGACAGATTACAAACGTGTGGATATTGGTTTCGTAAAAGAAATTATTAATCAAAAAGAATTGAAACCATCAAAAGGAACATTTTGGAGTAATTTCAAAGAAATTTCTATTGGTGTAGATGTTTTCAATGTATTTGATATAAAAAATGAAATCAGTAATTCATGGATACGTGATGTTAATTCGAGTGCAGTTTATACAATGCCAAACTATTTAACAGGACGTTTCTTTAATGGAAAAATTAATTTTAAGTTTTAAAACTATTCAAAATTAATATTAGGATAAATTAATTCTAATTGACAATGGATTTTCAAAAATATATCGGTTATATCATCATTCCAATTATATTTATTTTTTCAATTTTACCTGTTTTTTTCATGAACAAGAAAATAGGTAAAATAAAATATTTAAAAACTTATAGTTTTATATTTTGGTTATTTTTATTGTTATTATATTTTGCATCATTAAATGAAAGCTTTGAAAACCAAAACTTAAATGATTTTACTTTTTTCAATTTTTATAAAACTTTAGAATATTATTTTTTATGGATTTTTCTTCCGTTTTGGATATTTCCAATTTCAATTATATCAGGAATATTAACTTTATTTATTTTATATTTAAAAGGCAAGAATAATAAAAAAAACAAGGTATAATAAATTATTTTCCACAAAAAAACTGAAAAACAAAAAGATAGATACAAATAATTTCAAAGAATAATTTTTTTTAAAAAAAAGCTCTTTGTCAAATTGAATTCATTTCAACTTCGCATCCTCAAAGTCAAGCTCGTAATCTGTATTCCTGAAACAAGTTCAGAATAACACTTAGAGATATAAAAACAAATTTATTATTAAACTATTAATATAATCTATCAAACCTCAAATCAAAAAAAATATTTATACATTTACCGAAGCACTTCTCGCGACAGAAGTGCTTCTTTTTTATTAAAAATCTGACAAAACGACACATAATGCGCATTGGCAAACTATTTGATTTAATCAGAAACAAAAAAACTAATAAGATTATGTCTGACCAAAATATACACGAAGAATTAGAGAACGAAAATCTTCAAGACAACGTTCAAGAGAATGATAACACTGCAGAAACATCTCAAGAAGATACTGCTGGAAAGTCAGAATTAGAAATTGTTAAAGAACAATTAGCAAAAGAAAAAGATCAATATTTACGTTTATTTGCAGAGTTCGACAACTTCAAAAAACGTACTTCTCGCGAACGCATGGATATTTTCAAAACAGCAAACAAAGAAGTTATCACTTCATTATTACCTGTTTTAGACGATTTTAAACGTGCAATCAATCAAATAGAAAAATCTGGAGACGATAACATACTTCAAGGAGTTGAATTAATCAATAATAAATTAATCGAAACATTGCGTGCAAAAGGTTTGAAAGAAATGGAAGTAAAACCTGGTGATGATTTCAACACAGATTTTCACGAAGCAATTACTCAAATCCCTGCTCCAACAGAAGATTTGAAAGGTAAAATTGTTGATGTTGTAGAAACTGGTTATTTATTAAATGATGTAGTTATTCGCTACGCGAAAGTTGTTGTTGGATTATAATTTAGATTAGGAAAATGTCATCAAAAAGAGATTATTACGAAATATTGCAGGTCGAAAAATCTGCTACATCAGAGCATATCAAGAAAGCTTATCGTAAACTTGCCATTAAATATCACCCTGACAAAAATCCTGGTGACAAAGAGGCAGAAGACAAATTTAAGGAAGCTGCAGAAGCATACGAAGTTTTAAGCGACGACCAAAAACGTGCACGTTACGATCAATTCGGACATGCAGGAATGGGAGGAGCTAGCGGCGGAGGATTCGGCGGTGGCGGAATGAATATGGAAGATATTTTCTCTCATTTCGGCGATATCTTTGGCGGCGGAGGTTTCGGTGGTGGATTTGGTGGTCAATCTCGTGGTCCTCGCCGAATGAAAGGTTCTGATTTGCGTATTCGCGTAAAATTGAACTTAGAAGAAATGGTAAACGGTTGCGAGAAAAAAGTAAAAGTTAAACGTTTCAAACAAGCTGATGGCGTTACGTCTAAAACTTGTCCATCTTGTGGTGGTTCTGGACAGCAAGTTCGTGTAACCAATACCTTTTTAGGACAAATGCAAACAGCTACAACTTGTTCTACTTGTCAAGGAGTTGGAAAAGTTGCAGACAAAATTCCTTCGGGAGCAAACAACCAAGGTTTAATCAAAGTTGAGGAAACAATCGATATTAAAATCCCTGCTGGTGCAAGAGAAGGAATTCAATTGCAAGTTCGTGGAAAAGGTAACGATGCTCCATTTGATGGTATTCCTGGTGATTTACTTGTTTTGATTGAAGAAGAAGAACACGAAACATTAAAACGTGATGGAAATAACTTACATTTCGATTTGTATGTTTCTATTCCTGATGCTGTTTTAGGAGCTTCAAAAGAAATACCTACTGTTAACGGTAAAGTAAAAATTAAAATTGATAAAGGAACTCAATCTGGAAAAGTATTGCGTTTAAAAGGTCAAGGTTTACCTGATTTGAATGGTTATGGAAAAGGTGATTTATTTGTTCATGTTAACATTTGGACGCCAAGTCATTTATCAAAAGAGCAAGAAGCATTTTTTGAAAAAATGAGAGAAGATGATCATTTCTCACCAGAACCTTCGAAAAATGAGAAATCATTCTTTGAACGTGTAAAAGATATGTTTCAGTAATTGAAAATCATATAAATAAAAAATCCGACTCAATTGAGTCGGATTTTTTTATGTTTAATTAAAATATTAATTTATAATTACTTTACTCGATTGTGTTTTTGTTTTTATAATATAAACTCCTTTAGGAACTTTATTTAATCTAACTTTAGAATTGTTTGTAACATTTTCAATTGTTTGAACCAATTGTCCATTGATATTAAAGATTTGGATTGTTTCTTTATTTTCAAGACCATTAATAACAAACTCATGATTCTTTACTGGATTAGGCGAAATAATCAACTTATTCGTTTGTTTTACGATTTCGTTTGTTCCTAATTTTTCGTAGCAAGTCCAAGATATATTATCAAAAGAAACTCTATTATTTGAAACTTCATCCACTAACTCTATCACAACATTTCCTTCAATATTAATATCATTTATAGTTGTAGTTTGAGCCTTCTTAGAATAAGGGATTTGTCCTTTAACTTCTCCATTAATTTTTAATGTATAATATCCGTCTTTATCCGAAAAAGGAAGATAAGTTTTTACAGATAAAGATCCTATTCCTCCTGATATAGTCGATGAAGTCAATGTACCTTTTCTCATACAAATTGCTTTATTGTTATCTCCATCTATATAGATTTGTTTATCTGTTCTTGCATTTGTTGCAGTCCATACAATTCCTCTACTCGTCCAAGTTCTATCTGTGTAAGCTGATGCTGGAGGTGTACTACCTGTAGAAGGAATATTTTCAAAATCTTCTGTGCCACAAGAAGTTCCTTCTCCTGTTCCTCCGCCAGAATTAAATTCTTTTGTTGTAACTTCAATCGATTGACTATTATCTGATTTGTTTCCTGCACCATCTTTTGCTACAACATAAAAAGAATATTTAGTAGAAGCAGCTAATCCTGATACAGTTGCATTATTAGAAAAAACTGAAGAATTATAAACATTATTTACATAAATATCATAACCACTTACAGCTACATTATCTGTTGATGCTGTCCATGTTAAAGATACGCTAGAACTTGTAACATTTGTTGATGCTAAATCTGTTGGTACAGTTGGATTTTCTGTATCTATTTCACTTCCTCCTTCTCCATTAAAAGAATCTGGCCAAGTATTTTTTGCAGTTGGTCCTCCCCAAATAACAGTTGCTAAATAAGGATTATCAATAAATGGATTTCTATTTCCTTGTACATTTGCTACAACATTATTTCTTTGTTTTTCAAATTCTGATACAGGATCTTCTACATTCCATTTTAAAAGAATATCAGGAAAATCTGATGAATAAGTACTAGGTCCAAAAGTAATATTAAGAGGTAATGCTCTCGAATTGTAACGAACATACATATACATCAAGATTCTTGCTACATCTCCTTTCCATTCTTCTCCTGGATACCAACCTCCACGGCTTGTTTTGGTTGCCATAACCCCTACTCCATCATCAAAAAGTAAGTTTCCTCTTGAGCTGTTTAATGAAATATCTGCTGGACGTATATGATGCCCATCTGATCCTGGACCATCAGTTCCTAAATTTGGAGTTCCTTTCGATTTTGCAAAAACATGCTCTCTGTTCCAAGATCCTGAATGCGCACGACTTCTTTGATGTGTTCCTGAACTTTGAGAACCATAAATAAGTAATAAATTAGATGGATTTTCTGGATCAGCATCACTCGTTTTGAATAAATTTGCTAAACCTGCTGAATAAGAAACGTTTTGTTTATGCGTATCGCTAATCAATTTTGCTACGTCATTTTTCAATTCGTTTTTAGTTTTGGTAAAATTAATGCTTGAGTAATACGCCGGAGCTTTTTGAGCTTGTGCGAATAATGCTAAAGCAAATGATAAAAATGTAAATTTTAATTTCATTTTAATAAATAATAGTTGTTTATTTTAATATCAAAACATTCTCATTTTCATAAGAAAGTCCTATTGTGTAATTTTTAATGATTAATGGAATTTGTGTGTTAAATTCTAAAAAGTAATTATCCTTAAATTGATAAAATTTTGCAGTTATTTCATTTTCAAGTTGAGAAGAAAAAACTTGAACTTCAATTACAATATCTTCAATAGGTTTATTCAACCAGTTTATATTTTTTTCAGTAAAATGTAATACATCAGCAAAAAGTCCTAGATGATTTTTTCCTTGGCCTACAAAAACCCTATTTTCTACCTCATCAATTCCTATAACATAAACTGGAAGTTTCTTACCACTTATATTCAAACCTTTTCGTTGTCCAATTTCAAATTGTTCAACTCCTTTGTGTTCTCCTACAATAAAACCTTCAAACAAAGAATATTCTCTTTGCTTAACTTTCCAAAAAAGCTCTTCTTCTTTGGAATCAAAAGTTGGAATCTCTTTTTTATAAATAGAGGATTCTTGCGGAATTTCTACAATTTGTCCAGTTTTCACTTTTTAATTTAATTTGTTATTCTATTAAAAAAGTAAGGAAGACAAAAGTAAAATGTTAATGTTAACTAAATGTTAAAATAAAAACATTTATGGATTAAATAAATACTTAAAAACAAAAAAAAGCAACTAAAAATAGTTGCTTTTGATTTGTATATTAAATTAAATATTAATGATGATGATTCGTATGATCTTCTTCTTTCTTCTGAGATGTTTCTGTAGCATTTTCTCCTTCCGTTTCATCACGATCATACAAACAGCAAGAATGTAAATTTTCGTAAACTTTATCATCTGCACGTTTTGCATTTGTATCGTGTCCTACTGCGATTACAGCATCTTCTACAGCATCAACCTTATTTTTTGTTTCGTTCAAAACAATATGTAAATTTTGAAAATCTGCATCCCAAGTTGCCATTTTCACTCCTTTTACACCATAAGCTGCTTTCTCAATACGTTCTTTACATTGCTCACAATTTCCTTTTACATGCAAATCGTGTTTTGCATTTTTATTTTGTGCTTGTGCACTAATTCCTATAATTGTAACAAAAGCAAAAGCTAATAATTTTTTCATTGTATATTTATTTTTATGTTTTTTTTATTTTAAACTAAATCTTAATCCTGCATAATACATCTGCCCAAAAATTGGTGCATAAACAATCGAACTATCGAAATTAGAACCAAATGGATTATCTGCTCCTAAAATTACACGATGTTGTTGATAATTTGTGACATTTTCTCCTCCAACATAAACTTCAAAACGTTTTGAAAAAATACATGTAATTTGAAAATTAACTGTTCCAAAAGGATTCGAATAATCACTTAATTGATTTTCTGGTAAATTATCTGATGTATTTGGTAAACGTTGTTTTCCGATCCAATTATAAGTTACATCAAAACGCCAATTTTTCCCATTATGTTCGCGCGTTTCATATTCAAGATTTGTAAAAAAACGATGTTTCGCTTGTAATGGACGCTCTAGTTTTCCTTTTTCATAATCAGTTGCGATATCATAATATTTATATGATGCTCTAATTTTGAAAGTTGTAAATGGATTATAATTAAAATCGAGTTGGAATGAATTTGCATACGAATCACCTTCTAAATTATAAAATCTTACTTGACGAGCTGAATAATCTATATCTGTTACGATTTGATTTTGAAAATCTGTTCGATAAAAATCTGCTGTAACATCTGCATTCTTTCCAAATAATTTGAATTCCTGTGTAACACTAAATCCATAATTCCATGCAATTTCTGGATCTAAACCATATATTTTTCCTCCATTTCCAATAATATTAAATTGTCTTGAGGATGCAAATAAGTTCTGATTTTCCGCAAATACATTATTGATTCGTTTTCCTCTACCAACCGATGCTTTTACCGTTGTTCCTTTTATCGGAGTATAACGCGCATGCAAACGTGGTGTTAAGAAAAATCCCATTCGATTATGATAATCCCCACGAAGTCCTGCAATCATATTGAAATTCTTCATATTATCATAAGTATATTCAAAAAAAGCACCAGCAGAATTATCTATTCGATTATGATTTTCATTTGTAGGAAGCACTACAAATTCCTTAAATTTATCGTATGTAAAACTCGATCCTGTAGAAAATTTATTTTTGGTATTACTGATAATAGAACTAAAAATATAATTTGCATAAAAACTTTGTTGTTCAATATTATATTGATTCAATCCGAAATAAGAATTTTGTTTGTGATAGCTGAATGCTGTTTGCAATCCCATGCTCTGAAAAGGCATTTCTGGAAAAACATATCCAACTTTTGACGAAAGATCTACACGATTCGTATTGATTTCTGATCCCCAATAATTTGTTGTCAACTTATCTCTATGTCGATCAAAATCTACTTGTCCTCCTTGTTTACGATCATTCAAATATCGAGCAGATAAAAATCCAACCCAACCTTTTTCTAAGTTTTGATATTGCCAACGATTCATCACATTTACCTGATGTCCAAGTGGATTATCCAAAAATCCATCATCGTTCATATCATTTTTAGCAACACGCGCATTTCCATGAATAAAAAGTGAAGAACTCCATTTATCATTCAATTTTTTATTCAAATGTACATTTCCTTCGAAACGAGAATCTGTCGAACCATAAAGATTTACAAATAATGGAATATCATTCGAAGGTTTTATTAATTCAGTATTAATTTGCCCTGAAATACTTTCATAACCATTAATTACAGTTCCTGCACCTTTCGTCACTTGAATACTTTCTACCCAAGTTCCTGGCGTAAAACTAAGTCCGAAAGCTTGCGAAGCACCACGAACATTCGGAATATTTTCTTCAGCTATCAAAATATAAGGCGATGTTAAACCTAACATTTTTATTTGCTTATTCCCAGTTACAGCATCCGAAAAATTAACATCAATAGAAGGATTTGTCTCAAAAGATTCAGCTAAATTACAACAAGCAGCTTTCAACAATTCTTTTCCAGACATTGTCGTCATATTTGTTGCAAACTTCGATTTTTTTAGCGAACTACTTCTATCCTTCACAACAACTTCTTTCAAACTTGTATCTCCGAAATGATCCTTTACATTGATAGTTATATTCTGAAATTCATCTTTTAATTCCTTAAAAGTAGTTGTTTCATTCTCATAAAAAACGCCTAAAACCGACGTTGGTTGATAATTTTCTATTTCAAAATTTCCATTTTCATCCGTTATAACAGAATGATCTGTGTTTTCCAAAAACACTTCTGCTCCAACGATTGGTTGTTTATTTTGATCCGTAATTTTCCCTTTTAAAGTAGATTGTGCGTAAGTTAGCACTGCACTCAGTATAAAAACTGAAGTGAATATTTTTTTCATTTTTACGATTTGAGGCTTAATGCCCATTTATTATTGCGTACTTGTTGAGTATAATTTCATCAAATACATTAATATTTTAATAATAACGTATTGCTTTCTGATTGAATTAATCAGAAAAAATAAACGATTATTAACCTTCGTAAAATGTTAATTGAGAATTGAGTATATAATTTGGAGGTGCATTTGATGCGACATAAAAATCAAGAAGATTGAATTGGTTATTTATCTCATCATTCAAAATTGGAATTCCTATTTTAAGAATTTCAGAAGCCAAAAAAGTAATTGGTATAAGTTTCTGAATTTTGACAATTTGCTTTTCTACAACTTTGTCTGAAGATGAAATATCCTTGCAACAATCATCTTTCTTTTTACTTTTTTCGCAATGAGATGATTTTTTTTTAGCAGCACAACAAGATTTAGAAGTTTCTGTTTCATGAGAATTATTATCCAAATGATTCAATTTTACTTGCTCTACAACTCCTTGACATAAATGCATAGAAAATGCGTAGCTAAGATTCGAAAAAATCAAAACTAGCGACAAAACATACTTTATGTACTGTTGCATTTTCATATTGGACAAAAATAAACAAAAATTCAAAACAAACCGAAGAGAAAATTTATATCATTTTACTATTTCTTTATAGAATTTTCAGTTATTTTTTTGGTTGTAATTAAAATAAAGTAATAAAATCCATCATTTCTCTAATAATCTTCTCAGAAAATAGAATTAGTGATTAAAGCTGTAAGATTTTATCAAAATATACCTCAATAATCATTAAATTTGTATTTAAATTAAAGAACACACAATTAATTATGTCAGAAGATATTTTCAAGAAAGTAGTTTCTCATGCGAAAGAATATGGTTTCATCTTTCAATCAAGTGAGATTTATGATGGATTATCAGCCGTTTACGATTATGGTCAAAACGGAGCTGAGCTAAAAAACAACATCAAACAATATTGGTGGAAAGCAATGGTACAAATGCACGAAAACATTGTCGGCATTGATTCTGCTATTTTTATGCACCCTACTACTTGGAAAGCTTCAGGCCACGTTGATGCGTTTAATGATCCTTTAATTGATAATAAAGATTCTAAAAAACGTTACCGCGCCGATGTTTTAATTGAAGATCATTGTGCTAAAATTGAAGGTAAAATTGAAAAAGAAGTTGCGAAAGCTGCAAAACGTTTCGGTGAAGCTTTTGATAAAGATCAATTTATTGCAACAAATCCTCGTGTCGTTGAATATCAAAACCAAATCAATACGATTTTAGGACGAATGGGAAAATCTTTGGAAAACGAAGATTTAGACGATGTAAAGGCTTTAATTGAAGAATTAGAAATCGCAGATCCTGTAACTGGTTCTAAAAATTGGACAGAAGTTCGTCAATTCAACTTGATGTTCGGAACAAAATTAGGAGCAACTGCAGATCAAGCAATGGATTTATATTTGCGCCCAGAAACAGCTCAAGGTATTTTCTTAAATTACTTGAATGTACAAAAATCTGGACGTATGAAATTACCTTTCGGAATTGCTCAAATTGGTAAAGCTTTTCGTAATGAAATTGTAGCACGTCAATTTATTTTCCGTCAACGCGAGTTCGAACAAATGGAAATGCAATTTTTTGTAAAACCAGGAACTGAATTAGAATGGTACGAAAAATGGAAAGAAACACGTTTACGTTGGCACCAAACTTTAGGTTTAGGTAATGATAATTATCGTTTTCATGATCACGAAAAATTAGCGCACTATGCAAATGCTGCTGCTGATATTGAGTTTAAATTCCCATTCGGATTCAAAGAATTGGAAGGAATTCATTCTCGTACAGATTTCGATTTGAAAGCACACGAAAAACATTCAGGTAAAAAAATACAATATTTCGACAACGAAACAAATGAATCATACACACCTTACGTTGTAGAAACTTCTGTAGGTTTAGATCGTATGTTCTTGGCTGTTTTCTCAAATTCATTAAAAGAAGAAGTTTTAGAAGATGGATCTGAACGTGTTGTTTTAGCTTTACCAGCTGCATTAGCACCAATTAAAGCAGCTATTTTACCATTGGTTAAGAAAGATGGTTTACCAGAATTTGCAGAAAAAATTGTAAAAAAATTACGTTTAGACTACAATGTAACTTACGAAGAAAAAGATTCTATTGGAAAACGTTATCGTCGCATGGATGCAATTGGAACTCCTTTCTGTATCACTGTTGATCACGATTCATTAAACGATAATTCTGTTACTTTACGTTACCGTGATACAATGGAACAAAAACGTGTTAACATTGATGAATTGGCACAAATTATCGATAAAGAAGTAAACATGAAATATCTATTTGAACAATTATAAAATAATAATTTTTCGATATAATAATACGAAAGCTCAAAAAATATTTTGAGCTTTTTTTATTTTTATTAATTTTTTTAACAATTTGGCAAAGCTTTTGATTTTAATAGGAAATATTAATCTAAAAATAAAAAATTATGGGCTTTATTATTAATCTTTTGGTATCAGCTTTAGTTGTTTTCGGGCTTGCTAATATTTTACCAGGAGTATCTGTAAAAGGATATGGTTCTGCAATTATCGTTGCAATTGTTATCGGTCTTTTAAATGCTATTGTAAAACCAGTTTTAAACTTTATTAGTTTACCTGTAACAATTTTAACATTAGGATTATTTTCTTTCGTGATTACAGCTATTATTATTTTATTAGCAAGTGCAATCATGGGAGATAGCTTCCATGTTGATGGATTTTGGTACGCACTATTGTTCGGTATTGTCTTAGCAGTTGTTAACTCTTTAGTTGGAGGAATGATAGGTGACTAATATTTACAAATTACTATAATACATAAAAAGGCTCTTTCTAAGAGCCTTTTTTATTATTTTTATACTTTTCTAATGCTTTTTCTAACCGTGTTTTAATTCTTTTTTTAACCAATCTTGGTGCTAAAATTTCTATTTCTTCACCAAATCCTAAAAGCTCTCTTTCGAGCTCAAAATTATGTACAACTTCTATTGAAAATAAAGTTCCTTCATCAGTCTCTTCCAATATTTTTTGTGTTGCGTGAATTGGTTTAGTTATTATGTAAGGCGCTAATTTTTTATTCACACGAAAAACAACTCGCTGCTCTCTAACATTTACACTTTTCGTTACACCAATAGTGTTATCATAATACGTATCAAAATCAATTTCCAATTCATCAACAAAAGGTTCATTTGCTAATTCATAAAACTCAACGATTCTGTCCAAAGCCAAAGTATACAAAACTTTATCTTTTCTAGATTTAGCCAATAAAAACCAACGATTTCTATATTCTTTTAGCAAATATGGATAATATACTTGTTGTTTTGGTTCTTGATTTTTTGATTTGAACGATTGATATGAAACCAACAAAGGTTGTTTCTTTATAATTGCTTGGTACAATCTATTCAAATGCTCCAATCCTTTTAATAATGGATTTTCTTCGTACTGAATATAATTTGGTTGTTGATGAGTTTGCTTGTATAAATTATTTTCTAGACGAGTAATAATCTCATTCATATCATCGAAATAATTAAAACCATTCAATTGTTTCATTACGGAAATAACTTCTTTCATTTTCTCTAAATCAGTAGACGAAACAGGCGAATTATGAATCGAATAATCATGATCTTCGTATTCATAAAACTTTTTTTCTCGAACAACAATTGGTGCATTATACCCCAATTTATCACTTCGCATCACTTGTATATCACCCTGAATTGTACGTTTCGAAACTCCAGAAGTTATTCCTTCATATTCATACAAAGCTTCTGAAACTTTCTCAATTAAATCTTCTAATGTCCATTTTCTGAAATGGTTTTGAAGACATTTATCGATCGTTTGATAACGTATTAATGCAATTTTATTGGTTGCAGAATGGCTTTGTCGATTTATGATTTGCCAGCTTCTCATTATTTTGAACAACACGATTCATTAAAAGAAACTTTGCTAAAAAGTACAAAATTTGGTGCAGGACATGGTTTTCATGGACAATATAAAGCCGAACATCAAATTTTGGATAATGCGAAATTCGAGACAAATTCATTTATTAAGAATTTGAAAGATAAAGCATGGTCGCAATTAGGATCTTCTGGAGGAGGAAATCATTTTGTAGAATTTGGATTAATCGATTTCAAAGAAGATGATGAAAAATTAAACATCAAGAAAGGTTCTTATTTAGCTTTATTAACACATTCTGGATCGAGAGGTTTTGGTGCTACAATCGCTGGACATTATACCAAAATTGCAAAAGAAATTTGTAAACTTCCATATCAAGCAAAGAATTTAGCCTACTTAGATTTAGATTCTGCCGAAGGACAAGAATATTGGATTGCGATGAATTTAGCTGGAGAATACGCTTCGGCTTGTCATGAAATTATTCATCAAAAAATTTCAAAATCAATTGGAGCAGAAGTTTTAGCGAAAATAGAAAATCATCATAATTTTGCTTGGAAGGAAATTTATAATAACGAAGAAGTTATTGTTCATCGAAAAGGTGCAACGCCAGCTTCTAAAGATACAATGGGAATTATTCCAGGTTCTATGACTGCTCCAGGATTTTTGGTTAGAGGAAAAGGTGAAGAAAACTCAATTAATTCTGCCTCGCATGGAGCTGGGAGAGAAATGAGCCGAACACAAGCTATTAAATCATTATCTCAGAATAAAATCAATGATTATTTGAATGATTTCGGAATTACATTAATTGGAGCAGGAAAAGATGAAGCACCAATGGCTTACAAAGATATTCACGAAGTAATGGCTGCGCAACAAGATTTAGTGGATGTTGTAGCAACTTTTACACCTAAAATGGTAAGAATGGCGAATGATGGTTCGAGAGAAGATTAAAAAAACCCTGAACAAATATTGTTCAGGTTTTTTTATGTTTTAGTTCAGTTAATTAAATCCAATCTTTTGGATGTTTTAAAACATCGACCAATTTATATTCTTCCGAACCTTCTTCTGGCTGATGATTATAATGCCATTGTACATGTTTTGGTAAACTCATCAAAATAGATTCTATTCGACCATTAGTTTTCAAACCGAATAACGTTCCACGATCGTGAATTAAGTTAAACTCCACATAACGGCCTCTTCTAATTTCTTGCCATTCTTTTTGTTCAGCTGTATATGTTTCATTTTTATGTTTTTCAACAATAGGAATATAAGCTTCCAAAAATGAGTTTCCAACTTCTGTTACAAAATCATACCATTGTTCAACTGTTTTTTCTGGAGTTGGCTTTAAATAATCAAAGAATAAACCTCCAATTCCACGCGCTTCTTCACGATGAGCATTCCAAAAATATTTATCACATTCTTCTTTATATTTCAGATAAAAAGAAGGATCATGCAAATCACAACTTTTTTTACAGATTGTATGCCAATGTACAACATCTTCTTCATCTAAATAATATGGTGTTAAATCTTGTCCTCCACCAAACCATTGATCAACAATATTTCCTTCTTCATCATACATTTCAAAATATCTCCAATTTGCATGAGTTGTAGGAATATGCGGACTTTTTGGATGAATAACTAAGCTCAATCCACAAGCAAAAAAATTCCCAGATGAAACATTAAAGGCTTTTCGCATTGCTTCGGGTAATTCTCCATAAACTTTTGAGATATTAACACCAGCTTTTTCAAAAACAGCTCCGTCAGTTAAGACACAAGAAAGACCTCCGCCTCCTTCTTTGTGCTCCCATTTATCTTTTATAAATTTTACCTTACCGTCAACTTCTTCAAGTTTGGAAATAATTTTATTTTGTAAGTTTTGTATATATTGAAAAAATTGATCTTTCATCATAAAAATTTTTACAAATATAGAATGATTGGCGACGATTCGAAAGAAGATTACTAATTAACTTCTCACAAATACGTATTGAAAAGCAACTTTTAGAATGGTTTTTGTAGGTTGTCCTTCATTATTCATTGCTGGGATAATTCTATATTTACCTATTCTAATTCTATCGTTTAACCTAAACAAAGACTTTTCTATAATATCTTTCGTATACTCACTTCCATCAAAATTAGAAATAGAAATTACGCCATTTTCACCAAAAATAAAGTTAAATTTAGCTTTAAGATGGTAATTTGTAATTAATTTTCTCGACCTTAATTCCATGTTTAGCATCTTATAAAAATCTTTTCTAAAATTTTGTTTAAAGCATTCATTTAATTCTTCATTTTCCTTCTGTTCCAATTTTTTACAACTTAGATACACCAAAGGAGCTTTTATAGAACCTTGTGAAAACAATAACACATTAATGCTAACAAAAATTGAAAATAAATATTTCTTCATCTTGTTAAAATTAATACATATTACTTCATAATATTATCGCTAATAACTATTGAATATTATAATTTTATAAATTATATTTATTAAATAAGTTTTACTAAAAACCTGAAATTATAAATTCATATAACTAATAAACAATATGTTAAATATTTAAAATCATTTAAACGATTTACTTTTAATTCAAATCAATACTTAATAGAAAAAGTTATTAACAATATTATTCACAAAAGAAATCTTTCTATACATTTGCAGCAGAAATTTTATAAAACAAAATATAAATGTCACAAAACGGAATTCCATCAGTTAATTTAGCAGACTTTTTATCTGATGATCCTACAAGAAAACAAAAATTTGTCAACGAAATTGGTAAAGCATACGAAGAAATAGGATTCGTTGCTTTGAAAGGACATTTTTTATCTGACGAATTAGTTGAAAATTTATATAAAAGCGTTCGCGAATTTTACGCTTTACCTACAGAAACAAAACAGAGTTATGTAATTGAAGGAATTGGAGGTCAACGTGGTTATACAGCTTTCGGAAACGAACATGCAAAAGGTAGAACAGTTGGCGATTTGAAAGAATTCTGGCATTTTGGACAATATTTATCTGAAGAAGATAAAGCAAAATACAATTATCCAGAAAATGTTAATGTAAAAGAAGTTCCTGATTTCAATACTTATGGAGAAGAAACATACAAACAATTAGAAAAAACAGGAGTTTACGTTTTGCGTGCACTTGCTTTATTCTTAGGTTTGGATGAATTTTATTTTGATGATAAAGTAAAAAACGGAAACTCTATTTTAAGAGCAATTCACTATCCTCCTATCACAGAAGAGCCTAAAGATGCCGTTCGCGCAGGTGCTCATGGTGATATAAACTTGATTACATTATTAATGGGAGCGCAAGGTCGTGGATTACAAGTTCAACGCCACGATGGAACTTGGGTTGATGCAATTGCTGCTGATGACGAATTGGTAATTAATGTTGGAGATATGTTATCTCGTCATACAAACAACAGATTGAAATCGACGATTCATCAAGTGGTTAATCCAGAAAAAGAATTATGGGGAACATCTCGTTTTTCTATTCCATTTTTCATGCACCCAATTTCTGAAATGGACTTATCTGTTTTAGAAGATTGTGTTACAGAAGAAAATCCAAAACAATTTGAAGATATTACAGCTGGAGATTTTTTAACGCAGCGTTTAAGAGAAATTGGTTTAATTAAATAAACCATATTTAATCTATTATTTCATAAAAAAAGAGAGTTGATTATTCAACTCTCTTTTTCTTTTTACATCCCTTTTACGTACATATTGTAATTAAAAATATCTAAACATAACAAGGTATATTTATAATCATTTTTATTGATATTAACTTCTAGAATAGGATCAGAATTATAAAATCTTATTTTCAAATTATCATTTTTATCTAACAAAAGATAAATAGATGAAATTGTTGGACGAATATCTTTCATCCATTTTCTCAAAGATTCGGTAGAATCTTTAATCCGTTCGAACTTTTGAAAATAATCTTGAAAAAAATTCTCCAAACGTTGCACTTGTGTCAAACGATCTAGCTCTCGATACAAATCAATGAAAACACATAATTTTTCACGTTTTGGACAAACACACGGATATGGATGTTCGTTATTATAAAACCATCTTTGCCACTTTTTACAGCTCGTTTCCTCTATTGCTTTCTCAAATTCATTTTCATATTTTAAGAGCCACCAATTCATTCGGCAAATTCGCAAATTACCTTTAGAAAGTTGTAAAAGTTCGTCTATGTATGCACTAACATTTAACATAAAGTAGAAAAATTTGAGTAGTGCTAATTTACAATATTTCTATTGAAATTTAATGTTTTAAGAATAATTTTTCAAATTTCAGCACTTTAAATTGTTCATCAAATAAGAAGTTATAAAAGATCATTTTTTCGTTCATCACTCTATTTTTCATTTGTACATTTCGAACTGGAATTAAAATATTGAATTGAAATTTTTTATTTTTCTGAAAGTGATTAACAGCCGCATAATATATTAAATTATACCACGTATCTATTGGCGAATAAATTCCATAAAAATCAGGATACAATTCATCTGCCTCATTTTTGTAAATATTTGTAATGCTATATTGATCAATCTCAAATTTAGTTGAACATTTATAAGCTGATAATTTATTACAAAAAGACAAATCTTGTTCGTATTTCACTGAATCTAATTTTAAACCGAATTCATCCATTTTATAATCCTCAAATTTATTAATCGTAGGATCTAAAACAATTTTCTTGAACGGAAGTTCTATATTTTGATTTTGAACATCTTGTAAAATGGTATCATAAATTTTTAATCGAATTTGATTTATATCAACTTGCTGTGCTTCGACAAATAATGCAGCATGCAAGAAAAAAACCAATAAAAAAAGTCTCATTTTTGTATTTTTGGTTTAAAATTTGTTTATAGCTATTTTAGAAATTATAATATTTGAAATCAAATTTAGTTTAAAAGATTTTAAATAGTATAATTTTAATATCTTTTCATAAAATAAATGTTAAATTATGTTAAAATATGGTTTTACGTAATTTAATTATAACTACTATTGTTAAGTTTCAATAAATTAAAATAAAAAAAAATATCCGATTAAAAACGGATATTATAAATAATATCTATATATATCATAAGAAAAATCTTTTACTATTCTTCAAAAAAAGACATAAAAGTTAGACATTTGCAGTGTCAAATAATTTATTCATAGATAGTAAGACAAAGAGTAACAACGAGTATAACGAAATGGATTTATGAAGTTTGAAATTACTCGCACTCTTTTTACTTTTTAGAGTTTTTTATAGTAGTTTAGGTTGGTTAGTAATCCGTTCATTTTGAACGGATTATTTTTTTGTTATAACTTTTCGATAAAATCTTTTAATAAACTATATACTTTTTCGGAATAACTTAGATCCAAACTTTCTGCTGTATCATTCGGATCATGATAAAATCCTTTTCCTCCTAATGTATAAATAAAAAATGACGGAACTCCTTTCAAATAAAATGGACAATGATCGGAATTACATGATTCTCCTCTTATTTTAACTTCTCTAATATAATTCTTTTTTTGATTTAACTGCGTTAATTTATCAAACTTATTTTTAAAAATTTTACCATTTACAACTTGAATTCCTTGATCGCCTGCACCCATAATATCCAAATTGACTAAAAATTTAATTTTATTTAATGGAAAAAATGGATGATTTACATAATATTCAGCGCCCAAAATTCCAGCTTCTTCACCAGCAAAAGCCATAAAAACTGTTTTATAATTAGGTTTATGTTTAGAAAAATATTTCATCAAAGTCATCATCATTGCTGTTCCGCTTGCATTATCGCTTGCTCCTGGAAAAATCGTGGTTCCAACTTTCCCCAAATGATCATAATGTGCAGAAATGACAATAACACTATCGTTGTTTCTCCCATCAATATAACCAATAATATTATTAGCTTTGAAAGATTTATCAAAATATGAATCAATAGAATAATCGTTTATTTTTAAGTTTTTAGAATAAAATTTATCCGAAATGATAAATTCTGATATTGAAGATTGTCGCTGACTAAGACTTGATGTTAATTTATGGGATGTAAATCTGAAAATTGCTCGATTTTGATTATCATCTTTCTCATAAATATTCGCCCATTGCTTATAATATTTCTGAATAGAATCTACAGAAGTTTCTAAAGGAGGTAAAATAATGTGTTTTCCTCTTTGCTGTTCCTCATCTTTTACAATAAAATTTCTTGTCTTATCTTTCGATTGAAAAGATTCAAGATATGTTTTTGTATCAAAAAAATAGAAAGGTAAATTGGTTTTAGAAATTGACTTAGAACTTGGTTTAACAATAAAATCAATTCCATATTTCAATTCTTTTCCATTTATTTTCAATTTTGCATCTTTTATAATGTTAATCGGAAAAGTAAATGTTTGTTCATAATTTTCAGTAAAAGGTTTCGTTCCTTTTTTTTGAAATTCGGATTCTAAATAAATTCCAGCATTCGTCATTCCGTTTTCTACATAACCTCGTCCAGCAAACGAATTAGATGTAAGCGAATCTAAAACCGTTTTAAAATATTTCTGATCAAAGGTTTGTGCATTTACAGTTGCAGAACAAGAAATCAAACCGAATAATATCAATTTTATCTTTAGCATTTTAGTTATTTTATCGTACAAAAAATATTATAGTCTATATTATTATGATTTTATCAATAAAAATCAATTATATATAAAGAGTTTTTAACAAATTTAAACAATCTTTAAAAATCAAATCGAATTAAGACTACTATAAATTTTATATATTGCGTTATTAAGTTATCAAAATAAAAACAACAAATCACAATTAAATGAAAGAAGTCGTAATCGTTTCAGCTGTTCGTACAGCAATGGGATCTTTTTTAGGAAGTTTATCTAAAGTTCCCGCTACAGAGTTAGGTGCAACAGCTATTAAAGGTGCTTTAGATAAAATCAATTTAGATGGATCTTTAGTTGATGAAGTATATATGGGAAATGTTTTGCAAGCTGGAGAAGGACAAGCTCCTGCAAAACAAGCAATGATAAAAGCAGGTTTACCAAACACAATTCCTGCAACAACTGTGAACAAAGTATGTGCTTCTGGAATGAAAGCTGTAATGTTCGCTACACAAGCTATTCGTTTGGGTGATGCTGATATTGTAGTTGCTGGAGGAATGGAAAATATGTCTTTGGTTCCTTTTTATTCTCCAAATACTAGAACTGGACATAAATATGGAAACACTGTTTTATTAGATGGGATTGTAAACGATGGTTTACAAGATCATTATAGCAAAGAAATGATGGGACTTTTTGGAGATACTTGTGCGACTGAGTTCAATATTTCTCGTGAAGAACAAGATGAATTTGCAATCAATTCTTATAAAAAATCTGCCGCTGCTTGGGCTGCTGGAAAATTTGAAAACGAAGTTGTTCCTGTAGAAATTCCACAACGCAAAGGAGAACCAGTTATTTTTAAAGAAGATGAAGAATATAAAAATGTCAACTTTGATAAAGTTCCAGGTTTACGCCCTGTTTTCTCGAAAGAAGGAACTGTAACTGCTGCAAATGCTTCTACAATTAACGATGGAGCTTCTGCATTAGTGTTAATGTCTTTGGAAAAAGCAAATGAATTAGGATTGAAACCTCTTGCTAAAGTTGTAGCTTATGCTGATGCTTCACAAGAACCTTCTAAATTTACTACTGCTCCAACTAAAGCAGTTGAAAAACTATTAAAAAAAGCTAATATGACAACGAATGACGTTGATTTCTGGGAATTCAATGAAGCTTTTTCTGTTGTCGGAATTGCAAATACAAAACTTCTTAACCTAGATTCTTCTAAAGTTAATGTAAATGGAGGTGCGGTTTCTATTGGTCATCCACTTGGAAATTCTGGATCAAGAATTTTAGTTACATTATTAAATGTTTTAGAACAAAATGGAGGAAAAATTGGGTGCGCAGCGATCTGTAATGGAGGCGGTGGAGCATCAGCAATGATTATCGAAAAAATCTAATACACAATAGATTTAAGTAAAAAGCGTCTACGATTTTTGTAGGCGCTTTTATCTTTTTGAAATTGATTGACTTTAAAAAAATATCAAAAACATTCTACATTTATTATAATTGGCTTAGAAACCTTTTCTATATTTGTTGAATTGAACAAACACTTTTGTATGGAATATTTAGAATTTGAACAACCTATCAAAGATTTAGAAGAACAGTTAAAAAGCTGTCAAATTGTCGGCGAAGGAAGCGGTGTTAATATCAAACAGGCTTGCGTTGAAATTGAAATTGCAATTGAAAATAAAAAGAAGGAAATTTATGGTAATTTAACACCATGGCAACGTGTACAATTGTCTCGTCATCCTTCTCGTCCTTATACTTTAGACTACGCTTACGCGATTACAGATAACACGTTTATCGAAATTCACGGAGATAGAACTTTTGCAGATGATAAAGCAATGGTCGGTGGTATGGGAAAAATCAATGGTCAAACTTTTATGATTATTGGTCAACAAAAAGGTAAAAACACGAAAGAAAGACAATATCGTCGTTTTGGAATGTCTAACCCTGATGGTTACCGTAAAGCATTACGTTTAATGAAATTAGCAGAAAAATTTAATATTCCTGTTATTACATTAGTCGACACTCCTGGTGCATATCCTGGATTAGAAGCGGAAGAGCGCGGACAAGGTGAAGCTATCGCGAAAAACATTTACGAAATGTTAAAACTTACTGTTCCTATCATCACCATAGTTATTGGTGAAGGAGCTTCTGGAGGAGCTTTAGGAATTGGTGTTGGAAACAAAGTTTTCATGTTAGAAAACACGTGGTATTCTGTAATTTCACCAGAAAACTGTTCAACTATTTTATGGAGAAGCTGGGACTACAAAGAACAAGCTGCTTCGCAAATGAAGTTAACAGGACCTGATATGTTAGAATTAGGATTAATCGAGGATATCATTAAAGAACCTCTTGGTGGAGCTCATTACAAACCAGAAGTTGCTTACACAAACTTGAAAAATAAAGTTTTAGAAACATACGATGAATTGAAAAAACTTTCTCCAAAAGAATTACAGACTCAACGTCAAGAACGTTTTATTAAATTCGGAGAATTTTCAGGATAATACAATTTGCAATAACTATTATTGTTAGTATACAACTTTAAAACGAGATATAAAAATTAGTTATATCTCGTTTTTTTATTTAATTTTGAAAGTCTTATGGAACAAGCGAATTATAATCCCGAAACATCTGCTAAAAATCACAATATCATTGGTTTAGAGAAAGGTAAACTTCCTCCACAAGCTGTTGATTTGGAGCAAGCTGTACTTGGTGCGATGATGATCGATAAAAAAGGATTAGATGAAGTCATTGATATTCTTACTCCACAAGTTTTTTATCGTCCAGAACATCAAGCAATCTATGCTGTTATTCAAAAATTATTTAACGATTCTGAACCAATTGATTTATTAACTGTTTCAAATGAGTTGAAAAGTGAAGGCAAATTAGATCGTGTTGGTGGTGATTATTATTTAATTCAATTAACGCAAAAAGTTTCTTCTTCTGCTCACGTAGAATATTACGCGCGTGTCATTCAAGAAAAATACATTCTTCGTCGTTTGATTGAAATTTCCAATCAAGTTATCGAAAAATCTTACGATGATACAGCCGATGTATTTGATTTATTAGATTATTCTGAAAGTAAACTATTCGAAATTACTGAAGGCGGTATTAAACGTAGCTATTCTGAAGCAAGAGATTTAGTTACCGAGGCGATTGATAAGATTAAAGCTCAATCCACAAAAGAAGGAATGTCTGGTTTATCTTCTGGATTTACAGAAATTGACAAAATTACTTCGGGTTGGCAAGAATCAGATTTAATTATCTTAGCTGCTCGTCCTGGTATGGGTAAAACAGCTTTTATCCTTTCGATGGCGAAAAATATGACCGTGGATAAAAATATTCCGGTTGCTGTTTTCTCATTAGAGATGTCATCTGTTCAGTTAATTACACGTATGATTTCTGGTGAAACTGGAATTTCTGGTGAAAAATTACGTAAAGCAAAATTAGCCGATCACGAATGGAAACAATTATATACAAAAGTAAAAGGTCTTGAAAATGCACCGCTTTACATTGATGATACGCCTGCCCTTTCCATCTTCGATTTAAGAGCAAAGGCTCGTCGTTTAGTTTCTCAGCACGGCGTTAAAATGATCTTGATCGATTATTTACAATTAATGACAGCTGGAGGAAAAGCAAATGGGAATCGTGAACAAGAGATTTCGATGATTTCACGTTCCTTAAAAGCAATTGCAAAAGAGTTAAGCATTCCTGTAATTGCACTTTCTCAGCTATCTCGTTCCGTAGAAACTCGTGGAGGAAGCAAACGTCCTTTACTATCAGATTTACGTGAATCTGGAGCGATTGAGCAAGATGCCGATATCGTTTCGTTTATTTATCGTCCTGAATATTATAAATTAGAATATTGGGATGATGAAAGTGAACCTTGTGCTGGACAAGCCGAATTTATCATTGCAAAACACCGTAATGGTGCGCTAGAAAATGTACGTTTACGATTTATTAATGAACAAGCTAAATTTACAGATTTAGAAACTTCATTTGGTGGAGATTTCGAAATTCAAAGTTCGATGAATGATGGTTCTCAAGAAATGGGAAGCGCTATGAATTTATCTGCTATTGATCCTTCTGATGCTTTTGGTGATTTCGGTGGAGAATTTACAAGTTCGATGAATAACGATGATGATAATTTACCATTTTAAAATATAAAATATTTTATTCCTTTTATCATCAGATTTTATTTTTCTTGTAATAAAAACTCACAATTGTATTTATTTAAAATAAATCTAATACCTTTTATTGCTCAATAAAACTAAATAATCAACAAGATTTAGTTTTATTCAACAAACTATCAGTTTTATTTATCCTAAAAATTTTGTTAGGAACAAGAATTGATACAACTTTGTATACATTAAATAAAGAGTGAAATGGCAAGTTCAATCAGAACATTAAATCCTGCTACAGGTAAAATCGAAAAAGAATTTCAAGCCTACACAAGCGAAGAAATCAATCAATATATAGACGAGGCAAACGAATTATATCAAAAATGGCGATTCGAATCTTTCGAAGAAAGAAAAGCTGTTATGAAACGTGTTGCAAATGAAATGCGCAAACAAAAAACAAGATTAGCTGCTTTGATTACAACAGAAATGGGAAAACCATTACATGAAAGCGAAATCGAAATTGATTACAGCGCAAATATTATCGAATATTATGCCGATAACGCAGAAGAATTCTTAGCAAATGTTCCATTACAAACAGAAAAAGGAAATGCTTATGTGGTTTCGGAACCGATTGGTGTTTTATTAGGTGTCATGCCTTGGAATTTTCCTTTTTCTCAAATTGCTCGTTTTGCTGGTCCGCATATTATGGCTGGAAACACAGTAGTTTTGAAAACTGCTTCTAATATTCCACAATGTGGTATCGCTTTCGAAGAGATGTTTACAGCTGCTGGTGCACCAAAAGGTTTATACAAAAATTTATTGATGTCAGGTAAAGACACAGATAAAATCATCAATAATCCAAAAATTGTTGGTGTTTCTTTAACTGGTTCTGAAGCTGCTGGTGCAGAAGTTGCAAGTATTGCAGGTAAAAATGTAAAACCTTCTGTTTTAGAATTAGGAGGCTCTGATCCAATGATTGTTTTGAATGATGCAGACATTGAGAAAGTAATGAACGGAACAATTAACGGTCGTTTACGTAATGCTGGACAAGCTTGTACTTCTTCGAAACGTATTATTGTACAAGAAGGTATTTACGACGAATATTTGAACAGAATTACTGACTATGTAAATGGAATGAAAGTTGGTGACCCTACACAAGCAGATACCAATATGGGACCAGTAAGTTCGGAAAGTGCGTTAGAAAAATTATTGGATCAAATTAATGATTCAGCGAATAAAGGAGCAACAATTGTTTCAGGAGGAAAACGTATTAATCGTGATGGTTTCTTTTTGCAACCAACAATTTTAACAGATTTGAAACCTGGAATGAAAGCCTATGACGAAGAAGTTTTTGGTCCTGTGGTTTGTATTTGGAAAGTGAAAGATATAGAAGAAGCAATCAAAATTGCGAATGATACACCTTACGGACTAGGTGCTTCTATTTATACAGAAGATGTTCCAAATGCGGAGAAAATTGCTCGTAGAATAGATTCTGGAATGGTTTACGTAAACAAACAAGTTTCATCAAGCCCAGATTTACCTTTTGGTGGAGTAAAACATTCTGGTTATGGACGTGAATTATCTAAAGCTGGAATTTTAGAATTTGTCAATAAAAAATTAATCATGATTGCGAAATAATCATCCAATGATTAATCAATATGATATAAAAAAATGCAACTTAATAAGTTGCATTTTTTATTGAATAAATCCTTGTTTTTGCTCCATTTGGTCAATTTTGAAAAGAATTAAATCACGCATAATTTTTGCTCTATTTTTTGCTTCATTAGCAATATCTCCTTCAAAATTTTCGTCAATTATTCCGAACCACAATTCTATCCAACGTTCGAAATGGTGAGGTTTTAATTTTTCTTTCTGACTCAAAACCAAATGTGTTCGCATTGGCCAACCTTCAAAAGTTGCTTTTCCTAACAAAACAGTTTCCCAAAACTGAATCATATGTGGCAAATGTTCGTCCCAATTTACCTTTGCAACTTCCGAAAAAAAGTAACCAATGACATCATCTTTTTGCACTTTATCGTAAAACATATTCACCAATAAAGCAACATCTTCCGAAGTTTCGATATCTTTTTTCATTAAAACAAATTTACAAAGAACTTAATTCAATTCATCAATGTTTTTAATCACGAAAAAATGCAGTAATTTTACAGTCTCATAAAAATAAATACAATTGGATAGCAATAGACAACAAAAAGTAAGTAAATTATTTCAAGAAGAATTAGCAGAAGCTTTTAGAAAATGGGCTGTAAAAGAATTCCCAGGAAATTTGATTAGTGTTACAGAAGTAAAAGTAACACCAGATTTGAGCGTTTCTAAAATCTATGTAAGTATTTTTCCAAGTACACAAAAAGACGAAATTTTCAAAGAAATAAAAGTTAATACACCATTATTTAGAGGTATTTTATCAAAAAGTGCTTCTAAACAAATGCGTATTACACCAGAATTAATTTTCATTTTAGACAATTCTTTAGACGAAATGGATAAAATAGACAAAGCGTTAAGAGGAGAAGGAAATAATCCAATCTTATAATGAGAAACATTTCACTTTACATTGCGAAACGCTACATTTTTTCGAAAACAAATACAAACGCTGTAAACATTATTACATCGATTGCTGTTGGCGCTATTTTGGTTGCGACAGCAGCTTTGTTTATTATTTTATCAGTTTTTTCGGGTTTAGAAAAAATGAATTTAAAGTATTATAGTAATGTAAATCCTGAAATAAAAATTTCTCCCTCGAAAGGAAAAGTATTAGATAGTTTGACTTTTGTTGTAGATCAATTAAAGCAACAAAAAGATGTCAAAGCTTTTTCTAAAATCATCGAAGAAAAAGTCTACATCGATTACAAAGGAAAGCAAGATATTGCTTATCTAAAAGGTGTTGACCAAAATTTCACCAATGTTACACGTTTAGATACAGTTGTTTATGGTGGTCAATATTTAGATTTTACTCGAAATGATAATTTTATTGTTTCAAATGGAATTGCTGAACGTTTACAACTTTACATAGATCCTATAACTCCAGCAGATTTGATGATGCCAAAAGCTGGAACAGGATTAATAAAACAAAAAAGTGATGCTTTTACTCGTAAAGATGCTTACAGCGTTGGTGTTTTTATTTTGAATGAGCAATATGATAAACATATTTTCACCACTTTAGGTTTAGCTCAAGAATTATTATTATTAAACGATAATCAATGCTATTCGATTGAAGTAAAAACAACGGGTAAAAAATCATTTAATGAAGTAAAAAGTCAACTTCAGAAAGCATTAGGTTCTAATTATAAAATAGAAACGAGACAGGATTTAGATTCAGCTTTCTTGAAAGTTATGAACATGGAAAACCTAATTAGTTACCTTATTTTTACGTTAGTCATTATCATTGCATGTTTCAATTTGGCTGGAACAATCATCATCTTGATATTAGATAAAAAGAAAGAAATCCAAACAATGTATAGTTTTGGATTATCAAGAAAAAATATTAGAAACATCTTTTTTCAAACAGGTTTTATTATCACATTTATTGCAATGGCTACAGGTTTGTTAATCGCATCAGTTATTGGTTTATTGCAAATAAATTTTGGTTTGGTTATGGCTTCGCCAACTGTTCCGTTTCCGTTTATCTTTTCTGTCGAAAACTTTGTTGCGGTTGTTGTGACTGTTCTTGGATTAGGAAGTTTAGTTTCGTGGATTGTTTCGAGACAAGTGAAATAAAAAATATAAATCAAAATATAAAAAAAACTTGAAGATATCTTCAAGTTTTTTTTATGTCTTAATCCCACCTATTCCAACGAATATAATTTGGTTTTGAGAAGTCGAAATCCATTAATTGATAATCTCTATTGTCAAGTAAATTTGTTTTAATTAAATTATTTCCTTGTCCTGGAATTGACGGATAATAAGACAATGAAAAACGAATATTATTGAAGACGAAATAATCATTTGTCAACATTACGCCTAAGCTAAAACGTGAATAAATTGGATTATCATTCAGTATAAATTTTTTATTATCTCCAATTGCTGCTACCATAGCATTGAAAAATGGCGAAATACGAAATCCTAAAAACTCATAAGGCGTATAAGATTGTAACTGATATTCGAACATTAATTTTTGCTGACCAGTTAATTCTCTTTCCGATTTAAAACCAGCCATTCCTAAATAATCATGTTCATGAAGAGAGAGTTGATCCGCTGGAGAATCTAAACGATTGTGTCCTAAAAGATAATTGGTTTTCATAAAATTTCTGAATTTCCATCTTCCCCAACTAATCAATTTAGCCATATACTGTAAATCAACAGATAACGTTTTTTGCTCGTATTTACTTTTATTAAAAAATCCTCCAAACTCTATTCCAAATCCCCAAAAACCAGTATTTAGAAAACCTCCAGCAGAAGCTTTTGCGCCGAGATAATAACGATCAGTTTTACGAATATTTTGAACTCCTCCTATTAATCCGAACGATTTTCCAATCGCAATATCTTCATCAATATCATAATTAAAAATATATTTTGTTTTGATATATCGTCTTGATGAAATTCCTATTCCTACTAAATAGTTTCGTTGATCAGAAAAGAAATTGACAGGATCATTTTCTCTTGTTGGAGCTTCGAGATAAGAACGATCGTAAAATCGTCCTGAAACAATGAAATTTGTAATATTTTCAGAATGTCCATTATCTATTCTAAATGCTCTTGCTAACCAATAATCTTGGAAATTATATTTAAAAGAATTGTCAACTAAAATAGGTTTCTCAAAATCTAACGAATCTCTAAAATAGACTTGTCCAACCGAAACTCCTCCTGCATAATGAGCCAATGGCGAATAAAAAGGTCTAACAAAACTGATTGATTTTGTATAATGATTATCCTCATTTTTGAAATAACGCACATTACCCATAATTCGAGTTTGGGCTATATTAGGAACAGTGTAATTGAATTGATACAAGGAATTTCCTGTTTTGTAATTATGCCGATAACGATTATCAAACACATGTCCTAAACCTAAAAAATTTCGTTCACGAATTCGAATTCCTGCTTTAGAGCTCGAAATTGAACCTGTAACAAACATACTCCAAGAATCAATGGAATTCACGTATAAATCAACCGAATCATTTCCTACCTCCTCTTCCTTTATTTCTACACGACGAATAGAGCGATTGGTACGAATTAAACGCTCGGATTCTGCTGCTTTTATAGAATCATATCTATCGCCTGGCTTTAAAAGCATATTTTGTCTCAACACAAATTTTTTAGATTTTGTGTGCAATGTATTTCCAGCTCTTTCCACCCACTTTGTAGGTCTTCTTGTTGAATCTTTTAAAGAATACCCAAAAGGATCTTGTGTATTATAATAAATGTTTCGAATTATTTTACCTTGATATTTTCCATCACCGACACTATTATTAGGCTCAATAGGAAAACTCGTAGGTTTTTTCTTAAATAATAATTTTTGATAAAATTTTCGAAATTTAGAATGATTTTTATTCTCAATTTTAATTGTATCAATCTTGATACTATCTTCTTGAGCATTAACAATAATAGATAAACTAAAAAATAGTAATCCAAAAAAAAGTAACAGTATGTATTTTTTATTAAGCACAAGTCAAGTTATAAAAGTCTAACGGCTTTTACAAATCTAGTTTTCCAATAATTTTCGTCAAGCGAAGAAATTATTACACCTTTTGAAGTTGATGAATGCACAAAAGTAATTGATCCATCGTTATTTATGTTTTCAACAATACCTACATGAGAGATTGAATTACCGGAAGTATTAAAAAATATCAGATCTCCAATTTTAACATTTTCAATCTTAATTTCTTTTCCATATTCTGCTTGATCACTAGAACGACGAGGCAATTCTAAATCCAATTCCTTAAAACTTACGTAAACCAATCCAGAACAATCAAAGCCTTTATTGGTAGTTCCTCCATACTTATATGGCGTTCCTATATAAGATTTTGCAGTTTTAAGGATTTTATTTACATCACGAGGAGCACTAACATCAGTATTTTTAGAACGATAAACTTCTGTAGATTTTGAAGAAGTGTAAACTTTTTTAGAATCCGTTTTCTTATAAGAAGTTACTTTACTACTTCCACATGACGTCAAAATGAAACTTGTGATAATAATTGTTGTAAGATATATAAGCTTCTTCATTGTTGTTTAGGTTTATTCTTAGTTATCCAACGAATAAATTTACTAAATATTATTTTGCATCACCTCTGTTAACAATTGTTTAGCTCTTAAAAGTCGAACTTTAACATTTGGTAAAGACAAATTTAGTTCCTCAGCAATCTCTTTATAAGTTTTGTCTTCAATAAATCTCAATTCGATAATTTTTTGATAAGGCTGTCTCAATTTAGCAATTGCTTTTATTAGCTTATCATTATCTTGTTTTAAAATTAGATATTCTTCTGGAGAAGGGTGATCTTCTAAAATTTCAAGAAATTTTGTTTCATCATCAAGAGAAATATTGAGTTTTTGAGATTTTCTGATATGATCTATCATTGTATTATGCGCAATAGAAATCACCCAAGTTGTAAAATCAAAATCTTCGTTGTATAATTTCAATTTTGTAAAAACCTTTGTGAATGTTTCAATAGCGATATCTTCGGCTTCTTCTTCGTTTTTGATTTTAGAAAATACATAATGATGAACTTTGTTCCACAAAACCTCTATCACTGCATTTTGAGCGTTTCGTTTCCCTTTTTTAGCTTCTAAAATAATATCTTCTAATGTCATTTAATAAATCAATTCCTATAAATATAAAAAAATATATGGTAAAAAAAAAAGCTCCAATATAATATTGAAGCTTAAAATATGTAGACCCACAGGGATTCGAACCCCAACTAGCGGCACCAAAAACCGATGTGCTACCGTTACACCATGGGTCTGTTTAATTTTATTTCAATTTTTACAATTATTTTACTTAACTAAGTTAGATAAAAATGCCTCAACAATTGCTTATCGAGGCATAAGACTTTTGTAGACCCACAGGGATTCGAACCCCAACTAGCGGCACCAAAAACCGATGTGCTACCGTTACACCATGGGTCTATGTCTTAATTGCTGTGCAAATATAGAAAGGTTTTTTTATTCTCCAAAACTAATTTTACAAGTTTTTAGCTAAAACAGACGTTTACTAGGATAAGATATTGAAAATGAATTTTAAAAAACAATTAAATTTTTTACATTTTTTTTATTAAATCTTCATACGAATGATTTCATTCTTAAATTTACGTTTCAAATCTTGTCCACAATCAAAAATCATTTGTTCATTTGAAGGAAAAGGGACAGGTCTTCTATCTAACATATTCAAATAATCTCGATCCAATGAACGGCGATCGCCTTTATAATTTCCATAAAAATCTGTAAAGATAAATTGGCTTACTAAAGTTTTAGATTCCATTTGTTGTTCTCTTTGATTATCTATTAAATAATATCTGGCAGTGATTGCAGCTTCTTTGATTCGTTTAAATTCTTCGAAACGACTTTTTACAATAATATTACGATCGACCATTACTGTTTTTCCATCTTTATCTTTTACAACTTTTCCATCTTGTACCAACTCTTCTTTTCCGTCTACAATTGTTTTTTCAAAATTATGAACTTCAATTTTTTCTCTTTCAGGTGAAACATTTATTGTTTCAAAACTTAGTTGAATCACATAATCATAAGAGCTATTTAGTTTTCCTGTATAAAATTCTGTCCATCTAGAATCCAATCCATATGAATTAAAATCTAATAAATCTCTTTCTAACATTTTTGGAATAACAACTTCAGTTTCATTTATCAATTGTACTAAAACTTTATACATTCCTTTGCTTCGTGCGCTACTCATTAAACTTCTTGTATCCTTGAAATTTGAATAAACTGTTTCTAACAATTCAAATTTTTGATAAGCTGTTTGTGCATTCAACTTCCCTCCTTGATCAAGAAATGATTTTCCGTCATCATACAAAAACTGAGCGTATTTCTCTTGAATCGTTTTATAAGCAGAAGAATAATCTTTAATCTTAAAATTATAATTTTTTCCATTAATCATTCTTCCATTAATTCCAGAAATAGTTTTCTGTCTTTGTTGTAATCGAGAAATTATTTGATAAGCTTCCTCGTATTTAGAAGAATTTGTAAGTAATTCTATTTCTTTTAATCTATTTTCGTCTGCTTGCTGTCCTTTTTGATAAGCTTCAAAAATTAAAGGAACATATTTTATTCCATTTTTTTCTGACGGATTTTTGAAATAAGCTTGCGTAGATTGCTCAAATGCTTGTTGAAAGTTTCCAGAAATCAAAGCGGTGCTTGCTGATTTATAGGAATTACAATTTGTAAGGAAAAGTAGAGAAAGAGTAAAAACAAGTAATTTTATTTTCATTATAGTTGAGTTTTTGTTGTTTTTAAGCAAAAAGAAAGCCAAAATAATTTGGCTTCTTTTTTACTTTTATAGATTATGTATTATTCAGTGAAATTGATTGAATTATCTCCTAAAGATGCTATTCTAACCAAAGATTCAACTCTAATATTTTCATTCAACAATCTTTGACGACCTTCCTGAAAAGATTTTTCGATAATGAATCCCATTCCCAAAAGATTTGCTCCTGCCTGTTTTATTAAATCTTCGACACCTAATGCAGCATTTCCGTTTGCCAAGAAATCATCAATAAAAATAACATTGTCATCTTCATTTAAAAATTGGCTACTTACACAAACATCATAAGTTCTGTCTTTGGTATAAGAATAAACTTGTGAAGTATAGAAATCTGCCATTGTTTTTGGCTTCGCTTTCTTCACGAAAACGACTGGAAGATTTAATTCTAATCCTACCATAATTGCTGGAGCGATACCGCTAGCTTCGATTGTGATGATTTTATTTATTTTTAAATCTGAAAATCTTTGTACAAATTCAGATGCAATTGCTTTCATCAGAACAGGATCCATTTGGTGGTTGATAAAACTATCAACTTTTAAAATTCCGCCATCGAAACTTTTTCCATCCTTCAAAATTCTTTCTTTTAAAAGTTCCATTAATTTAATTTTTTAAAGTTTACATAGAAAAAAAGCCAGCACATTCGCTGGCTTTAATATATTTTTTTCAAATTATTCCCACTCAATAGTTGCAGGTGGTTTTGAACTGATATCGTAAGCTACACGGTTAATTCCTTTCACCTCATTGATAATTCTATTCGAAACTAATTCTAAGAATTCATAAGGTAATTTAGACCAAGTTGCTGTCATAAAATCAATTGTATTGGCAGAACGAACAACTGCTGTATATTCGTAAGTACGTTCATCTCCCATAACTCCAACAGATTTCACTGGTAATAAAACTACGAAAGCTTGAGAAACTTCGTCGTATAAATTGTGCGCATAAAGCTCGTCAATAAAAATTTGATCTGCTTCTTGTAAAATACGTACTTTTTCTTTGTCTACTTCTCCTAAAACACGAATTCCTAAACCTGGTCCTGGGAAAGGATGGCGGTAAACTAATTCGCGCGGAATTCCTAATTCTACTCCAACTTTACGAACCTCATCTTTGAATAATTCACGTAAAGGTTCTAATAATTGAAGTTTCATATCTTCTGGCAATCCACCAACATTGTGATGAGATTTTATTGTTGAAGAAGGTCCTTTTACAGATTGAGATTCAATCACATCTGGATAAATAGTTCCTTGCGCTAAGAAAGCTGCATCTTCAAATTTGTTTGATTCTTCATCAAAAACAGCAACGAAATCTTTTCCGATAGATTTACGTTTTGCTTCTGGTTCGTCAATTCCTTTCAAGTTTGTTAAGAAACGTTCTGAAGCATCAACCATTTTGATGTTCATATTGAAGTGTTTTCCGTAATTTTCCATTACTTTTTTCCCTTCATCTTTTCTCAATAAACCAGTATCAACAAAAATACATGTTAATTGATCTCCAATGGCACGATGAATTAAAACTGCAGCAACAGAAGAATCAACTCCTCCAGAAAGTCCTAAAATTACTTTTTTATCTCCAACAACTTCCTTGATACGAGCAATTTCAGTTTCGATAAAGTCTTTTAAAACCCAATTCTTTTCAGCTTTACAAATACCGAAAACAAAGTTTTCTAACATTGTTGATCCAAATTCTGAATGCGTAACTTCAGGATGAAATTGAACAGCAAAAATCTTTTTATCTTCATTTGCGATTGCCGCAATATCAATATTAGATTTTCCTGAAATAGTAAATCCGTTTGGTACGGTCATCACTTCGTCGAAGTGACTCATCCAAACTGTCGATTTCTCTGGAACACCTTCAAATAAACTATTTTGTGCTAAAACTGTTAATTCTGATTTTCCGTATTCTCCTTTTTCTCCTTTTTTTACTTCACCTCCCAATAAATGAGAAATCAATTGCATTCCATAACAAATTCCTAAAACAGGAACTCCTATTTCGAATAATTCTTTTTCTACCAAAGCTGCTTCATCTCCAAAAACTGAAGATGGACCTCCTGATAAAATAATTCCTTTTGGATTGTGTTTTTTGATTTCTTCGATCGAAGTGTTGTAGGGAATAATTTCAGTATAAACTCCAAATTCTCGAATTCGGCGAGCAATTAACTGATTGTATTGCGAGCCAAAATCTAAAATAATAATTCCTTGCGTCATTGTGATTGTCTTTGTGCAAAATTAAGTGAAATTCGGCGCACTCACAATTTATTCCATTCAAAATTTAATTCTTTCTACTATATTTATCTGTGATTATTTTAATTTCTTAATATTTAGATAACCTCTATAAATACTAAACAAAATAATTTTACTGACATAAAACAACTCATTATGAAAAAAATTATATTTACTGCCTTAATAACCTTTATGTTTACTAATATGGCAAATGCTCAAAAAATTATCGCTCATCGCGGTTACTGGGATACTGAAAATAATGCTCAAAATTCAATCCAATCTTTAAAATCTGCACAAGATATTGGTGCTTATGGTTCTGAATTTGACGTATTAATAACTCCTGATGATGTTTTGATGGTAAATCATGATGATCATTATAAAGGTTATACGATAGAAAAGACAAATTCTGCTGTTCTAAAAGATTTAAAATTGGCAAATAACGAGAATATGCCAACTTTAGAAGATTATTTTGCTCAGGGAAAACAGAATAAAAACGTAAAATTAATCTTTGAACTAAAACCTCATTCATCAAAAGAGAATGAAGATCGTGCTGTAAAAAAAGCAATCGAAACCATAAAAAAACATCAAATAGAACAACAAGTTGAGATTATATCTTTTAGTCAAAATATTTGTGATGAGTTTAAAAAACTCGCGCCAGAATTTCATGTTACTTATTTGAATGGCGATTTATCTCCTAAAGAAGTAAAAGCTAGAAATTGGGATGGAATTGACTACTATTATAAAGTATTTCAGAAAAATCCTAATTGGGTGAAAGAAGCAAAAGACTTAGGTTTATTAGTAAATGTTTGGACAGTTAATGATCCTAAAGTTATGCAGGAAATGATTGATTTGAAAGTAGATTATATCACAACTGATAAACCTTTGATTTTAAAAGAAATTTTGACTAAATAATTTAGTATATTTAGCAGAATAATAAATCATTTTATGTCTGAACTTAATTCGTTCGAAATCTATTCATTTACAACATTAAACCAAATTCACAAAGAATATATTTTCAACATATGGAACAACGAATACCCCATAAATCTGGCTTTTGAAAATTTTAACAATGCCGAAAATTACCTAAATAGTTTGATTGATGCAAAACACTTTTTTGCTGTTGATGAGAATAATCAAATGCGAGGTTGGGCAGTAACTTTTGAAAGAGATTATGAAAAATGGTTTGCCATAATTGTTGAGAGCGAATTGCATAAAATTGGTTTGGGAAGCAAAATTTTGAATCGATTAAAGACTTTTTCAACTGAGCTTAATGGTTGGGTTATTGACCATGAAAAAGATCGTAAAGCGAATGACGAACCTTATCGTTCTCCTTTGGACTTTTATTTGAAAAATGATTTCGATTTACTTTCTGAAACTCGTTTGGAATTGGATAAAATATCTGCGGTAAAAATTAATTGGAAAGAATTATAAAAACAAAAAAAGAGAAGTTATTGAAACTTCTCTTTTCTATTTTATTTTCCTAAAATCTTTTCTAAATCTGGGCTTCCTTGTATATTTCGCATTTGTCGCTCAATATGACTTGCTCTTCTACTAATAAAAGGCGAAGGCGGATTTACATTATATTTTCGAGGTAAAGGCAAAGCTGCTGCAATTCTAGCTGCTTCGTTTTTTGTTAAATCTTTTGCGGGCTTATTAAAATAATATTCTGAAGCTGCTTCAACTCCAAAAACACCAATTCCCATTTCAGAAGTATTCAAATACATTTCTAAAATACGTTGTTTTCCCCAAATTTTTTCGATCATAAATGTAAAATAAACTTCCAATCCTTTTCTCAACCAAGATCTGCCTTGCCACAAAAATACATTTTTTGCTACTTGTTGAGAAATCGTAGAACCCCCACGAAGTTTTTTTCCTTCTTTATTCTTTTCGATTGCTTCTTGAATTCCATCTATATCAAAACCATTATGAACAGGAAATTTTTGATCTTCGGAACCTATTACTGCTAATTTTATATTTCTTCCCATTTCATCATAAGCAATATAATCTCGCTTAAATTTTCCTTGCTCAAAACCTTGTTGAACTTGTGTAATCGTAAATGGAGGATTAATCCACTTCAAGACTACAATATATACAAGATGAATTATAAAAAGATAAAGTATAATCTTACGAATGAATTTAAACATTTTATTTCTTATAAATTATAAAGACAAAGTTATACGATTTATTGAATTTTGAAAATAAAAAAGCAATCCAAAATTGGATTGCTTTTTTAGTCAATTTTATAATTTTTTTTTAGTTCACTTTACTTAATGTACGAACTCTAATTTCTTCTAAAACATCTTCAACAGACATTCCTATATATGCACCTTCTTCTACAATTGGATACAATTGATCGTAAGACATAATGCGTGTATTATCTATACGTAAATTAACGTGCGAACGATTAAAATCTCTGTGAGATTTAACTCCTGTTGCAGAAATTAATTCAGATAAAATATGCATTGTTTTCTTATGGAAATTATACATACGAGTTGCTTTATCTTGTACATCCAATCCTTTCATCAATTCACGATCTTGTGTTGCAACACCAACTGGACATGTATTTGTATTACATTGTAAAGCTTGAATACAACCAACGGCCATCATCATAGCACGAGCAGAATAAACTAAATCAGCTCCGATTGCCATTGCACGAGCAATATGGAAAGAAGAAATAATTTTTCCAGAAGCTACAACACGAATATCTTTTTTAAGACCATATCCACGTAATGTATCAACAGCGAAAGCTAAACCATCTAATAAAGGCATTCCTAAAGAGTTTGAAAACTCTACAGGCGCGGCTCCAGTTCCTCCTTCACCTCCATCAATTGCAATATAATCTGGTTTAATTCCAGTTTTGATCATTGCTTCACAAATCTCAATAAACTCACGTTTAATCCCAATACATAATTTGAATCCAACTGGTTTACCTCCTGATAAATCTCTCAATTGCTTGATAAAATGTAACATTCCTTCTGCATCAGAGAAAGCTGAGTGAGATGGTGGAGAATCAACAGTTGTATATGGTTCTACAGCACGAATTGCTGCAATTTCTGGTGTATTTTTATTTGCTGGTAAAATTCCTCCGTGTCCTGGTTTTGCACCTTGAGAAATTTTCAACTCAATCATTTTTACATTTGGTAATGTAGCACGTTCTACATATTTATCAGGATCAAATCCTCCGTCTTTTGCACGACATCCAAAATATCCTGTCCCAATTTGCCAAATTAAATCTCCTCCTGGTTGTAAATGGTATGGAGAAATCCCTCCTTCTCCTGTATTATGAGCAAAGTTACCTAATTTAGCACCTTTATTCATTGCTAATACAGCATTTTCACTTAATGAACCGAAAGACATTGCAGAAATGTTTAACAAACTTGCTAAATAAGGTTGTTTACATTCACTTCCACCAACTTTTACACGAGGATCATCAGCATGTTTTATTTTTCCTGCGTACATAGAATGATTCAACCATTCGTAACCTGGTTCGTAAACATCTAATTGTGTTCCGAAAGGAACAGTATCTATCACGTTTTTAGAACGACGATAAACCATACTTCTCATCAAACGGTCAATTGGTTTACCTTCTGTATCCGTTTCAACAAAATATTGCATAATTTCTGGACGAATACTTTCTAATAAATAACGACCATGTCCAATTATAGGAAAGTTTCTTCTGATCGCATGTTTTGTTTGTGTGATGTCAGAAATGCCTAAAGCAATCAATGGAAGAACAATTATTAAAGACCATAAAATCCCTGGCCAAAAATAAGAAATTACTCCAATTGCAACTAGAGTAACGATAGATCCTACTACGAAAAGTTGTCTTACTTTCATAAGTAAAAATTTAAATGATTTTGATTAAAAATTTGGTGTCAAATATATCTAAAAAACTCGGTTTAACTCCTTTATTTTTGAAATAATTTCTTTTAAAATATTGATTTCAAACGATAGAGAAAACTGATTATTTCAAATAAGTTAACAATTATCTAATGTCGTAAAATAAAATGAAAAATTATTCAGTTTTCTTTAAAAGATATTCAAATTTTCGGTAGAATGTCAAAAGAATTATTGTTTATAAACTCTTGTTAAATCTAACAATTTGATTGGTCCCATCGAAAAATTCTTCACTTTTTTATTTAAAAATAACGTTGTTTGATCATAGAATAATGGTAAAATCGGAGCATTTTGCATCATCAATGCATCCATTTTTTGATAAAGTTTAGCACGTTCGTCCGGATTATTAGTCAAAAACGCTTGTTCATACATTTTATCAAACGCACTATTTTTGTAATGTGAGTAATTTGGACCTTCTGGCGCAAAGTTTTTCGAATAATATAAAGACAAAAAGTTTTCTGCATCTGGATAATCTGCTCCCCAATTTGCACGAAAAAGTGTAAATTTCCCTGTTGCTTTTCCATCACGCATGGTTGGTCCAGGAACAACATTCACTTTTATTGGCAAACCTAACTTTGCCATTTCTGCAGCAATATATTCGCAAACATCAACATATTCTTGCACAGTTGTCAACTCTATTGGTGTAATTTTTCCTTGCGATTTTTTATAGCTATTGATTAATTCGCGTGCTTTTTCAGGAGAATATTGATAACCACTTTCGGCAGAATAACCTGGTAAACCTTTTGGTATAAAACCTCCATCTGCTTCAAAAGCTTGACCTTTCATCATATATTTTATGATTTTACTTTTATCAACTCCATAATTTAACGCTTGGCGCAATTTCAAATCAACAGCATTTGGCGCATCAAGATAAAAACATAAATAAACGGTACTTAAATAAGGCACTTTTTGAATGGTTAAAATATTTGAATATTTTGAATTCAAATTTCCGATTGGATCTAAAATCTCATCTTTATAAGAAGGATCTAAATCTGCCATCATATCTAAATTTCCTTTTATTAATTCTAAAAATTCAGAATTTTTCTCTGGCAAGAAAGATAAATTAACCGCTTCCAAATAAGGTAAACGTTCTCCCTTTTCATCAAATTCAAAATATTTTGGATTTTTTCTAAAAACCATTTTTACATTATCTTCCCAAATCTTAAATTGAAAAGGTCCTGTTCCAATTGGATGTTTCAAAAATTCTTCATTACCATTTTTGAACAGTTCTTTCGGGACAACAGAAGCATATTTCATTGAAATTAATCCTAAAAATGCAGGATAAGCTTCTTTCAATTTAATCACGAAAAGTGTATCATTTATTGCTTTATACGAATCAATATTATTCATAATCCAACCGCCAGAACCGCCAGCTTTTGGATCTTTTAGTCGATTAAAACTATATTCAAAATCCGAAGCTTTTACAATTCGTGTCGAATCTTTTCCGAAGGCTTCATGTTTATGAAAAAAAACATTATTTCTCAATATAAAAGAATACGTTTTTCCATCTTCAGAAATTGTCCAAGATTTTGCAATATCAGGTTTAATTTCTAATTCATTATCAATTTTAACTAAACTATTGTACATCAAATTACATGCCCAAGTATTAGCTTGTGTTCGTGCATTAATAGGATCTAAAGAAGAAATATTATCGTAACGATTTAATTTAAATACTTTGTTTTCATCGATTTCAATTTTCTTCGAACATGAAAATATCGAAACGAATAACATGATGTAGATAAAGTATTTAGTCATTTTTAATAGTTGATTTATTTATGTTTCAAAACTATGGATAATTTCTTAAATTTGCAGCTATGAATAATCAAACTAAAACAGTTGCATTTCATACATTGGGATGTAAACTTAATTTTTCTGAAACTTCAACGATCGCGAGAAACTTGAAAGATAATGGTTATCAGAAAGTTGAGTTTACAGATTCTGCGAATGTGTACGTCATCAATACATGTTCGGTAACCGCAAATGCAGACAAAGAATGCAGAACAATTGTGAAAAATGCAATGAAAGCAAATCCAGAAGGTTTTGTTGTCGTTGTAGGTTGTTATGCGCAGTTGAAACCGCAAGAAATTGCGGAAATGGAAGGTGTTGATTTAGTTTTAGGAGCTGCAGAAAAATTTAATATTGCTGAATATTTAGACGATATCAATAAAAAAGATGAAACAATTGTACATTCTTGCGAGATTGAAGAAGCCGATTTTTACGTTGGTTCTTATTCGATCGGAGATCGTACGCGCGCTTTCTTGAAAGTGCAAGATGGTTGCGATTACAAATGTACATATTGTACAATTCCTTTAGCTCGTGGAATTTCGCGTTCAGATACAGTTGAAAATGTTATCAAAAATGCAAACGAAATTGCAGAAAAAGGAATCAGAGAAATTGTCTTAACTGGTGTAAATATTGGTGATTATGGAAAAGGTGAATTCGGGAATAAAAAACACGAACATACTTTTTTAGAATTGGTACAAGAATTGGATCAAGTTGAAGCGATAGAACGAATCAGAATTTCTTCTATTGAACCAAATTTATTGAAGAATGAAACAATAGAATTTGTTTCAAACAGCAATCGTTTTGTTCCACATTTCCATATTCCTTTACAATCTGGTAGCGATGAAATTTTGAAAAAAATGAAACGTCGTTATTTATCTAATCTTTATTTAGATCGCGTTACAAAGATTCGTGAAGTTATGCCAAATGCATGTATTGGTGTAGATGTTATCGTTGGTTTTCCAGGCGAAACAGAAGAATTGTTTATGGAAACTTATAATTTCTTGAATGAATTACCAATTAGTTATTTGCATGTTTTCACTTATTCTGAAAGAGATAATACAGAAGCAATAGAATTTGAAGGAATTGTAGAGCAAAGTGAGCGTAAACGTCGCAATAAAATGTTGAGAATTTTATCGGAGAAAAAACGTCAAGCTTTTTATCAATCTCAATTAAATTCTACTCAAAAAGTACTTTGGGAACATGATAATAAGGATGGAAAAATGTTTGGATTTACAGAAAATTATGTGAAAGTTCAGACAGATTATAACCCAGAATTGGTCAACAAAACCCAAATTGTAGATTTAACAAGAATCAATCACAATGGTATTGTTGAAGTAAAAATTAAAGAGCTAGAATTAGCAAATTAAAATTGTAAATATTAGTTAAAAAGAAGTTTGAATATTTCAAGCTTCTTTTTTTTATTTTACTTTTACATTTAGGAATAATAATTGTAGTTTTAAACAAAAAATCAAGGTCATGAAAATTATACATTTTACTTTTATAATTTTGTTGTCACTATTTGTAACAAGTTGTGGAACAGTCCAAGTAAGTACAGATTACGACAGATCAACAAACTTTTCAGGATATAAAACTTATTCTTTTCATCAAAAAGGATTAGACAAACTAAAAGTTAATGATTTGGATAAAAATAGATTAATCAAATCAATTGATGCACAAATGGCTACGAAAGGATTTACAAAAGTAAGTTCTGATGCAGATTTAGTAATCAACTTATTGACAAGTTCGAAAGAACAAATTTCTGTAAATAATAATAACTGGGGATACGGACCTTATGGTTATTATGGCGGATTTTACGGAGGGAATAGTGTTTCTTCTTATCAAGCAGGAACAATTATTGTAGATATTATTGATGACAAACGTAATATCTTAGTTTGGCAAGGCGTTGGTTCTGATTTAAATTTGAGCAATATTAGTGCAAAAGCAGAAAGGATACCTAAAGCAATTCAAGAAATTTTAGCTAAATTTCCGCCTCAACCAAAAAAATAATTTTTATAAAATAATGATATAAGCTCTTCAGTTGAAGAGCTTTTTTTATGAAATGAAGTTTGTATCGAAAAAAACTTTAATTTTGCTAAAATATATACAATAACTTATGAAAAATTTTAAAACCAATCTATTAAGTTTATTTCTATTAAGTTTATCAACTTTTTCTTTTGCTCAACTTGAATTTGGGGTAAAAGGAGGTGCTGGACTTAGTAACACAACCATTGTCCATGGTGTTTCTAAAGAAAGAATTGGATTCTTAGTTGGGGCTGTTGCTAAATATCCATTAACTACAAAAAACGAAAATCATTATTTACAAGCAGAAGTATTATATACAAATCAAGGAGAATATTCTTTATATAAAGAGGGAGGAAAAAAATATAAAGCCTTCTTAAACTATATTAATATTCCGATTATGTATAAATATTATTTTGATGATCAAGGAAAAGATTTCTTTGTGGAAGCTGGTCCTCAATTAGGTTTTAAAGTATCTGAAAAATTTGATGAAGGAGAACCTGAAAAAGAAAACAATGTTCCAAAATCATTCGATTTTGCATTTAATCTTGGTGGAGGATATTCTATTAATAGACAAATTGAGTTCAACCTTAGATATCAATATGGATTAATCGATACATATGATTTTAAAAATTGGGATAATGGAAAAAATCGTTCTTCATTTCTAACTCTAGGCATAACGTATTTCATTAAATAGATTAAAAAGAACCGCTTTATAGCGGTTTTTTTTATTTTGATAAGTTTTTAATAAAATTAGAAGGTCGAAATCCTGTATGATCTAAAAACGCATCCGAAAAAGTTTTTCTTGAATTAAAACCTGTTTCCTCAGCTAAAGCATCAATTGTATATTTTTTGAGATATGGTTCATCGACTAAACGATTCAAAAGATGATTAATTCTCAATTCATTAATATATTGATTAAAATTTTTGGACCTAGAACGGTTAATATAATTTGATACAATTGTTCGATTAGCATTCAATTCCTTAACCAAATCATTCAACGAAATTTTTGGATTTAAAAACAGTTTCTGTTCTTCAAATAATTGTAAACTTTGTTCAAAATCTTCATCTATTATAACTTCATATTTAGTTTTTTCTAATTGATTTCCTTGCGTAATTTCAGTTTCAATTATTGAAATTTCATCAAGACATTTTTGTAAATATTCTTTCTTTTTTTGATGATTTTGATTCATTTTATAAAAGAAAATTCCACTAAAAATTAAGATTGCTACTAAACAAAAAAATGAAATTCTTTTAAAGCTTTGATTTTTTTCTTTCAATAAATTTCGTTCTGTTTTCAGAAATGTATTTTCATATTTTTCGAGATTTGGTTTCAAAACAGTATGATCAGCCAAATAAAATAAACTATCAAAAGACAATAAATTATTTACAGCTAATAGTTTATCACGATTATTGCCAAACTTCTCGTTGTATTCAACTACTCGTTCATAAGAAAGTCGTAATTCTTCATCAAGAATTTTATATTGTTTCGAGAATTCCACAACATTTTTAAAATAGGCAATAGCTTCTTTATTTCTCTTTTGTTGATATAAAATTTCACCTAAAAATTGTTCCGAAATCACATACCATTTGATATCATTTTGCTTCCAAAAAACTCGTTGCGCTTTTTTCAACGTATTAAATGACGAATAATAATCTTTTTTGTAAAAATCAATAATACCTTTATTCTTTAAAGCATAGTGATAATTTGCTGTATCAACCGTTTCAGACAACTCAATTTTATTGTAATAATTGCTTTTATTCAGCCGATTTGTCTTGCTATACAAATAAGACAATTTCCCAAGAATTGAAAGATAAATACTGAAGGATTTTGACTGCTGTTTATGTTTTTCGAAATATAACAAAGAAGCTTCATACAACTCTATAGACTCCTTTATTTCATACAGATTTTCCTTTGCTTTTGCTATTCCTACAAGAGAAGAATAAAATGTAAAATCATCTTTTATTTCGGTTGATAACTGTTTCGAAATAGTAAAATTTTTCAATGCACTATTGTAATTACGTTGCTCCAAAAAATAATTTCCTTTTTCAATATAAGCTTCACCCAAAACAACTTTATCATCCAATCGATATGCTACTGAGATAGTAGAATCTATCATTCGAAGATTTTCTTCGACTAATTCATTATTTTTTTCACGCAAAAATTCAACTTTACCATTTTCTGTTTTTCCAAACATGTTTACTGAACTGAATATGAACAGAATAATTATGACAAATTTAAGAAATCTATTTCCGGAAATTATAAAGCGTAACATATTGTATTTGTTTAATTTAAATAATATTGTAAACAATTATCATTTGACACCAAGTTGATGAAAAACATTTAAAAATATAAATTAAAATTGTTCAAACAAAAATTTTACTTCTGCTAAATGTAAGTAAAACAATAATTAACACAATTTTATTATGAAATTTTTACAATTAATTCTCATTTTGATCAGCTCTTTTGCTTCTGCGCAAGCAACATATTCGATTACAGGAAATATTTCATTAGAAAATGAAGCAAAAGCAATTCACATAAAAGTTATTTTGTACGATGAATTTCAAAATGTTATTCAAACAATCGAAACTGAAAATTCAAGATTTAACTTTGAAAATTTAGATCCAAAAACTTATTCAATTTCAATTATTTACAACAATAAAATTCAAGATGAAGAACCTTTTTATTTAAATGAAAATAAAATATTTCTCTTTAATATTGATGAAGCTGTGCAAATTGATGAAGTTGTAATCAATGGAAAAAAAGAAACTTTTAAAATAGAAAATGGCAATTATAATATCGATGTCGCTAATTCAAATTTCAATAAACTTGCTACAACCAAAGAATTATTTTCAAAATTACCAAATGTCATCTTAGGCGCAGATCAAGAAACATTGACCATTATAGGAAAAGGAAATCCTTTGCTATATTTGGACGATCAGCAAGTTGATTTTTCGACCATTTCGAACTTAGCAATTGAAGACATAAAATCGATTGAGATTATCAAAAATCCTTCTGCGAAATATGAAGCAAATGGAAAGTCTGTCATAAAAATAAACCTTAAAAAAAGTAAAAAAGAAGGTTTAAAATTAACTTTACAAGAAACATTATCTTTCAAAAGGAAGTTTAATAATTATTTCAATTCGACTTTTCAAATTCGTAAAAATAAAAGCGAGTTTAAATTGAACACTTCTTATAATCAATTAAATCCGTGGGAAGGAAATGGATTTGATTATCGAGTAAAAGACAAAAATATTCAATCCAATTATTTCATAAAATCTCAAACTAAACGTCCACATTTTATTGTAAACACAAACTTTTTTCAAAAATTAAATGAAGCTGGAGATTATCTTTCATTCGCTATTCATTCGAATTTTAGAAAAGATAAAGGTTTGATCTACACCAAAACAGCATACTCAGAAAATAATGAAAATCAATCTATTTTAACATTAAATGATAATGAAAATCACCGAAATCTTGTGAATACTTTGATGAATTACAATAAAAATATTAAGTCAATTGACGCAAGTATTTTAACAGGTTTACAATACACGATTTATAATACAGGAACAACGTATGATTTTTACAATAAGATGGATGAAAATGATGTAGAATACAATCAATCGCGCTATCAAAAATATCGTCTTAAGGTTTTTGCAGGGAAATTTGATGTTGAGAAAAAGTTTGAATCAGACCAAAAAATTGAATTTGGTGGACGTTTTACGCATGCAAAATCAGAAACAACTAATCAAACGTTTTTTCCTAATGAATCATCAGAAGAATTTCTTTATAATTTCAAAGAACTGAATCTAGCAGCCTATTTACAATACACAAAAAACTATGAAAAATGGAATTATAAAGTTGGATTAAGAACAGAAACAACCAATTCTAAAGGTTTTGATGAAATAAAACAACTTTCGGATATTGATAAAAAATACATCGATTGGTTTCCGAATGCAGAAATAAATTACACTTTTGAGAATAAAAATGCACTGACAATCTATTATAAAAGGACAATTGACAGACCGAATTACAGCAATCTTTCTTCTGGGAATTTGTACGGAAGTCCTTATATCGAATATAGCGGAAATTTTGATATTCGTCCAACTTACACTAACACATTTTCGGCAAATTATTCATTGAAAAAATGGAATATGAACGTAACGTATTATCAAAGTAAAAATCCGATGAATTACACATTGATTTATGATAATGTGAGAAATGTATCAATATTTACCACGGTAAATTTTGAAAAAGAAAAAAATTTTTCAATTAGTTTGGATGTTCCTTTTGAATATAAATTTTGGTCAACACAAATTAGTTTAGCCATGATTTACAATAAAATTCTTGATTCGAAAGCTATACTCAATAAATCTGCTCCGTACATCTATTTCTATTCAAATCACAATTTCAAATTAGGAAAAGATTTCAATTTTATGGTTGATGGTTATTGGTTAAGCAAACGAACAGAAGGAATTTATGATCGAAATTCTCAAGTAATGATTAATCTTGGATTGACAAAATCATATAAAAACGTGGATTTTTCAATTCGCTTCAATGATTTATTCAAACAAATGAAGTTTAGCGAAACATTGAATTATGATAAAATTAGTTCTAAGAATTTATTTTTAGTCGATTATCAAGAATTTTCTTTAGGTATTAAATATAATTTTGGTAGACTAAATAAATCGATCTCGAAAGAGAATAAAGTAAATGAAGAAGAGAATAGGATTAGATAATTTCGATGTAAAAATAAAAAAGCCATTCTTACGAATGGCTTTCAATTTATGGATTGTTAGAATGTTTTTTGTATTACAATTCTAAAGCTCTTCTAGCATCTCCTCCCATTAATACATTTAATGGATCTTCTACCGCTTCTTTAACCGCAACTAAGAATCCTACAGATTCACGTCCGTCAATAATACGGTGATCATAAGATAAAGCAACATACATCATTGGAGCAATAACGATTTGTCCGTTTTTGACTACTGGACGCTCAACAATATTGTGCATACCTAAGATACCTGATTGAGGTGGGTTGATGATTGGAGTTGACATCATAGATCCAAATACACCACCATTAGTGATTGTAAATGTACCTCCTGTCATTTCATCAACAGAAATTTTTCCGTCACGTACTTTGATCGCTAAATCTTTAATAGATTGCTCAACACCACGGAAAGTTAAGTTTTCTGCGTTACGTACTACTGGCACCATTAAACCTTTTGGTCCTGATACAGCAACAGAAACGTCAGCAAAGTCAAACTTCACTTGGTAATCACCATCAATCATAGAGTTTACATCTGGATATAACTCTAATGCACGTGTAACAGCTTTTGTAAAGAAAGACATAAATCCTAAACCAACACCATGTTTAGCTTTGAATTCGTCTTTATATTGATTACGTAATTCAAAAATTGCAGACATATCAACTTCGTTGAATGTTGTTAACATTGCAGTTTCGTTTTTAACAGAAACTAAACGTTGTGCAATTTTACGACGTAATGAAGATAATTTTTTCTCAGACTGAGAACGGTTTCCAGAAATTGGAGCTGTTCCCATAGCTGGAGTAAAACGTACAGCATCATCTTGAGTGATACGTCCGTCACGTCCTGATCCTTTTACTTGAGAAGCATCGATACCTTTTTCATCTAAAACTTTTTTAGCAGCTGGAGATGGAGTTCCCGTAGCATAAGTCGTAGCTGGAGCAGCAGGTGCTGGTGTAGCAACTGGAGCAGCTTTTACTTCTTCTTTAACTTCCGCTTTAGGTGCTTCTGCAGCTGGTGCACTTCCTCCTTCTGGTTTAGCAGCTGATGTATCAATAAGACAAACAACTTGTCCTACTTCTACAACATCACCTTCTTCAGCTTTTAAAGTAATAATTCCACTTTCTTCTGCTGGTAATTCTAATGTTGCTTTATCTGAGTCTACCTCTGCTATTGCTTGGTCTTTTTCTACGTAATCACCGTCTTTTACTAACCACGTAGCAATCTCTACTTCTGTGATTGATTCCCCTGGTGATGGGACTTTCATTTCTAACATATCTATTAGCTTTATTTTTTAATTGAATACTTTATTAATTACCTCTTCGTAAATTGCAGCCCAACGTTTACTTGAACCTGGTGCTGTAGCAGCACTTTCTGCTGGAGAAACTACATCGAATGGATATTTTCTTAATTTACGTAAGATGTACATCCAAGCTCCCATATTTTCTGGTTCTTCTTGTGCCCAAATCAATTTAGCTTTACCAAATTTAGAGATGATAGCATCTACTTTTTCTTCATTTAAAGGATATAATTGTTCTAAACGAATAATTGCAGTTTCTGTATCTCCTAATTCTTGGCGTTTTTTGTCTAAATCGTAGTAAATTTTTCCTGAACAGAAAACTACTTTTTTAACTTTTTTCGCATCTACAGTTACATCTTCGATTATTTCTTGGAAACCTCCGTTTGCAAAATCTGCCAATGATGATACTGCTGATGGATGACGTAATAATGATTTTGGCGACATTACAATCAACGGCTTGCGGTAATCTGTTACAACCTGTCTTCTTAATGCATGGAAGAAATTGGCTGGAGTTGTGATATTAGCAACAAACATATTGTTACCAGCACACATTTGTAAGAAACGCTCTAAACGTGCTGAAGAGTGCTCTGCTCCTTGTCCTTCATATCCATGAGGTAATAACATTACTAAACCATTTTGTAATTTCCATTTATCTTCTGCTGCAGAAATATATTGGTCGATTACAATTTGTGCTCCATTTACGAAATCACCAAATTGAGCTTCCCAAATAGTTAACGCTTTTGGATTTGCCATTGCATATCCATAATCAAAACCTAAAACTGCATATTCAGATAATAATGAGTTGTAAATTCTTAATTTACCTTGCTCATTATTGATATGATTTAATAAAATAATTTCTTCTTCTGTGTCTTCAGTTTTTACAACTGCGTGACGGTGAGAGAACGTTCCGCGTTCTACGTCTTCCCCAGAAACACGTACATTACGTCCGTCTGTTAAAATAGAACCGAAAGCTAAAGCTTCTCCTAATCCCCAGTCGATTTTATCTTCCTCAATCATTTTTCCTCGACCTTCAATTAAACGAGAAACTTTTTTGATTAACTTTTTACCTTCTGGAACTGTAGAAACAGCTTTTGCAATTTCTCTTAATTTAGCTTCATTATAAGCTGTATCTGCATGTTCAAAGACTTTCGCCTCGTCTGCAATTTCAAATCCTTCCCACTCTTCTGGCATGAAAGGGAAAATGTGATTACGTTCTATTTCTTTAGAAGCTTCGAAATTGGTTTCTAATAAAGCTTTAAATTCAGCTTCTTTTTGTTTAACAATTTCTTCTCCTATTACACCTTCTTTTAATAATTTATCCTTGTAAATTTCACGAGGATTTGGGTGTTTAGCGATTAAGTTATATAATTTAGGTTGAGTGAATTTTGGTTCATCACCTTCGTTATGTCCATATTTACGGTATCCTAATAAATCGATGAATACATCAGAACCGAATTGTGCACGATAATCTGCTGCAAAACGGAAAGCATGAACTACCGCTTCTACGTCATCAGAATTTACATGCATTACAGGAGATGATGTTACTTTAGCAACATCTGTACAATATGTAGATGTACGTCCATCTAAATAGTTTGTTGTAAATCCGATTTGGTTATTTACAACAACATGTACTGTACCACCTGTTTTGTAACCATCTAATCCTGCCATTTGAACAACTTCGTAAACGATTCCTTGTCCAGCTACTGCAGCATCTCCATGAATTAAGATTGGAATAATTTTAGAATAATCATCTTTGTAATCTTCTTCAACTTTTGCACGAGTTATCCCTTCTACAACTGCATCTACAGTTTCTAAGTGAGATGGATTTGGTGCCAAATTAATTAAGATTTCTTTCCCATTCAATGCTTTGATTTGATTTGAAGATCCCATGTGATATTTAACATCACCTGCCATTAAATCTGTATCAAAAGCTTTCCCTTCAAATTCTGAAAAGATTTGAGAATATGATTTTCCAAAAATGTTAGCCAAAACATTCAAACGTCCACGGTGAGCCATCCCAACGATAACTTCCTGTACTCCGTGATCTGCAGAACGATTAATCAATGTATCCAAAGCAGGAATCAAAGATTCATTTCCTTCTACTGAGAAACGTTTTTGTCCAACATATTTTGTGTGCATAAAGTTTTCAAAAGCTGTTGCTTCATTCAACTTTTCTAAAACACGTTCTTTCTCCTCTTTAGATAATTTTGGTTGATTCAAATTTTGGTTTAACCAATTTTGAATCCAATTAATTCTTTGAGGTTCTCTTACATACATATACTCGATTCCGATAGATCCGCAGTACATGTTTTCTAAGTGTCCAATGATTTCACGTAAAGTGATTGGTCCACCAATACCTAAAATTTCACCAGCATTGAATCTTAAATCTAAATCAGCATCAGTTAAACCGAAGTTTTTGATATCTAATGAAGGTTCAAAAGTTCTGCGAGATCTAACAGGGTTTGTCTTTGTAAACAAGTGTCCACGCGTACGGTAAGCATCAATTAAATTGATTACTTTAAACTCTTTTTGTACATTGTCTGGAACTTGATTAGAAACAGCAGGATTTACAACTGCTTGTGGTGTTTGACTACCTCTGTTAGAAGCTGCTTGCGGTGCAAATAATGGTTCTCCATCATATGTTGCATTTGCAAAGTCATATCCTTGGAAAAAAGCTTTCCAACTTGGTTCAATACTATCCGGATATTGGACGTATTGATCATATAAGTCGCCTATTAACTCTAAATGAGCGGCATTTAAAAACGAAAAACGATCCATAAATTTTACTCTCTATGAGATTTAGCTACAAAAATAAACTATTTAAGGTTTTAAAAAAAATTACTTTCATCATATTTATCTTATCCTGCCATAAAAATATACTATAATCAAATAATCATTACATTTGATATAAATTTAAGAAAGATTTTACACTTAGATGATAAATTTTCTAACAAAAAAAATAAATAAACGTTGGATCGGCTTCTTTATAATATTTGCTATTTTTGCCATTACAATATGGTCGAGTAACAAAATTGTTCAAGAACTAAAACGTGAAGAACACAAACGTGTAGAGAATTATGCACGATCATTGGAATTGATTAGCTCATCTGAATTTTTGGATTCTAAAACACAAGATTTTTTGTTTAAATTAATCGAAGACAACAAATCTATTCCCGTTGTTCTTGTCGATGAAAAAGGTGTTATTATAGATTCTAAAAATATTGATAAATCAATCTTGAATGATTCAGTTCAATTAGAAAAATATATCAATAAAATGAAATCTTCGGAGCAAACTATTGATGTTGAATTGATCGGAACTAAAAATTATGTGTATTTCAAAAACTCAAATCTTCTCAATCAATTACAATATTATCCACTCATAATTATTGTGTTGGTCTTATTGTTTTTTGGTTTTTCGTATTGGTATTTCAAAACGATTCGTGATACCGAAAGAAGTTATTTATGGGCTGGAATGGCTAAAGAAACTGCGCATCAAATAGGAACTCCGCTTTCATCTTTAATGGGCTGGGTAGAACTTTTGAAATTAGAAGATATTGACCAAACATCGGTTATCGAAATTGAAAAAGATGTTGATCGATTGAAACATATTGCTGAACGTTTTTCTAAAATTGGTTCAACTTCTGAATTAAAATTATCCGATATTGTTTCGACTTCAAAACAAACTGTTGATTATATTTCTCAGCGCATTTCTAAAGGAATTGAAGTGAATTTCAAGACCGATGTCGAAGAATATAATATTTACCTCAACGCTTCTTTATATACTTGGGTGATCGAAAATTTAATGAAAAATGCAGCCGATGCAATGCAAAATAAAGGCGTTTTGGATATTGTGATTACAACAACTGCAAATAAATTTGTAGAAATTTCTATATCAGATACAGGTTCTGGAATTCCTATTAAATTACAGAAAAAGATCTTCGAACCTGGATTTACAACCAAAAAACGTGGTTGGGGACTTGGTTTGTCTTTAGCCAAACGAATTGTAGAAGAATATCACAATGGAAAAATATTTGTTTCCAAATCTTCCAAAGAAACTGGAACAGAATTTAAGATTTTGTTGAAGAAGTAAACGTTATATTTTTATTCCATAAATCTCGCATATACGGTGAGATTTTCCACGTATCTTCTAAATTTTCTTGATCGAAAGACGACCAATAGAATATTGTGTATTCATGTATTTTGAAATTTGTATAAAGTAATTTTTGTACGATTTCTAAATATTTAAAAAAGTCCATTTCTTCTTGTTCTTCTAATACTTGAATAATAATCTCCATTAAGGCAAATTTGTTATCTTCATCAACTTCAGAATTATAGTAATTGATATACTTTTCTATATCTTCAGGTTGACCAACAATATATTCCCAATCTTGATAATCCTCTAAATTATAGACAAGATTTAAACCTTTTGTTAATTCCTCAATCGCTTTCTTCGTTACAAATCTCGGTTTTGGTTCTTTCATTATTTTTAATAGAAATGAACAATTCAATCACACTAATCCTTCACTCCAATATAAATTTCAACTTCGGCATCAGCAGGATTTTGAGCTTTTTCTGTGTACAATTCATAATCATAATTGTAAGTACGATTTAGCTTCGCATCATCCTTCCAGATTTCGTTCCACATTCTACCGACAGCTTCGTGCAGCTCTCCTTTTGCACTATATTTTTTGAAAGTTTGAGGTTTGAATTCGCGTCCAATCATTCCTGTCGGAATATCATCTAAAGAAGAAACTTCTAAACCAATTAATGTTGTATATTTTCCTGTAAAATCATTTTCGTAATCTGTGTAAACAGCATAAATATTAGAATTGATTGTGTTCGGAATTTTAGCTATAATATTTTCAGTAAAAAATTGATTCCACAATTTTCCTAAATCTTCTATTGCTTGATTATTATTGTTCGATGTTTGCGTTGCTATTCCTATAATCTTTAAAGTTTTCATTCTATTCCTTTTTAAAATCCTAAAATCATTTTTGCGATTGAGAAATAAATCAATAATCCAAAAATGTCATTACTTGTTGTAATAAATGGACCAGTTGCGATTGCTGGATCAACGCCATATTTATGCAACATAATTGGAATAAAAGTCCCGATTAAACTTGCTAAAATCATTACAATTACTAAAGCTAATACAATGGTTGATGAAATTTCGTAACTCGTACTCATTAAAAAATGTGTGGCTAATAATAAAACTAACGCTAATAATGTACTATTAAGCAATGCCAATAACATTTCTTTTCCTAATCGTTTCCATATAGATCCTGTGATATTACTATTTGCCAAACCTTGTACAATAATCGCTGAAGATTGCACGCCTACATTTCCTGCCATCGCGGCTACAAGTGGTGTAAAAAAGAATAATTGCGGATACAAATTCATTGCATCACTAAAACTTTGTGAAACATTTACAGCAACAAAACTTCCTACCAAAGCTAACAAAAGCCAAGGTAAACGCGCTCTTGTTAATTTCCATATATTATCGTCAGAATCTACATTTTGTGTAATACCTGCTGCTAATTGATAGTTTTCTTCAGCTTCTTCACGAATTACATCAATCACATCATCTACTGTAATTACACCAACTAAACGCATTAATTCATCCACAACCGGAACTTCGTACAAATCATATTTTTCGATTACTTTCGCAACCTCCATATCTTTTGTATAAGTTTTTACATATTGAATTTTTTCATTGTAAACATCGGCTACTTTTGTTTTTGCAGAAGTTGTTAATAAACGTTTTAGACTTAAGGTTCCAAGTAATTTTTCGTCTTCATCTACCACATAAATAGAAAAAACCTCTTCGAAATCTTCAGCTTGTTTTCTCATTTGTTTAACAGCAGTTATTACAGTCCAATCTTTATTGACTTTAATTAACTCTTTTCCCATCAAACCTCCTGCTGTATCTTCGTCATAACGTAGAAGATCTACAATTTCTCTTGCATGTTCTTGATCTTCTAATTGAGCAATTACTTGGTCCTTTTTCTCGTCTGAAAGTTCATTGATGACATCAACAGCATCATCAGTATCCATTTCATTGATAACATCTTCAGCAATTTCTTTCGCTGTAAGTGTTTTCAAGAATTTACGACGATCATCTTCTTCTAATTCGAGAAGAATATCGGCAGAAATCTCATTATCGAGTAAATCAATTACAAAGGATTGTTCCTTGGTCGAAAGCTCATCGAACAATTCAGCAATATCAGCAGGATGCAAGTCTTGTAACATCTCCTTAACTGCTTTTGCATTTTGTTCATTAATTTTTTCGTTTAAAAGTTCAATAAAATCTTTTGTAATTTTCACCTCCATCTCTATTTCATTCTTTTCGTTAATTCAATAAAATCCTCAACAGATAATTGTTCTGCTCGCATACTCAAAAATTCGTGATCATTTAAATCTTCTGGAATACCTAAAGCTTTCAATGAATTACGAAGCGTTTTTCTTCTTTGCCCAAAACCCGCTTTTACAACTTGAAAGAATCTTTTCTGTTCAACTCCTTCAATTTCTGTACGGTAACGTTTCATAATAATCACACCAGATTTTACTTTTGGTGGAGGTGTGAAAACATGTTCGGGTACAGTAAACAAATATTCGCAATGATAATATGCTTGCGCTAAAACAGAAAGTATTCCATAATCTTTTGTTCCTTTTTTAGATGCAATTCGTTCAGCAACTTCTTTCTGAAACATCCCACAAACTTCTGGAACGTTATGACGTTCTTCTAATGCTTTAAAAATAATTTGTGAAGAAATATTATATGGAAAATTTCCTAAAATAGCTATTTGTTCATCAAACTTTGATGAAAAGTCCATTTTCAAGAAATCTTCAGAATGAATTTTAAATCCTGGATGAAATGGTTGATAATATTCTTTTAAATATTCTACCGATTCTGTATCAATCTCTACAACTTCTATATTTTTCTTTGCTTGTAAAATATATTTTGTCAACACGCCCATTCCTGGCCCTATCTCTAAGACACGATTATAACCTTGCCATGTTAAACCTTCGGCAATGTCTCGTGCAATATTTTCATCATTCAAAAAATGTTGACCTAAATGTTTTTTAGCTTTTACTTTCAAAAATTCTAAATTTTAAGTTTTCTTTAACCAACTTACCGTAGAATATATATTAGAATATCTTTCTTGCGAAATAAGTTTTTTTTATCTTAGCCCCAAAATTAACCCAAATGTCAAAAACGAACGATAAATTTGAGAAAAAAAGACTGCGATCATCAAACATCACTGTTGTGATTAGTATTTCGCTTGTTTTATTTCTATTAGGTATTTTCGGCTTAATTGTCATTAATGCACAAAGTTACGCAGAACATCTAAAAAGAGAGTTAAAAATCGAGGCATATTTTAAAGATGTCGAAGATCCAAAATTAAAAGATAAGGAACTTGATTTACAAAAATCTTATATCGATTCGTTGAAAGTTAAATATCCTTTTGTTGAAGCAACACAATATATTAGCAAGGAAGAAGCTGCTAAAATTGCAAAAAAGGATTTAGGAACAGATGGAAGTGATTTCTTTGAAGAAAGCATTTTCCCTGCTTCAGTTCAAATTACTTTGAACCCAGCCTTGATACAATCTGTTGAACAAATTGATTCTATTAATAAAGTATTAGCTAAAAATCAAATCATCGATGAAGTAAAAAGTGATAAAGAAGCTATGGTAACAATTTATCACAGCATCAACAAAATTACTTTCTGGATTATGATTTTCGCTATCATCTTCCTAATTATTGTTGTTGTTTTAATCAACAACTCTATACGATTGAAAATTTACGCAAAACGTTTCAGCATCAAAACAATGCAATTAGTTGGTGCACGTAGACGTTTTATTGTAAAACCATTCTTGATAGAAGCTGCCATTCTTGGTTTCTTCGCTGCTTTTGTAGCCGTAATAGGATTAGGCTTTCTATGGTATATTCTAGCTACAAAAGTAGGTTTAGTACTTTGGAATCCTAACTTTACTCCATTGATTCTTGTTCTTATCGGAATTGGAGTTATCATTGCAGTATTCAGTACATTATTTGCTGCATGGCGTTATTTAAGATTAAAAACTGATCAACTTTACTAATGAAATCAAACACTATCGATACAACAAAAAAATCAGCATCTAAGAATGATGCTGGTTTTACTTTTTTATTCGGAAAAAGAAATTACATCTTTATGGCAATTGGTGTTGCCTTAATTGGTCTTGGATTTTTATTAATGACAGGACACGATGCTAATACAAGACCAGATGGAACTTGGGACGCAAATTATTGGAACGACGAAATTTATTCTTTTCGAAGAATTCGATTAGCGCCATTCTTAGTTGTCGTTGGTTTCATCGTCGAAATTTATGCCATTTTAATCAACCCGAATAAAGAAAAATAATGAATACGTTACAAGCAATTATCATTGCTATTATAGAAGGACTTACTGAATATTTACCAATTTCTTCTACAGCACACATGGGATTCACAGCTGCATTAATGGGAATGCCAGAAAGTGAATTTCTTAAAATGTTTCAAGTTTCTATTCAATTTGGAGCTATTTTATCAATCGTAGTTTTATATTGGAAAAAATTCTTTGACTTCAAAAATTTTAATTTCAATTTTTATATCAAATTAGCTTGTGCAGTTGTACCTGCTCTTATTCTAGGAAAATTATTTGACGATAAAATCGAAGCTGTTTTAGGAAATCAAGTTGCTATTTCTGGAATGTTAGTTTTCGGAGGAGTTATTTTATTATTTGTGGACAAATGGTTTAAAAATCCTAAAATTAACGACGAAAAAGATATTACAATAAAAAAAGCTGTTATTATTGGTTTTTGGCAATGTTTAGCTATGATGCCAGGAACTTCTCGTTCTGCCGCTTCAATTATTGGTGGTATGACACAAGGTTTATCGCGTAAAGCAGCAGCAGAGTTTTCATTCTTTTTAGCTGTTCCTACCATGTTGGCTGTTACCGTTTATTCTATCTTCGTAAAAACTTGGGGAGAAAATACAGCAAATCCAATGAAAGGTTACGAAATGATTTTGCAAGATCAAGAACATATAATGTTATTTGTAATTGGAAATGTTATTGCATTTATTGTTGCCTTAATTGCCGTGAAAACATTTATCACAGTTTTAACAAAATACGGTTTCAAATTTTGGGGTTGGTACAGAATAATAATCGGTATTATTTTATTGATTTATTTCTGGAATAATAATCCTTCTCAAGTAGAAAAAGACAATGCTGCTTCTATAGAAACTACAATGATTCAGCACAAATAAAATGAATGTAGAGAAAATACAAGAAGGTCATGTTTTTTTGATTGATAAACCTCTTGATTGGACATCTTTTGATGTCGTAAACAAAATTCGTTGGAACATCAGAAAAGCATATAATTTAAAGAAAATAAAAGTTGGACACGCTGGAACTTTAGATCCAAAAGCAACAGGACTTTTATTGGTTTGTACAGGAAAATGGACAAAACGAATTGATGAATTTCAAGCTCAAGAAAAAACATATACTGGTACAATAAAACTTGGAGTTACAACGCCAACATATGATTTAGAATCAGAAGAAGATCAAACTTTTCCTACTGAACATATCACAGAAGAAATTATTCACGAAGCTACAAAACAATTTATTGGAGAAATAGAACAATTTCCTCCTATGCATTCGGCTGTAAAAGTTGATGGAAAACGTTTATACGAATTAGCTCGAGAAGGTCAAGAAATAGAACGTAAAGCACGTAAAATTACAATTCACGATTTTAAAATCACAAAAATAGATTTACCTTTTGTCGATTTTGAAGTAAATTGTAGCAAAGGAACTTATATTCGTTCTTTAGCTTTTGATTTTGGAAAAGCAGTTAATTCAGGCGGATATTTAACAGCACTTCGTCGAACAAAAATTGGCGAATTTGATGTTATTAACGCTGAAAATTTTGCTTTAGAAAAAAGTTATTTCGAAGAAGAGAATACAACAGAAGATTTATAAATTAAAAAAGCTTGAACAAATGTTCAAGCTTTTTTTCATTTTATGAATTTACTTCAATAAATTCTAATGTTTTTGATACTATTAGATTTAAGTCATTATCTAATGTAGCTACGTGATAGCTATTTTCTAATTCTATTAATTCTTTTGATAGACTAGAAACATGGTCATAAATATATTTTGAATTTGCAGGTGGAACGACATGATCTTCTATTGAAGAAAAAATTAATATAGGACAAGTAATTTTATTCAGTTCTTCCCTAATTTCTTTTGTAAAATCAACGATTTCTTTTATCGATTTTTTAGGAGTTTTCTCGTATGCCAATTCTACAACTCCGTCTTTTTTAATATCAGAACCTATTCCCTCTATAAAACGTTGAGAAGTAGGATTTTTATAGACTTCTTCCATAGAAGTAAGGTTTACAGCTCCATTTATAACTATTGCACCTTTAATAGGGAAATTTATAGCACTATATAAAGTCAAAGTTCCTCCCATAGATAATCCCAAAACAAAAATTTCTTTTACTAAAGGTTTCAATTCATTGTAAGCTTCATTCACAGATTCTTTCCAATCATTATAGGTACAAGATTCCATATCTTCTGGAGTAGTTCCATGACCTTTTAAACGAGGCATATTTACAGTAAATCCTTTTTCATGAAGAGCGTAAGCTACTAATCTCATACTCTGCGTTGTGCCTGTAAAACCATGTATAACTAAAACTCCAACATTATTTGATCCTTTCAATAGCTCTGCTTCTGCTCCTTTTAATATATTTTGTTTCATTTTTTTATTTGTATATATATTAATTTTATAAAGTGATTAATACTTTATTTATTTCTTCGCTTACTAATTTTGGCTTTTGCATAATCATAATGTGCGTTCCTCCTTCTATTGGTATCGCATCTTTAATACAGTCAATTGGAAAAACAATATCTTTTGTTCCATGAATATGCGTAATATTTTCTTCGTGATAAGACGTAGAATGCTCCCAATTCACAATTTTATGAATCGACCAACGCAAATATTCTTCATTTCTAAACTCAAAAATATCATCTATATTATCTTTTTCACGATCAGTATAATACAATTTTCGCATCATCATATATGAAAATGTTCGGTCTGAAGTTAAAAAACTCATCGGAATTATTTTGTGTGCATTAATAGAAGCTGAAAATCGAAATAATTTTGGCAATTCTGCCCTATTTTTTACAGTAGAAATAAGAAAAGTATGTTTAGGATTTATAAACCGATTCATTTCCTGAACAATTATTCCACCAAAAGATAATCCCATCAAAAGAAAATCTTCTGTGGGATTTATTTTATCTAATAATCTTTCGGTATAATGAGCCAAAGTTTCATCTTTCTCTGGATTTAACCAAGGAATATAAACTTGCTCAAAATCTTGTTCCAAGCGTAGATTTCGAAAAGCATTTGCATTTGCACCCAATCCACTTACTTGATAAATTTTCATACCTTATTTTATAATATATTTTTCTTCTTTGAGTAATCTGTTGGTCGAACACCAATTACTTTTTGGAATGTATTGCTAAAAGTTGGTAAACTATTATAACCAACCATTGTCGAAATCTCGCTAATAGAGTATGTATTATCAATCAATAATTGTAAAGCTCGTAACATTCTCAAAATCGTAAAATATTGAACAAATGTCATATTCAAATCCTTTTGAAATAATCGTGACAATGATCGTTCCGAAAATCCAAATTCGGCAGTTATTTTCTTCATTGTGATTGAAGAATCCATATTATCATCTAAGAATTGAACAATTTTTTTCAGACGTTCATCATGTGGAAGTGGCAAAGCCAGACGTAAACTACTTTTGCTTACTTTAGGTAATATTTCTTTGAAAGCTTGCGCAATAATATATTCGCTTCTATTTTCTGGAACTATATCTCCTTTCCATTGATTCGAAAATAATAAAAGTTCTAACAACAATCCATCTGCAGGGTAAATACCAACTTTTTTGTAAAAAGAATTATCACTTTCATTAATCGGAAAATATAGATTTCTCATAATCACCTCTGGTGTATTTGGGTGTATACTATGTTCTACATGAGGTGGTATCCACATAAAGTGTCTTGCAGGTAAATAAAAGGTATCTTTTCCTATTTTTACATAAACTATTCCTCCTTCACAATAAAGAAATTGAGCTTTGTTATGTTTATGTTCAACCACGTAAGCTTCGGAAATTTCCTTATGATAACAGAAAATCGAAGTTGGCAGCTTATCAATTTCGGTTAAATAATATCGCGTCTCGAACTTATTATCCAAATGTATATTCATAATTTCTTAATTGTGAACTAATATAATAATTTATTTCATATAATGTATTATGTACACAAATAATAATGACTGAAATGAATAATTATTTGACTTTTTTTGATATTAACTTTTTATTAATTAATTCAATATTTGTCATTATCCCTTTTCAGGGAACAATTATTGAAAAGTTTTAGAAAGAAAAAGTGCATTATGTTGGAAAGAATAAAATTAACTGACTTACAGTCAAAAGTAATGACAGCAGAGGAATCTGCTAAACTTATAAAAGATGGAATGACTGTTGGTTCTAGTGGTTTTACAAGAGGAGGTGATTCAAAAGTTGTATTAAAAGCTTTAGCTGAACGTGCAAAATCTGAAAATTTAAAAATCACTTTAGTTACAGGAGCCTCATTAGGACATGGAACAGATACTGCTTTAGTAGAGAGTGGAGCACTAAAAAAACGCTTACCATTTCAAGTTGATACTGTAATGCGTAAAAATATAAATGCCGGAAATGTTTTATTCATCGATCAGCATTTAGGAGAATCAGCTGAACATATTTTAGATGGTCAATTCAAAATTGATTTAGGAATTTTAGAAGTCGCTGAAATCCTAGAAGATGGGTCTTTAGTTCCAACAACTTCAGTCGGAAATAATGCTGAAATAGCTGCAAGTGCAGATAAATTAATTATAGAAATCAACACAGCTATTCCTACAAATATAAAAGGTATTCATGATATTTATAGTGTAGAAGAATATGGAAAACGTACGCCTATTAATATTACAGCTTGTGACACAAAAGTTGGAACAGAAGTTTTAAAAGTAGATCCTTCAAAAATTGTCGGAATTGTTTTTCACAATATTCAAGATGCGCCAGGAGATATCCAACCGGCTGACGAAACAACTACTGCTATTGCAAATAATATTGTAAAATTCTTTGAAAAAGAAGTTGAAGAAGGTCGTTTAACAAAATCATTAATTCCATTACAATGCGGAATTGGTAAAGTAGCTAATGCTGTTTTAGGCGGTTTAGAACATTCAGATTTTGAAGATTTAGTTATGTATTCTGAAGTTTTACAAGATTCTACATTTGATTTAATTGATTCTGGTAAAATGAAATTTGCTTCAGCATCTTCTATGACAGTTTCACAAGAATGTTATGATCGTGTAATTGGAAATATTGAAAATTATAAAGGTAAAATCCTTTTACGTCCTCAATCAATTTCTAACTCTGCAGAAGTTATTCGTCGTTTAGGAATTATTGGTATCAACACTTCTTTAGAATGTGATATTTATGGAAATGTAAATTCAACTCATGTTTTAGGAACACATATGATGAATGGAATTGGAGGTTCTGGAGATTTTGCCCGTAATTCATTTATTTCAATATTCGTTACTTCTTCTACAGCAAAAAATGGTAATATTTCTTCTATCGTTCCTATGGTTTCTCATACAGATCATACAGAACACGATGTCGATATTATTGTAACAGAACAAGGTTTAGCCGATTTAAGAGGATTAGCGCCACGAGAAAGAGCCATCGAAATCATTAACAATTGTGCTCATCCAGATTATAAAGCAGAATTATTATCTTATTTCGAAAGAGCTTGTGCAGAAAGAGGTGGTCAAACGCCACATATCTTAGAAGAAGCGTTTTCTTGGCACACAAGACTGAAAGAAACTGGTTCTATGAAGAAAGAAGAATTATTAATTTTAAACAATTAGAATAATAAATTATAAAAACTATACTTTTTAAAAGCATAATTCAGAATTTCTGAATTGTGCTTTTTTTGTGAAATAATGTAACTTTGTTCGAAGTCTATAAAACATGAAAAAAATACTTTTATTAATAACTCTTCCATTGACAACTTTTTTCGCTTGTCAATCTAATCAAAACGAAAATCAAAATTTAGAACAGATTGATAAAAAGTCTGCTCGTGAAGTTGTTCTAACAACCGAAACAAAAGGCGATTCTGTTTTGCATATCACCAAACAAAAAATTTGGTCAAACGATTTGATGATTGCAGAAAAAATAGATACATTGATTACACACAAACAATATACACCAACCGATTCTACAAAAATTCCTATTTACGTAACCATACAATAACCAATCATGAATAAAAGAAAAAAAAGAGCAAGTAAAGTCGTTACTTTAGTATTAGTTTCTTCCGTTTTAAGTTCGTGTATGAATCGTGAAGAAGCTCCTGCTACAAATAATGCACAAAAAGTATATATGCGTGCAGATTCTACTGCGCCGTATACAGATGTAACATCAAATTATGCCTCAAATTCTGGTGGTTCACATCATGGTGGAATAGGAAGTTCATTACTTTGGTTTATGGCTTTTCGTAGTTTAACTGGTGGCGGAATGGGTTATGCAAGCCAAGGTTTACATAAACAATCTAATGTAGGAACAAATGCAGCAAAAGCAAAAGCATATAAAAGTCAAACAATTCGCGGTGGATTCGGTAAATCAGCATCTTCTCGTTCAGTTTCATCTTAAACAAATTTTATGCAATTAAAAAGAATAAAAGCGGACGAAAACTGGCAAGAAAGACTAGAAAATATAGGCTTTGGCTATCATACCGACGAGAATAAACAAACCTATTGGGTAGAAGATTATTACTATTCAATTTCAGAAAAAGAAGCGGATACTATTTTTGAAGCGACAAACGAATTGTGGGAAATGTGCTTAAATGCTGTAGAACATGTAATTAAAAATAATCGTTTAGACGAATTTAAAATCCCAAAATTTATCCAACCTTATTTGATTGATACATGGGAAAATGATGCGCCAAGCATTTATGGGCGCTTTGATTTTGCTTACAATAACAATCAGTTAAAATTATTAGAATTCAATGCTGATACACCAACTTCTCTATTCGAATGTGGTGTTGTACAATGGCTTTGGATGGAAAATTATTTTGGAGAAACGAAAGATCAATTCAATTCTGTTCATGATAAATTAATCGAAACATGGAAAATGTTAAAACCTTATTTGAAAGGTGAAACCTTACATTTTTCTTGTGTAAGAGAATCGTTAGAAGATTTGACAAATATCGAATATATAAGAGATTGTGCTATACAAGCCGGAATTAATACCAAATTAATTTACATTGACGAAATTGGTTGGAACAATGTCAATTTTGTTGATTTAGAAGAAGAACCAATTATAGATATTTTCAAACTTTATCCTTGGGAATGGCTCGTAAATGAATTATTTGCGTACAACATCAAGAATGATGAATTGAATGCAAATTGGATAGAACCAGCTTGGAAAATGATTCTTTCGAACAAAGCTATTTTGCCTGTTTTATGGGAATTGTACCCAAATCATCCGTTGTTGTTAGAAGCTTATGCAGATTCACCAAAAGAGATGAAAAATTATGTCAAAAAACCATTATTATCTCGAGAAGGCGCAAATGTAGAAGTCATAAAAGACGGAATTCTTTCGGAACAAACTTCTGGTGAATATGGTGAAGAAGGCTTTATTTATCAAGCTTTAGCAGATTTACATCACGAAGAAACAGGTTATACAATTATCGGAAGTTGGATTATCGGACAAGAATCCTGTGGAATAACATTCCGCGAAAGTGACCAGTTTATCACAACCGATAAAAGCCGTTTTGTTCCACATGTTATTAAGTAATTAGAATTATAACTTCTTATAATTAATCAAAAAAAATGAAATATTTCATTTTTCTTGATTAAAATCTTTTAGTTTCAACAAAATCAAATATTTATCTAAATAATTGCAAATAGTTGAAAATTTAATAGGTTTCAACGCTTTTTTTTTATAAATTAAACAAAGATTTTGCTAAAAAATTTTATAAATTAAATATTTAGCAAATAAAACGTTAGATAATTTTTTAGTAAATAAAACCAACTAAATAAAAACTAAAAAGTAGAAATATGAGTTTTTTAGATGATTTGTTTAATTCTTCAACCCTTCCCTCTGAACGCATTTCGCGTATGCTAGAGGAAGATTTGTTTTGGCAAATTATAGAGAATTCTTTGCAAAATGCCAATAATTTGCAAGAACAAGAAAAGGCTTTAGTGCAAGAATTAGAAAATCTAACAGCTGATGATATTATTGGTTTTCAATTACGATTAGAATTTTATTCGTATTCCTTACATTCTACCGAAACTTGGTGTGCAGCATGCATTATGAATGATGATACGGATCCTATACATTTCTATTTTTACAAGAACTGGATTATTTCTCAAGGGGAAGAATTATTTGAAAAAGCAATACTGAATCCAGATAACTTAGCTGATTATTTCAACGAAGGTTTCAACGAAAATGATTTATATGAGTTTGAAGATTTTCATCTGATTGCCGATGATGTTTTCTACGATAAATTTGGACATAAAATTATTGATTTTGTAGATAAAGGATGTTTTAAATTTTTTACAGAAAAATCTCCAAAGCCTGATTTTGATTGGGATGATGAGAATTTAACAAATCTACAGATTATTTGTCCAAGATTATTCAAAGTTTTTATCGAAGATTATTCTCCAGAAGATGATGAATTGGGAGATGATTTTGATGATGATGACGAGTTTTTGTAGCTCTTTCATCGAATTGAAATTAATTTGGTAAATAAAAAATTCTGACAAAAAGTATTTATATTAAATAACTAGAAATAAAAAAAGGAACTCAAATTTGAGTTCCTTTTTTTATTTTGATTAAGAATTTTTCTTATCCTAAAACTTTTGCTACAGTAGCACCGATATCAGCAGGAGATGCAACAACGTGGATTCCACATTCTTCCATAATTGCCATTTTAGCTTGTGCTGTATCATCAGCTCCACCAACGATTGCTCCAGCGTGTCCCATTGTACGACCTTTTGGTGCAGTTTGACCTGCGATAAATCCTACAACTGGTTTAGTTCCATTCTCTTTGATCCAACGAGCAGCTTCAGCTTCTAATTGTCCACCAATTTCACCAATCATTACGATACACTCAGTTTCTGGGTCATTCATAAATAATTCAACAGCTTCTTTAGTTGTAGTTCCAATAATTGGATCACCTCCAATTCCGATTGCTGTAGAGATTCCGTAACCAGCTTTTACAACTTGATCAGCAGCTTCGTATGTTAAAGTTCCTGATTTAGAAACAATACCTACTTTACCTTTTTTGAAAATGAAACCTGGCATAATACCAACTTTAGCTTCCTCAGAAGTGATAACACCTGGACAGTTAGGCCCAATTAATGTTACATCTCTTTGGTCTACATACGCTTGTACTTTTACCATGTCTTCTACTGGAATACCTTCTGTAATACAGATAATTACTTTAATACCTGCTTCTGCAGCTTCCATTACAGCATCAGCAGCAAATGCTGGTGGTACAAAAATGATAGAAACGTCTGCTCCAGCTTGATCAACAGCATCTTTTACAGTGTTAAAAATTGGCAATCCTAAGTGAGTTTGCCCTCCTTTTCCTGGAGTTACACCACCAACTACTTGAGTTCCATATTCAATCATTTGTTCAGCATGAAAAGTTCCTTCTTTCCCTGTGAAACCTTGAACGATTATTTTTGAATCTTTGTTTACTAATACAGACATTGTGATTTTTAATTTACACAAATATAAAAGGACTTTTGCATTTTAAAAAATATTCAATGTAAAAAATAAACTAAATCTTTATTAGAATAAGACAAAACAGCATAACATATTTCATAAAAAAAGCTGACCATTAGGCCAGCTGCAATAATATTTGATAAAATATTTTATTTTTTCTTAAAATCACGAATCATTAATTCTGTAATAGCCATTTTTTTATACAAGCCTCGTGCTTCTTCTGCTGGATAGCCAAAATATGTTTTACCACCTTCTAATGATTTGCTTATTCCTGCTTGTGCCAACAATACAGCTTTAGTACCGATTGTTATTCCACTTGTTATTCCGACTTGTCCCCAAATAGAAACTTCATCTTCTATATTTACACAACCTGCAATTCCGACTTGTGAAGCAATCAAACATTTTTTACCAATAATTGTATCGTGCCCAATCTGAATTAAATTATCCATAATTGTTCCTTCTCCAATAATTGTTGAGGCAGAAACACCTCTATCTATTGTACAATTTGCTCCTATTTCCACATTATTTTCGATGATAACATTTCCTACAGATTTTAAACGATCAAAACCTGTTTCACGGTTTTTATAATAAAATGCATCTGCTCCTAAAACTGTTCCTGAACGAATAATTACATTATCTCCAATAATCGCATAATCATTAATAGAAACATTCGAATGAATAACACAATTTTTTCCTATTTTAACATGATTTCCAATAAAAGCTCCTGGTTGAATAATTGTTCCTTCACCTATTTCTGCCGAATCAGAAATTTGTTTAGTAGCTGGTTCAAATGCCATAAAGTGTTGACCAATTTTTACAAAATCACGGAAAGGATCATCCGAAATTAATAACGCTTTTCCTTCTGGGCAATCAACTTCTTTGTTTATTAATACAATTGTTGCATTAGACTGTAATGCTTTATCATAATATTTTGGGTGATCAACAAAAACAATATCCCCCGCTTCTACACGGTGAATTTCATTGATTCCTTCTACTGGGAAATTTTCATCTCCAATATATTTTGCATCAATAATAGATGCGATATCTTTTAACTTATGTGTTTGTGGAAATTTCATCTCTATTTACTTTAAAAAGTCTACAAATATAAAAATAAAAAAGCTGCCAAAAATGACAGCTTTTATGATTTATGAATTGAATCTAATTATTTTTTCTTGAAAACCATTGTTTTAGCATCGTTTGCGAACAAAATTAATTTTCCATCTTTAATTTCATATTTATTTACATTGTTAAAACGTTCTCCAAAAGAATAAGAATCTACTCCTTCACACGCCATACGTGTTGTTGCAACATTTTTAACAGTCAATGAATTTCCAACAGCTAAATAAGCACCAGTCAAATTATTACATCCATCATTTCCAGAAACTTTATTGTTTTGGAATGTTAATGTTGGTTTTTGATGTGGAAAAAGAGTATTTAATGATTTTTCATTTTTATCTTTTCCAATGAATTCTTCTAATTCCCAAGAACCAGCTAAATTACTAGGACGAACAAAAGTCATAATCACAATATCTCCTTGTATTAACAATAATTGATCATCTGAAATAGAATATTTTAATTTTCCTTTTAATTTTGAACTAAAATTAAAATCTTCTACATTATCACAACCTTTCATTGTAGACATCATATTTCCGAAAGTGATTTCATTTCCAGCGATTGTTATTCCACCATTCAAGGTATTACAACCATCTGAAGCATTTAGCATACTATTCGAAATGAAGTTTAAATAAGGAACTCCCATCGGATAAGCTTCTTCAATAGAAGCTGCTTTCATAAAATTAATTTGGCTCAATTCCCATTTTCCTAAAATTGAGTTATTTGTTGTTTTTTCTTTATTCTCAGTTACGTTACTTACAGTAGAACATGATGTTAAAAAACCAGTTGCTAAAATTGCAGCAAATGATATTTTTAAAATTGTTGATTTCATAAAATTTAATTTCAAGTTTCCTCTTGCTATACCAATATCATACCAAAATATATAACATCTTAAAATCCTTCTGCTAAACCTTTTTGAAAAGATAAAGCCAAATAAAGAATTTGTTTTAATTTTGATAAATAATTTATTAATTAAATTCTCAAAAAAAATAATTCAGCTTGATTTCTCAAAGAACCATAGATATAATTTTCGAAACAGCTCGTGTAGAAGAAGTTGTTGGTGATTTTGTTACATTAAAACGTGCAGGTTCTAGCTTAAAAGGACTATCTCCTTTTGGTAACGAAAAAACACCTTCTTTTGTCGTTTCTCCTGCCAAACAAATCTGGAAAGATTTTTCTTCGGGACGAGGAGGAAATGTTGTAACTTTTTTAATGGAAGTTGAACAATTCACTTATCCAGAAGCTTTGCGTTGGTTGGCAAAACGTTATAACATCGAAATTGAAGAGGATGGTGAATATACATTTGAGCAACAACAAGAGGAAAAAGAACGCGAAAGTTTATATATCTTAACGGATTTTGCAAAAAAGTTTTTTACAGATCAATTACACAATTCGGAAGAAGGAAATTTAATTGGTTTAAGTTATTTCCGCGAACGTGGTTTTACAAAAGAAACTATTGATAAATTCGAACTTGGTTATTCGCCAAAACAATGGGATGCTTTTGCTGAATATGCTTTAAAGAAAGGTTATTCGAAAGAATTGATTGAAGAAGCTGGTTTAGCAACTTTCAAAGAAGATAATAAGAAATATGACAAGTTTCGCGAACGTGTAATGTTTCCTATTCTTAGTTTTTCGGGGAGAACATTAGGTTTTGGTGGTCGTATTTTACGAAATGATGCGAAAGCTGCCAAATATTTAAACTCGCCTGAAAACAAAATTTACCATAAAAGTAAAACACTTTACGGCTTATTTCAAGCCAAACAACATATTACAAAAGCCGATCAATGTTTTTTGGTTGAAGGTTATACAGATGTTTTGTCTTTGCATCAAGCCGGAATACAAAATGTTGTAGCAAGTTCTGGAACTGCGCTTACAAATGAACAAATCCGCTTAATAAAACGTTTAACAGAAAATATCATTGTCATGTATGATGGTGATAATGCTGGTATAAAAGCTTCTTTCCGTGGAATTGATATGATTTTGGAGCAAGAAATGAATGTCAAAATTCTATTGTTACCAGAAGGCGAAGATCCAGATTCTTTTGCTAAAAAACATTCGACAACAGAAATCGAAACCTATATAAAAGAGAATGCATCCGATTTTATTCGTTTCAAAGCAAATGTTTTATTAGATGATGCTAAAAATGATCCAATAAAAAAAGCGGAATTAATTCGAGAAATAGTCAAGTCGATTTCACTTATTCCGAATATCATTAAACAAGAAGTTTACATTGCAGAAACTTCTAAAATTATGGAAATTCGTGAAGAAGTTTTGTTCAAAGAATTGGCTCAATTACAAAATTCGAATGATAAATCGTCTTCATCATCTTCTCATATAACAGATAATGCTAGAACAAAGAAACCAGCTATTTCGGTGATTCCTTCAACCAAAGAAGTCATCAATGTTCAGCAAACTGTAGAAAATGAAATCATAAAACTAATTATGCAATTTGGTGATTTGGAGGTTGATTTAAAGAATGAAAACAACGAACTATATAAAACAACCGTGAATCAAGAAATTGTTTCGCAATTTGAAGAAAACGAATTATGCTTAAACAATCCACTTTATCAATCAATATTAGAAGAAGTAAAAGCTGGTTTAGTAAATGATGAATTGCGAACAGGAACTTATTTTTCACGATTAACCAATCCAGAAATTGTTCAGCTTGCTTCAGAAATGATGTTAGAAAAACATAGTTTAAGTGAAAATTGGACAGTAAAACAAGGCATCAACATCAAGAAAAGAGAAGAATTTGTACACAAAGATTTATTTGATGTTCTACTTCGATTTAAGATTATCTACATTGATAATATGATTAAAGAATTAATGAATCAAACAAAGAATCCTGAATTATCAATTGAAGAAACAAGTCAAGTACTACAGCAAATCATGCATTTTACAGGTCTAAAAAATATCTTAAATGAACATCTTAATCGTGTAATTTAATTTAACATTTATCTTAAAAAAAATAAAACACTGATTAACTGCTGTTTACAAATAAAACACTAATAATTCTTAAAAAAATTAATAAGTCAACTTATTTTTAACTTATTCTTAACAATCGTTCGTAAACCTACTAAATACAATAGTTTAGCTTCTTAATCACAACTTAATATATAGGAAACGAATTATGAACGTACAGGATAAAATCTAAATTCTTAATTTAGGTAAAGATTCAGAAAAAACTAAAGAATGACAAAGAATTTTTTAACATTATTAGTAATGCTGATGATTATCCCAATGGCGCAAGCAAAGGGAAAATCAAACTTTTCGACTGAGAATCCTTTACCAGTAGTTATAAGTAAAAATTTGAAAATAAATCTTATGAATAAGATTTCAGATTTTAATAAATCAGAGAATACTACTATTTCAGAAATTGTTGAAAAAGCTGGAAAAAAAGTAAGTGGAATTGTATCTTGGTACGCTGACAAATTCCACGGCAAAAAAACATCGAGTGGCGAATTATATGATAAAAATAATTTTACTGCAGCTCACAAAACTCTTCCATTCGGTACAAAAGTAAAAGTGACTAATACAAAGAATGGTAAATCTATTTTAGTCAAAATAAATGATAGAGGACCACACACAAAATCACGCTTATTAGATTTGAGCAAAGCTGCATTTTCTTCTATCGGTTCTACTAATTCAGGAACATTAAACGTTGAAATGGAAGTTGTAGAATAATACAACAATTCGAATATAAAATACAAAAGATTGAATAACATTCAATCTTTTTTTTTTGACTTTATTTTAATAATTGTTATTTTCTAATAATTTATATACTATTTATTTTCAATATTTTACAAAACATCAATTATAACAAAACTTTCCACATCTAACTTTCGTAGAATAACTAACCTTTCGATAAATTCTTAGTTATAAAACTACTTTCATATAGCTCTAATTCATTAATTATAAACGATATAAAAATTTTATAATGTTTTCAATAAATCTATTTGATTGGAATAGTATTTGAGATTCATTTATGAAACTATAAAGATATGAAAGAAAAAATTCAATACCGCTATAAATCAACTCTGTTAGCTTTAGAGGATTTGGAAGAGTTAGGTTATATTATTGATTATAATATCGAAAAAAATCAAATAAAAACGAATCCTGAAAATTTCGATATAGAATATATTTATCGATACGAAGGAATGTCCGATCCTGACGACGAATCTTCTGTTTATGGTATTATAAATAATGAAAATGGTGATAAAGGAGTATATGTGGTTGGAAATTTATCTACCGACGAAGACGTTGATCATTTTTTAATTAATCTGGAAATAAAACGTAGAACTGTAGAATAAGAAAATGAAAAAGACAAATCCTGTCATTTATTTTGAAATTCCAGTTAATGATTTAGAAAGAGCTAAGTGTTTTTATAACAATGTATTTGGCTTTCATTTTGAGAATGAAATAATTGATCATTATGAAATGAGCATATTTCCGTTCAATAACTCCAGCAAAGGTATTTCTGGAGCGTTAGCAAAAGGAGATGTTTACAATCCGTCAAAAAACGGTATAATAATTTATTTTAATACAGATGATATTGAGAAAATTCTTGAAAAAACACTTCAACAAGGTGGTAAAATTCTTTATCCGAAAACAAAAAATGAAAAATATGCATTCTCTGTTGCTGAAATTGAAGATACTGAAGGAAACCGAATTGCAGTTCAACAATATCATTAAATTCAAAAAAACAATCCTTATCAGGAGATATTGATTTTTTAAAAATAAAAAAAGCTCGATGCAAATTGCATCGAGCTTTTAGTTTATATAACATCTTTCCAATTAGAAAGGATATTCATAAATTTTTGATTCGTGGAAATAAGGATGACCTTTTGCTTCTAAGTTTAATTTAGATGCTGCATTCATAACTACGAATGTAAATAATCCTCCAATTCCTACTAATGATCCAATTTCCATTAAACCAAAGTTATGGAATGGTCCAACAGCTGCTGGCATAATTTGGTTGTAGAAATCCCAGTAATGTCCAAAAATAATCACGAATCCCATAACGAAAACGATTTGGAAACGACGTTTCATACTAGATGAAATTAAGATTAAGAATGGAGCAAGTAAGTTGATAATCAACATCCAAAAGTATAATGGATACTGTGCGATACGTTGTTGGAAGTATTGAGCTTCCTCAGGAATGTTTGCATACCATTGTAACATAAATTGACAGAACCATAAGTATGACCATAATAATGAGAAACCGAACATGTATTTTGTTAAATCATGTAAGTGGTTGTCATTGAATAATGGTAAAGCATTCTTTCTTTTTAAGTAGATAGAAATAATTGCCATAATAGAAACCGCAGAAACTAAGTATGAAACCATTCCGTACCACATAAATAATGAAGAGAACCAGTGTGGATCTAAAGACATAACGAAATCCCAAGCAAATGCTGCAGAACATAATGCGAAAATCACTAAATAAATTACTGATTTTTTGTACAATTGAGCATATACTTTTAAATCTCCGTTAGTTTCATCTAATTTGCGAGTTGCATTTTTAATTACTGGTACCATAAAAGATAATACTACCAAGTAAATAACACAACGAACTAACCAGAAGTTAGGGCTTAACCAAAGCTGAGCCTTGTTTGCCATGAAAATATCATATTTAGGACTTTCAGGGTTAATTAAATCAGCATCCATCCAGTGGAATAAATGATTCATATGAAAATAAGATCCTAAAACGATAATCCCAACAAGTATAGAACCAACTGGTAGAAATGATGCGATAGCTTCCATAACACGAGAAACTACCATAGACCAACCAGCGTTAGCTACGAATTGAATACATAAGAAAAACAAAGCAGACGCAGCAATACCAAAAAATAAATAAGCTGGTACATAAAAAGCTGCCCAAGGTCTATTTTTCAATAAATTTGTCAAATGTTCCATGTGTCCAGCATGATCTGTGTTCATAGAAGCATAAGAATCTGAAATATAATCACCGAAAAATTGAGTTGGGTGAGCTTCAATCAAACCGTTAATATATTCAGTTGAATTAGCAACATCTTGTTGATGTAAGAAAAATCCTATCCCGTAAAGTACAGCACCTATAACAGCTAAGATAAGTGATGTATTTTTTAATCTTGGGGAAAATGTATATTGCATAATAATTAACTTATTTTATTATTTATTAGTTGCTGTTTCAGTTTCTGTTGCAGGCTTAGCTTCAGCTGTAGCTTCTCCGGCAGGAGCAGCTGTAGCAGTAGCAGAACCACCTTTCAAACTCATTACATATTCAGCAACTCTCCAACGGTCTGCAGGAGTCAATTGAGATGCGTAAGAACCCATCGCATTTTTTCCGTACATAATTACATGATAAACAGAACCTACTGTAACATCTCTTTCGCTATAATTAGGAACACCTGAATAAGCTTTAGATTTTACGATTGATCCTTGTCCATCACCAGCGTCACCGTGACATACTGCACAGTTTTGTCCAAATAATAACTTACCTCTTTCTAAGTCTGCAGCTTTATTAGCAGCATTCAAAGGAGAAACAGTTACTGTTTTTGCTTGCGCATAACCAGCGTTATTATTTTTATAAGTCCATGGTAAAATATCACCATCCGTTCTTGCAACAGCACCTTCTACAGATTCTAATGCAGACATATTGTGATTTTTACTAAATACAGGAACTTCAGAATTTTCTTCGTCATGTGGGTAACCAAAAGTTGCCTTTTCGTAAGGATCGTAAGCTGTCGGATAATACATATCTGGCATATATACGATACTTGGGTGACGTTTTTTATCAGAACAAGAAGTGATAATAATACTTCCTAATCCTATAAGTAATGCTATCTTTTTCATTATGCTTCTTGTACTAAATTGTTAACAATTGGTTCTACGACTACATCACCTTTTACAGTTACTTCTTCAGCACCAGTTTCTACAAATATATTTTTGATTTTCTCTACATCAGCAGTTCTGATTTCAATCAAGAATTTATCATCTGTTGTACGTGGATCTGGGTTTTTAGCTTTTGCTCCTGGATACATTTTGTTACGCACTAAATATGTTAATGACATAAAGTGCGCAGCACAGAATACTGTCAACTCGAACATAATAGGAACGAAAGCTGGCATATTCTCACCCCAAGAAAATGATGGTTTACCTCCAATATCTTGAGCCCAGTCATGGTTCATAATAAACCATGTCATCAAAGATGCTAATGTTGTACCAAATGCACCGTAGAAGAAAGCAAGGTCAGAAATACGAGTTTTCTTTAATCCTAAAGCTTTATCTAAACCGTGTACAGGGAAAGGTGTATATACTTCATCTATCGTAATACCTTGTTTACGAATAGATTTTACTGCTTTTAATAAATCATCGTCGTCTCCGTAAAGACCATAAACGATTTTAGTGTTCGTGATGCTCATCTTCAGTATGATGTTTTTTATAGCTTTCGCCTGATGATTTCAAAATAGTTTTTAATTCAGATTGTGAAATAACTGGAAATGTACGTGCGTACAATAAGTATAACACAGAAAAGAATCCCATAGTACCTAAGAAGATACCTACGTCTACCCATGAAGGCATAAACATTGTCCAGCTCGATGGTAAATAGTCACGAGATAAGTTGATAACGATAATATCAAAACGCTCGAACCACATCCCGATGTTAACTACAATTGAGATAACAAATGTCCAGAAGAATGAACGTCTAATTGGACGAATCCATAATAATCCTGGTACTAAAACATTACAGATAATTAATGCCCAGAATGCCCACCAATAAGGTCCTGTTGCTGCTCCTGGAGAGAAGTATGTAAAGTCTTCGTAACGAGATCCTGAATACCAAGCGATCCATAACTCTGTTAAGTAAGCTACTGCAACCATACCACCTGTTACAACGATTACAATATTCATGTATTCGATATGTTTACGTGTGATATAATCTTCGTAATGTAAAACTTTACGCATTACACTTAATAATGTTTGTACCATTGCGAAACCAGAGAAAATAGCTCCGGCAACGAAATATGGAGGATATACTGTTGAGTGCCATCCTTTGATTACCGACGTTGCGAAGTCAAAAGATACAATCGTGTGTACCGAGAATACTAATGGTGTACATAAACCAGCTAATACTAAAGATAACTCTTCGAAACGTTGCCAGTGTTTTGCTCCACCACCCCATCCGAATGATAAGATTCCGTAGATTTTCTTAGCGAATGGTTTTGTTGCACGGTCACGTACCATAGCGAAATCAGGAATTAATCCCATCAGCCAGAAAACTGTTGATACAGAGAAATACGTAGAGATCGCGAATACGTCCCATAATAATGGTGAGTTAAAGTTAGGCCATAAAGATCCAAATTGGTTAGGGATTGGGAAAACCCAATACATTAACCATGGACGACCCATGTGGATTACAGGGAATAACGCTGCCTGTACAACGGCGAAAATTGTCATGGCCTCCGCTGAACGGTTAACCGACATTCTCCATTTTTGACGGAATAATAATAAAACGGCTGAGATTAACGTACCTGCGTGACCGATACCTACCCACCATACGAAGTTGGTGATATCCCATCCCCAGTTAATCGTTCTATTTAATCCCCATACACCAATACCAGTTCCTACTGTATAAGCAATTGCACCAACTCCGAAGATGAATGCTACCATTGCTATACTGAAACATGTCCACCACAGCTTACTTGCTGGCGTCTCTATTGGACGAGCAATGTCTACTGTGATATCGTGGTAGGTTTTATGTCCTAAAATAAGGGGTTCTCTTACCTGTGATTCGTAATGTGACATATTTGTTTACCTTATTAATTCTTTATTAATTTAATTAAGCTTGTTCTTTTCTGTTTCTAACTTTTACTTGATAGATAACATTCGGTTTAGTTCCAATCTCTTCTAATAAAACATAAGAACGTTTATCCTTAGATACTTTTCTTACTTCTGATTTATCATCATTGATGTCTCCAAATTTCATAGCCCCTGTTCCACAAGCTGCAGCACAAGCACAAGCATCCATAAATTCTTCATCTCTAACAGCTCTGTTTTCTTTCTTAGCTTTTAAGATTGTTGCTTGAGTTGCTTGAATACAGAATGAACATTTCTCAATTACACCTCGTGTACGTACAACAACATCTGGATTAAGTACCATACGACCTAAATCATTGTTCATGTGGAAGTCGTATTTGTCATTATTCGCCCAGTTGAACCAATTGAAACGACGTACTTTGTAAGGACAGTTATTTGCACAGTAACGAGTACCAACACAACGGTTATAAGCCATCATGTTTTGACCTTGACGACCATGAGATGTTGCACCTACTGGACACACAGTCTCACAAGGAGCGTGGTTACAGTGTTGACACATTAATGGTTGGAAAATCACATCTGGATTTTCAGCCTCTGGCTTAATTAAACGTGTATATTGTTGTGGTTCGTTATCTGGATCAGATTCTAACGCAACTTTTTGAGTTAATTTTCCGTTTGGATCGCTGTAAGTAACATCAGAGTAGTAACGGTCAATTCTTAACCAATACATATCTCTTGACATACGCATTTGCTCTTTACCTACAGTTGGCACGTTATTTTCTGCTTGACAAGCAATAACACACGCTCCACATCCTGTACAAGAGTTCATATCAATTGTTAAATTGAAATGAGGTCCTACAGAACGATCAAAACTAGCCCATAAATCTACTTCACCTACAGGAGAATCTCCTCTCCAAGTTGGCATTTTAGCAACTGGGTTCCACTCTTCACGGTCAGCATTAATGAAATCTGCCAAAGAAACTTCTCTTGCGATTTCATAACGTCCCATCAATGTTGGTTGTTGTTGCATATTAGCAAATTCATGCTTATCTGTACGAGAAGATTTTTCAATCTTAACATTAGATGCACCTACATTACCATTATATAATGTGAAAGCGTTAACTCCGACATTGTTTGCAACTTTACCAGCTTTTGTACGACCGTAACCAAAGGCTAAACCTACAGTTCCGATAGCTTGACCTGGTTGAATGAATACAGGAACGTTTTCTAAAACAACTCCATTAACAGTTAAGTTTACATACTCACCGTCAAATTGCATTCTTCCATTAGTAACGTTGTAGTTATCTTGAATTTTGATTCCTAATTTTTCTGCATCATTTGGATTAACTGTTAAATAGTTATCCCAAGAGTTACGTGTAATTGGATCTGGTAATTCTTGTAACCAAGGATTGTTTGCTTGAGTACCATCTCCTAAACCAGCTTTAGAATAGAATTGGATTTCCCATTCTGTTGCTTTAGCTCCAGCTAATTTTGTAGCAGCTGCCGCAGCAACACCAGTGTTAGCAGTAAATGAAGTGATCTCAGCAGTTTCATTATAACCATTGTATAATGCTTTGTTGAAATCTACACCTAATTTTGGTAAAATACTTGATTCCCAGTTTTGTTTTACGTATAAGTAATATGGAGAAACTTTTTGTCTTGTCGCAGATACCGCCATCACCATAATTGGATCATTTGGATCTTCAACTTCAGTTACTTTAGTTACTCCTGTCATCCAAGCAATTAATGAATCTTGGAATTGACGAGAATCAAATACACGTGGAATTGTTGGTTGTTGTAATGAATAAACACCTGTTAATGGAATAAAATCGTTCCAAGATTCTAAACCATGAGTAACTGGAGCAATAACGTCCATTACTGATGCTGTTTCATCTAATTTTTCAACTAAACCAACTTTAAGTCCAATATTTTTGAAAGCTGCTTCAATTTCTTTTGCATTTTTAGCATTGTAAATTGGATTTGTTTGGAAGTTTAATAAAACTCCAACTTGTCCAGCTTTTGCTTCTGCAACGAATTGATTAAATACAGCATCATTCGACTCTTTTAATAATACAGCTTTGTCTGTAACTGCTGCTGATCCTAAAATTTGGTTAATTGCAAATGCAATTACATAAGCTTCTTTAGAACCATCAGCCATTACAACTGCTTTAGAACCTTTCTCTTTCAATTCAGCAACAATTGCTTTTGCTTCTTTAGAAGAAACAGATCCTCCTGTTAATCCTTGATAAACTTCAGCCAATACTTTTTCAGTATCTGTTGGTTTTAAAGGATAACGAGTATCAGCATTTGCACCTGTTAATGATAAAACAGATTCTACTTGGATGTGACGCATCATGTTTACTCCTGGTTTACGAGCAACCCCATAATCACCTTCCATTCCTCCACCGTTGTAATCTCCTAAGAAATCTGCATTGAAAGAAACAACTAATTCAGCGTTCTTAAGATCGTAGAATGGTAATTCTCTTTTTCCGTAAACTTCTTGAGCAGCGTCTAATGCATTCGTAGAAGAAATTGCATCATAAACTACGTGTTGAGTTGTTGGATATTTAGCTGTGAATTCACCAATCAACTTTTTAGTTGTTGGAGAAGGTAAAGATGAAGTTAAGATAACTACTTTTTTACCTCCTACTGATGCTAATGCTTTTGAAACACGTGCATCAATATCTTTCCATGCTATCGCTTTAAATTTATCACCGTCTTTTGTTAAAGGTGATTTTATTTTATCAGAATCGTATAATGATAATACAGATGCTTGAACACGAGCATTTGTAGAACCATAATATTTCGCGCCTTTATTTGCATCAATTCTAATTGGACGACCTTCTCTTGTACGTACTAATACGTTCGCATAATCGTATCCATCAAAAATTGTTGATGCATAATAAGTAGGTACACCAGGCATAATATTTTCTGGTTTAACTACATAAGGAACAGATTTTATGATTGGAGCTTCACAGGCTGCCAAAGTAACAGCAGCTGTACTGAACCCTAAAATCTTCAAAAAGTCACGTCGTGAAGTTTGACTATTCTCCATGGCGTTATCATTCCCTAAGAAATTATCTACAGGAATTTCTTCTGCAAATTCATTGGTAGTTAACTTTTCATTTAATGTATTGTCAGTTAACTCCTCAAAACTTTTCCAGTAATTTTTCTTCGAAGCCATTTATACTCCTCTCTTTTTTATATTAATAATGACATTTACCACACTCTAAACCTCCGATAGCATCAACTGTAATTTTAGTTGCGTCACCGTACTGTTTTTTCAGTTTTTCGTGTAGTTCTGCGTAATATTCTTTGTTATACTCGTTGTCCATATCTACCTCAGTAGTTCTGTGACACTCGATACACCATCCCATTGTGAAATCATTCGCCATTTTCACTTCGTTCATTTCATCAACACGTCCGTGACATGCGAAACAAACTTGGTCTCCTGATCCAATATTCAATTCTTTAGCATTTGGAATTGTTCCGTCTTTAATAGCTTTCTTAATTGCTTTTTCTCCTGCAACAACGTGTTGTGCGTGGCTAAAGAATACAAAATCTGGCATATTATGAATACGTACCCATTCGATTGGTCTTTGTGGACCATCGTATTTGTTCGTTTCTGGATTCCATCCAATAGCTTTATACATTTTTTGAATTTCTCCTGTATAGAATGTTTTTACAGCATCTTCATCAGCAAATTTTCCAGAAGTGATTAATTCTTCTTCGAAGTAATCTCCTTTGTACTCTTTAATTGTTTTGTGACAGTTCATACATACGTTTGGTGAAGGAATTCCAGACACTTTTCCGTATTTAGCTGAACTATGACAGTACTGACAATCGATACCTTGTACTCCTGCGTGAACTTTGTGAGAGAAATAGATTGGTTGTTCTGGCTCGTAACCTTTATCAACACCAATTCCCATTAATCCCCAATACACATTATACAATGCAAAGAAAGCTAATACAGCGATTAATACACCTCCAACTTTTTGGTACTTTTGGAAGAACTCTGCAAAAGAAAAAGCAGCTTTTTCTTCTTTAGAATCTAAATCTTCTGTTGCTGTTGCTTTAACTAATGCATTAACGCGAACCAAAATCCACAATAATAATGCTGCTAATACAACAAATCCAACTGCAATAACTCCTGTTGCAGCACCACCACCATTTCCGGCAGCAGCAGCTTTAGCAGCAGCAGCTTCTTTCTTTTTTGCAGCTTTTGCATCATCAAAAGCTTTTTTACCACCATCAGGATCGGCAGTATATGCTAAGATATTATCAATATCACCATCAGATAAGTTAGGGAAAGCTAACATTTCAGTGTTATTGTACTCAGCGAAAATTTTGTTTGCATACGCATCTCCAGATTCGCGTAAAGCTTTGTTGTCCTTAATCCAAGCGTGTAACCACTCTTTTCCAAGTCCAGCTTCTTCTTGTACGCGTTTCTCAACATTACGTAATTCCGGCCCAATCAATTTACCATCAATCTGGTGACAAGCAGTACAGTTGGCTTCGAATAATTCGTAACCTTTACCTGCGTCTTGGGCATTTGCTAAGGAGAACGTCGATAGTATTATCGCACAGCTCCATAAACGTATTCTTTTTAGAAATCTTGCCTTCATTTACTTAAATAATCTCAGTTCGTTGTTTCTTTTAACTCGTTTTATTTGAACACTTAACTAACAGCAAAAATAACTTCAATACTTAATAAAATCATAAAGTTTACATACTGAACTTTGTCATTGAGCTTAATTTAAAACGTTTCTAAATTAATTGTTAAAAATATCGCTTTAAAATTATTCTCTTTTTTGACTTGATTAAATAGGATTTCAACAAAAAAAATTTGTTTAACATAACTGTATAAATAATCTGTTTCATTTTTATTAGAATCAGCCAATCAATTATTTGTCCTCAAAAAAATTGGAACAATATTCGTTGTAAGAAAATAAAAGACGATAAAATTTAATAACTTAATTCTAAGAAGTATATTTGCACAAATTAATTTCATCCTATGAAAAAATTTATCTTTTTATTCCTTATTACTTTTTCTTGTTACGCTTTTGCTCAAGATAAAATTGATACTGTTCAAATTATTAATAATGGTACGTTGAACATTGAAATTGATAATAGAATAAATAATGTACTAAAAGCAAAAGAAGATGTAGTTTGTAGCTACACTGCTCCAGTAAAAAAGGTTACGGAGAAAAGACCCGTTATACAATCTAATGATCCTTGCGCAGGAACACCACAAGTAAGCGGTTTCAAAATTCAGATTTATTATTCGAAAGACAGAAAAGATGCTGAAAAAGTAAGAAATGAATTTTCTCGTTCTTATCCAGATTTATCATCTCAGACAGCTTATTTCTCTCCCGATTATCGCGTTTTGGTTGGAGATTATTTTACACGAGCATCCGCTTCGAGAGATATTCGCCGATTAAAATCAAAATACAATAGTGCATTTTCTATTCCTTTTAAGGTATTATGTAGAAAAGCAAAATAATAGAAACAGAAATTATTCTATATAAAAAAAGCGTTATCAATATTCTTGGTAACGCTTTTTACATTTTAATGGTAATATTTAGTAGTCGATTCATAAGTTAAAAATTTAGTTTTTTATAACGAAACCTCTTCCCTCTATTTCTAATTGTATTAATATCGATGCTAAATTGGTTTGAGCAAAACCTAAATTTCCTGCGACTAAAACTCCTTTTTCGCCAGTCGAAATTTTTTCGATTCCATAAACACTCGATTCATCTTCAGGATTTGAATTTCCTTCATATCTATAGATATAAATAATCTTAAAATCATGTGGATGATCGATCAAATCACTTTCTAATAAATTAAAATCTTCTTGATATCCTTTTTCAGCAAGTTCGCGTAGCGCAACACTTGATGTTTCGTAATTAAATTGTCTTCTTTCGAACATAATATTTGCTTTTTTTGATTAATAATTATAAATCTAATTAATTAATAGACAGAAAGTTGTTAAACATTCGTTAAGTATTTGAATACACAAATTAATTAACATACTTAATGATTTATTGTATTAAAAATAAGTTCTTATTTTTGACAAAAAGATAAAATGATTTTAGAAAAATTGAGCCAAAATGAAGCGAATTTCGCAGATGTAATTGCGTATATTGAACAAAACTATAACTATACAGCTTCTGCATTTGTTAATGGAAATCAGGAAAATGCTGCGGATCAAAATCAAGGAAGTGCAAAAGTGTTTGCTTTCGCAAAATTGAATGGTTATTCTGAATCGGATACATTAAAATTGTTTGCGGAACATTACAAAGCTGTTTTAGAAAATCCAGAAGGAAAAGATCATAACAATATTCGTCAATTTATGCAAAATGGTTGGAATGGTGTAAAGTTTGAAAACGAAGTATTGATTAAAAAATAATAAATGAAAAACCTGCATTATTTATTCCAAACAATGCAGGTTTTCTATTTAAAAATGATATTATTTTAGTAATTTACTGTGAAGCCTAAAGTAAAATATCGTCCATTTCCTCTGGCATATTCATCATCTCTAGCCATCAACATAGAAGAACTTGTGTAATAAGCTTTATTAAATAGGTTTTCTATTCCTAAACTTATTGTCATATTCTTCATTTTATAGTTAGATGAAAGATTAAATAAATCTATAGGAGATACTTTTCCTTCTCCACCATTGTAAACATAATTTCCACTTTTATTAAGTGTTGGTTGAAATCTATCTCTTTTTTGAGTGTGTGTATACAATAAATTAACTGTGAAATTATTTACAGGCATAACTGTTGTAAATAAACTAAGTTTTGGAGCTGGAATACTTAATCCTGACATGTAATCGTCATATTTTGAAGATCCATCTGGTTTTAATTTACCTTCTAAATAAGAATAACTTCCTCCAACAAAAATATTTTTATTGATTTTAGTATCAGCTTGTATTTCTAATCCTTGTATTAATTGTGGATTTCTAACAACTTTCCAAAAACCATCATCACCAATTGCTAAATCGCTTCCTAATTTAGAGTGTGACCAATAATAAGCAAATTTTAAATTAACTTTATTAGCAATCTTACTTACAAAACCAACTTCATAATTAGTGGTTGCAACTGGATCTGTTTCTATTTTAGAAACAACATCTGCGTTGGCAGATCTAAGAACACGACCTAAATCAAAGATTGCAAATGCTTGTGAAAAGGAAACATAAGGATTGAATTCTTTTACAATATAATATTGCAAAGATGTATTAAACGTTGGTTTATCGTATCTAAGATTTCCTCCTTTTATTGAAAGCCATTCTTGATTAGCTTTAGTTGGGATTGTTTTATAATCTGGAACTTTAACTAAAATATTATCGTATCTAACTCCTGCTTTTAAGCTGAATTTATTCGAAAAGTTCGTTACTGTTTGTAAAAAAGCGGCAGAATTATATGCTTTTAATTCAGGAACCCAAAGACGTCCATCTACAAGAGGTTGACTTGTTTCATCTAACATAAAATCTCCTCCGTATAGAACAGACATTTTAATATCATTAGATAAATTTATTGATGATAAGAAATTTAATCTCGCTCCATATTTTTTTGCTTTTACAGCAGATTGCCCTCCTGTTTCTTCCCATCTAGGAGTTTTAGGATCATTTGCTCTATAATCAAAAATCGTATACAAGTTTTGTGTATATAAAGACAAATCTAAATTGGTATTTTTAAAAATATCTTTACTTATAAATTTTATATAAGCATTATGATTGTATCTAGTTCCTTCATTTACAGCTTCAGGATCTTGTTTTCCAATTACTCCAATTCTTGGCGATTCTAAATACTTACCTCCAGCAGCAATTAAATCAGTATCTTGTTCACTAGAAAAGTAATTGTACATAGCTTCAATACGAGTTTTCTCAGAAAAATTATAGCCTAATTTTGCCATAACATTTTTCGTCATTACATCGCTTAAACCATATCGTGGAGAAATAAATTCTCCTTTCCCATCTATTCCTCTTCCAGTTGTAACAATACTTCCATTTACTAAATAATCGAACTTCTTTACCTTTCCATAAAACTGTTGATTTAGTTTATAACCAAATGCATGATCTCCTTGTTTGAATCTTGCATCTGTAATTCCTAGCGATGTTTCACCATTAAAAACTTTATCTGTTTTATTCTTTTTGGTTACAAAATTCACAATACCTCCAATAGCTCCAGAACCATATAAAGAACTCGCACCTTCTATAACTTCTATTCGTTCGATAACAAATGGACTTATAGAACGAATATCTCTATCTGTAGTTCGCAATGGCGTTGATTGTGGAATTCCATCAATCATAATCAACATTGGTCTACCGCGCATTGTTTGCGATCTATTACTTGTTGTATTAGAACTTAATCCTATTGATGGAACTGCCAAACCTAATATAACAGACATATCAGGATTAGACATTGCTAAAGATTCTATTGTTTCTTTTGGTACTATAATAACAGAACTAGACGAATTTTTTACAATTTCTGGAATTCGAGTTGTTTCAACAACGACTTCATCTAACTGTAAATCTTCTGATTCTTGCGCATAAGTTTGAGATGCTATTTGTAGTAGTAATAGTAAAATTATTTTTTTCTTCATTTTAAACTCAAGTTTTAATTTTTGCAAAGGTATGACCATTTAGACTTAATCTAAATATGAAAAAGTCAAATAAGAGAAAAGTCATATTCTAGTTTATGCCTGATTAACACTGTATTAATTCCCTAATTGTCTTGTTGTAAATGCGATCTGTTTTTAAAAAATATTAAATCTAAATATCTAGTTAAGTTAATGTTTGACAATGGCTGTTTTAAATAAAAATATAACTATTATACAATCTTTACTTTAACGAAAATTTACTGAAATGATGTAAAATTTAAAACTAAGTATTAACTTAAAATCAGAATAAAAAAAAACGTTTCACAAAAATGTAAAACGCTTTTTAAAAATTACTTTAAAAAGGAGCCATAAAACTAATTGTATAATAATCAATTGTTTTACCTTTTAAATCCTTTAATTCCAAAATAACAGGAACTTTATAAGATTTTAGCTCATTTCTCGGAATTTTAATATCTATTAATCCTTGCTTTAATTCACCTTCATTAATCTGAATATATTTATTTGGTTCGACCAATAATATTGTTTTTCCTGCTTTGAAACCATTTACATTTACGATTAATTTATACGGTTTGTTCGTTTTGTTCATCAAACTATATTGCATCGTATTAATGATATAATCGCCTTCTACCACATAATCTTTTCCTGGTACTTGTAAAAATTTGACTTCAACATCACTTCTATTTAACATAAAAATTGTCATAGCAGAAATCATTGCGATTAGAACCAAAGTAAAAGCGACTAATCTTACTGAAATTTTGAACGATTTTCCTTGTTCAATATTTTCTTCTGAAGCATATTTTATTAAACCTGTTGGCAAATTAATCTTCGTCATAATATCATCACAAGCATCCATACAAGCTGTACAATTGATACATTCTAGCTGAGAACCATTTCTAATATCAATTCCTGTAGGACAAACCGCTACACATTGACCACAATCGATACAATCTCCTTTTTTTGCTTCGATACGATTTTCACCTTTTCTAAATTTAGAACGTCCATTTATATTCTCGCCACGTTTGAAATCATACGAAACTTGAATTGTCTTTTTATCAATTAAAACACCTTGAAATCTTCCATAAGGACAAACCAATGTGCAAACTTGCTCTCGAAACCAAGCAAAAACAAAATAGAATAAAAGACTAAAAATAAATAATCCAAAGAATTTACCTGCGTGTATAATTGCTCCTTCGGTATATATTTTCAATAATTCATCTACTCCTATAATATAAGCGAACATAATATTTGAAAAGAAAAATGAAATTATGTAAAATACAATCCACTTTCCTCCTCTTTTCAAAATCTTCTCTTCGTTCCATTCTTGTTTATCCAAACGAATTTGTTTGTTTCGATCGCCTTCTATCCAAAATTCAATTTTTCTAAAAACACTTTCCATAAAAATTGTCTGCGGACACAACCAACCACAAAACAACCGGCCATAAACCGTAGTAAATAGAATAATAAAAACAACGCTGACAATCATTCCAAAAGCTAACAAGAAAAAATCTGTTGTGAAAAATGGATAACCAAATAAGATAAAATTGGTATTAAAAACGTCAAATTTGAAAACTGGATTACCATTTGGAAGTTTTATAAAAGGTAAAACAATCAATAACAGCAACAAAACAGAAGAAACTATTGTGCGATAATTGGTATATTTCCCTGAAGGTTTTTTCGCATATACCCATTTTCTACTTCCTTTTTTGTCCATTGTTGCAACTTCGGTTCTGAATTGCTCATTCTCTTTTTCAAAACCCAATTGCAAAAATTCTTGTTCCATATCACTCATACTCTTCTTATATGAAGCAAATTTACAGCTACAAAACACTTAGATTTTGGCACTATTTATGGTATTTATGGTACTATTTACGGATTGATATAAATCATTAATTCAAGAATAATAACCAACCAAACCAACTATTATGAAAAATATATTAACATTAATAAGCTTATTGATAGCTTTCAATTCATTTGCACAAAAAATATATGCACCTAAAAACGTTAACCAATTTGCTATTTATCCAGGCTGCGAAGATTCTTCAGAAAATCAAATCGAATGTTTTAATACAAAACTAACAGAGAATGTCAATGAACGATTAGGGCAAGTAAAATTGGATAAGATATTAAATGGAGCTGGAGATTATTTTGCAAAATTGTTTTTTGTAATTGATGAAAATGGAAATTTTAGCAATGTGACATCACAAGGAAATGAAACGTTAGCAAGAATTTCGACTCAGATTTTATATAAAATAAATCGTGAACAAGAAGAAGCTTCAATCAAAATAAAACCAGCTTTAGTAGATGGAACACCCGTGAAAGTAAATTTTAATATTTCTGTTCGTTATAAATAATTTTACAACATAATTACGAATAATATTGTTTTCTGAATTGTTCTGGCGTGAATGCTGTATGTTTTTTGAAAAATTTCACAAAATAAGAAGCATCCTGAAAATTGAGTAAATAAGCGATTTCAGTTACAGAAATTTCTTTGTTTACAAGCAAACGTTTTGCTTCTAAAACTACACGATTTCGAATTAATTTTCCTGCTGAAATTCCTAAAATATCTTTGCAAAGTGCATTCAGATGATTAGGAGTTATATACAACAACTCTGCATATTCTTTTGGTAACTTTTTGATTTTAAAATTTTGATCAATAAGCGTTTGGAAATTATGTAATAAAACCGATTGATATTCATTCGTTTTTATATTTTCAGTTTCTGAACTTCGTTCAACATCAACGAATAAATTCATCAAATGAAAACCAATTTTTAAGTTAGAATATTGATTGTTCTGATGATTTTCTTTTATCATTTCTTCAAAATAATTCGCAATTTTTTCTTGTAAATCATTCGATATTTCAACAACATGATCTTTTACTATAATCGATTGTAAACATCTGAATTTTTGCAAAATAGAAGAATTAATCCCAATCCAATCAAAAAAATTATCAAAGAAATTCACAACAAATCCATCATATTCTTCCTTGAAATACCACTGATGCACTTGCCCTGGTTTCATAAAATACATGGTTCCAGATTTTGCCTCAAATTTTTCAAAATCTATCAAATGTTCACCGCTTCCTTCCGTAAAATAAACCAAATGATAATAATTGTGACTATGAACTTCTTGTAAATGCGGATTACTATCAACATATCCTCTAAATCTATCAACAGAAAATAATTCGTTACTATTTTTTTCTGTATTCAAATTACAGATATCGTAAGTTGGAAATAATTTTTGAGGCATAACAAGTAAATTATCAAGCGTAAAAATAAAGACTATTGAGAATATTTGAAATGAAAAGTTTAACTTTAAGCAATAGAACATCAAAAATGGATTTTAAAGAAAAAAAAATAGTCTTACTTTCTTTGGATGGCGGAGGAATTCGAGGAATTATTTCGTGTGTTATTTTAAAATACATTGAAGATAAACTAAAAGAAATTCACGACGAAAATGCTAAAATAGGCGATTATGTCGATTTCATCACAGGAACAAGCACAGGAGCTTTAATTGCTTCTTTGCTTTTATTACCTTCTGATGATGATAAAAAGAAAGCAAAACATTCGATTACAGATGCGCTGAATATATATTTGGGCGAAGGAAAAAATATCTTCGCAAAAACATTTTGGACAATTATTAATAATCCTTTAAGCGTTTTTAAGGACAACTTGCCAACTCTCGTTTTGGAAGAAAATTTAAAAATTGTTTTTGGAGATTCAGAATTAAAAGATTTAATTCGCCCTTGTGCATTAGTTTCATATGATACAGAACATCAAAAGCCTAAAATCTTCAATTCTATTGATGGAATTTCTCCATTTCGAAATTTTTATGTGAAAGATATTTGCCGAGCTTCATCTGCTGCACCAACATATTTTGAACCAGCTAAAATAAAATCATTTGCCGATCAAGAATTTTGCTGTATTGATGGTGGAGTTTTTGCCAATAACCCAACTTTTGTCGGATTTATAGAAACGCAAAAAATAAACTTTTGTAAATACTTCAAAGATGATTCAAAGTTTAATGGAACAGCACCTTTACAAGAATTTTTTATTATCTCAATAGGAAATGGATCGCGTGCAAAATCTTATAAATATGAGGAGTTAAGTGGAATTTCAAAATCTAAATGGGTAGATCCTTTGGTTGATATTTTTATCTCAACAGGCGTTGATATGGTCGATTTAGAAATGAAAAGTATGTTCGGGTTATTAAAACCAAAATATCAGCAAAATTATTATCGATTTAATCCAGAAATTCCAGAATCAGCGTTAGATTTAGGAAATGTATCTAATAGTAACATCAAAACTTTGTTAGGTGTTGCCAACGATTATGTAGCCAAACATAAGGAACAATTGGATGAAGTTGTTCAAAAACTAATCTTTAATCAAGTTGAGATTTCATAAAAAAAGGCTTTGATAAAAATATCTAAGCCTTTTTGTTTTATTTGTTTCGAACATAAACAAAAATTTCTTGTTCTTTGTTCAATTCTATATTATCAATAATTCGTTCTATATAAGAATGAGGATCTGTGAGAATTTCGTCCCCATTGTAATTTAAATAACTTCCATTATCCTGTGCAATCACATATGGTTTCAATGAATCTGCAGTTAATTTTTTGCGTTCTCCAATTAAGGTATACACATATTCGCGTCCAGTTTCGTCAGTAAAATTATCCACTTTATAAATTTGATCCAATTCTCTTTCATGATCAATTACAACAAATAAATAATCTTTGTGGCTATCTTTTTCAAAAAAAATTCTTCTCATAGCTTCAATTATTAAACTCAAATTTAATAAAAGAATATCGTTTTTACCAATGAAAATCAAAAAGTTTAGGAGATTTTTTAATTATTATCAAAATAAAAACAGATAATATTTTACTTTTACATAACCAAATCACAAAAAATGAAAACTCTTCTGAAAATCTTTACTTTAGGATGTATCTACCTTATTTGCCAACCAATTCTAGCGCAAACGAATACTCAATTAAAAAACGATTTCGACAAAATCATCCATTCAAAACATTCATTTCCCTTTAATGGAGTTGTAATCGTTTCAAAAAATGGAAAAACGATTTATGAAAAAGTAAATGGTTTTAAAAACATTGAAGAGAAAAATCTTTTGAAAAAAAATGATCAATTCGAGATCATGTCAAATTCGAAACTATTTACATCTGTTTTAATTTTAAAAGAAGTTGAAAAAGGTAAAATTGATTTACAACAATCCATTAAAACATATTTACCCGAACTATCACAATCGTGGGCAGATTCTGTTACTGTTCATCAATTGCTAAATCATACACATGGAATAAAGGACATTACAAAACCTTTGTTATTCAAACCTGGAACTGAATTTAAATACGGCAATTATTCGAATATTCTTTTAGGTAAAATCTTGTTTAATGTTACCCATAAAACATTCCGAGAATTGGCAACAAATCTCTTCAAAGAAATTGGCTTGAATGAAACTTTTGTTTATTCAGAAACTGAAAAACATCACTTAACACAAGGTTATTTCTTCCGAAATGATTCGCTTATTCCCAATCATCAAACACTGATTAATGAAGAAAATTTACCTGCTGATGGAATAATTTCTACGGCTAAAGATTTGACGAAATGGGATAATCTTTTACATAATGGCAAGATTTTAAAACCAGAAACTTATCAACTTTTGATAACGCCTTCTACCCTTTCGCAACATGATGCTTTTGGAAAAACACCACAAGGATATGCATACAACATCAGAAATGTGCACGAAAATAGCATTAATTATGTCGGTCATACTGGTTTAGGCGATGGTTTTTTAGCGATTAATATTTATTTCCCAAAATCAAAAGTTAGTTTAGTTGTATTGCAAAATATTATGCCTGATGATACTGAAGACTATTATTTCTATGAAAAGCAATTCAAAAATTCACTTTTGAAAAGTGCTTTAATCAAGTAAAAAAGATTTATCTTCAACACGTATATTAAGTATTTATAAACAACATTTTTTTAGAATTATCCATATCGAAAATTGTTTTATAATAATCCTAAACGAATAAAAATCAAACCAATTGAAATTCAGCATAAAAAAATTTGTCAAATATTTTTCAATCACTCTTTTGTCAATCATTTTGCTATTGACAATTGCAATTTTTAGTTTGCAGTTTCCAGCAGTGCAAAATTTTGTCAAAAATAAACTTGTCAATTATCTCGAAAATAAAATACATACAAAAGTTCAATTAGACCGCGTTTATGTCGATTTTCCAAACAGTTTGGTTATGGAAAATCTTTTTCTACAAGGAGAAGATGTGGACACACTTTTATCGGTAAAAAAATTTGATGTTAGCTTAGATATTTGGCAACTTACAAATAGTAAAGCTGAGATAAGAGCAATCGATTTAAGCGGCGTACATGCAAATGTTGTTCGCAAACCAGATGGAACATTTAATTTTGATTACATTATCAATGCTTTTGCTACAGACGAAAAAGACGAAAGTCCGTCAAAACCTTTTATTATTTCGCTCGATAAAATAAAACTGAATGATATTAATGTTTCGTTCATCGATCAACAAGCTGCAAACAACATCAAAGTTCATTTGAATTCATTTGATACGCGTGTCAAAAAATTCGATTTACAACAAAATTCGTATGGAATTGGTGATATTAATCTCGATGGTTTAAAACTAAAATTGAAACAAGATCTTGTAAAGGAAGTTGCCAAAAAAGTTGAAGTAAAAGTTGATTCTTTGAATAATCAGCAACCAATAAAAATTGAATTAAATGGGATTAATTTAACCAATTTTGATGTTGATTATGGCGATGATATTTCAGGAATGTTTGCAAAAGTAAAGTTCAATGATTTCAAAACGCGTGTTAAAAAACTTGATTTACAACAAAATTCTTATGCAATAGATGATATTTTAGTAAATGGATTGTTCGTTGATTTTAATCAAAAAACAGTTGAAAAAATTCAAGAAAATAATGTCGATAAAGTTGATTCAAAAACCAAACAAAATCCTTTGCAAATTGCTTTGAATAAGATTAATTTGAATGATCTTAAAGTGAATTATGGAGATGAAAATTCAAAGATTTTTGCAAAAATTAATTTAAACGAATTTGAAACCAAAGTCAATCAACTTGATCTTGAAAATTCGATTTACGACATCGAAAATATCTTATTAAAAAATGCTGATATCGAAGCCAATTTATATCTTTCTTCAAATAAAACAGCTTCATCTTCTTCAACACAAGCCGCTTCAACACCAATGAATTTGGCTTTGAATAAAACGATTTTAGAAAATGTAAAAGTAAAATACAACAATACAGCAGAACGTAGAACTTCTCAAGGAATGGATTTTAATCATTTAGATTTCTCTAAATTAAATCTTGATTTACGCGATTTCAAAATGTACAACAACACATTCGCCGGAGAAGTAAAAAAGGCCGAAATTAAAGAATCAAAAGGATTAAATATTCAAAAGTTTACAACAAATTTCTTGTATGCAGATACACAAACTTATCTGAAAAACTTGTATTTACAAACTCCAAAAACTGTTCTTCGAGACGAAGTTATTTTGCGTTATAACACAATTGATGAATTAACTTCTCATCCAGAAAATATTTTGGTTAATGCCAATATCAAAAACTCGAAAATTGGTTTTGCTGATATTTTAAACCTTGTTCCAACACTTAGAAAAACAACGCCTTTCGATAAATATCCGAATGCAGTTTTAAGTGTGAATACCAATGTAAAAGGAAAAGTAAACGATTTATTTATTGATAATTTACACGTTTCTGGTTTAGATGATTTACAAGTTTCTGCTTCGGGAAGAGTAAAAAATGCAATGAATCCGAAAAAGTTATTTTATGATTTAAACATCAAAAACTTTTCTACTTCATCAAAAACTATTTACAATTTAGTTCCGAAAAACACGATTCCAAATACGATTCGAATTCCTTCAAAACTTACTGTAAAAGGAAAAGCAAAAGGAACAACGGAAGCAATTAATACACAATTAGCAATCAATTCTACATTGGGAAATGTAAAAATTGATGCAATTGTAGACATGCAAAAAAAGGATGCTGAAAAGTATGTTGTAAAAGCAGATGTACAGAATTTGGATGTCGGAACACTTATTAGTAACAAAGATTTAGGAAAAATTACAGGAAAAATAAACGCGATTGGAACAAGTTTTAATCCTGAAAAAATGATTACAAAACTTTCGGGTTCCGTTTCATCAGCTTATTACAATAAATACAATTATCAAAATATTTCACTTGAAGCAAAAGTAAATCATGGTGCATTTAATGCGCATGTTTTCTCGAAAGATGCAAATGCAAATCTTAATTTGACTGCTTCGGGCGTTTATAAAAAAGATTTATCTAATGTAGAATTAAATGGAAATATTACCAAATTAGATATTCAGAAACTTGGTTTTTACAACGAACCAATGATTATAGCTGGTGAAATTGCTGCTAATTTTGCCGATTTGAATCCTGATAATTTGAATGGTTCTTTACATCTAAAAAACTTTGCATTGTCCAACACAAAAGATGTTTTCCCAATGCAAGAAGTGAATTTGATTGCTACTTCTACAGCCGATTCGAATCGAATTAATATCACTTCTCAGTTGGTTGATTTGGATATGAAAGGAAAATTCAAATTGACACAAATTTTTGGTTCATTGGCTTCAACGATTAATCAATATTATGAATTTCAGCAACCAAATAAAGATGAAAAAATACAACCTCATCAATTCTTTACTTTGAATGCGAAAATTAAAGATGATGAATTAATTAGAAGATTTCTTCCGGATTTAAAAGATTATGAAACCATTTCGCTCGATGCAGCTTATAATGCAGATACAAAACAGATAAACGTAAATGGGAGTATTCCGAATTTGACATATGGAGCAAATACTATAAACAATGGAATTTTAAAACTTTCTAATCAAAATGAAGCTTTATTGTATTCGTTGAATCTCGAAAATTTGAAAAACGAAAATTTTCAGTTACAAAAAGTTGATTTGAATGGAGATATTGCCAACAATGTTATCAATTACAATGTTTTAACAAAAGATAATAAAGATGTTACGCAATTTTTAGTTGCCGGAAATCTAAAAACATTAAACGATGTAACAGAAATTAGTTTAAATCCGAATGGATTGATCTTAAACTATGATCAATGGGAAGTTGGCGAAGGAAATTTAATCCAACTGAAAAAAGACGGAATTGTTGCCAATAATTTCAGTTTGATGAATAAGAATAGTCAAATTTTATTGCAATCAGAATCAGACAAAGGAACAAGTCCGCTTAATATTACGATTAAAGATTTTAAAATTGAAACAATTACTGAGCTGATCAAAAAAGATGATTTACCAGCCGAAGGAACAATTAATGGAACAGCACAAATCCGAGATTTGAATAAAGAAATGACTTTTAATGCTGATTTAACTCTTTCAGATTTAAAAGCTTTTGGAAATCCAATTGGAACAATTGTCGCAAAGGTAAAAAATACTTCTCCAACACTTATCAATGCTGATGTTACCTTAGAAGGAAACAACAATAACATGAAGATTTTTGGAGATTATAATACCAAAGAAAGTGCCTTTGATTTAGCTTTAGATATCAATCGATTAGAAATGAAATCGATTCAAGGATTTGCGATGAATCAAATAAAAGATACAGAAGGTTATTTATCTGGAAATCTAAAAATTACTGGAACTGCAGATAAACCAAGTATTTTAGGAGCAGTAAAATTTAATCAAGTTGGTTTAACAATTGTTGAATCTGGAAGTAATTTCAGAAAAATTGATGATGCAATTGATTTTACGAACAAAGGAATTGAATTCAATAAATTCAAAATTAATGATAACGAAGGAAATTCATTAACCGTAAGAGGTGAAATATTAACTGAAACATACCGAGATTTTGCATTCAATTTAACAGCAAATGCACGTGATTTCAATGTAGTGAATTCCGAAAAATCAAACGATGCCATTATGTATGGAAAGTTAGCTGTTGATGCCAACTTAACGATTAAAGGAGATTTAGATTTACCAAAAGTAAACGGAAGTTTAACGGTGACAGATGATACCGATTTCACCTTCGTTTTACCACAATCTTCACCTTCTTTACAAGAAAGAGAAGGAATTGTAGAATTCATCGATCAAGATCAAGTAGCACTTGACAAAACAATTGAAACACCTGAATTAACAGCAGATTCAAAAATAAAAGGAATAGATGCCAATGTAAACATACAGATTAGCAAAGAAGCAAAAACATCTATTATTATTGACAAAGCAAATGGAGATTTTGTAGAAATACAAGGAGAAGCAGATTTAACAGGCGGAATGGATCCTTCAGGAAAAATGACATTAGTTGGTGTTTATCAAGTAGAAAAAGGAGCGTATGAACTTTCTGTAAGTTTACTAAAACGTCGTTTTGATATTCAAAAAGGAAGTACCATTACTTGGACAGGAGAACCAACAGCTGCTACCTTAGACATTACAGCGATCTATAAAACAAAAGCAGCGCCAATAGATTTAGTGGAACAACAAATTTCTGGTTATTCATCGTCTGAAATGAATATGTATAAACAACAAATACCTTTCAATACGGAATTAATTCTGAAAGGAGAATTGTTAAAACCTGAAATCTCCTTCAATATTTCAATGAACAACGACAATCCTTCTATTGCAACAGCTGTGATAGAAAATACACAAACAAAATTAGATCAGTTGAAAAATGATGAAGCTGAAATGAATAAACAAGTTTTTGCATTGTTATTATTGAATCGTTTTATTGGCGAGAATCCGTTCGAGAGTAAAACAAGTGTTTCAGCAGAAACAATGGCATTACAAAGTGTGAGTAATCTTTTATCACAACAATTAAATAATTTGGCGGATGATTTAATTCACGGCATTGACATCAATTTAGGATTGGATACACAAGACGATTATTCTTCTGGAACAAAAAATACACGTACAGATCTGAATGTTGAAGTAAGCAAACGTTTGTTAAATGATCGATTAAAAGTTTCAGTTGGAAGTAATTTTGGCTTAGATGGCGAAACAAGACAAAATGAGAATATGACAAACATTGCAGGAGATATAACAATCGATTATAGCTTATCTCGCGATGGACGATATATGTTGAGAGCCTACCGAAAAGATGAATACCAAGTTGCATTACAAGGACAAATTGTAGAAACAGGAGTTGGTTTTATCATCACATTAGATTATGATAAATTCAAAGAAATTTTCGAGAAAAAAAGAAAAAACAGAATGCATAGAGCAAATAGAAAAACACAAAATAAAGAAGTGAAGCCATGAAAAAATCAATCCTAAGCTATATAAAAATTATTATTTGTTCAGGTACTTTATTAGGTGTTTATTCTTGTAGTAACACACGTTTTCTAAAAGAGGGCGAAATGCTTTACACAGGTTCAAAATTAACTATTGAAGGTGATTCATTAAACAAAACTGATAAAGCTGAATTAAAAAGTGAACTCGAAAAAAATATTATTCCAAAACCAAACTCAAGCTTTTTAGGACTTCGTCCTCGTTTGTATATTTACAATATAACGAGCGAACCTAAAAAACAAAAAGGACTAAAATATTGGTTAAAATATAAAGTTGGACAAAAACCTGTTTTATTGAGTGATGTGGACATCGAATTCAATAAAAAAATTATGGTTAATTATTCCGAAAACAAAGGTTATTTCAATGCTAAAGCGCAAGGAGATACAATTGATCATGATAAAAAAGTGGAAGTAAATTATGTTTTACAACCGCAAAAACGCTATTACATTAATCATGTTAATTTCCCTAAGGATACAACTTTAGCTATTAACAAAGAAATTACTAAAACAGCCGCAAAGACTTTATTAAAAGACAAAAAACCTTTCGATTTAGATGTTATAAAAGCAGAACGTGAACGAATTGATGCACGATTAAAAGAAAATGGATATTATTTCTTTCATCCTGACAACATTATTGTGCAAGCAGATAGTACAGTTACAAAGAAACAAGATGTAGAACTTTTTGTAAAACTAAAAGACAAAACACCCGAACTAGCCAAGCAACAATATAGCATAGATAAGGTGATTGTTTTTCCAGATTATAACATTCGAGAAGAACGAAGAGGATTATATAAAATGCCAATGGAGAATGATTCTCTAGCAAAATATGAGCAAAATGGATTTTACATGGTAGATTCTAAAAAGACTTTTAAACCAAAAGTTTTTGATCGCGCTTTGTATTTCAAAACTGGAGATATTTACAACCGAGCGAACCATAATTTAACATTGAATCGATTAATCAATATGGGCGTTTTCAAATTCGTGAAAAATGATTTCATTATTTCAGATTCTATCAACCATAAATTTGATGTTTATTATACTTTAACTCCACGCGAATTTCAATCTTTACGATTAGAAGTTTTAGGACGAACAAATTCTGCAAATTATGGTGGTGGTGAATTAAATTTAAACTGGACACATCGTAATATTTTCAAAGGTGCAGAACAGCTTAAAATGGCTTTATATGGCGCGCTAGATATGCAATTAGGCGGACAAAAAGATGCCAATAATATTTTCAGAGCAGGTTTCAACACTCAACTTTCAATTCCGAGAATCGTTGCACCTTTCAAATTTCATTCGTCAAGTGCTTTTGTTCCAAGAACCAATATTGAGATTGGATACGAATATCAGAACAGATCTAGATTATATACTTTACACAATTTCAATACTTCTTTTGGTTATGCATGGAAAGAAAATGCGCAGAAAGAACATAATCTAAAAGTTTTTAATGCCACTTTAGTCTTTCCTGAGAATGTGACAAATGAATACAATGGTAAAATTTACGATTCGATCGGAAATATTATTAACCCTAGTTTAAAACGTGTGGTAGACAAACAATTAATTTTTGGACCGCAATATTCTTATACCTACACCACAACCATGTTACCATTAAAAAGTACGTTTTATTACCGTGGTTTAGTAGATTTGGCAGGAAATTTAACAGGATTAATTACTGGAGCAAATGCAAAAAAAGACAAACAAAAAGAAATCTTCAACATACCTTTCAGTCAATATGCAAAAATGGAACACGACTTCCGTTTTTATCATAAATTTTCAGAGAAATCATCCATTGCAACACGCTTTATTGGCGGAATAGCATATCCCTATGGAAACTCTGAATTTGTTCCTTATTCCAAACAGTTTTTTGTTGGAGGAAGTAATAGTATTCGTGCATTTAGAGCGCGTACATTAGGACCAGGAAGTTATGATCCTCACAATCAAAATTCGAATTTCTTTTTTGATCAATCAGGAGATATTAAGCTTGAACTAAATGCTGAATTTAGACAAAATATATTCAGTTTTTTTAATCTAGCTTTGTTTGTTGATGCAGGAAACATTTGGTTAATTAATGAAGATGAAACACGTCCAGGATCTAAATTCTCAAAAGATTTCATGAGTGAAATTGCTGTTGGAGCAGGTTTAGGGCTTCGTCTTGATTTTAATATCCTAATTTTAAGATTAGACTTAGCTACTCCTTTACGCATTCCTTATTATGAAAAAAACGACCGTTGGACATTTAATAAAATCGATTTTAGTGATAAAGAATGGCGAAAAGATAATTTGATTTTAAACATCGCTATTGGTTATCCATTCTAAATTTTATTATAAAAAAAGAGCGTCAAATGACGCTCTTTTTTTATAATAATTCTAATGATTTATTTCAAATCAAAACGGTCTGCATTCATCACTTTGTTCCAAGCTTTAACAAAATCATGTACAAATTTTTCTTGTGAATCTGCTGTTGCATAAACTTCAGCTACAGCACGCAATTCTGAATTAGAACCGAATACTAAATCGGCACGAGTTCCTGTCCATTTTGGAGCGCCAGTTTTACGATCAGATCCCATGTAAAGTTCTTTTGTTTCATCTGTTGCTTTCCAAACTATTCCCATATCCAATAAATTTACAAAGAAATCATTTGTCAACTGACCTGGACGATCTGTAAAAATACCATGTTTAGAACCATCATAATTTGCATTCAACGCACGCATTCCTCCAACTAAAACAGTTAATTCTGGTGCTGTCAATGTCAACAATTGAGCTTTATCGATTACGAATTCTTCTGTAGGTACATTTCTTCTTACATTTTTACGGTAATTTCTAACACCATCAGCAATTGGCTCTAAGTATGCAACAGATTCTACATCAGTTTCTTCTTGCGTAGCATCTCCACGTCCCGCAGCAAATGGAACAGAAATCGTAAATCCAGCCTCTTCTGCTGCTTTTTCAATCGCTGCATTTCCTCCTAAAACAATTAAATCTGCAATAGAAACTTGTTTTGATGAATTAGATAAGTTGAATTCTTCTTGAATTTTTTCTAAAGTTGTTAAAACTTTATTCAATTGAATTGGATTATTACATTCCCAATTTTTCATTGGTTCTAAACGTATACGTGCACCATTTGCTCCTCCACGCTTGTCTGATCCACGGAATGATGAAGCCGAAGCCCAAGCTGTTGAAACTAATTCAGAAATACTCAATCCTGATGTTAAAATTTTAGATTTCAAATCAGCAATATCATTTTCATCAACTAATTCGTAAGTGATTGCTGGAATCGGATCTTGCCAAATAAATACTTCTTTCGGTACATCTGGACCTAAATAACGAGAATGTGGTCCCATATCACGGTGTGTTAGTTTGAACCACGCTTTACGGAAGGCATCTTCAAATTCTTCTGGATTATCTAAGAATCGACGTCCTATTTTTTCATAAACAGGATCCATTCTCAATGCAATATCCGAAGTTAACATTGTTGGTCTCAATTTTTTTGAAGCATCATGTGCATGTGGAATAATTTCTCCAACATCTTTCGCAACCCATTGATGAGCTCCTGCAGGAGATTTTGATAATTCCCATTCAAATCCAAATAAATAGCTTAAAAATAAATTTGACCATTCTGTTGGTTTACTTGACCAAGTTACTTCAAGTCCTGATGTAATAGTATCTGCTCCGTTTCCTGTTCCATATGAGTTTTTCCAACCTAATCCTTGCAATTCTAAACCTGCAGCTTCTGGTTCTGGTCCCACATGATCTGCAGGAGCAGCTCCATGTGTTTTCCCAAAAGTATGTCCTCCAGCAATTAAAGCCAATGTCTCTTCATCATTCATCGCCATTCGAGAAAATGTATCACGAATATCTCTTGCTGAAGCTAATGGATCTGGATTTCCATCTGGTCCTTCTGGGTTTACATATATCAATCCCATTTGTACCGCAGCCAAAGGATTTTCTAAATCTCTATCACCTGTATAACGGCTATTTGGACCATCACTTTCTTCTAACCATATTTTTTCAGATCCCCAATAAACGTCCATGTCTGGTTCCCAAACATCAGCACGACCACCGGCAAAACCTAGTGTTTTGAATCCCATAGATTCTAAAGCAACATTTCCTGTTAAAATAATTAAATCGGCCCAAGAAATTTTACGCCCATATTTTTGTTTGATTGGCCAAATTAAGCGACGAGCCTTATCCAACGATGCATTGTCTGGCCAAGAGTTAAGTGGTGCAAAACGTTGTTGCCCTTCTCCTCCTCCACCGCGACCATCTTGTACACGATAAGTACCAGCACTATGCCATGCCATACGAATGAAAAATGGTCCGTAATGTCCAAAATCTGCAGGCCACCAATCTTGAGAATCTGTCATCAAAGCCTTTAAATCTGCTTTTACAGCTTCTAAATCTAATGTTTTGAATTCTTCTGCATAATTAAAATCTTCACCCATTGGGTTCGATTTATTTGAGTGCTGGCGTAAGATATCCACTTTTAATTGGTTTGGCCACCAATCTTGATTTTGTGTTCCTTCTCCTGCAACTGGTTTAGTCATTGTTCCATTATGAAAAGGACATTTAGAAATGTCTCCTCCTTGATTTTCCATATTACTAATTTTTTATATTTTATATTTCACTATCCTTTTGTAAATATCATAAATATAATCATTTGTAGCATCAATTAAAAATCAAATTGTTTTATCAATCGATAAATTTATCTTATAAATAATATAAATTAAATAGTTATTTATTATATCTTATCAAACAAAATGTCCTATCCCATTATATAAAAATGATAAAATGACATTTCATCACCTAATGCTCCTCATTTCTGGTATGGATATAATCTATCCACCAATCGTCTAATAAATCGAGAATAGGAAGTAATGTTTTACCTAATTCACTCAATTTATATTCTACACGTGGTGGACTTTCAGCATATGTTTTTCGACAAATGATTCCATCGCGTTCTAATTCTCGTAATTGAATTGTTAAAGTTGTTTGTGCCATATTTTCCATCTCACGGCGCAATTCGCCAAAACGTTTTGAACAATCAGTAGAAATCGCTTTTATAATAAGCGCTTTCCATTTTCCTCCAATTATTTTAAAGATTCCATTTGTATCACAACAACAACTATATTTTTTTATTTTTTTTTCTTCCATAATGTCTTCATAACGAATATTAGTACAAAAAAAGATACTAAGTACAGTATTTGTAACTACTTGATTTATTGAAAATACAACATTAAATTTAACCAATTCAATCAACAAAAAAAGTAAATAATGACATTAAAACTAAACGAAATTTTCAAAATATTTATCCTATCCATTGGTATTTTTTTATTTGTATTAGATCTTTTTATTATCAATGTTTCTTTACCAAGTATTCAGAAGAGTTTACATTTATCAAACAGCAAAACACAATGGATCATTATTTTATATATCATCGGTTATGCGAGTTTACTCATCAATGCAGGAAAAATGGGAACTTCCTTTGGGCGAAAAAAACTATACCTCATCGGAATGATTGGTTTTACCTTTTCGTCATTTGTCTGTGGAATATCGAGTAATTTCTATTTACTTCTAGGTGGACGATTATTACAAGGAATAAGTTCTGGCTTGATGGTTCCACAAGGAATCTCGTTAATTACAATGCTTTTCGAGAATCAACAAAAAAGAACAATTGCTCTTGGAATGTATGGAAGTATAGCGGGAATAGCTTCTGTTTTAGGGCAATTTTTAGGTGGTATTTTACCCGATTTGAATTGGATTGAAGAAAGTTGGCGTTTGATATTTTTGGTTAATATTCCGATAGGTTTAATGGCGATTGCAGCAACAGCTTTTTTGATTTCGAAAGATAAAAACCTCATCAAAGAAAAGGTTTTTGGAAAAGAAATGATTCAATTATTTATTCTACTTATCTTGATTATCTATCCATTAATCGTAGGACCAGAACTAAACTGGCCATGGTGGACACTTTGTTTAGTCATCTTATCACTTTTAATAGGAATAGCATTTATCCAAATACAAAAAAAACGTTTTCAAAAACACTTGCCTTCTCTTATAGATTTTTCTCTGTTCAACAATCGTATTTATAATTTGGGATTATTAGCTGCATTGGCTTATTATATGGTGCAAGATGCATATTTTATTATCAATTCCAATTACTTACAGAATATCCGCGATTTTACGCCAACCATGACAGGAATCGCATTTGTATACCAAGGAATTGGTTATGTAATAGCAAGTCTTATCGTAAGTCGTTGGGTTGATAAAATGGGACGATGGATTATTTTAGTTGGTTTAACCTTTATGGTATTTGGTCTTGTAGCACATATTTATATGTTCAACCAAGTTCATATCACAGTTACAGAAGTACATCTGGTATTTTTCTTCTACGGAATAGGATGCGGAACCGTTCTTCCATCCTTAATGACATTAGCACTTCGTGATTTGAACAAATCATTAATAGGAATTGGTTCTGCTTTATATCTTACAGTACAACAAATAGCCATTTGTCTAGGAATTGCATTTATAGTTGGTTTATATTTCAATCACAACAAACAATCATTTTTAAACTTTAATCAATTATCAGGAGCTTATGGCTATGCAACTTTGGTATCTATTATTTTATTAATCTGTGTAGGCTATATTATCAACAAATTATTTTCAAAAACGAAAGATCAAACAATCACTAAATCCTAACTATTAAAAACTTTAAATTAGTTTTCATCTTCTTTCATCTTTCTCTAAAAGGGGAATATTATCCCCTTGAGAAAGAAAGTAGATGATTCCAAGTGAATACAAAACTTATTATTCCAACAATCTTAATCATTAACAAACAAATTAAAAACATCTCGTATATCATCTACTTTATTATTGCTATTTATTCTTCTTCACCACTATTTTTCATAGCTGTCAAAAGATTATAAGCGCCTTTCGATACATAAATTTTCCCTGTATTTTGAGGAGATTTTATTTCAATCTTTTTATTGGCGGCTATTCCTATTTCAACTGGAACCAAACGGAATTGATTTTTATTTTGTCTTTCGAATACATAATCTTTTCCTTCGAACTGAACGACAGCTTCCTCTGGCAGAACATTTGCATTAAGAGAATTCACTTGCAATTCGATATTAAAATACATATTCGCTGTTAATCGAGTTCCGTTTGCATTTGTAATTCGAGCAAAAACATCTACTGTTCCATCTTCATTCACTTGATTTGAAATAGACGTAATCTGTGCATCCAATTTCTGATCTGGTTTAGCATTCGTATACGCTTTTAGGAATTGACCAAGCTGAATGCTACTCAAATCTTTTTCAAATACTTTGATATTTAACAAAGAACGATCAGGATTGATAATTTCTAACATCGCATCTGCAGGAGAAACATATTGCCCTGTATTGGCATAAACCTGACTAACCATTCCACTTATCGGCGCATAAACATTGATTGTACGTTTGATATTACTCAAAGAAACGGAAGAAGGATTAATATTCATTAACCTAAGTTTTTGCTCCAACGAACTTTTCTTCACCATTAGCGATTGACGAGTTGCCTTTGCTTGTTGCATTACTTTATCGCTTGCTGCTTGCTCAGCATTCAAATCTTTTTGACGAACATAATCGGCGCTCGCCTGCTCCAACAATGCTTTTGTTGTTAAATAATCTTCTTGCATTTGGATATATTGTGGATCTTCCAAAACAACCAAAACTTGTCCTTTGTTCACATAATTTCCGGGGATTAATGCAATTCGTTTTACATAACCTCCAAAAGCATTCGTTATCGAAATTGTATTTTCTGGAGTTACAGCTGTTCTCGCATTTAGACGAATAGTAGCTGGTAAATTCTGATGCTGTAAGGAAGCTGTATCAAGTACAAAATTTTTCAATTGAGCATCTGTCAATTTTAATATAGATGTAGAAACCGTTGTTTCTTGTGCAACTTCATTTTTTGTTTCTTCTTTGTTACAACTCATCACAACAAGAGAAGTACAAAGCATTAAGATATATTTTTTCATATTAATTTTCGGTATAAAAAGTCATTGCGGCATAAGCCTGATTACATAAATTCTTTGCTTCTAAAAACTTTGTTTTTACTTCGATGATTTGATTATTCAAAATCACCCAATCCAAAAAATTAATCTCACCTTCCAGCAATTGTCGATTAATTGTTTTTTGCAAATCATGAGCAGCAGGAAGTTGACTTTGCTCAAAATCAGCTACAATTTCTTCGTAGGTTTTTACTTTATTTTTCAAAATATCAAAATCTTGCTCCAACTTTGTTTGTTGTAAAGAATAAGCTTGTTTTGCTAAATCAATTTTAACTTTTGACGCTTCGATAGACGAATTAATTCCTCTATTAAACAAAGGTAAACCGACTCCTATTTGAAATGAATTGTAACGATTTTGATTCAAATCAGAAAAACTTTGGTTTGAATAACCAACCGTTAAAACGGGAATTTTTTTCGATTTTTCAACTTCAGTTTCCAAAGTTGATAATTGAATATTCTCTTCTGCTAACTTTAATAACGGATGAGTATTCGAGATCGGCAAGAACGAAATTTCAATCCAATTTATTCCTTCTTTAGTTGGATAAATTTTGAGTGAAGAATTGGTTAAAAACTGAATTTGTCTCGAATCATTTTCCAATTCATTTTCGACTAATTTTAATTGATTTTGAATCGACTTTAGCTGAATAATTGCTGTTGAAACCTCACTACGATTCGATTCTCCTTTCTTCAATCGTAAATTCGCTTTCTTCAAAAACGCTTCATATATCGTTTCATTTTCTTTCAATAAATCATATTGCGATTCTGTATTTTGCATATTCACATACAAAGCAGCCAATCGTTGTTTTATCTCAACCTTTGTCAACTTTTCAGTTGCTTTCGAAGCATTTATAAATTGTTCATTCAACGCTTTTTGACGAGTAAAAACCACTGGAAATTGAAACGATTGCGAAATACTAAACTTATTATCAAATTTACCCGAATTCACTTGTCCTAATTCTGTAGAAATATCCAAAGGAGAAAGCGAGCGATTAGCAAATACATTTTTCTCGTGATAAATGGTATTCAATTCAGCTTGTTTAATTTCAAGATTATTCGCTTCTGCTAATTTCAAGACTTCATCAAAACTTGTACGTTCTTGTGCATAAACTGTTGTTCCAAAGCAAGCGAAAAGCAATAAGAAAGCTGTTGGAATTGATTTATGATGAGTTGATTTCTTTTTAAAATGAATTTTTTCGAACATAACATATAATATTGGTAAAACAAAAAGGGTTAGAAAAGTTGCGCCCATCAATCCGCCGATAACAACCGTTGCCAACGGACGTTGCACTTCTGCTCCAGAACCATTACTAAGCGCCATTGGTAAAAAACCTAAAGAAGCTACAGCTGCTGTCATTAGCACAGGACGAAGTCGTGTTCGTGTTCCCATGATTACAATTCGAGTTGTGTTTTTTATTCCTTGTTCTCGTAAACGATTGTATTCAGAGATTAAAACAATTCCGTTTAAAACCGCAATTCCGAAAAGTGCAATAAATCCAACTCCAGCACTGATACTAAATGGCATATCGCGCGCAGCTAAAAATAATATTCCACCAATTGATGAAAGCGGAATAGCTGTGTAGATTAATAAACTTTCTTTGATAGATTTGAAAGCGAAAAATAATAAGACAAAAATCAAAACCAAGGCAACTGGAACAGCGATTCCTAAACGAGCTTTCGCATGATTTAGATTTTCAAATGCACCACCATAAGTTGTATAATATCCTGTAGGAAGTTTTATTTGTGCATCAACCTTTTGTTGCAACTCTTCTACAACACTTTCTATATCGCGTCCTTTTACATTAAAACCAACAACAATTCTGCGTTTAGCATCTTCGCGTTGAATTTGATTTGGCGTATTTTTATATTCTACTTTTGCCAATTGATTCAAAGGAATCTGAATTCCAGAAGCAGTAGGAATCAATAAATTTCGAATATCTTCTATATTCTCGCGTTTGTCTTGTGCAAGGCGAACAACCAAATCAAAACGTTTTTCACCTTCGAAAACCATTCCTGTCGATTGTCCTGCAAAAGCCATATTAATAATTCGGTTTGCTTCGTCAATACTCAATCCATATTGTCCTAATAAAGCGCGATCAAATTCTATTACAACTTGTGGAACGCCATTAATTGGTTCGATATACAAATCTTGCGCACCTTTTACACTATTGATTATTTTTCCTAATTTCTCAGCATTAGTAGCTAAACTATCTAGGTTTTCACCAAATATTTTTACCACTACATCTTGTCTTGCTCCTGTCATTAATTCATTGAAACGCATTTGAACAGGAAACTGAAATCCGGTAGAAAGTCCTGGAATCTCCTCTAAAGCTTGACTCATTTTATCAGATAATTCGGGGAACGTTTTTGCAGAAGTCCATTCTTTTTTAGGTTTCAATACAATAATCATATCCCCAGCATCCATTGGCATTGGCTCGGTAGGAATTTCACCACTTCCTATTTTGGTTACCACCATTTCAACCTCAGGAAAACGTTCTTTCAATATTTTCGCCGCTTTGTTTGTATATTCTATCGTTGTGGTAATATTACTTCCTGGTAAAATACGCGCTTCTACAGCAAAATCGCCTTCTTCTAAAGCTGGAATAAACTCTCCACCTAAACGAGACATCACAAAAACAGCAACCAAGAAAAGAGCAAGTACTACAGCTAAAATAATCGAACGAACTTTTAAGGCTTTGATTAAATATTTCTGATGAAAAACCTCAACCTTTGCCATTACACGATCAGACAAATTTGGTTTTACTTTTTTGTTTTTACTCAAGAATAAACTGGTCATCATTGGCACATAAGTCAAAGAAAGAATAAAAGCGCCAATCAATGCAAATGCAACTGTTTGTGCCATTGGTTTGAACATTTTTCCTTCTATTCCTTGTAAAGTAAAAATTGGTAAATAAACAATCAGAATTATAATTTGACCAAACACAGCCGAATTCACCATCTTTTTAGCTGAAGTTCCTACGGTTTGATCCATTTCTGTTTGAGTTAATTTATTCTTCAACCCAAATTTTTTGTGATGTGCCAATTGATGCATCGCGGCTTCAACAATAATTACAGCGCCATCCACTATCAATCCGAAATCTAATGCACCTAAACTCATTAAATTACCTCCAACTCCAAAAATATTCATCATAATAATGGCGAATAACAAAGCCAAAGGAATCACAGAAGCTACAATAAATCCTGCACGTAAATTTCCTAAGAAAAGAACCAACACAAAGACAACAATCAAAGCTCCTTCAAGCAAATTGGTTTCAACTGTATGTATGGTATTATCCACCATTTTTTTACGATCCAAGAAAGGCTCTATTACCACACCTTCGGGCAACGTCTTTTTTATTTCTTCGATACGTTCTTGTACATTTTTTACAACCTCGTTACTATTTGCGCCCTTCAACATCATCACAATAGCTCCAGAAACCTCTCCAGTGTCATTATAAGTCATCGCACCATAGCGTGTTGCAAATCCAATTTTTACATCAGCAACATCTTTCAATAGAATTGGAGTCGCACTTTGTGAACGTTTAACCAAAATATTCTCAATATCTTCTGTTTTACCAATCAAACCTTCAGATCGAATAAATAAAGATGTTGGTCCTTTTTCGATATAAGCTCCTCCTGTATTTTGATTATTTTCGCTCAATGCATCAAACAGATCATTGATTGTTAAATTAAAAGATTGTAAACGTTGTGGATCGATTGCAATTTCATATTGTTTTAGTTTTCCTCCAAAACTACTCACATCGGCAACTCCAGGAACACCCAACAGTTGACGACGAACAATCCAATCTTGTATTGTTCGTAATTCGATTTCATCGTACTGATCTTCATAACCTTCGGCAGGACGAACTACATATTGATAAATTTCGCCCAAACCTGTAGAAATTGGACCAAGTTGAGGTTCTCCAATTCCATCTGGAATCTCGTTCTGAACTTGTATCAAGCGTTCGCTTACTTGTTGTCGAGCCCAATAAACATCTGTGTTATCATCAAAAACTATGGTTACTAATGATAATCCAAAACGAGAAAAACTACGAATTTCTGTAATTCCACCAATATTTGAATTGGCTTGTTCGATAGGAAAAGTCACTAAACGCTCGATATCTTCTGCACTAAATGAAGGCGCTACAGTGATAATTTGAACCTGATTAGATGTGATATCAGGTTGTGCATCAATAGGTAATTTTGTTGCATCGTAGATTCCAAATATCAACAATGTCAACGAAAACAAACCCACGATAAATTTATTCTTGATTGAAAAATCAATAATTTTATTTAACATCGTAAAATTGTATAGATTAAAAATATGCTAGATACAACTTGTAAATAGCTGAAATGAGACAAACTGGTAAAAATCAATTTGTCTTAAAATCTAAAAAAATTACGCTTGTTTAGGCGGTTGCCAAATGGAATCTAAATAACGTGTACACAAGAAATCTTCATTAAAATACTTGATAGATGTTGTTGAAATCTCTTTGTCTAAATGTAAAATATTAAATAATTTTATTGGAGCGAAAAAAAAGTCTATGTGAACAAATTCCACTTTCATGAAAGGTAATTTTTGATCAGTTTCCCAATCTTCGTCAATTTCATGTCCACCATAATGATGAACTAAGAAAAACTCCATTTCATCAAAAAAATCTCCTCCTTTATCGTGCTCAATAAAATGAGAAACAAACACAGGCAATTTGTATAACTGACAAAATTGAGTAGCTGTCGTTAAATACAAAAAAATTAGAAGTTTCGTTGCCCATATTTTCACAGGTCAAATGTACATGCTATTTTATTTGATTTCAAATTTTATTGATAAATATCATCCCTAACATTATTCATACAAATAATCTATAAGTTTTGCCTTGACAAAAATGTTCTTGGTGAAAAGTTTCTGTCATTTTCTAACCACAATAGGAACATAGGTTTTATTAAATTATACTGTCTACGCTTAACGTTTTACGTTTTTATTCTTTTTCAATATTCAAATTTACTTTTTAAAAACAGATTCTAAAAACTGTCCTTGCTGAAGAGTCGAGTGTCAATTCGGTGTAATGAGCGTTAAAAATGGTTTACTGTTCGCATTTCACATGCGAATGATTTAAAACATTTAGCGAGTAGCCGTTATTGACCGACTTGGAAGCACAGACTTGATTTTTTTTGTTCGTTTTTTCATCAAGGTTCCCCGTAGGGCATATGAATTCATTTGAAAACAATAATAAGTCATGAATAAAAAATGAACGTAATAAAATAATTAACTACTAATAATCTTCTTGTTATCGTAAATTCAATTTAGAATATCTAAACAAGCACTTCTGCTAACATCGGTAACTGTTGCACAACATCAATTTTAGATACAAAAACACTATAAATAACAACCTCTTTAGAAGCGATTTTATTGAGGTTTTTTGTTTTTACGTGAAACCGTAGTTTATTGTTAAAAACTTAATTGAATATTTAGTAGTAATTTTATATAACTAAACTATATTTTAGTTAGTGTAGAATAGTAATCAAAGAGATAATATCTATAAATAGCAAAATATGAATGTACAAGAGTTTCTTGTATTTTTTAGAAAAGAAATACCCCATTTGCAAAGTACTGAGAGTGCATTTGATGATTATCAAAAAAAGCATTTAATATTTCATGAACTAACATCTAATTTTCATGACAAGGCAAAACAATCATATTTTGAACAAACTAATAAATTGATTGACAAGAATGATTTTCAAAAATACTATGGAATAGGAACTTTATCAGAATTTGCCTATTTGGGATTATTCGGAGAGAAAGATGAAGTGGAATTTTCTAATCTCATTAGAAAATTAACAAACAAACTTGACATCACTGATAATGAATCTGAAATTAAGGAAATATTAGACTTTATTTATAGCTTGACTGATTTTATATTACATGAATATTATCCAGAAGAAGGAGGTGAATTACGAAGATCAATTATAGAACTGAAAATAAAAATATTAGAAATTGAAAAGTATGATCATGAGAAAATTGGAGAACTTATAATACGTTTCTTAGACTTAATGATATAAAATAACATATTTGTAAAATTCTATAGTAAATAATACTGACTTTCGTTTTGTTTGGAGAACTTGAGATGTATTGCAAAATTATTGAAGACAAATAACAATAAATATAAAACCTCGCTAAGTGTTTTTAAGCGAGGTTTTTTGCTTTTACACAACAAGGTATAACTCTTATTTTGTCGTCTATATTTTATAATAACAAAATAGCCTATTTCTTCGGGGTTTGTTCGAGTGTCCTTCGACAATGGTTCGAGAAAAAGTATGTTTTGTCGAACAACAGTCGAACAACGGTCGAAGGATTGTCGAAGGATTGTCGAAGGATTGTCGAAGAAGGTAGGTTAAAACACAGCTTTATTTAGGTGTAATATTTTTTGCGTGAAACGATATAATTTGATGTTATTTTATAATACCACAAAAGGCAAACGTTAGTTTGCCTTTTGTGGTATTATATATTATGTAATAGCAAGACTTCAGGGATCGAATCTCTCTTATTTTCCATTATAAATAGATTTACTTACTATTTTTATTTCTCCATTCATTTCTTTTAAAATCCAGTAACTTGAAAGTTCAAATGTTAAGTCAATAATATTAAATCTATTTAAATCTGCTTTTAAACCTGTTTTTTTAATGGGTATAATTTGATCTTTTTTTGAAAGTATAAAAATAATATTATTATCAATAATAGTAATATAAATATTGGAATCAGATTGAATAAATTTTGATATTCTTCCACTTGCTAATTTTATTTCACTTTCTTTATTAAAATCAATATACCAAACTTGTCCATCTCTAAGGTAATATTTTTTCAAATCAATTAATTCAATGAAGCTTATCAAGTTATTATTTTTAATAGTTACAATTTCAGCATAAATATTTTCTTTACTCTCTTGACCGAACACTCCTACCCCTATACTTAGAAATAAAACAACAGGAATTACTTTTTTTATAAAACTTTTCATAATTATTTTTTTCTTTTTGGTATGGTAATAATAGCTGTATTTAACTCTATCCCATTTTCATCATACGTTTTATATTGTTTATCATATCTAGTATAAATTCTGAATGTAGGTTCGCAAGATTGGTATTGTTGTACCCTATAAACACTACCTCAACTTCTAGATTATTATTCAAACCTGCATAATTACGTGCAGAACTGAAATAATAATCTTTTGCATTTACAACCACTTTTTCTTTTTCCTTATCTTACGTATATTTTCATTAAAATTACTCTAATTTTCATTCTTAAAACATATAAGAGGATTAACTCCTTGAGATGTTCTCTGTATTAAATCAAATTTATTCAAATATTAATCTCTAAACTATATTTACTCAATTTTAATAACTTATAATCATTCCCATCTTACAAAAAATAACTTTCAATCACAATATGAATTTTGTATTTTGCATTCTAATATTTCAATATTATTTTAACTTCATTTTAGATAATGGTATTTGAAGCCCTACTTTCACACTATGCATATTCACGAAAGTTTTAAAACGTTTTATATTCGAATTACTAAAAAATAACTCTCGTGTCAGTAATTCATATTCTCTCATACTATTCACAACCATAACCAGAATAAAGTCGACTTCTCCTGTCACATAATAACATTGCTGAATTTGAGGAATATGACTAAAAGTTGATTTTATTTCATCGATGAACTCAATTTTATCTGTATTCAATTCAATTTCTACGAATAATAAGATGTCTGAAGCAACTTCTTCAGGATTAATCACCGAAATATCTGCGATAATCACTTTTTCTTCACGCATTTTTTTTATTCTACGTTGAACTGCTGCAGCCGAAAGACCTATTTTATAGCCAATATCACGTTGAGAAGTCATATTATCTTGCTGTAAAATTTCTAAAATTTGAATATCAAATTGATCTAAATTCATAAAAAAACCTACTAAAATTAAACAAAATTGCAAAACCTCCTATAAAATTAAAGTTTTTCACCTTACTATTTAAATTATTTTTACAACTCAGTAAAGAATTCAAATCTATTATTAATGAAAAACGCTACACTTAAAGGATTTTTATTTGCAATTATAGCAGCTGCTTTATGGGGAATTTCTGGAACATTCGGACAGTTTTTGTTTCAACAACGTGGAATCAATGTCGAATGGATGATTACGGTAAGATTACTCGTTTCAGGGTCTCTTTTATTGATTTATGCTGCAACTAAAAAAGAAACCAATGTTTTTGAAATTTGGCAAGATAGGAAAGATGTTATTCGATTATTAGTTTTCTCAATTACAGGAATACTTATGGTTCAATACACCTATTTTGCAGCGATCAAACATTCTAATGCTGCGACTGCAACTGTTTTGCAATATGCAGGCCCTGTTCTTATCGCAATTTATCTAGCATTAAAAAATAAGAAAATCCCTCGTATCATTGATTTTATAGCAATTATATTTGCCGTTTTAGGAACATTTTTATTGGTCACGCACGGTAAATTAGATACACTTACAATTTCCACTACGGCACTATTACTAGGTCTAGCATCTGCTGTAGCTTTGGCGATTTACACATTGCAACCTATTCCTTTATTACAAAAATATAATTCCGCGATCATTATGGGATGGGGAATGTTAATCGGTGGATTTATATTTTCTTTCGTTAAAGCTCCTTGGTCTATTGACGGAGTTTGGGATGATAAAACGTATCTGTACACAACTTTTATTGTAATATTCGGTACGCTTATTCCATTCTATTTGTACCTAACTGCTGTACAGATTATTGGTGGTCAAAAAAGCAGCTTACTCGCTTCTGCAGAGCCCCTTTCGGCTACGATTATCGCGATACTTTGGTTAAATATTTCATTTGGTATGATGGATTGGATCGGAAGCTTGTTGATTATTTCTACAATCTTTCTATTAAGTTATGAAAAAAAGTAAAAAAACTTCTTAACGGGTAAAAGATAAAACCTCGAAAAAATCGAGGTTTTATCAAGTACAACTAGCTAACCAAACTTAATCAAAAGGAAATGCAATAATTGACGTTTCCCCCCATGTACCACCTAATTTATCCCACATGGAATTAGTTGGAAAGTCTCCAATCTTTTCAGCTTCATTGGTTACCAAATAATATTTTTTTGCTTCAGAAGAAGCGTTTTTTATAATAGTAGAACCTTTAGCAATACCATAATCTAACGAATAATTACCTCCGAAAATTTTTCCAAATAAGACGTCCTGAGATAATAAGTATGTTCCATTTGTATTTTCGGCCCATGAAAACTTAGCATATACGCCAGAAGATGGACTAGCTGCATTAAAAGCTCTTAACAGTAGATTAGATCGAACAATCCATTCTCCAGGACCAAGAATGATATAACGACCAGTGTAATTGAGTGTTGTCGTAAAAATAAGTCCACTGTAAGAGCCTTCTATTTGTGATACAATTACAGAATTTCTTTTTTTCCATTTCGCATCACCATTTTGATCAGAAACTAATCTGTAATACTGTCCTTCAGTACCATCTTTCAAACTGAAACCAGCATTTATATTACTTTTAATATCAATAGAAACACTAGGATTCTCTACTCCTATCCCTAGATTAGCATTCTCTAGTATTTTTACATCATTACTAATTTCATTTATAGAAGGAGTTAAAGATTTATTATCAGCTTTACCATCAACCATAAAAATACCTGTAGGATATTCTGTGTTTATTCCAACTTGAGCGTAAGAATAAATACAGAAAAAAAATAAAACTATTTTTTTCATTTGTATCATTTAATTTGCTGGATAAGCGATTATAGAATTTTCAGCCCATGAAGAGCTCCCTAGATTTTGCCACACTCCTTCATAATCCCCTGTTACAGTAGGAATATTATTAAAAAGATAATATGTTTTTTCAGAAGAAGAAGTGTTATTGATAAGAGTTGTCCCACTAGCTAGACCAAATGAACTGATTAATGTGCCTGAATTTAAATTACCAGTCCCGCCACTATAAGTATAGTTCGGTTGTGTACTACTCCATGACAATCTTACCCAAACTCCCTGTCCTTCATTAGGATTTGGATGAGCAGCTAATATGACATTTGTAAAAATCAACCATCTTCCAGGAGGTAATGTAATTGAAGTTCCTGTGTACATAATTTGATTAACAGCTGTAGATATCCCTGTTGATGACCAATTTGCTAAAACTGGTTTTTGAAACGCTTTCCAACTTCCGTTTCCGTAAGCATCTGAAGTCAAGACATAGCCTTCTCCTTGAGAACCGTCATTTAATTTAAATGCTGGTGAAGAAGTGGATACAACTTCTAATTTTCTTATTGGTGCTGTAGTACCTATCCCAACGTTACCTTCTCGAGTAATAACAAAATCGTTTAATTGTTGTTCTTTACTTGGAGCTCCTTCTTTGTTGTTGTCTTTTTTACCATCTACATTAAATACTCCTTGCGGATTATTTGTATTTATTCCTACTTGAGAAAATAAGTGGGAATTAAATGATAAAACAACGAGAAGTGCTAAAGTTTTCTTTTTCATAGATTAGTTAAATTAAATATGTTTAATAATTTTAAATTATTGATTAAGGTTAATTGAATTTTATTCGTTTTTATTAAATCTTAAGGATAGAAATATAAAAACTGTTGCATCTATTGATTCGATTTATAGCTCATATTCTTCATAGCCGTAGGCCATTTATTATTCTCGCCATAGTTATATTGCAATGCTCTGTTTATCATTTCTTGTATTTTCTCTCCACTACGAAGGCCAACAATATAAAGGGCTGCATCTATACCAGAAGTTATTCCTGATGAGGTAATTACTTTTCCTTCGTCTACAAATCTAACATCTCGAATAAGTGTTATCTGCGGAAATTTTTTACTAAAATCATCTGCAACAAAATAATGGGTTGTAGCCTTTTTATCGTTTAAAATACCACTATAGGCGAGTAAATATGATGCCGTACATATAGAGACAATTTTAGTTGAAGGATTACTATTTTCTTTTCGTATAAAATCAGCTAATACCTTATTATTTTCTAATCCTTCTATTATTTTCATATTGGCACCAGGTATAATAATATAGTCGGCAGCAGGAAAATTATCCAACGTATAATCGGTTGTTACCTTTAGTAAATCATTTTCAGTCGATATATTTTTAGAATGAAGTCCTACTGTATAAATATTATATTCTCCATGCGTTTAACTTTTAGCTTTACTAAAAACCTCCATAGGTCCAGAAAAATCTTGTAACACGACATTATCATATAAAAGAACAGCAATATTTAGTGTATCATTTTTCATGTCTGGAGATGAGGGATTTTTAATTTCTTGAGCACTTAAATTAAGATGAACAAGAAGAATCAAGATTAAATATTTCATAATAAATTTGTTTACACTTATTCGATTCACGAATAGTTTGTATGCATTATTTCCAACAAATATAGACTTGAAATCTCCGTTAAAAATGTAAAAGAATGCTTTTATTATGTAATTCGAGCAAAGCACTTATTACAGCTAAATAATTAATTATTAAATGTTTAAATTTTATAAAATAAGAATTTATTTCGAAACATAGCAATCATTCGAAAGAAGAGAAAAAGAGGAAAAATTACTATAATATCAGCCTGAATTATTAGTTTATTCCAGAAGACTTTTGGTATTAAGGAAACCAATAGCTGCCCAAAATGAAGGCAAAATTTAGAAGTGAATAATATAGAAACATTATTGAAAAAAGTCTTCCAATCAGATAAATATTGACAAGATGTAATAAACTTGTATTTAATTTAATTTCTGTTTATTTGATAATTCTTTGATAAACTCAGAAGGAGATATTTTCGTAATAGATTTAAAAACTTTAGTAAAATGACTATGTGTTGAAAAGCCTGAAATTTCAGCCAAATAACTAATTTTATAATTTAAATATTCTGGATTATTATATAATTTTTCTAGAATATACTTTATTCTTAACTCATTCAAATAGTCGTTAAAATTTTTATTTCTATGTTTTTTTATAATATAATTGGCATATTTAGAATTCGTTTCTAAACTGGATATAAAATTTGAAAAAGTAAACTTTTTTGAAGTGTATTCTATCCTCTTTTCAAAATGATCTAATTTCATTAACAATTCCTTTTCCTTTTTGATGGACATTATTGATGAATTATTTTCATTTCTGTCAATTGCATCCAAATCTACAGCATGTCGATTGTGATGATTGTTTTCTAAATTAGCAATTGTCTTTTCAAAGTTGCGTTTTATTTTTTTTCGATTTACTCGATTCATGTAGACGATCAATAATAAAAGTATCGAAATAAAGACAATGAAAACGATAAAAAGGTTTCTATTGGTCGTATATTTTTTTTGATTTTTTTCTAGGTTTCTTACGGAATACGAGTTAAATTCTATCAACTTTTGCTGATTTATTTCATTAATTTCATCATAAAATTTCTGTCTTTCAACTTTATCATAAATTCCATAATTTAAACGCTCTTCATTAATTTTAAGAATTGAATTTGGTAATTTTTTTATTTTGGCAATACGATAAGCTTTATCAAACCATTCCTTAGATTCCTGATATTGCTTATTTTCGGCAAAAATCATGGCTTTTACAAGATATTCCAAGTCTAAAAGGTAGTTATCATTGATTGGAATATTTTTCACTAATGAATTTATTTTATCATGGTAATAAACAGCTTCATTGTAGTCATTATTTTTAAGGTAGTCATAACTTAAGTAACTGTATGACATTGCTAAAAATAATTTATTAGAATCATTATTTTCTAATTTTAATATATTTTCTACATAATCAGAAATTTGTTTTCTGTAAACAATTGCATCTTTATAATCTCGCTTCTTTTCGCTACACATTGCATTCGCTTGCATAAACATGAATCTTACAGAAGGATCACAAATTTTATTTGATATTTTTTTTAATTTATTCCATGCATTATTAAATTCTTTGTCAATTTTTAAATCTTTATAAATCAACATTTGTATAAAATTAGAAACAAATGAATCATCATTTAAGTCGCAGTTATAAAAAAAAGAATCGGCTTTTTTCAGATAAAATAAAGATTCTGAATACTCCATACTTTTGTATTTAGCATCGCCCATTCTTAAGTAAGCTTTCCCTTTTTCACAATCATTTGTAGAAATTTTTAACATTTCCTCGCCAATTGAAAATGAATCTTGCGCTCCCTTATCCTTTTTCTTACTTAAAAATTCAATTTCTTGACTTATACTCTCACTACTTTGAGAAAAAACGAACGTGCAGATGAAAAAAATGAAAATAAACTGAAATTTAAACATTGGTATTTTAATCTAAAATATTTTCTATAAATAACAATAATATTAAACGTTAGAAGTACTATTTTGTGTATCAAACTTTTGTAAAAGTAATCATCTTTACTTTTAAATAAACGAATACGAAATTATTTTTTTAGTTTATTTATCATCTCAACAGAAGAGTTTAATATGAAAATTTCTTTTAAACAAAATGACTTTTTTATATAACCAGAATACTAAAACATAAAAACCCTCCAATTAGGAGGGTTTTATTTTACAAGAAATTTATTGTAGATATTTTAAATATTATCAATATTATACCTTTTCTCAAACTGGAAATTTATTTAGGGATCCTTTTATTATCTACCAATAAAAAAGCCTTCTATTAGAAGGCCTTTACTTTCATTTTTTTATTATTTTATGTGTACTTTCTTTATCATCTACTATAATTTTTAAAATATAATTTCCCTTAGGTAAATGGCCAATACTAATCTTTTTATTTTTTGTTTTTAGTAATATTTCTCCACTTGTACTATATAAAATAGAATTAATCTCTTTTTCAGTATTTATATTAATAAAATCTGATGTAGGATTGGGATATACTTTTAAGTTTAATTGATCGATTTTATTTTCAGGTATTTTTAAGTATTCATCAGGTAGAGTGATTAAGAACACCACTGGTTTTAAATCTTTACTAAGTCCTTCTCCAACTATGTGTTTTCCATTTTCAGATATAGCTAAAGGTAAAGAAAACTTAATACCAAGATCATTATATTTTAAAGTATTTTTTACAAAATCGTTCAGATTTATTCTTCCTTTTTCTTTTATCCAAATAAATCCTTCTCCTGATAAAGTACCTTCAGTATTATCTCTATTATAGCCTAAAATAATACTTCCATCATAGTTAGAAGCGGTTGAATATCCAACAAAATATTGAGAAGATTCAGGTACATTAGGATAATCTATTATTATTAACCCTTCTTCTTTATTCCATATACATCCATAATATCCTATTGATCCAAGTAGCCATTTTCCATTTCCGGATATTGCTACAAATTCCTTTAGAAATTTATTATTTTCTACTTCCACAATTACTTGTTTTCCTTCTTCCCAAAAAGTTCCAACTCTTTGTCCATTTTTTAAATCTTGCCAACCGGCAAAGATTTTCCCATCATTACTCACAGCATTAACTCTTGAAGGTCGTTTTTCTATCGAAGAACCAAGGTCAACGATTCCCTCTTCCTTATTCCAATAAATTCCTCTTGACTGTTCATTATCATATTTCCCAAGTCCAACAAATATTTTTCCGTTAGGAGTCATATTCCATAAATTAGAAGCTTTCATTTTTCCTGGTATAGAACCAAAATACGTCCATTTATCAGTTTCAATATTATAAGATGACATTTCAATATTATTTGTTTTTGGATTTATTGATGTTACACCAATAATTTTACCATCACTAGATATTGCAGGTCTTCCTGAATTACTAATATCTTCTGGAAAGGTATTTAGTGTTTTAAATCCTTTTTCTTTATCCCAAAAAAAATTTCCTTTTTGAGTAAACATCACAATTTTATGCCCATCATTAGACACACCTGAAGGAGTAGGTCCGTAGCCTATAGAATAGACTTGTGCTGTACTATATAAACTAAAAAGTGTACTAAGTAAAATAAATAAATTTCTTTTCATATCTTTCTTTTTTTAAAAATATGAATTAATAATTGATTTTCAGATACATATAAAATAATTAACATTTAAACTAACTAGTGAAACCCGTTTTACATTTTAAATAATTTGCGTTTTTATCTTATTAACATTTCGATTAAAGTATATTTTATTAATGTACTGAATCACATTGAGTGCAGTAATTTTAGCTAGAATTCTGGTTTTAAATCCCTCATAAGTTTTTGCATAATTTCGTCTAATCATTAACTGATTGCATAGTTGAAAAAATAAAGTTTCAATTCTTTTTCGATACTTTTTGAATGGGTAAAACTGAGGTTTATAATCTTTTTGATTGAATCTTTTCGGTGTTTCTAATCGAATATTAACTTCATTAAATAAGTCAATTTGAATTGTTTGTAACAAACAATCTTTATCTACAAGTGACATACAATCAGATAGTTAAAATTTTATATCTTTCAAAAAATTTAGATCTTCTACGCTGAAAAATTAAAAGTGTATCGTATGATATTTTTCGTAGAACTTCCAATATTCTTTCGTGATTAAAATGTACAACGGGTTTTAGATCTTATTTTATAATTTTTTCGAATAAATCTAATTCATTATTATCATCAGATGAATAGATAGATAAAAGGATATAATTCTTCTTTTCTAAAGATTGAATAAAAAATTTAGAGTTTTTAAAAATACCTAATGTAGTATATTCATTATTTAGAATCATGTATAAATATTTTGAGTTACACTCATATAAATTAGGAGAAATCTGTCTATAATTTTGAACATAAATATTTATATTTTCTAACCTCGGATAATAATTTACATTAAAAATTCCACTTGGTGAAGAAATAAAATTAGATACTAAATCTGTATCAAAATTTTTAACTTCTGACATAACAGAATCATTCCCAATTTTTATATTAAAATTAAACTTATCTGTTATATAATATTTTGTAAAAAATAGATTAGAATTAGATGTTTTTCCGCCTACTGTATAAAAAATATACATAGAATCTTTTCTTTCATTTATTATTTTAAGATCATCATAAATATTTTTATTCAAATCTAGTTCATATCCTTTTGGTATATTATTAATTGATAATCGATTAGAATCAATTTCCAGGAATAAAAAAATTGATATGAAAGCTATAATTGGTATAGAAATAACAACAAGTATTATCAATTTTATAATATTTTTTTTCATAATAATGTAATTCAAAACTATTTTTTAAGGATTTTATAATATTTATGGATTTTGCATAATTTTCATATTTTCTTGTTTTACAAAATTATCTGCTTCTTTCTGACTCATCACTTGACCTTTATTAGGTATTTTTATTTTTTCCTGTTTTGATGCTTCTCTAAAGTTTATCGCTTTAAATGACGTTTCATATTTTTCTCCTTGCATAGCAGATATAGCATTTAATTCTAAAATAGCTCCAGGTAATCCATTAAAAAATACAGGACCTACTTTTGACTTTATATCTAGAGAATACCATGCGACAATATTATATCCCATATATTCAGTTGTAGCTTTTCTCACTTTTAAACCTAAGATACTTTTAGATTCTTTCTCTATAGTCCATTTATATTTGGGTAAACTATCAATAATTAAGATTTTTTTATTAACAAATTCATCTTCAATTCGATAATTATTTCTTAAAATATCAATATATATTTTATCTGTTATTGTACTTAAGTTAAAAGAGTCTATTCCTTGACTATTATTAATTTTCTCTGTTTCTTTAAAAAAAGAATGTTCTTAGTTGAATAATAATTCATAATATTTAATAGTAGAATTATTATTCTCTAAGTCTATTTTCATTTTTTTACTAGCATTATCAATATATATTTTATCATATGTTTCATATTCTATTTTTAATAAATTTTGAGCAGATAATAATTGAAAACTAAAAACAATTAAAATAAACATTTTATTCTTCATCTTTTTTTTATTAAAAATACGTTTTTTTTATTCAACATTACTTAAACAATAAGCCATATAATTTAGTTTTGTTTGTATATTTGAAATTGATTTTACGACAGTAAACTATATTTAACAAAGTAAAATATAGCGTTATGCGACAGCTTATGATAAACCACGCTATCAAACAAAATAAAAATGGGATTTGGATTTAATCTGTTCTTCGTGTTTATCTTAATTCCTTTGACAGTAATCTTTTTGTCAATTTGGTTAATAACAAAAAAGAAATTTATTGGTAAAACTTTAGGAATAATTTGGATTGGAATTTTTTGTCTTGTAATGGTAGCAAGTTTAATTCAATGGTTAACATCTAAAACAAAATTAAATAAAAAAGATTTCTATGGAGAGTATATAATTAATCGAAATTATTTTCCTGGGAAACAAGCAGATTGGCAATATGAAAACTTCAGGTTTGAGATTAAAAATAATGATTCAATTTATTTTTACATAACTGATAAAGAAAATGTTATAAAAACCTATAAAGGCGTAATTTCAACAATCAAACCATATAATTCTGAACGCTTAAGAATTCATATGCAACAACCAACTCATCATATTTTATCACAAAATCCAACTATATATCGAAGTTCTTGGAGTTTCTATTTAGTATTTAATTCTCAAAAATTAAGTAATGTATATTTCAAAAAAGGTAAATGGAAATCGATAAATACTGATAAGTAAATCGTATACATCAGTAGCTGTTGTGCAACTCCTATTTTAGATACAAAAGCACAAAATAATACAAATAGTAATCTGTTTAGAAGCATTTTTAGAGAGTTTTTTTGTTTTTGCACAACAAGGTATATCTCTTATTTATATTTGTTTTTTTTCAATAACAAAATAGCCTATTTCTTCAGGGTTTGTTCGAGTGTCCTTCGACAATGGTTCGAGAAAAAGTATGTTTTCTCGAACAACAGTCGAACAATGGTCGAAGGATTGTCGAAGAAGATAAGTAAAAACACAGCTTTATTTAGATGTATTATTTTTTGCGTGAAACGATATAATTTGAGAGAATTTTATAAAATAACAAAAGGCTAAGGATTATTCGCCTGAAATGCAGGGTTAAATGAGAATTAAACTTATATCCATTTATTTAGACAAAAGCTGCTTCATTTTGTTATTTTTATTAAATTTACCTAAGGCTCACAGCTTTGGCTTCTTTTCTATCTAAATTGAATTTTTTTTCACTGTTGTCTAGCCCCTAAATATTAGCTGTAAAAAATTAACCAACATTTCTAAAAACTCATGAAAGAAACAAAATTCAATATTGCAATATTAATTGATGGTGATAATGCACAACCAAAACTATTAAAAGAAACAATTGAAGAAGTTTCCAAATATGGTAAGGCTACAATAAGACGAATATATGGAGATTGGACTTCTCAAACAATGAGTTCTTGGAAAAGTTTAATTAATCAACATTCAATAAATCCGATTCAAAAATTTTCATATACATCTGGAAAAAATTCTACGGATGGCGCTCTAATAATAGATGCGATGGATATTTTACATAGTAAAAATGTAGAAGGTTTTTGCATAGTTTCAAGCGATAGTGATTATACAGGTTTAGCAAAACGCATAAGAGAAGAAGGGTTATTTGTAATGGGAATTGGAGAAAAGAAAACGCCTGAATCTTTTGTTCAATCTTGTGATATCTTTACGTATACAGAAAATATAAAACCTAAAATTCCAAAAGTTCAACCTAAAAATATAAAAGAAGAAAAACCTAAAACCAAGGAGTCTAAAGGTGAAAAAGTAACAAAAAAACCTATTCCAAAAAAAGCAAGTTTTTTATCTGCAAAGGATGAAAAAACGATTTCAAAAGCTTTTGATATTTCAACTGATGAAAATGAAATTGCCTATATTTCTACAATTGGAGGAAATATTATAAAAATAGACCCTAGTTTCGATACCCGAACTTATGATATTTATTCGTTATCTAAATTATTTGAGAATTTAGATGAATATGAAGTTATCGAAAATAAAGTTGGCGCTTTGAATCATCCTTTGGTAAAAAGAAAATAACGCTAGTATAAATAATAATATCTTCAAAAGCTATTTTACGGAGGTTTTTGTTTTTTCAGGAAACTCCTAAATCCATATATTTTGAGGTTAATTATACAATAACGTATTTTTATAAAGGTTTTTGTATATTAGTCTTTGTAAAAAAATATTAACTGTAATCTTATAAAAATCGTTGTGAATAAAATATTTTATAGCATTATCATATCATTTTTTACTTTTATTAATGCTTATTCTCAAAATATCAATTTAGACGAATATGATATTTACATTGGTGACACTTTAATCTCAAAAGCTGATTTCATTGAAAATAGTTCTAATTTAAATGAAAATCAATCTCAAAATTTAGAATTTAAACCAATTACTAATGGTATTAAGAAAGCTTACTATTTAAATGGAAAATTAGCTTCCTCAGGAAAAATTGAAAATTTTAAAGAAAATGGATTCTGGGAATATTGGTATTCGAATGGTAATAAGGCTCGTTAAGGAGAATTTATAGATGGAAAACCTAATGGAACTCATAAATATTGGTATGAAAATGGTCAATTAAGAGGAATTGGAAATTGGAAAAACGGAGTTTATGATGGTGTTTGGGAAATGTACAATGAAGATGGTAAAGAAAAAATTATTCAAACATATAAAAATGGTAACCAAATAAAATAAAACTACAGCTTACATAGGTAACTGATACAAAACACAAAATAGTACAAATAATAACATCTTTAAAAAGCGATTTATTGAGGTTTTTATTTCTAAGTGAAACCATGTTTTTTTTTGCAAAAAAGCTTTCATATATTTTACTTCGTAATTAACATGTCGTACAACATTCTAAACCCAATACATTGAAAAAAAACTTTTTTATTTTAATCATCACTTTGTTATTAAGCAATTTAGTTAATGCTCAATTTTTTTCTAGAACTTTAGAAGAAAACACAAATTTGAAAAAATACAGTTCGGTAATTGAACAAATACATTCTGGTAGAAAAGATTATTGGAAGTTTGAATACGTATTAAAAAATGGAAAAGTTGATATTTTCAAATCATTTTTTAATGATGAACTTAGATCAGAACTAAAATTGATTTACGATGAAAATTCTAATCTAAAATATGAAATAATAACATTCAATATTAATCATGGCAAGAAAATGGACACTATCCCATTAAATGCAACATACAATCAGAACAACCTAAAAATTGAAGATAGTAACTCGAAATATTTTTACAATAAAAACAATCAACTTTTAAAAAATGTATCAAATTCATACAAAACATCAAATGGGACTAAAGGTTGGACAATAGAATATAATTACGATAATTTAGGAAATATTTCAAGTTCAAAAAAAACATTAATCTTGGATGGAGTTGAGAATATAGATGTGGAAGAATTTACTTACGATAAATGTAAAAATATTAAATCAATCAAACGAAAATCAATTCCTGAAAAAGAATACCCTATTATAATGATTGGAGCAAAAAGTAAACATAAGCAAGAATTTTTTGAATACGAATATAATTCTGATTGTTTGTGGACCAAAAAATTTTTAATTGTTAATGATAAAAAAACATTAATTGCAGAAAGAGAATTTATATAGAAACGTCATAAAACTTTGCTAACTGTTGCGTAACTCTAATTTTAGGTACAAATTCACATTTTAGTTGCTTTATTATTTTTTTACATGAAATAATATAACTTTATAAAATAAGAGAAAGAAAAATAATGTTACATTTTATGTAAAACCATACTTTATTACGAAATATTTTTTAGATATTTCAATCAACAAAATCCATATATCCTATGAAACACAAATTATTACTATGTTCATTCTTTTTTAGTTATGCCATTTTTGCACAAAACTGTGAAGAAATTAAAAAAGAAAACGATTATTTAAAACAAATCCTACATATCAACACAGCCGAATACAAAACGGAATTTGATAATACTGAATTTACAATTACCAAAATTCAAGGAGACACAAAACAACAAACTGTTACTTTTACAATATTAGTCAATAACAAAGATGTCAATAAATCTATCTCAATGTGGGATTTTACAACAATAGATTTAGAAGGCGATGAATACAAAAAACAAGATTTTGCAGAAACTAAAGGTTTAAATTCACTTGGAAGTAATACTTTTAGTACAAATGTTCCAAAAAAAATACAACCTATTTTAGTCAAAGTTCCTACAAACACTCAGTTCTTTAAATTATTCAAATTCAATTACTCTTCTGATATTCTAAATGATTACAAAACAATCGAATTTCGAGATCTAAAGATAGAATGGAAATAAACATAATAAAACTTTAATAGGTGGATTACCTCATCACATAAATTTTGAATGTATAAACGAATTGAATAATTATGATAAAAAAATATATTTTCTTTCTTTTAATTACGTTAAGTCTTTATACATTCTCTCAACAAAACGATGATATTCTTCGAAAATCTACCTACTATTTTTCAATAGATACAAAAGGTAATTTGAATGGAAATGGAGCAACTTTATAAAAAATAAAATAGACGAATCTCAATTTTTTCTTTTCATAAGGTTATGTTTTTTTTAATTTACTTACTTATCCACAAAAATTAAATATTTACTACTTCCACTCGCATTTATAATTTTATACATAAGTAAGGAATAATAATTTTAGGCTAATCTCTGGTAACTTCATTTGTAAAAAACTTGTTTCAATATAACAACATATCTAAAATACTAATCTATTTATACAAATATTATTTTCTTTTATATTTTATTGAATAAAATTTCATAACGACATGTTTAGTCGTTTAAATAATATATATTTGAGTATAAAATTTAACAAAACAAAATTAATTATGACAGAAAAAAAAGTAGTTTACATTGATCTTGATGGTGTTATTGTTGACTTAATTGATCAAATGCACATAGAACTTGCAGAAACCTCAAAGATTTATAAAGAAAAAACAGATATTATAGATGATTCCGAAACTATTTTTATCAATTCCAAACCAATTCCTCATGCATTAGAATCAATTGCTGAATTAGAGAAATATTATGATGTATATATTCTATCTACCGCTCCTTGGCACAATGTGCATTCATGGTCACAAAAGAGATTATGGGTTGAGAAATATATGCCTACAATGTTTAAAAAATTAATTTTAACGCATCATAAAGAACAATTAATCGGTGATTATTTAATTGATGATCGACTTAAAAATGGTGCAGCAGAATTTAAAGGTAAACACATTCACATTTTCTCTGATCAATATCCAACTTGGCAAAGTGTATTAGATGAATTAATTAAAAATAGAAACTAAATATAATAATATGAATAAAAAATTTCAAAATCTTCCAACTGATAGTGAAACAACTATTTTAACAACTATTGAAGCAAAATTCGATGAATTTGACTGTGTTTATCAAATTTGGGTTTACAACGCTATTCAAGCTTCTTCTTTGATTTTTTACAAAAATGACATTAAAGATTTAACCAATGAAGAATTAGAAAATCTATTGAGAACTTCTCCTTTAATGACTGATCATACATCTGAAATTACCTTTTCTTCAACAAGTGATGATTACACTTTTATGAACTTTAACTTTGAATGTTTAGATTAACGAAAGAATAATTGTTATTGAAAAAAATAAATACAATAAATTTAGAATTCCTCGATAACAAATTAGAATGCAAACTACTCTTTGATAATGTTCCAAATCACTTAAAACCTTCTTGGTTTGCACTAATTTTAACCTATTTTGATTTTTACATCAAAACTACTCCTCAAGTTATCTCTGACTTAATCCAAATTATTGATGATGAAAATAGTTGGTACAAAGCTAAACAACAAGCTTTTGAAATTGCCAAATACAGAATCAAAAATAAAGATAATTCTATAGAATATTATTTACGTTTAGCTGAAAAAATCGCCTATTTCACAAATGACATTTTAGAAAATAAAGCAATTTTTGATGTAAAAACATGTTACGATTTTATTCAGTTAGCGAATACTGCTGGACAATATTGTTCAGAAAATCACTTTATCATTTATGATTTAGAATCTGGTTTTACAATATTTCGTTATGAGAACAAATTAAAAGAGTTAATCAAAACAACAGAAGATTTTCAGATTTTCAGAACTATTGAACATGTTGTATGGCGAGAATGGGATCCTTTAGATCTCAATACAAGATGGTTAAGACATGAATATTTAATGTATTTACATGTAATTTTCATAATGATAAAAGGTAACCAAAACGTGAATGTGATTGCGAAGCATTTGCAGAGATTAGAAAAAAGTCAATTCTATAACAACCGAAACTCGTATGGAGAATTGAAAAAATTAGCAAGAATGATGATGAAATAACCTCATCATATAATTTATAAATGGTTTCTCTACAAAAACAGCCATTTACATAGGAATGCAAACAGCTGTTATTAAAAATTGGTTGTAAGTTAGTGTAAATGCTGTATAGTTTTTTTCGAAATGAAATAGCATTGTATTAGTTCATTTCTTCTTTTTCTTGAAGCAATAATTTTTTAAATAATATGAAGAATAGAACAAAGAAAATTAAATAAGAAAGATTAAATCCGGCTGCGCTTATCCAAGCTTTTAACAAAGAATCTGGTAAGGCTAATTTTATTGGCATTTGATACAATGTTAGAAAAACTGGAGATATAAATCCCGCCCATCTTGGCAAACTGGTTTTTCCTAAAAACACCATTATAGAAAATAACAGCCAGCCTAGTAATAATACAATAATAGCTGTTCCCCATGTTATATAAAGTACTTTTGTAAAATCTGCTGCTAATCCAATTAGATAAGGATGAGCTGCTGCATCAGTATGCAAAATGGCTTTAAATATTTCTCCATTAAAATAAAAAACAGCATGTCCCAAAGGCATTAAAACAACACTAATAATTAAAATAAAGTAAGTTAACCATGCATAAGGTTTTGTTTTATTTTTGAAAAACTGAAACGACAACCAGATTCCTGGTAAAAATAAAAATGCAGACATAGAAGCAATCAAAGCTCCAAGCATTAAACGTTGCGATGATCCTTCTACCATTAATATAGCCAAGCTTGAATCGAGTTGTTGTGCATATGTTTCTGATAACAAAGGATAATCAGCAGGATTTGTATTGAATCCTACAATCAAAATATCTCCAATTACCCAAAGTATTGATGCTATAATTGCAGCGATAAAAGACCATTTAATTTTAGTTGAATATTTCATGTTTACTAATTTATATAACAGATATTTTATTATTAAGAATAATTCTAAATAATTATTACATTTGACAAATGTAGGTGGAAAATTCTGTCACAATGTTTCAAAAAAGGATTAAAAAGTCCGCAAAAAATTGATCATGGCTTTACGATTATACGACGTTAAAAACAACCAAACCTTAGTTGAAAAAGAATATGCTGATTCTTATTTAGACATTGATAAAAATGCTCTAAAAGAAACTACAACGTATTTGAATTCCTTTATAGGAAAAGGTTTTTATCGAGAAATTTCTTTCGATGGAGTTCATATTGGATTTGGGGATATGCATTTATCTCATAAATTGCTATTGGGTTTTGAAACTGATTTTGAAACAATTGAAATGCACTTTGCATTAAAAGGAAAAAATACTGCACAAACATCTAAATTTGACCGAAACATTAGTTTTGACTCGCATACTCACAATCTTATTTATACAAATGGTTTATGCGGGAAAATGCAATGGAAAAGTGATCATTTTCAATGTTGTGAAATCAACCTAAGTAAAGAATTTTTTAACCGATTTTTACCTTACGAAAGTCAATTGTTTCATAAATTCAAAAATGCAATCGAAAAAGGAAGTTCAAGTTTGCTTCAAGAACAACATCATCAAATTACTCATCAAATGTATCAGATTTTAGAACAAATTATATATTGTGAGAAACAAGGATTGTTTAAGCGCATGTTTTTAGAAGCAAAAGTAATTGAGTTGTTATTGCTTCAATTGGAACAATTTCATACCGAATCGCCATATAAAGGAACGTTGAAAAGGAAGGATATTGATAAAATATATGTTGTGCGAGATTTTATCGTCAATAATTTGAATAGCTCTTATTCTTTGATTGATTTGGCGCATGAAGCTGGGACAAACGAATTTATATTGAAAAAAGGGTTTAAAGAAATTTTTGGAACCTCTGTATTTTCTTTTTGGTCAAACGAAAAAATGGAATATGCTAAAAACTTACTTACCGAACAACGTTTTACAATTAGTGAAATAGCTCATTTGGTTGGATACAAAAACCAGCGCCATTTTTCTTCTGCTTTTAAAAAGAAATTTGGCATATCTCCTAGTCAATTGTATAAATAATTACTCTATAAAAATTCTCTTTAATACTAGAAACAAATACAGTTTCTACCATATAAAAATAGCTCGATATTATATCGAGCTATTTTTATAAGATATTAATTTTTATTTATTAGTTATTTATCGTTCTAAAATTAATTTAACGTCTATTTTTTATTAAACTGATATTCAATATTACTCCAAAAAACAAATTCACCTTCTAATGTTAACTCTTTTGGAGAAGCAACTACTAAAGGAAAAATATCGTTGTAACTTACTTTACCATAGTTATGTATTTTTGAATATAATGATGCTCCAGTTTCCTTATCAATTAAGCTATAAGTTTGATAGTTTTTAAAGATCTTTAAAGATTTTTTAGCTTGATCTTGATATCCCAAAACAATTTTTTTAGTCCCATATTCTATTAAGATATTATTTCCATCTTTCGTGTATTTGTGCTTTTCGATCGAAAGATTTTCATTTATAATAATCGAATCTTTTTTTAACTCGATCGTCTTTATAGAAGGATTTTCATAAGGAAACCATTGTTTTTTGAAAAAATCATCTGCTTCTGATGGATATTCATTTCCATTTTTACCTTTATAATACTTTTGATCTAGAATAGTAAATGTATCCGAATAGGTATAAATTTCTTTACTTTCAATTTCTGGATCAGGCTTTTCTGGAATTACAGGTTTTACAGTTATCGAATCGTCATCGTTGTTACTACATGAGAAAAGAATAAATACACTTGGTATTAATAATAAATATTTCATAATTAATTTTATAGTATAGGGTTGTTTATGAGCTAAGTTTTCTAGAAAAAGTTTACATACCAACTTGTTCCAATTATCATTGAGTAGATTAAAACATTAATAGTCGGTAGACAAATGCAGTTGTAGTAGAAAGCAAAGCTACATTGTTATAAATTATTTTTTGTTGATTAAATTATACAATAGCTTTTTATTATTCAGAAAACGCAACTTTCTTTCTTTTGTTGTAAACTCTTTCAATTATTTTTATAATCTTTAAAATAGTATGAGTTATTAAAATTCAATACCAATCAAATGAATATAAGAAAGCTAAACTTAATTGGTTCATTGCAAATTCATTTTATATTTCTTTAAACTTACTCCATGATATCTTTTAAAAAACTTATTGATATGGCTTTCATCTGTAAATCCAAATTCGTCAGCTATTTCATGCACGCGTTTATCACTAAATCGTAATCGATGTTCTATTAATCTTATTCGACAAGAAGATATATATTGTTGGATTGATTCATTGCATTGTTTTCGAAAATAATGTCCGAGATAATTAGGTGAAAAACCAAACTTTTCTGCGATTACACTAATTTTTAATACTTCTGGTTTACAAATATTTGTTTGTATATAATCTAATATTTGCATCAAACGAATGTCTGTTGTTAATGAAATTTCTTTTGGATTGATAATCGCTATATTTTTAGCCACAATAACAATAATAGCATTAACCAAATGATGTATTAATTCTTCTACATACAAACTTTGATGTTCAATAATCATTCGTAAATTATTTATCAAAGAAGCCACCATTATTTTATCATCTGCATTAAGGATTATAGATCCTGCCAAATGAGAAGTGTAATACAATAAACAAGATATATGTCCTCTATTTTTGAATTGATGATGATTAATATACTGCTCTCCAAAACGAATAACCATAAATTCGCAAATGCCATTTACATCAAATTCATGACAATCATTAGGAGCTAAAAGAAATAAATCGCCTTGAAAATAAGCAAATCTATTTCCATTCACAGCGTGATATCCTGTTCCAGAAATCACATATATCATTTCAAAAAAATTATACTGTCTATCACGAAGTGGACATTCATCTACTTTTTCATAAAATACTTCGAGTGATTGATAAATATTCTCTTTTGCCATCGTGTAAATGTACTTAAATAAGTACTAAATGTACCTGTTTTAAATTCATCTACAGGTATATTTTTGTTAAATCAAATCAATAAAAAAATGAAGAATATTAAAAATATAGATTCTGAGCTTTGGCAAGCAATATCAAATAGTCCATATAATAATATTAATTATGAAGAATTATTAGAAAAAAATCCTTCCATAATTAGAACAGAAGAATTAAAAATAGCTAATGAAGAAGATTCTTTAAACATTCCTGAGCAGCTTCAACTTGAAAATATCAAAATTCCTTCACGTGATAAAACAAGAAAAATTAACATAAGAACGTATCAACCTAAAGATAAAAAAGATTTACCAATACTGGTTTATTTTAATGGCGGAGCTTTTATATACGGCACTCCAGAACAATATGATTTTATATTCTTTAAATTAGCTTTGGATGTAAATATGATAATTGTTTCGGTAGATTATCGCTTAGCTCCAGAAAATCCTTTTCCAGCGGCTATGGAAGATGGTTATGATGTTTTACTTTGGTTAAACGATCATGCTGATCAAATCAATGGAGATAGAAATAAAATATTAATTGGCGGAAGTAGCGCAGGTGCTACAATTGCAGCATCTATAGCACATTTAGTTCGAGATAAAAAAGAGCTAACTATTCAACATCAATATTTATTGTATCCACCTTTTAGCCATCTGTTAGATACTTCTTCAATGAAAGAATTAGCAAATGCTCCTATGCAAACTAAAAATGCGGCAAAATGGATGTGGAAACATTACTTAAAGGGACAAGAAATAAATTTTCCAAAGTATGCCGTTCCACTTTTAGAAAATAACTTTTGCGACTTGCCAAATGCTACAATCATTATTTGCGAATATGATCCATTAAAAGATGAAGGAAAATTGTATGCTCAAAAATTAAGGGATGCAAATGTATCCGTGAATTTGTTGGAAATAAAAAAAGCTACACATGCTTTTGATTTTTTTGATTGTCAGCTCTCAAGCAATTTTTATAAACAGCAAGTCAAAATATTTAAACAAATTTTAAAATAATATGAGAATCGTCGTGATTAATGGACATCCAGATAAAGAAAGTTTTAATAGCGCTATAGCAGAAGCATACATTACATCCGCTTTAAGTTTAGGTGCTGAAGTTCGATACATAAAGATTGGGGAATTGGATTTTAATCCTAATTTACAATTTGGCTATCGTAAACGAATGGAATTAGAACCAGATCTTGAAAAAGCATTAGAAGATTTATTTTGGAGTGAACACCAAGTATGGATTCATCCTATCTGGTGGTTAGGAATGCCTGCAATAATGAAAGGCTTTTTTGATCGAGCATTTATACCAAGCATTGCATTTAAATTAAATAAAGATGGACATAACGAAGGTTTATTGAAAGGAAAAACAGCTAGAATAATCACAACAGCTGGCGATTTATCTGAAAAAGAATATGAAGACATTTATAAATCTAGTGGTCATATTCAATTACAAAAAGGTATTCTAGAATACTGTGGCGTGTTCCCGATACAAAGTAATTTTATTGGTCCTCTTATTAAACTCAATGAAAAAGATCGAAATAATTGGATTGATCAGGTCCAAAATTTTACAAAAATTGATTTGAAAACAGATTCAAATATACTTCTACACAAATAGACATTTGTCTTCATTTATCAAAATTAAGAAAAGTCTTATTTCAAGTTTTTTCTTAATTTTTAATGATAAATTGACTTGATAAAAAAGTTTTTATTTATTCAAAAATGCTTCAACTATTTTTCTTTCTTGATCTCCAAACTTCAATATTTTAGAATTACTCTCTATCCCCTACTATTACAGATTTTGCTCCAAGTTTTTTCACAAAAGAAATAGTTAAGTTTATGCCATAAATTTTTCACTTTATATGGCTTCTTAAACCAAATATTCTATCCTATTTAAGCTTGATTCATTTGGGCTACCGATTTGTTTTTTATACATTTGTAAGTATAGCTTTTCTTAGTGATTCATTTTTCACAAGATCTCAACAAGATTTGATAACCATCAAAACAGTTTGTTTTATCTCAATTTATTTATGCTAAATTTAGAGATAAGACAATTTCATTTTTAATCATATTCCCCTAACTTTTTTCAAAAAATACAAGGTTAAGGGAACCTAATTTTTTAAATATTCAGTATGATAAAATATCCAAAAATTAAAACTACATTAACCAAAGGAGTTGTTATTCCAAGTTTGATTTTCATTATAGGAATTTGTCTGTTATCAGCCATATATCCTAAACTGACAGAAAATCTACTTAACACCATCAAAGACTTTATTTTTGTTAACCTAAATTATGTCTACGTTTGGTCAGTTACAATTTTTGTGATTTTCCTAATCTATCTAATGTTTAGTAAATACGGAAATATACGATTGGGAAGAAATGACAGCAAACCAGAGTATTCTTTCTTTTCATGGATTTCGATGCTATTTGCTGCAGGTATGGGTATCGGATTAATGTATTTTAGTGTTGCCGAACCAATGCAACATTATTCTAATGAAATTTTTGCAGGAAAGTCTCAAGTTCAACGAGCTAAAGATGCACAGCTGTATACTTTTTTCCATTGGGGAATTCACGCATGGGCTATTTACGGAATTGTTGGGTTATCTTTAGCATATTTTACTTATCGTTATCGTTTACCATTATCACTCCGTAGTTGTTTTTATCCTTTGTTAAAAGATAAAATAAAAGGACCTTGGGGAAATACAATTGATGTGTTTGCCTTATGTAGTACATTTTTCGGTATTACAACGACTTTGGGTTTTGGTGTTGTCCAAATTAATTCTGGTTTAGAAACATTAGGTGTGTTACCAGGAAATAGTTTTATTTACCAAGTACTTATTGTAGCTGTTTTGGTTTCATTGTCTATTATTTCTGCAGTAAGTGGTGTAGACAAAGGTGTTAAGATATTAAGTAATATTAATATCGTGAGTGTTGTGATACTTTTATTATTTGTTTTATTTCTTGGACCTACCGTTTATTTAATTGGAAGTTTTACAGAAGGAATAGGAAACTACCTCAACAATTTCTTTAGTTTAACATTTGATACACATGTTTATGAAACTGGAACACAACAGTGGTTTTATGATTGGACTATTTTATATTGGGCTTGGTGGATTTCTTGGTCGCCTTATGTAGGACTTTTTATTGCTAAAATTTCTAAAGGACGTACAATACGTGAGTTTATTGCTGCTGTTCTTGTTATTCCTACTTTGTTCAACTTTATTTGGATGTCCGTATTCGGAAATAGTGCCATATGGTTCGATTTTAATGTCGCAAATGGTGCCTTAAGTCAATTGGCTTCTAATCCTGATGCCTTAATGTTTCGTTTTCTAGAATATTTGCCTTTGACCAAAATCATTAGTTATTTAGTCATTGCGATTATCATTATTTTCTTCGTTACCTCAGCCGATTCAGGGATATATGTAATGAATAGTATTGCAACCAAAAATGCGCGTCATTCTCCAAAATGGCAAACCATTGGTTGGGGTATTTTATTAGCCGTATTAGCTTTAATGCTACTTAATGCAGGAGGGTTAAAAGCTTTACAAAGTATGACGCTGATTACCGCTTTACCTTTTTCAATTATCATGCTCTTATTTATCGTTAGTTTAGTCAAAGGATTATCGATTGATCAAAAATATTATGAACGTGAATTTTCAGTTTCTACCATTCCTTGGTCGGGAGCAGCTTGGAAACAACGTTTAAAACAAATTATTTCTTTTAATGATAAAAATTCTGTTAATGATTACATTGAAACAACTGTAGAAGAAGCATTTTCTGATTTACAAAAAGAGTTCGTTAGAAATGGAATTGAAGCAAAAGTTAATTATCATAAAAATCCTCAGAGAATTGAAATTGAAATTCCTTATGATGTTGTAAATAATTTCGTTTATGGTGTAAAAAATCAAACAAAAACAGTCTCTGATTATTTATTAAATGAAGATAATCTACCAGATGTAGATGATAACAGAACATATTATCCCAAATCGTATTTTGGTGATGATAGAGAAGGTTACGATGTACAGCTTTTTACAAAAAATGAACTTATCTCTGATGTCTTAAAGCACTATGATCGTTTTATTGAAATTATTTCGGAAGAAAAAAATGAAATGTTTATTAGTAGCAATACAAATCAAAGATTAAAATAATAAGGAACTAAAAAATTCTAGATAAAAGAAATGGATTTTTACATAACACAATTAAATTCAATATTATAAAACAAAAAAAGCACCTTTAAAAAGGTGCTTTTGTGGTCCCACTTGGGCTCGAACCAAGGACTTGCTGATTATGAGTCAGCTACTCTAACCAACTGAGTTATAGGACCAGAGAATAAAAGAAACGTGTTCCTTTCTCGTGGGTGCAAATATATAAAAACTCGTACATAAAACACAAGTTAAAAATAAAAGTTTTTTAATATTTTTTACAATACATTCAATTACAATATAATAATATTGTATTTATTTTAATCTACTCTATTTATATTGATGAAAAGATAAATTAATCATTTTATCTACTTTACATAAAAGTTATTCTTGAATAGAAAAAAACCTCCAAATGGAGGTTTTGTATTTTAATTATAATTAACTATCGCCAACTTTTATATTGATTAATCAGACCATTGGTAGAAGAATCATGAGTTGATATTTTATCATCTTTTTCTAGTTCTGGTACAATACGATTAGCAAGTTGCTTACCAAGTTCTACACCATATTGATCAAAACTAAATATATTCCAGATTATACCTTGAACAAAGATTTTATGTTCATACAAGGCTATCAATTTTCCTAAAGATCTAGGCGTAAGTTTCTGCAAAAGGATAGAATTAGAAGGTCGATTACCTTCAAAAATTTTATAATTCTTTTGACGATTAATTTCATCTTCAGATTTTCCTTCCGAAACTAACTCTCGAAGAACTTCTTTTTCATCTTTACCATTCATCAATGCTTCTGTCTGGGCAAAGAAATTTGAAAGTAAAAACTGATGATGATTACCAATTGGATTGAGACTTTGAGCTGTAGCAATGAAATCGGCAGGAATAAGTTTTGTTCCTTGATGTAATAGTTGATAGAAAGCATGTTGTCCATTTGTACCTGGCTCTCCCCAAACAATTGGGCCGGTTTGATAATCTACAGAATTACCATTTCTATCTACATATTTACCGTTACTTTCCATATCGCCTTGCTGAAAATAAGCTGCGAAACGATGTAAGTATTGATCATAAGGCAAAATTGCTAATGTTTCAGCTTTATAAAAATTGCCATACCAAACCCCTAACAACGCCATGATTACAGGTATATTTTCATTAAAAGATGTATCTCTAAAATGTACATCAGCCTGATGAGCACCAGCCAATAATTCTTGAAAGTTTTCGAAACCTATTCCCAAACTAATTGATAAACCTATTGCAGACCACAATGAATAACGACCACCAACCCAGTCCCAGAAAACAAACATATTTTTTGGATTAACACCAAATTTCATAACCTCAACTTCATTGGTACTCAAGGCAACAAAATGTTTTTCCACATCTTGGTTGTGTGCACCAGAATTTATCAACCAATCGCGAGCACTTTGTGCATTGGTCATCGTTTCTTGTGTCGTAAAAGTTTTAGATGCAACTAAGAAAAGAGTTGTTTCTGGATTTAGTTTTTTCAGTACTTCCGATAAATGTGTACCATCAATATTAGAAACAAAATGAATATCCAAATGTGTTTTATAAGCTTTGAGTGCTTCGGTAACCATTACAGGACCTAAGTCTGAACCGCCAATTCCTATATTGACAACATCAGTTATTTTTTTACCTGTATATCCTTTCCATTTTCCTGAAAGTACATCGTTGGTAAAATTTTTCATTTGATCTAATACGTCATGAATTTGAGGAACAATATCCTTTCCTTCTACCAAAAGGCTTGCTTCTCTTGGTAAACGCAATGCTGTATGCAATACTGCTCTGCCTTCTGTAAAATTAATTTTTTCACCTGAAAACATCTGCTCAATAGCATCTTTTAATCGAACTTCGTTGGTTAATTCTAATAAAGTATCCATTGTTTCACGGACAATTCTGTTTTTAGAATAATCGAAAAGAATATCGTCCCATACAATAGAGAAAGAAGAGAAACGATTATCATCATTAGCAAAAAAATCTCGCATTTGAAGATCTTTTGTCTCTTGAAAATGTGTTGTTAGCTTTCTAAAAGCGGTCGTGTTTTTAAAAGAAATATTCGGTAACATTTGTTTATTTTTTATGAGACAAAATTACCATTGAAAATCACGATTGTTGTTACCCAATTAAGACTAAGACTTATACATTTGCGACAACTGTTCTTGTAAATCGGTAGGTGTTTCGTTTAATTTAGCTCGCACAAATTTATTTAATGCGGCAGGAGAATTAAATCCAAGTTCAAAAGCTATTTCTTTGTGTGAATAATTGGATAGTAATAACAATTGCTTAATCTCATTCATTATCCTAGCATGAATAGTTTCGATAGAAGTAAGACCAGCAATTTTTTTAGTAATTTCATTCAGTTTTTTAGTCGAAATACGCAATTTTTCTGCGTACCAACTTACAGTACGTTCGGTTTTGAAGTTTCTTTCTAGTAATTCTAAAAATTTACCATAAAGCATCGTATCATCGTTGCTAACCTTATTATTTCCCCATTTGGTATGTACAAATTCTACGAGCTTTAATAACGTAATTTTGATGTAGAAACGAGCTTGTTCTTTTTTAACTGAAGTCAGATCATTATACAATTTTTCGATCTGTTCTAGTAATAAAATAATTTCAGAAGTTTCCTCTTTTGGAAGTTCAATATAATTTAGTTTGATTGAAATATTATAGTTATAAATATTCAATTCGTTTTTTAGAATATCGGAACAAAATAAGACTTCGTCAAACAGCACCATTTTCCCTTTAAAGTTTTCACTGATCTGTTCTTTGGAAGATAATTGACCAGGAAAAATTACAGAAATACTATTTTCATTCACATTATATAAACGATCTTCTACCTGCATTTTCATTTCTCCTTCCTGTACAAATAACATACAAAAATGGTCTTTAGTATGAGGTTCGCGATATTGTTCTAATCCTTCTTTGTCCAAATCAAAAATATGAAAGGGTGTTATTGCCCTTTCATATTTGTTCTGTATATCTTTAAGATGATGTGTAAACATACGTCTTTAAAATGAGTTATTTCTTCTTAAGCTGAGTCGCTGCTGCTTCGTCCACCAAAAATAGAAGTTCTCCATTGGATGGATTTAACAATTGTGATGGATATTGAGAAAAATTAGATTCACCTTCGATTACTTGTTCCAATGCTTCTGCTTTCGATTCACCAAAAGCGATAACCAAAAGTTGCTTAGCTTGATTAAGTAAAACAGCCGTCAATGTTATTCTGTACATTTCCTGCGGAGCTAAATAATAAGCCGATACCCATTTTTCTTTTTCATCTAAAACTTCGGTTCCTGGAAATAAAGATGCCGTATGTCCATCATTCCCCATTCCTAATAGAACAAGATCAAAAGCACCTTCGCTTCCTAATTTTTCCTTTAAAATTGATTCATATTCCAAAGCATAATCTTCTGGTCTAATTCCTTCTTTATACATCGGAAAAATATTCTCTTTTAATACCGGAACGTGATTTAACAAGGTTTCGAAAGACATCTTAGCATTACTCAATTCGTCATCAAGAGAAACCCATCTTTCATCTCCCCAAAATACATATACTTTACTCCAATCAATCTGATTTTTATAATGTTCTTCTGTTAAAAGTTCATATAAACCTTTTGGAGAAGAACCACCAGTTAAAGCCAATGTAAAAAAACCTTTCTCATTTATTGCATCGTTTGCAATATGTATAAGTTGATCTGCCGCATATTGGTAAATATCTTCTTTCGATGGAAATATTTTAATCATTTTTTTAATTTTTATCCGTTATATTAGAATTATCAAGCCAAAAATGACCTTGTCTTTTCAAAAGTTCATCCGCTGCTTCTGGTCCATTTGATCCAACTGGATAAGTGTACATTTCAGAATCATTTCCGTTTTGCCAAGATTCTTGAATGGTTGAGATAACATCCCACGCTTCTTCCACTTGATCTGAACGCATAAAAAGTGTAGAATCTCCGTCTAAAGCATCGAGTAACAAAGTTTCGTAAGCTTCGGGGGTATCTGGCGCACATTCAAAATAATCAAAGATCATTTCTGCAGGTTTTAATTTCATATCCAAACCTGGCTTTTTAGTCATAAATAACAATTTTATGCTTGTTTCAGGTTGAATGTCAATTGTTAATACATTCGGAACTAAATTGCTTTTACCATTTTTAAATGTCGTATTTGGTACGTCTTTAAAATTAATCGTTATATACGATTTTTTCTCCGCCATACTTTTCCCTGTACGCATATAAAATGGTACTCCTTTCCATCGTTCGTTATCTACATAAAATTTCATTGCTACGTAAGTTTCCGTATTCGAATGTGGATCTACTCCTTTTTCTTGCAAATAACCAGGTTTCATTTTCCCGTTAAGTTCACCTTTGGTGTATTGAGCTCTTACTGTGTAATGATTCACATCTTTAGCATCAATTCTTCTAACACTTTTTAGTAATTCAACTTTACGATCTCTGATTTCTGTAGATTCGAATGTTTTAGGAGCTTCCATTGCCACCATACACAATATCTGCATCAAGTGGTTTTGAATCATATCTCTTAATGCACCCGATCCATCGTAATATCCTCCACGGTCTTCAACACCAACAGTTTCTGCAACAGTAATCTGTACCGAATCGATATATTTATTGTTCCAAAGCGGCTCGAACATAATATTTCCAAAACGGAATGCTAATATATTCTGCACATTTTCTTTTCCTAAATAATGATCGATACGATAAATCTGCTCTTCTTGAAAAGTTTTTGCTAAAAGATTATTAAGCTCTACAGCTGTAGCTTTATCATAACCAAATGGTTTTTCAATAATCAATCGATCTTGCTCTACATGTTCTGCTAGATGATGATTTTTAAGACTTTTAGATACTTTATCAATGAAACTAGGTGCGATAGATAAATAGAACAATCGGTTTGCACGTACGTTCCATTTTTTATCTAGATTTTCTACTTTTTCTCTCAATTGATTGAAAGAATCTTCTTGATTAATATCAAATTGAAGAAAATATATTTTTTCTTTAAAAATTTGCCATTTTTCTTCCGAAAAGTCCTTGATTCTAGAAAACTCTTTGATATTTTCTAAAATATAATCTTTGAATTCATCTTGTGATTGGTTATTCCTCCCCAACGAAATGATTTCAAATTCATCTGGCATCCAACCTTCAAGAAATAAATTAAAGAAGGCTGGAAATAATTTACGTTTAGCCAAATCTCCTGTTGATCCAAAAACTACAATTGAAGTTGGCTGTTTATGATTGTTATTCATTTCATTTAATTTTGTTGATCCCATTGCGTATGGAAAACACCGTCTTTATCTACTCGCTCATAAGTGTGTGCACCAAAATAATCACGTTGTGCTTGTATAAGGTTTGTAGGTAAATGTTCTGCTCTATAAGCATCGAAATAAGACAACGCATTCATAAATCCTGAAGCTGGAGTTCCTTGTTCAATAACATCTTTTAAAAGAGTGCGAATACTACTTTGCGTACTGTTAAGTTTTTCTGCAATAGCTTTATCAAGCAAGATATTTGGCAAATCTGCATTAGTTGCAAAAGCTTTTCTAAAATCTTCTAACAATGTAGCGCGGATAATACAACCTCCTCTCCAAATTTTACAAACTGTTTCTAAATCCAATTCATAACCATACGCATCTGATGCTACTTTTAATTGAGCAAGACCTTGTGCATACGTAGAAATGATAGCGAAGAAAAGCGCTTCTTTTATATGTTTAATATCTGCAATTGGTGCATTTGCATTATTGTCCCAAACCAACACTCTAGACGCTTCTATACGTTCTGGTTTATATTTAGAAATATCTCTCATATTGACAGCTGCATCAATTACTGGAACTGGAACTTGCAAATCCATTGCGTTTTGTGATGTCCATTTACCTGTTCCTTTTGATTTCGCCCAATCTGAAATTAAATCTACAAGCAGCTTTCCATCTTCTTTTTTCTTTAAAATATCTGCTGTAATTTCGATTAAGAATGAATTAAGTTCTTCTTTATTCCACTGTTCGAAAGCTTTTTGTATAGTTTCATTATCCAGCTTATAAACTTTCTTCATAATATCGTAGGTTTCTGCAATCAATTGCATAATACCATATTCAATACCGTTGTGTACCATTTTTACATAGTTTCCGGCAGACCCGTTTCCTAAAAATTCTACACAAGGTTGTCCGTCTACTTTAGCTGCAATAGCTTCGAAGATTGGGCGCAAGCGCTCATAAGCTTCTCTATTACCTCCAGGCATCATACTTGGACCTCTTCTTGCTCCACTTTCACCTCCAGAAATACCCATTCCAAAGAAATGGATTCCTTTAGCAGAAAGCTCTTCATATCTTCTATCTGTATCTTTGAAATAGCTATTTCCTCCATCAATAATAATATCTCCTTCATCCAATAAAGGGCTTAAGGTTTTGATAACACCATCTACTGGATTACCAGCAGGAACTAATAACATTATAGCTCGCGGTTGTTCAAGAGATTTTACAAAAGCTTCTGCTTCTACCGTTGCAAAAATCTGATGTCCTTCTTGAGCTTCGTCCTGTAGAGAATCTACTTTTTCTTTATCTAGGTCTAATCCTGCTACTGCATAACCGTGATCAGCCATATTTAGAAGTAAATTTCGACCCATAACCCCTAAGCCTACTATACCAAAATTATATTTACTCATTCTTTAATTTTTTTCAATGTAAATTTATATCATTCAAAATAGTGAAGCTTCATCTTAATCATTAAATTTTACATTAATTTTAAAAAAATAAAAACTTCAACAATAGGTAAAAATCTTTTTTAGATTGTTACCCGAAAAAATATTATTTGCACAACTCTGAAGTATTAACATCAACTAATTAAAAACCATTGTTCTAAAATAATTTTATACCAAAAAGTCTCCTCCTAAGAAAAAAAGAGAAGACTTTGGAGTTATATTTTTGCAAATAATTATGCTAATATAGCATCTTTTAATGCTTTTGCTGCTACGGCTGGATCTTCAGCTCCATAGATAGCACCTCCAGCTACTGCTACTGCCGCACCTGCTGCAACAACATCTTTAATAGTATTGATGTTAACACCACCTGCTACAGAAAAAGGAACTTGAGACTTTTTACCTTCTTCAATAAGTGTTTGAACAGAATATCCAGGTAATGCTTGTTCATCTAAACCTGCATGTAATTCTACAAATTCTACACCAAATGCCGTTACTTCTTTCGCGCGTTCTACACGATTTTTAACACCAATAGTATCAACAACTACTTTTTTACCAGCTTTTTTAGCTGCTTCAATCGCTCCTTTGATTGTAGCATCATCCACAGCTCCCATTACAGTAACTAAATCAGCTCCAGCGTTAAAAGCCATTTCCGCTTCTAAAGCACCTGTATCAGCTGTTTTCATATCTGCGAAAACCAATTTATCTGGATGAGCAGATTTCATAGCTGTTATTACTTTCAATCCTTCAGCTTTAATTAATGGTGTTCCTAACTCAATAATATCTACATAAGGAGCAACTTTTGCTGCTAATTCTAATGCTGCTTCTGTTGTTAATAAGTCAATTGCGACTTGTAATTTTGTCATAATATGAAATTTTAAGATTTAAATTTTGTTTAATTATTCAAGATTGGCGTGTTTTGGCCAAAGATCTTCTTTTGTTAATCCGGATTTTTGCCACAACAACATAAATACAGCATCTAAAACCAATAGTATAGTTTGTTCAAATAAGCTACCTGCATATTGTTGAGATGTTGCTTCACCGAAATCTGTTTTTACCGCGGCTTTTATTACTATGAATTTGTCCGCAATCGTTGCCAATTTGCTATTTTCGTCTGCAGTAATTGCAAAAATTCTAGCATGTTGTTTTTTAGCTTTTTCTGCTGCGATTACTAATGTAGAAGTAGTTCCAGAGCCAGAACCAACAATTAATAAATCTCCTTCTAAAATTGCTGGAGTTGTAGTTTCCCCTACAACGTATACCTCAAAACCAAGATGCATAAAACGCATTGCAGCCATTTTTAAAGCTAATCCTGTGCGCCCTGCTCCAACAAAAAACAATCTTTTTGCTTTTTTAATTTCTTGTTCCAACGCAATTAATGCTTCTTCGTCAAGATATTGCAACACTTCCTCGTTTTCTCTCAGTATTGTGTTTAAGTTTTTTATACTATTGTTTTCTGTATTCATCTCACTCATCTTTATAAGATTTGTTATCTCTTATACTTTTACTGATGCAAATTTACAGCGCTTGATTGCCTGCAATGTTATACAAACATTCCTATCTGATATACATTTGCGACTGTTGAGGTATTTGCTTTTTGTTTGAAGAAAAACAAGATCATTTCACATAAATTATAAGAGAAGAACTAGGTTTATAAATGAAGAATTCGAAATAAATTGAAGATTAATATTCTTAATTATTAGAAGATTTTGATTCTAAGAATAAGATAAAATAAAAGATAGAACCAAATGTTTATCTCTAACGATAAGAATTTTTCTATTTCTAAATCTATGAAAAATGTAAATAAAAAATAGCCACATCTAATTGGATGTGGCTATTTTATATACAAGTTGTTATAATTTTTATCAGTCTATTCATTCAAAGATTATATAGAATCTAATTTATGTTTTGTTAATTCATTTTCTGTATTACCTGTATTAAGAGTTGATGCAGGCTCAAAGAGCATTACTAAGACATCCTTTTCAGCAACAGGTTTGTGTTCTATACCTTTCGGAATTATAAGAAATTCGTCTTTATGTAGCGTTATAGTTTTATCTCGAAATTCAATTTTTAATATACCGTCCACTACAAAAAACATCTCATCTTCGTTGTCATGTTTATGCCATACAAATTCACCATTAAGTTTGACAAGTTTTACATGTTGTCCATTAAGTTCGCCTACAATTTTTGGTGACCAATGTTCTGAGAAAAGCGAAAATTTTTCAGATAAATTTACTTTGTCCATTTTTCTTATTTTTAATTTAGTTGTCTATATCGAATTGGTAATTTCTTATTAACAAAAAGAAAATTTACTTTTTGAATTATCCTAAACTTCTTTTCAAAATAACCCAACAGTTGAACATTAGGTTTCCCACAGAAACTATACCAAATAGTATTCGAAACCTTATAACGTTCAGACATTAAATTTACTATTATCATTTTTAAAATCAGAGAGTTGAATATGATAATTTATTTTATATTCTAAAATTAAGATTTGTATGTATAATTTTTTTACTTACTATTATAGACATCTAGTTGAGTACCTAGATTGATAGAAAATTATATTTGGATTACAAGGATATGTGTCAATTGAGAAAATTGAAAACAAAAAAAGCACCTTTTAAAAGGTGCTTTTGTGGTCCCACTTGGGCTCGAACCAAGGACTTGCTGATTATGAGTCAGCTACTCTAACCAACTGAGTTATAGGACCAGAGAATTAAGCAATAAAAAGGAAGCTATCACCTAATTCGAGTGCAATATTAACGCTATTTTTTTAAACTTCAAAATTATTTTACATCTTCACAAAGCTCTATTAATACACCATTCGTTGTTTTGGGATGCAAAAAAACAATTCGCTTATTGTCTGCACCCAATTTTGGCGTTTCATTAATAAAAGTAAATCCTTGATTTTTAAGACGCTCCACTTCTACTTCGATATTATCAACGCCAAACGCAATGTGATGAATTCCTTCTCTATTTTTTTCTAAATATTTTTCGATAGCACTATCATTTTTTTCAGAACCGACCAATTCAATCTTAGATTCTCCTACTTCGAAAAAAGAAGTTCGAACACCTTCAGATGCTACTGCTTCTTCTTTATAAGGTGCTTTTCCTAATAATTTTTCGAATAATTCATTCGATAATCCCAAATCTTTTACAGCAATTCCCAGATGTTCTATTCTCATGTATATTGTTTTGAGTAAAGATAAACTTTTCTAAAAATTTATATTTAAAATTTAAAGAGTTTGTTGTAATATTGAACTATGAGTTTTTATGAAGATGGGAGTCAATATCTCCGCAAAGGTCAGTATAGAAAAGCGATTGATTATTTCACATTATCGATTAAGCGTCAAATAGAAGTGGCAAATTCATATTTCGGTCGTGGATTGAGCCAATATTACATGAAACAAAATACAGATGCAATCAAAGATTTTGATAAAGCAATTGAATTAGATGATAAAAATCCAAACTTCTATTTCTACAGAGGAATGGCTAATTTTAATCAATATAATCCAACAAAAGCAGCTGAAAATTTTGATAAAGTGATAGAAATTGATCCCAAAAGTTTTGTAGCTTATCATCAGAAAGGTTATGTTTTGATGAATTTAAATAAATACACAGAAGCAATAGAATGTTTCAACAAAGCTTTAGAGATTAATCCTGATTACGAATCATGTTATCACAACCGTGCTTTTTGCTACGATCAATTGCAACAATTGGATAAAGCAATCGAAGATTATTCGAAAGTAATCGAGATGAAACCTCATTTCTTATCGTATTACAACAGAGGAAATACTTATTTTGTATTAAATGATTTAGAAAATGCTTTAGCAGACTTTAATCAATCAATCGAATTAAATCCTAATCATTTCTTATCTTATTACAACAAAGGAGCAATCTTAGAAAAATTTGAGAAAGAAAAAGAAGCAATCGAAGAATATAAAAAAGCATTGCAATTGAATCCAGAATTTTATTTGGCTTCAGAAAGATTAGCACAATTAGAAAATCAACAATAAAGTATAGAAATCGTTTCATTTTGAAACGATTTTTTTTATGCTTCAGTTTTCTTAACGTAAATCAATGTCAAGTTTTGCGCTGTGTTTTTACTTTGCTTCAAAATTAAGTTGTTATGCAAGTACAAATAGTTGTTTATGGTAAAAACAAAGAAATTCTGGATACATTAGAACGTGTGATCAACAAGAACCAAGATTGGAAAGCATTTTGTACTAATTCAAAAGAAGAATTACAATCGTATATTTCGACAAATAACATTCAAATTATATTATTTAGTAGCGGAATTGGTGCTTTGGAGATTGCAGAATTAGAAGAATGGATAAGCACTTTTTTCCCTACAATAAAACAAATTCATCATTATGGTGGAGGAAGTGGTTTATTGAAATGCGAAATTGATAGTGTTTTAGCCGGAATAAATCCTATTTGCAAAGCAAAAGTAAATGTCATCGTTTAGATAAAAAAAGAGCTTTTCAGGATTTACTGAAAAGCTCTTTTTTCTTAAATATCTTTTACAATCCAATAATCTCGAGAAATCCCAACATCATTGCGATTAATTTCTATTTCGTCACAAAAATCTAAAAATAATTCATCCAACGTTTTATCAATTTTCGGCGTAGAACCAAAAACTTTAGTCAAGATAGGATTGGTTTCATGTTCTAATAATTTTCCTGTAAAATTCTGAATATTATTTTCTTTAAAGCCAATAAATGTGCTTGGAGCAAAAACAATAACCTCATCTACATCGATCACCAAAAATGTTTTCGATTTTTTGATTAGCTGAATAGTTTTTTCCTTTTCTTCTTCCGTTCCTACTTCTAAACCTTCCAAAAAGAATTCTACATTATCAAAAACTTCTTCTTTATCCTGAACAAACTCCATTTTATAAATTTTAGCAAAAATAAATAAAATTTAATCTTCTTTCAATAAGATTTCAACTTCTAAATATTCATGATAATTCCGAACAAAATCATGTTCAAAATCAATATCTTCTAAACGCATTTGAATTCCTTTTTTATCAACATCTATATAATCTAAAATCGTTTGAACATTATAAATTTCTAAATTATGAAATGTTGGATACAAGGTTATTTGCTTTAGCGTAAGCGCCATTATAAAACAATTGATTCCATTAAAATTAACACCAATATCAGCGAAATTTTTGTAGAAAGAAATCAAATTCGTTTTAAGTTGTAGATTGTAATTAAAACTTTTTAATTTAAAATTTTTTAAAACTAATCGATTGGTTGTTTTCAGTACAATTTCTTCTGTTATTTGAAGATTTTTACTCAACAATTCTAATATATTTTTATCTTCAACAAATTGATATAAAATATTCAAATAACGTTTTGCTTCCTCAAATTCAAACAATTCCAAATTCACTAAAATTGACAGAAAAAGAAAGCGTTCATTGCTCGGATAAACAATTTCAACTTCTTTTAAATACTTTTGCGCTTCCTCAAATTTTAATTTGTGAATATAATATTCGGCAATGTAAAAGTTGGCTGCGAATAAATAATAATCTTCCTTTTTGGCTTCTAAAAGATATAAAATAGATTCTTCATTAAAATTCAGATTTCGCTGCACAACACCTTTTAGAAAAAGTGCTTTTTTATCTTTTGGATATTCGTAAAGTAATTGATTTAGTAAATCTTGCGCTTTGATTAATTGTTGAATCGGATTGTGAATAAATGAAAAACTTTTCCATATTGGATATTGATTTTCAAGACTTTCATCATCAAGAATCAAGAAAAAAATATCGTTAAAAAGTTTATTATAATCCACAGTATAAGTTTTAGTCATGCTAAAATTAAGCTATTTTTAGGTAAAAAATACGAACAAACTAAAAAAAACAGTTCCAAATAGAACTGTTTTTTAGTAAATATTATTTTTGAAAATAAAACATTTCGATAGATTAATTCGACTTCTAAAACTGTTGTCTTTTTATTTTTCCACTTTCTGTTCGAGGAAATTCTGCAAGGAAAATAATTTCTTTAGGAACTTGATATTTGGTTAACTCGGCTGAAGAAAAATCAAAACTTCTTTCCTTTCCTTCTACAACTAAAACCAATTTTTGCCCTAACAATGTATCTGCTTTTGAACTAATATAAAAATCGGAAGTAATAAAAGGTTTCAGTTTATTTTCGATTTGTTCTGGAAAAAGTTTTATTCCGCCCGAATTAATTACATTATCTGCTCGTCCAATCCAATTAAATTTACTTGTTTCTGTTATTTCAACTATATCATTGGTTACAACTTGCAACTCATCATATGGCGTATCAATAACTAAACATCCGCGTTCATCTTGCGAAATTTTCACTTCTTCGAAAGCTTCAAAAACTTGTTCTGCATTCGGATATTTTTTATTCGCTACTTGTTTAAAAGCAATATGCGTAATCGTTTCTGTCATTGCATACGTTTCGTAGATTTCATTTTCAAAAGAATATAATTCTTCTTTTACTTTCTCCGAAAGCGGCGCTCCTCCAATGATTAACTTCTTGCATTTGGAAACAAAATCTAGTGAATTTTCTACTTGCATTGGCGTTAATGCAACAAAATCTATTGTTGAGAAATGTTGAGAAATTCCATTATTTATATCGTCCAAAGAAATATGTGAAGTAGGTTGTAGACAAATTAATTTTAAACCAATTTCTACAGCTCGAACCAACATCAATTTTCCTGCAATATAAGTAACTGGCATTGCCAATAGTGCTGAATTTCCTTTTTCTAAATGCAAATATTTTCCTGTCATATTAGCACTTTTTCGCATATTCTCTTTGGTTAAGAGAATCTCTTTCGGTGTTCCTGTAGAACCCGAAGTATGAGCAATCATTATATCTGAATCAGAAAACCATTCGACTAAAAAATCTTTTACAGATTGTTCGAATTCATTGCTTACTTGAATGGAATTGACATCAAAATTGGGTTGAGAAAAATCTAAATACAACATACTATTTATAATAACTTACACCTGCATTAATTTCGACATCTAATGCATTGTTTGATGGTGGAATTGGACAATTGTAATGTTTGCTGTAGGCACAATATGGATTATAAACCTGATTGAAATCTAATATAATTTCATTGGTTTTTGTTCCTAAATCTTTTGTACTCAAATCTAAATATCTTCCTCCTCCATAAGATGTGACACCATTTGTTTCGTCCATAAAAGGTAAAAACAAACTATCTTCATATTTCTTCATAATCGGAGAAGATTGATAAACCGTTAATGTTTGTTCCACATCATCTATTGTAAAAGTTACTGTTCCGTATTCTTTATAATTTTTAATCTTCTTCGCTGAAGTTGGAAACGGAATTACTTTTCCATTTTTAATAGGCGTAAATTTTGCTTTTACTCTATATTTTTCATTAATTGGAAAAAATGTAATTCCTTTGAAATTTGTTTTTTCTTCGTCAATCAATGGCGATGTTTCTGGATTTGTATAAAAAGTAGCCAATTCTGCTTGATATTTTTGAATCGCAGCAACATCAAAAGTTTTCTTTGTTGTTTGACAACTCATTAAAACGATTGTTGCAAAAAATGCAATAAGTAATTTATTCATCATAATTTGTTTCGAAATAAATATTCGCCTCTTAGTTCTAATCGACTTGGGAAATTATTTGTAAACAAACCTCCTGTTCCCAATCCTTGTGGCATTTCTGGATATAAAATTGCTGTCCATTGTGCAATAGCATTCAACCCAATATTACTTTCTAATGCAGAAGTAATCCAAAATGGAATCTCATATGTATCTGCTGCATTTATCCATTCTAATGAACCTCTTATTCCGCCAACTAAACTTGGTTTTAAAATAATATATTGAGGTTTTATTTTTTCTAAAAGTTTGAATTTTTCTTCTTCATGAACAATACCAATTAATTCTTCGTCTAACGCAATTGGTGTTGGCGTAGATTTGCATAATTCTGCCATCAAATCGATTTGTCCGGCTTTTATTGGTTGTTCGATAGAATGGATATGCAATTCGGCTAATTGTTGTAAGACAACTTTTGCTTCATCAAATGTAAATCCTCCATTTGCATCAACACGTAATTCTAATTCTTCTGCCGAAAAATCTTGTCTTAATTGTTGAATTATTTTATGTTCATTTTCCCAATCAACACCAATTTTCAGCTTAATACATTTAAAACCGATTGCTAATTTTTCTTTGATTTGTTCGCGCATAAAATCAATAGAACCCATCCAAATCAAACCATTTGTCTGAATCCCATTATCTCCTGTAGAGAAAGCCGATTCGTATAAATTTGGGTTTAATTTATCTGTATAATGATCATTATATCGATTGATCGAAAGACTTTGAAAAGCCTGTTCTACACCAAACTGAATCGAAGGCCATTCGCGTAATTCTCGCCACAATTCATCAACACCTAAACCGATATGGTCACAAACCCATTGTAATTTTTCTTCGTAATCTGGACGATCATCAAAACTCAATCCTTTAAACAATCCACATTCACCAACATATTCTTTTCCATCTTCTTCTATTGTAAAAAGATATGTCAACTTTTCTGTCAAAACACCGCGCGAAGTTCCGCTTGGATTTTTGAATTTCAAGATATAAGGTTCAAAACTTGCTTTCATACTCCAAATTTAATTAAATATGATCATCTTAAAAAGTAGGTTTCACAGAAAAATATCATATTAAAGTTATTTTTAATTTAAATCATCAACTAACAAATTATCAATTATTTTTTAATCTTATTTTTATTTATTTACTTTGTAAATCAAAGTACTTTAAAAAATTAATGTTTATGAATTTATACAAAAAAGGATTTTTGAGTTTGGGAAAAACTGCTCTATTTTCTGTGCTTCTTTTTCATTCGTGTCAATCAGAAAAAGGAATGAAAATTTCTATTCATAATAAGTCAGATTTTACAATTGAGAAACTAGATTTTTCAACTCAAAATTCATCAATTCATTTAGAAAAATTAAATGTTGGTGAAACAAAAAAGGATTTTCTGAATATGCAAAATATTGAGAAAATTGATGGTGAATACCAACTTAAATTCAGCATGAACAACCAATCTGAAATTATAAAAACTGGCTATTATACAAATGGAATTCCTTTGCAGGATAAAGTTGAAATAACAATTAAAAACGATACTGTACTTTTTAATTATTAAATTTATTTTCGAGAATGAAAACTTAGACGAATTACTCAAAACAAACTGATTTTCAAATTTTTTTTTCACTTTTAAGAATTATTTCACATTTAAGGATGTAACTTTTTAATAAATCGTACGTCTTACTTGTAAATAACCTAAAATATGAAAAAATACTTTCTTCCAATTATTTGCCTTACAGCAATTAATATGTATGCGCAACAAGAAGTAAAAGGTACTATACAATATTCTAATCAAACTCCAATTGCTTTAGCCGATGTTATCATTTTTCAAGATGATAAAATTATAGACGAACTATCGACGAATGAAAATGGACTTTTTACGACCACTTTAGAAAACGGAACTTATGTACTAAAAGTTGAAGAATCTGGACAACTTTTACATTCACAACAAATTATTATTCAAGACAATCAAGAGATTGGACTTATCATTGTTCCTTTAAAAGAAACAGAAATTACGTTGAATGAAACTGTTGTAACTGGACAAAAGAAAATGATTGAAAAAAAAGTTGATCGTCTTATTTTTAATGTTGATCAAGCTGAAGGTGCTAAAGGAGGAAATGCTTTGGATGCGCTAAAATTAGCTCCTCGCATTAAGGTTGATGAAAATACTGATGCTATATCTATCATTGGAAAAGGATCTGTTACAGTAATGATTGACGATAGATTAATGCAAATGAGTAGCGATCAATTGGCTAATTATTTAAAAACAATTCGTGCCGAAGATATCGAAAAGATAGAAATTATTACAAATCCTTCTGCTAAATATGATGCCACTGGTAATAGTGGAATAATTAATATTGTTCTGAAAAGTGCTAAAGCAGAAAGTTTGAACGGTTCTTTATCTTCAACTTATAATCAACAAAAATATCCAGGATACAATTTGAATGGAAATATCAATTTCAGAAAAGATAAATGGACTGTAACTGCAAACATTTACAATGGATCTGGAAGTTGGTACAACAAATCGAAAGGAAGAATTTATTATACAGATGAAACTTGGATCAGCGATGGATTTAATAAAAATGAGAACACTTACATCGGAGGAAAAGTTGGTGTCGATTATCAGATAAATAATAAACTTATCACTGGTTTTAATCTTAATTTATCTAAAGGTGATGGAACGTATGATAATTTTGAAACAACGGGCATTTACAAAATAAATGAAAATCAACCTTCTCGTTACATTACATCTGACCGAAATGGATCTGATTGGGACTGGAGCTATGTTGGTCTTAATTATCACATCATCAAAAAATTTGACACCGATGGAAAAAAATTAACATTCGATTTCGATTATTCTAATAATCCTTTCTCTGAAACATCAAAAACGATAAGCAGAGAATACAACAGCGTTTGGGAAGAAATAACAGATAAATACCAAGATAATATTACTTATACAGACCAAAAATCTAATCGCTACAATGTTAGTTTGGATATGGAACATCCTGTCAATTCGTGGAAAATGAATTATGGTACTCGTTTACGTTGGGCAAAAGATGATGCAGAAAATAATCGTTATGCTAAAACGAACAAAAAAGATGATAAATACAACGATGGATTTCAATACAACGAAAACATCTTTGCATTATATTATTCGATAGAAAAACAATTCGCAGAAAAATGGACAGCAAAAGCTGGTTTGCGTTATGAGCATGCAAAAGTAGAAGGATTAATCAAAAAAGAAGATTTTGAATATTCAAAAACGTTTGAAGGATTGTATCCAACAGCTTATTTGATGTATCAAGCAGCCGAAAATCATTCATTTACTTTTAATTATAGCCGCCGAGTAGAACGTCCTTTTATTTGGTATTTGAATCCTTTTGAAATAAAAGGAAATGATTATAATATTTCTGTTGGTAATCCTGATTTAACACCTTCTAATTCAAATAATTTTGAACTGGAATATGCATACAAAGATTTGACTGTTACAAGTATTTATTACAAGAATTCGAATGATATTTTTGAACAAGTAAATATTTATGATCCTGAAACCAAAATAAACACAGAAAAACCATTTAATATTGGAAAATCGTATAGTTTCGGATTAAGTGAAAACTTAAACATAAAACCAAAAAAATGGTGGAAATTGAACGCTTCGGCTGATGTTTTTTATAGTAAAACGAAAAGTTCGATTCCTGAAATGAAAGATGTTGATGGTTTGAATGGAGAATTTAGAATAACGAATAATTTAGATTTGAATAAAAAGAAAACATTATTCGCTAATTATTCTTTCAATTATTACGCGAAAAGTTACGATAACTTACAAACAACAGGAGATTTTATGCGCCATAACATAGGATTTCGTGCTATGATTTTTGATAAAAAATTACAATTATCATTAAATATCAGTAATCTATTTGCAAATAAAAATCCATATTATTCAACCATTTCCAATGATGTAAAAAATATAAATGAGTATTCTGCTTATAGAATGTTTCGTGTTGGAATCACTTATAATTTTGGAAAACAATTTAATATAGAAACTTCAAAATCTAACCAAGAACAAGGAGGTGGAAAAGGTTAGAATTTATTCCTGAATAAAAAACCCTTGAATTTTTATATTCAAGGGTTTTATTATTTTATGAGTTATTCTTTTTAGATCGAATAATTGCGATGTCCAAAGATTGAACTTCCAATGCGAACCATTGTACTTCCCTCTTCTATTGCAATTTTGTAATCGCCCGACATTCCCATTGATAAAATTGAAATGTTGTCATAAATCGATTGCAAAGCATCGAAATTTGATTTTAATAAACGAAACTCTTCACGAATTTGATTTTCATCTTCTGTAAATGTCGCCATTCCCATCAAGCCTACAACACGAACATTTGGTAAATGCTGAATTTCTTCTTGCATTATTTGTTGAATTTCTTCTTTATCCAAGCCAAATTTTGTTTCTTCATCTGCTATAAACTGTTGTAACAAAACATCAATTACACGATTATTTTTTTCAGCTTGTTTATTGATTTCTTTCAACAATTTCAAACTATCAACGCCATGAATTAGATGAACAAAATCTGCCATATATTTCACTTTATTGGTTTGTACATGTCCAATCATATGCCAACGAATATCTTTTGGAAGAACTTCGTATTTATCGCACATTTCTTGAATTTTATTTTCACCAAAATCACGAATTCCAGCTTCGTATGCTTCTTGCAAATCTTCAACAGGTTTTGTTTTAGAAACCGCAACAAGTGTTACATGTTCAGGAATTGTTTTTTCTATTCTTTTTAAATTTTCTTGAATACTCATTTTATTTATTCTTTCAAATCAAATACTGCAAAACCGCTCAAAGGTTTTGGTTCGATATATGTGCTTTTAGGCGGCATTTTAAGTCCTAAATCAGCTATTAATTGTAAATCTTTAACATCAACAGGATAAAAAGCAAATGCAGCAATATAATCGTGGTGATCTACTTTATTTTTCAAAGCTTCTATTCCAACCTTATCACGCGTTCCGCATTCATAGTGAACTCGTTTATCTTTTTTTGTATCCTGAATATTAAGAATTGGTTTCAGAACAGTTTCTTCAAAAATATAAGTATCCAATTCGTTTAAACCTTCTTCAAGCAAAATATGATTTCTTAAATAAAGACTATAAAATTGTTGATCTAGATACATGACCAAATGATGTTTCTTTGTCGGAATTGTTAATTCTTCTTGCTTCGGAATAATTTCGAAATATTCTTCTAAACGTTGAATAAACTCTTCTGATGATAATCCATTTAAGTCCTTGATTAATCGATTATAATCATTGATAATCAAATCTTCATTTGAAACCAAAAGTGCCAACGTAAAATTAAACGATTCGTTTCCATATACTTCATCTTCAGAAATTTCTCTTGTATGTTTTGTATAACGTTCCGAACTTTCCATACGATGATGTCCATCTGCGATGTACAAATCATCTAGCTTTTCAATAGAATCTTTTAATTGTTTTAAATTTAATCGATTATCAACTCTCCACAGCAAATGTTGAATTCCATTAGATTCTTCAATTTTCAGAATTGGTTTTCTTTTCATTTCTGTATTGATTAACAAATCTACTTTTTGCGAAGGCTTATAAGTTAATAAAACAGGTTCGGCATGAAAATGAGATCCTTTCAGATATTCTGCAAACAATTCAACGCGACGCTCCAATGTTTCTTCGTGTTTTTTAATCTTATTGTTTCGATAATCTTCGATATTCACAAGTCCTAAAAGTCCTTTTGTTTCGCGGCCATTTGGTTGTATCACTTGATAAATATAATATGAAGATTTATCTTGAACTAAGATCTTCTTTTCAATAAACTCTTCTAAATTCTTTCTGACTTTTCTGAATTTTTCTTTTGGAGTTTCAATAGATTCATCCCAAGTTGGTAAAATTATATGTAAAAAAGAGTTTTCTCTTGTATTGATATAATAGTCAACTTCTTCTTTAGAATATTGATTAACAGCAAGTGTCACAAAATCTTGAGAAGTTTCATCTGTAGGGCGAATTCCTTTGAATGGTTTAAATTGAGGCATTATGAATAATTTTTAGATAGAACGAAACTCAAAATTATTTTCCGTAAATCTCAACGATTTGCGAAGCTAATTCAGTTCCAATTCTGTCTTGTGCTTCATTTGTAGAACCTGCAATATGTGGAGATAACGATAATGATTCGTTCATCAATAATCCCATTTCTGGAGTTGGTTCATTCTCGAAAACGTCTAAAGCTGCACCTGCAACTTTTCCTTCTTCAATTGCATCAACCAATGCTTTTTCATCAATCACACCACCGCGAGCAGTATTAATTACAATTACGCCATCTTTCATTTTAGCAAATTCTTTTTCACCCAAAATATATCCATCTTGCGCTGGAACATGCAATGAAATGAAATCTGCTTTTGTAATCACTTCATCAAAATCAACAGAAGTAATGGTAAAGTTTAATTTTTGACCATCAAAAAATTCTAATTCAATGTCGCGTGTAGCTGGGAATTTATCATATACTAATATATTCATTCCTAAACCAATTGCTTCACGAATTACTTCTACTCCAATTCTTCCAAAACCAATTACACCCATTGTTTTCCCTCTCAATTCGATTGCTTTTGCATATGCTTTTTTCAATCCATTGAAGTTAGAATCACCTTCTAAAGGCATTGTACGATTGGCTTGGTGCAAATTACGAACAATAGAAAACAAATGAGCCATTACAAATTCTGCAACAGATTGAGAAGAAGATGCTGGTGTATTAATCACTTGAATCCCTTTTTCTCTTGCGTAAGCCACATCAATATTATCCATACCAACACCACCACGACCAATAATTTTAAGGTTTGTTGCATCAATTAATGGTTGACGAACTTTGGTTGCAGAACGAACTAAAAGTACTTCGATTCCGTTTTCGTTGATATAATTTTCTAATTGTTCTTGTGCTACGTGAGCTGTTATTACTTCGAAACCTTTTGCCTCCAAAGCATCTTGTCCTGCTTTAGAAATTCCGTCGTTTGCTAATATTTTCATGTTATTATTATAAAATTAAGATGTGAAATTTTAGATGTTAGATAAACTATATTTATACAATATCTAACATCTAATGTTTGATAATTAACCGAATTTTTGTTCGAACTGTTTCATTACTTCTACCAAAACTTGAACTGATTCTAATGGTAAAGCGTTGTACATAGAAGCGCGATATCCACCAACATCACGATGTCCTGCTAAAGAAACAACACCAGCTTCTTTTAACATTACGTCAAAATCAGCTTTAAAGTTTTCGTTATTTAAGACAAATGTTGCATTCATTTGAGAACGGTCTTCTTTTACAGCAGTTCCTGTAAATAATCCGTTTCGGTCGATTTCTGCATACATTGCATCAGCTTTCGCTGTATTTATTTTTGAAATAGCTTCTACTCCACCTTGTTCTTTTAACCATTGTAAATTCAACATAACGCCATAAATCGCAATTACTGGCCAAGTGTTGAATGATGATTCTTTTTTGATATGTGTTTCGTAATTCAAATAATCAGGAATATTACGTCCTGTTTTACCTAATAAATCTTTTTGAACAATTGCAACAGCAGAACCTGCTGGTCCCATATTTTTCTGAGCTCCGGCGTAGATAACTCCAAATTTAGAAACATCAATTTTACGAGATAAAATATCTGAAGACATATCACAAACCATTGGTACAGGAGAATCTGGAAACTCTTTTATTTGTGTACCAAAGATTGTATTGTTTGATGTGCAGTGAAAATAATCTACATCTGAAGGAATTGTATATCCTTTTGGAATATAATTATAATTTTGATCTTTAGAAGAAGCTATCACTTCTATTTCTCCGAAGCGTTTAGCTTCTTTAATCGCATTTTCTGCCCATTTTCCTGTTTGTGTATATGCAGCTTTTCCTCCTTCTTTCAATAAATTGTAAGCTACTGTTGGAAATTGCAATGAAGCTCCCCCTTGCATAAAAACAACGTCGTGTGTTTCAGGAATATTCATCAATTCTTTTACCAACGCTCTTGCTGTATCAATGACTTCTACGGCATCTTTTCTACGGTGAGAAATTTCTAGGATTGATGTTCCTGAATTATTGAAATCTAAGCAAGCTTGTGCCATTTTTTCGAAAACTACTTGTGGTAAAATGCATGGTCCTGCACTAAAATTGTGAATTTTCATAATTAAAATTGTTGTGTGTTTGAGTGTATAAATTATAACAAATATACTAAATCAATTGTCTAAATAAACTATAATAGCTTTTACTTTTGAACAGAAAACAAACAAAAAACCCTAAACTGAATTAGTTTAGGGTTCTTTCATTTGATTTTGAATATTATTTAGTATTGAACGAAATCTACATTCAATTCTTCTGCTTTACGTTTGTAATATCCGTCTGCTAATTTATCTTTAATCTCAGCGAATGAGTTTAAAGTATATTCGATATGCTCATCTTCGTGGGCAGCTGTTGGAATAATACGGAAAATAATCATTCCTTTTGGAATAACAGGATATACGACTACAGAAACGAAAATACCATATTCTTCGCGCATTTCTTTTGCTAATACAGTTGCTTCGATAGGAGAACCATTTAATACAATTGGTGTAACACAAGTGTTAGATCCACCAATATCAAATCCTCTTTCTTGTAATCCTTTTTGAATTTTCTCTACATTGTGCCATAACTTATCTTTAAGTTCTGGTTGAGAGCGTAATAATTCAAGACGTTTTAATCCTCCAATAACCATTGGCATTGTCAATGATTTTGCGAAGATTTGAGAACGTAAGTTATATTTTAAAATACGGATGATATCTTTGTTACCTGCGATAAAAGCTCCAAAACCTGCCATAGATTTTGCAAAAGTAGAGAAGTAAATATCAATTTTATCTTGACAACCTTGCTCTTCTCCAGCTCCAGCCCCTGTTTTACCTAAAGTACCGAAACCATGTGCATCATCTACTAATAAACGGAATTTATATTCGTCTTTTAAAGCTGCGATTTCTTTCAAAATACCTTGTTTACCAGTCATTCCAAAAACACCTTCTGTGATTACTAAAATTCCACCCCCTTGTTTGTCGGCTAATTTGCGTGCACGAGCGATTGTTTTTTCGAAACTTTCGATATTGTTGTGTTGATAAATAAAACGTTTACCAAAGTGTAAACGAACACCATCAACAATACAAGCATGACATTCAGCATCATAAACGATTACGTCATTTTTAGATACTAATGCATCAATTGTAGATAACATTCCTTGGTATCCAAAGTTCATTAAATAAGCAGATTCTTTTTGAACAAAATCAGCTAATTCTTGCTCTAATTGAGCGTGATAATCTGTTTGACCAGACATTGCACGAGCTCCCATTGGATAAGCCATTCCATATTCTGCGGCAGCATCAGCGTCTGCTTTACGAACTTCTGGGTGATTAGCTAAACCTAAGTAGTTATTGATTGACCAAGTAATTACTTTTTTACCTTGGAATTCCATTACTGGTCCAATTTCTCCTTTTAACTGAGGAAAAACATAATAACCTTCACCGTAATCAGCAAATTGTCCTAATGGTCCAGGGTTTTGTTTTAAACGCTCAAAAATATCCATTTTATTCTAGTTTAGTTTTTATTATTATTGAAAAAAGTAGAAAGTGAATTAACACTACCTACTTTATTATGAATTTTTTACAAATATACATATTATTTTATTCGCTCTACAGTTGCACGGGCTTCTAAACCGTTGAGTCTACTATTTGTGAAGCCTTCTTCTGCCATCCAATCATCACTAAAGACTTTTGTTATGTAGCGAGAACCGTGATCTGGGTATAAAATAATTACTAAAGAATTTTCGTCAAATTCTCCAGCTTCTGCCAATTGTTTGTAAGCTTGTGTTGCAGCACCTGAAGTGTAACCTGCCATAATTCCTTCTTTCAAAGCAATTTCTCTTGTACGATAAGCAGCTTCTTCGTCTGTAACTTTTACAAATTTATCGACCATGCTAAAATCTAATGCTCCAGGTACTAGATTTTTACCCATACCTTCTATTCTATAAGGATAAATTTCATTTGGATCTACTTTTCCAGTTTCATGATAACCTTTTAAGATCGAACCATATGCATCTACTCCTATAATTTTTACATTTGGATTTTGTTCTTTTATATAACGTGCACTACCTGTCAAAGTTCCTCCTGTTCCTGTACAACCAATTAGGTGTGTTATTTTACCTTCGGTTTGATTCCAGATTTCAGGACCTGTTGTTAAATAGTGAGCTTCTGTATTCCCTTGATTAAAATATTGATTAATATAAAGAGAATTTGGCGTTTCTGCAGCAATACGTTTTGCTACTTCATAATAAGATCTAGGATCATCAGCAGGGACATTCGCAGGGCACAAAAACACTTTTGCTCCCATTGCTTTTAAGAATGAAATTTTTTCTGCTTTTGTTTTATCCGATACCGCTAAGATACATTTATATCCTTTTACGATAGCAACCATAGCTACAGCAAATCCAGTATTACCTGAAGTCGTTTCTACAATAGTAGCACCAGGTTTTAATAGACCTTTATTTTCAGCCTCTTCTATAATATGTAAAGCTATTCTGTCTTTTGTTGAATGTCCAGGATTGTAACATTCTAACTTTGCATAAACTTCGCCTGGAATGTCTTGGTTAATTCTGTTTAATTGAACTAATGGAGTATTTCCAATTAACTCTAAAACGTTTTTATATTTACCAGTCATTTCACAAATATTCTTTTCTAACAAAAAGCAAAATTAAGGATTTTTTAATTAATTGTTAAAAGATTAACACGTAAAATTAATCATATAGCAATTTTTCCCTTTAATTCTTAATAGTTCTCTTTATTAAATTAGTTAGTTATTTAAATTAAAAATATGTTCTAAAATTCTTTTATCACTAGGTGTAAAAGCAATTTTTCTTCTTTTCATCATACGTTCTGCAGCTTCGCATGCACGTTCAAAATTATAAACAGGCGCATCCGAATTTCCTCCCCAACTGAAATGTTTTACAATATTTGGTGGAAAACCTGATTGAAAAATATTGGCGCAAACACCAATAACCGTACCAGTATTTATTTGGGTATTTATAGCTGCTTTCGCATGATCTCCCATAATTACGCCACAAAACTGTAAACCTGTTTTCACAAATCGTTGTTCTTTATAGCTCCAAATTTTTACAATGTCGTAATTATTTTTTAGGTTAGAATTATTTGTTCCAGCGCCTATATTACACCATTCTCCAATTACAGCATTTCCTAAAAACCCATCGTGACCTTTATTTGAATAAGCCATTAAAATTGCATTATTCAACTCCCCTCCTACTTTACAATATGGTCCTATCGTACAACCAGAATAGATTTTTGCTCCCATATTTATTTTTCCATGTTCGCACAAAGCTAATCCTCCACGAATCATAGAACCTTCCATAATTTCGGCATCTTTACCAATATAAATAGGTCCTTCTGATGCATTCAAAATAGAAAATTCAACTTTTGCACCTTCTTCAATAAATATCTTTTCAGGTACTAAAACTTGATTTGTTGTTGAGATTGGTTGAGAAGTTCTTCCTTTTGTTACCAAATCAAAATCAAATTCAATTGCTTGAAAATTGTAAGTAAACAAATCCCAAGAATGTTGTAAATGAATCAATTCATCTTCAAATTGGATAACTTCTGATGTAATTTTTGGAGTATCTTCAGTTGATTTAACTGCTACAAGTCGATTGTCAAAAAGTAGGGTTTGGTTTGGTTTTAAATTCTTTATCGCTTCAATTAATTTTTCATTTGGAAAAAAAGCAGGGTTGATAAATGTGTTTTCTGTTTGAAGTTTAGCAGGAAAATTTTCTTGCAAATAAGGTTTGGTTTTGGTTGAAACCTCTGTATTTAGTATTTTTTCCCAACGTTCTGCAAAACTTAATATTCCCATTCTAAGGGCAGATACAGGTCTTGTATATGTTAGGGGCAAAAAATTTTCCCATTCTTCGCCATCAAAAAGAACTATGTTCATCGATCTATGAATTTGTGCAAATTTAAAAATAATTATTTTATAAGTCGATAATATCAGTATAGATTATAGCTTCTGGCTTACTAAAATAAATCATTCAAAATATTTGGTTGATGTAAAAAGGTCGTCGTAATTTTAGGCACATTTTAAAAACATTTTTCATTTTGAAATCAGCTCCGATTCATTTTGGTTCAATCGCATATATATTAGACGATTACCTTGCAAATAATACTTTTTCTTCTATCTTCTTTTTGGTAGATGAAAACACGCACGTGCATTGTTTACCTCTATTATTAGCCGATTTGGACAATATTTTTGCTTACGAAATCCTTGAAATTGATGCTGGAGAAGAAAATAAAAACATTGAAACTGTAAATAATCTTTGGTTAGCACTAAACGAATTGGGAGCAGATCGCCATTCATTAGTCATCAATGTTGGTGGAGGAGTTTTGACAGATATGGGAGGTTTTATGGCTTCTACATTCAAACGTGGCATCAAATTTATTAACATTCCAACTACCTTATTGTCTCAGGTAGATGCTTCTGCAGGAGGAAAAAATGGAATTGATTTGGAAGGAATGAAAAACATGGTAGGAACATTTACGCAACCAGAAATGGTATTAATTGATCCTAAATTTTTGTTGACATTAGAACAACGTCAAGTAAAATCTGGTTTGGCTGAAATGTTGAAACATGGTTTAATTAAAAATCGTGATCATTGGGACAATTTAGTTCAACTACCAACACACGATCCTGAAGCTTTGGCTCCTTTTATCATGGATTCTATTCATATCAAAGAAAATGTCGTAGAAAATGATCCTTACGAAAAAGGTGAACGCAAGATCTTAAATTTCGGTCATACAATTGGTCACGCAATAGAAAGTGAATCATTAGAAACTGATTTTCCTCTTTTACATGGCGAAGCTATTGTAATCGGAATGATTATTGAAACGTTTCTTAGTTACGATCAAGAATTAATTTCTAAAGCTGATTTGGAAGAAGTTTGCGAAGGTTTTTCAACAATGTATGCACTAAATACAATTGATATGAAAATTTTTCCAAACTTAATTGAATGGATGAAACACGACAAAAAAAATCAAAATAATGCCATCAACTTTAGCTTGATCAATAAGATTGGAAATTGTCGTTATGATGTAGTTTGTACTGAAGATGAAATCAGACAAGCTTTTGAAAAATATAATAAATGGATTGCCTAAAAAAACACTTTTTTTTCGTTGGATTAACAATAACTCTAACAGTCGCTTGCACATCTCAACAAAAGAAAAAAGAAGCTAACATCGAACAACCTTCAAATAATTTTGCTATGAATGAAAAACCTCAATTCAAAATCAATAAATCTGATGAAGAATGGAAAAAAGAACTTTCTTCTGAAGAATATTATGTTTTAAGAGAAGCTGGTACAGAGCGTCCTTTTACTGGAAAATTTAACATGCATTTCGAAAACGGAATTTACACTTGTAATGCTTGTGGTGAAGAATTGTTTTCTTCTGAATCTAAATTTGACGGACATTGTGGTTGGCCAAGTTTTGACAAAGAAATAAAAGAAGGTAAAATTGTAGAACGTGTTGACACTTCTCATGGAATGAAAAGAATAGAAATTCTATGCGGAAATTGCGGAAGCCACTTGGGACACGTTTTTGATGATGGTCCTACAGATACAGGTTTACGTTATTGTGTCAATTCGTTATCATTAGATTTTAAACCTGCTAAATAAAAAATTCAAAAAGCTGTCTTAACAGCTTTTTTTAATGCCAAAAATTTATGAAAATACTTCGTATCATTATCGTTCTTATTTTGTTATTATTAATATATAACGGTATTTATAATTACAATTTAATGGTGAATATGAGAACAACAGATCGCCCAATTAATCCACTTCGTTATATCTTTTTCGGATTTTATTTCTTTTTGATTTTATTGAATATAATCGAATACATTCGCGGAAAATTTGTTTATGGTTCATTCAAAAAAGTTATTTATTATTTAATTTTTGCTGGCTATTTAGCTTGCATTTTTATGTTTAAATACAACGATTATCAAATTCCTGGTTTACCGCTTTTAGGCTATTTTTCATTAGTTGGAATTACATTATTTATGTTGAGTCAAATCATCAAAAACAAACCGCCCTACAAACGCGTAAAAAAATAATTGTTCAAAATGAATTCAATTTCAGATAGAATTTCATTCAAACAAATTAATCAATTAGCAATTCCAGCCATTTTTTCGGGAATTGCCGATTCTCTTATTACGTTAACCGATATTGCAATGGTTGGTAATGTAAAAGAATATTCTGTAGAAGCTCTTGCTTCAACGGGTTTAGTTGGTTCTTTTCTTACTGGTATTATTTGGGTTGTTGCGCAAACAAGAACTTCTATTTCCTCTTTGGTTTCACAAAGTTTTGGTGCAAATAAATTGGATAGTATAAAAAGTTTAGTTCCACAAGCGTTGTATTTCAATATATTTTTGAGTTTACTCATTTTATTTCCAACGTATTTTTTTGCACAAAATCTATTCGAATTATATAATGCAAAAGGCTTAGTTCTCCAATTTTCTGTTGATTATTACAGAATCAGAGCTTTTGGTTTTCCTCTAACACTTATTTCATTAACGCTTTTTGGTGCATTCAGAGGAATACAAAATACTATTTGGGCTATGAAATGTAGTATAGTAGCAGCTTTTGTTAATGTATTGCTTGATTATATTTTAATTTTTGGAATTGATGGAATAATTCCGGCTTATCACATAAAAGGTGCTGCATACGCAAGTTTGATTTCTCAATTGATCATGGTGATTATGGCGTTTTATTATTATTTTACCAAAACTCTATTTGGATTAGATATTGGAAAAGAAATTCATCCTCTTTTCAAGAAATATGTCAGCCTTAGTTTTGATTTTATTTTACGAACAGCTTCGCTAAATGTTGCATTTTTTATAGCTAATTCTTATGCGACAGATTATGGAAAAGATTATATCGCGGCACAAAGTATTTTGATGAATATTTGGTTGTTCTTTTCATTTTTTATTGATGGTTATGCAGGAGCAGGAAATGCTATGGCAGGACGATTACAAGGAGAACGCAATTATCCTAAACTTTGGATTTTGAGTAAAGATATTTCCAAATATTCGGTTTTAATTGCTTGTATTTTAATTGTTATTTGCTTGATTTTTTATACTCAAATTGGAGAAATTTTCAATCAAGATCCTAATGTTTTAACTATTTTCAATTCTGTTTTTTGGATGGTTTTATTCATGCAACCAATCAATACATTGGCTTATATTTTTGATGGATTTTTCAAAGGAATGGGCGATGCAAAATTGATACGAAACAACCTAATTGTAGCAACATTTCTTGGTTTTCTTCCAACTATTTTTCTTACTGATTATTTTGGTTTAAAAATTTATGGAATTTGGATTGCATTCGGAGTTTGGATGTTTTTACGTAGTTTTCCATTAATGTATATTTTCAGAAAACGAGTTTTTAATCAAATCGAAATGTAATTACTTTAGTTTATTTTGAATATTAAAATAGAAAGAAAAATAATCTTTCAACCAATAAAAAAGTCGCATAAATGCGACTTTTATATTTTATCTAAAATTCTATTCTTTTTTAAGGTGTAGAAATAGATGCTTGTTGAATTTTTCCGTTGAAATATTTCCAACCATTCAATCCAAAATCAACTAAATATTCAGCCATTTCCTCTGGTTGCAAAGGCGCAATATATCCAGGAAAAGCTTCTTCTAACATTTCTGTTTGCACAGCTCCCAAAGCCACAGCATTTATTCTTGGACCATGATCTTTTAATTCTTCTGCTAATAATTCTGTTAAATTAACTGTTGCAGATTTTGATGACGAATAAACAGATAATCCAGGAAATTTTACCGAACCTTGTACAGCGCCCATTGTCGAAATATTAACAACATGAGAAGAAGTATCAAATTTAGGCATCAAAACTTGAATCAATCGATATGGTGCCATAAAATTTATTTGCCAAGATGTTAGCATATCTTCTTGTTCTATTTCCAAGAATGGTTTGTTGATACAAATTCCTGCGTTGTTATATAAAATATCTACTTTATCCCAAGATTTTACAGCATTCAAAACTTCTGAAATTTCATCAAAATTAGCCAAATCAAGACCAATAAATTGATATTGATTCTCTTTTGCGTAAACCTCTAATTCCTTTAATTTATCTATATTTCGAGAAACGGTCAACACTCTATTTCCCAATTCCAAATGTTGTTTTGCCAATTCAAAGCCAATTCCTCTGCTAGCTCCTGTTACAATTATATTTTTCATAGTGTTGTATAAAATTTACAATGTCTTGTATCGATTCAAACTTTACTCCTTCAAAGATGATGTTATTTTCTGTTATTTCAATATAATTTTCCACATTATTTTCAACAGAAATTCCATTTCGAATTAATGCATTTTTCACCCAAAAAGCCAACTCCGAATCTCCTTTTACTCCAATTGTTTTTGCAAAACTTTTTTGCGTAGAAAAACGATTATTTGCTTGATCATATATCAAATTATTATTGGATAATTTTTGAATAATTTGTTGCTCAAAAGCCATTTGTTCAGGAATATTTTCGAAAAGATTTCCATTTTCAATCCACCAAATTTTATCTGCTTTTTCTAATACAAAATCAACTTCATGCGTAATCATTAGAAATGATTTATTCGTTTTCAATTTCAAATCATTCAATAAATTAAAAATACGATATTGATTTGCTAAATCTAAATTTGATGTTGGTTCGTCTAAAATCACCAATTTCGCATCTTGACACAACGCTCGTGCAATCATCACCAATTGTAATTGACCTTCGCTGATTTCATTTGCAAATTGATCGGCTAAATTCTTAATTCCGACCAATTCTAAAACCTCATTTATTAAATTTTGTTCTTCTTCAGAAATATTTTTCAAAACCTTATGATAAGGCAAACGTCCCATTGCAACCAATTCCGAAACTTTAATTTTTGGAACAATTGACAAACGCGGTAAAACAACTGCAATTTGTTGCGCTATTTCTTGAGCAGATAATTTTTTGATTGAATGATTTTCTAAATAAATTTCGCCTTTCAATATTTTTTGAAAACCTAAAATAGAATTTATTAACGTCGATTTTCCAGCTCCATTTTTTCCTAAAACAGCAACCAATTCATTCGAATTTATAGTTGCATTTATAGCGGTAACAATTTCTTTCTTACCATATCCTACCGAAACATTTTCCAATTTCAAAACTAAATTGTTCATCGAACTTCATTTTTATTGTTCAACAAAATACTAATGACAATCGGTGCTCCAAATAGTGCTGTAATGATATTAATTGGTAAAGTTCCGAATGGAAAAACTTCTGTCAAAATCGAAAATAATAACATAAAAAATATACCTGAAACAAAAATCCATCGGTACAAAATTTTCATATTTCCTGTTCGTAATAAAGTTCTACAAATATGTGGAACAGCCAATCCTATAAAGCTAATTGGTCCTGCAAATGCTGTTGCTGATGCTGTTAATAAAGCAGTTGAAATTAAAATCGTAAAACGTAATTTTTTGAGATTAATTCCTAATGATTGTGCATATTTTTCACCTAATAATAAGGCTGTAATTCCTCTTAAAGTAAACAATGAAATGATAATTCCACACAAAACAAATAAACCAAAAACGCTTAATTGTTGCCAAGATAAACCACTTAATGAACCAAATCCCCAAACTAAATATGCTTTTATTTTATCGGATGGAGCAAAATATTGCATCATTCCAATTAAAGCTCCTGCTAAACCCGCAATCATAAATCCTATAATAACCAAAGATGCAGATGATTTGACTCGAAATGATAACGAAATAACCAAAAATAATGCGACAATTGCTCCTAAAAATGAAGCAATAATTGTAATCCAAGGATTATTTAGAAATTCATCTAAACCAATCATCGAGAAAAGAAAAATTACAATTGCAACACCTAAACTTGCCATAGAAGTAATTCCTAAAACAGAAGGTTCTGCTAACGGATTTTTAAATAATTCTTGCATCAAAAAACCTGAAATTGGCAATGAAATCCCAACTAACAAAGCGGTTAATGATTTTGGCAAACGAAAATTGAGAACCAAATTGTGTAACATTTCGTCTGATTGACCAGAAAAAACATTAAAAATTTCGGTGAAAGAAATCGAAACTTTTCCAACACTTAAACTCAAAATAAAAAGTAAAAATGTTAGAATTATTAAAACAAAAAATAATGGTTTTTCTTTCATTAAGACAAAGATAGAAATTCTAATAATTTCTTAAAGTTTAATTGTGAATTGGTTTTTATTAAAATTAATGATTAGTTTCGTTCTATGAATTTTAGAAGTTTCATTTTAATTATTTCTTCTATTTTTATGCTACTTACACCTTGTAGCATCAAGGCTTCTATTCATAAAATTTTAGAAATAGAAAATGTTCATCAATCAAAAAATTCTCAGGTTAAAATCAATCAAAATAATTCTAATTCCTGTTCGATTATTAAGGTAGAAACGATTAAAAAATCGATAAAAAATCTTGATATTCCGAATTTTGATTTACCAGAATCTTCTATTCTTTTCATTGGATTAGCGCATTCTTCATTAAATGAAGAAGAAATAAATTCAAATGAAATTCAACCACCAAAAATTCCTTTTTATCTTTTATATAAGCGATTAAAATATTCGTTGATTGTTTAATTTTTTTCAACATTAATTAAATCAAAATATTCAATCATTTATAAAAAAAATATGCAAAATAAATCTGTTTTATCAATGGGAAATGCTGTCTTGGCACTGCGTTTAGTCATTGGTTGGACATACTTTTCTGCTTTTTGGCGACGTTTAATTTTAGAAAATAAACTCGATCCTGAAGCTGCCGGTTATATTGGCGAAAAATTCAATCATTTTTTACCAAATGCCCTTTTCATCAAACCTCTTATTCAATATTTAGTCGAAAATCCTGAAGCTTTACTTTGGAACATGTGGATTTTTACCATTATTGAAGGAATTGTTGGTTTACTTCTAATGTTAGGTTACAAAACACGAACGATGAGCATTGGTGTTTTCTTTTTAGCAATGGGAATTTTACTTGGTTCTGGCTGGATTGGAACAACTTGTTTGGACGAATGGCAAATTGGTGTTTTAGGATTAGCTGGAGGTTTTACACTATTTCAGGCTGGTTCTGGCAAAATTTCGTTCGATTATTTCCTTCATAAAAATAAATTTGTAGAACAAGAGAATAATTGGATTTCAGTTTCGATCAAAAAATATAGCCCTTATTTCGTAGGTTTTAGTTTCTTTATTTTATTCATTACTTTATTTACAAATCAGGTTTTTCATGGTGGAGTTTATGGAACTTTGCACAATAAATCTGTTAAACCAAAAGTAGAAATATCGAACTTGAAACAACATCAGAATAAAGTTTCATTTGATGTAATGCGAATTGAAGGCGCAGATGTTTACGGTTCTTTTTTGATACAAATTGATTTTCATAATGATGAAAATGAACTAATAAAAAGTTTGGATATGAAAGATTTATCAAACTTAAAAAAAGAACAAATTTCGAATTATTATGTAGCAAAAGTTACACCGCACAAACATAGTTTGGTGTTACCTTTGGGCGCGAAAGCAACTCTAAATTTTGATATTTCAGACAAAATTCACAAAGTGACTTTAACCGATATAAGTGGATTACAATGGGAACAAACACTAACAAATTTATAACAATGTTAAAAAGAAATTATTCAACAATAATCATAGGAGCATTTGCTTTGGTTTTACTTTTTGTACCAGAAGCAAAAGCGATGATGCAACAAGGCTTAATGAAATTAGGTTTATTTGAACCAAAATTGGAAAAAGTTAATCCAAAATCTCTATCAAAATCAGAAGCGAATTATACATTCGAAATGGTTTATGCTGATGGAAAAGCAATTAATATGGAAGATTTGAAAGGTAAAGTTGTTTTTATGAATTTTTGGGCAACTTGGTGCCCGCCTTGTATTGCGGAAATGCCTTCTATCCAAAAACTATATGATAAAGTAAAAGATGATAAAGGCATTATTATTTTAACCGTTGAAATCGAAGGAAAACGTGATAAAGCTGCGAAATTTATGAAACGTAAAAATTTATCGTTGCCTGTTGTTTTTCCGAATTCGAGTATTCCGACAGATTTTTTTAACGGTTCTTTACCAACTACGATTATTTTAGATAAAAAAGGAAATATTGCACATACAACAATGGGAATGGCCGATTATTCTGGACAAGATATTATTGATTTCTTGAATGAATTAAAAGCGATGAATTAAACATTTTCGTAAGTTATAAAACTAAAAAAGCTTCGAGAAAATTTTCGAAGCTTTTTTTATCATTCCTAATATTTACGAATTATTTAATTTTCTAATAAACGAGTTTCAATCCTATTCCAAATTTCATATCACTATCATAATGTGTTCGGATGTGTATATTTCTATTTAAAATATAACTTAATTCGCCCATATATTCTTTATCTGTATTCCACATAAAACCTGCGCGAATTCTTTTTGAAACAGGAATATCTTCTCTTTTTAATTGTAATCGAAACTTTCCTGTATGATAAATTTCGGTTTGGAAATCAATTAACATTGGTAATTTATATACAAAACCAGCACTGAATAAACCTTTATTTCGATCTGTTTTTTGACCAAAAATATTCTTTTCTACATTTTCATGTTTTGTTAATTTTTTGTGTTGATTCCAGTCAAATCCTACAAAAGCTTGAAACCATTGATTACGATCAATAAAACGTCCTAAATGAGTTTCCACTTCATAACCATACTCAGATTTGTAACCTATATTCCATTCTGATGTTAATGCCCAACGTGCATTTTGTACCATAACTGTTCCATCTAAACCATTTGTTGCAAAATCATTTTCTGCCTTTACATACTTCATATTACTTTCCATTTGCAACATTTTATAAGCATGTTTCTTATTTGGAATATTTGGATTTTGATAATCACCAACTTCAAAAACACGGTTCATTCCTGCCATCATATGGTATAAAATATGACAATGAAAAAACCAATCGCCTTCTGTATTTGCTTCAAATTCGATCACATTTGTTTCCATTGGCATTATATCCAATACATTTTTCAGTGGAGAATATTCACCATTTTTATTGATAACACGAAAATCGAATCCATGTAAATGCATTGGATGACGCATCATTGAATTATTATACAATGTAATCCTTAGAATTTCGCCTTTTTTAACTGGAATTTTATCTGTTTCTGAAAATACTTTGTTATCCATACTCCAAACATAGCGACTCATATTTCCTGTTAATTCGAAACGCATTTCTTTTATTGGAGCATCTTTCGGAAGTGATGTTTTTTCAGGAGATTTCAACATTCCATAATTCAATGTTATGATATTTGAAGTAGGTTTTCCGTGTGAAGAATGATTCATATTACTCATTTCTTGATGATTCATTTCTGAATAATTCTCTGTAGAAACTTGTTTAGATTTTTTGTTTTTCTTCTTTGCCTCGCCAGAAATTTCGGGATACATTACAGCATTCATATCCATTTGCTGCAAGCTCATTTTCATTCCCATATCATTCATCGTTCCATTCATCTTCATCATGTCATTCATCATTTTCATTCCTTCGAAATACTTTAATTTAGGAAGAGGTTCCATCAATTGTTTCTTTCCTTCACCAATAAACAACGAAGCTGAACCAGTTCTATCTTCAGAAGTTGCTTGAAATTCGTATGAGAAACCTTCTTCTGGAACTGTTACAATAACGTCATATGTTTCGGAAACGCCAATTATCAAACGATTGACTTCTATAGGTTCTACATCACTTCCATCATTAGCAACAACTGTCATTTTTCCTCCACCATAACGCAACCAAAAGTAAGTAGATGCTCCACCATTTGAAATTCGTAAACGCACTTTATCTCCTGCTTTGAATTGAGTTAATTGACTTTCGTTTTCTGCATTTATTAAGAATTTTTCATAATAAACATCACTCACATCCATTGCCAACATACGTTTCCATTCATTGGTTAGTTTTGTTTTGAAATAACCTTCCTTAATCGCTTCTGCGTAACTTTGAGTAGAACCTTTTTTTATTCCTGCCCAATCATTCGCATTGTGTAACATTCGTTGAATATTTTTTGGATTAAGATCTGTCCATTCGCTCAACATTACTGGAATTGCGGGCAAATCATCAATTCCTTTTCGGAAAGTTGGATCATCTTTACGTTTCTTCAAAATCAAAGAACCATACATTCCTATTTGTTCTTGATAGCCCGAATGACTATGATACCAATGTGTTCCGTTTTGGATAATCGGAAATGAATAGGTATACGTTTCTCCTGGTTTTATTCCCATTTGTGTTAACATCGGAACTCCATCTTCCTTATTTGGCAACCATACACCGTGCCAATGCAAAGATGTATCTTCATTCAATTTATTATGTACACGAATAACAGCTGTATCGCCTTGTGTAAACTCTAAAGTTGGCATCGGAATTTGTCCATTTACAGAAATTGCTCTTTTTTCTTTTCCTGAAAAATTAACAATCGTATCACGCACAAATAAATCATATTCTACTCGTTTTTGAGCATTCAAAGTAGATGATAAATAAATAATAAGTAGTAAAATTAACTGTTTCATCCAGTTAATTTTTAATGGTTTCAATCGTACTTCCGCAAGTCAACATCATATTTCCATAAAATGGATTTTGAATACTTTCTTCTTTACTCAACCAATTTGAACCACCTTTGAACATAGGACAATTTTGATAATAAACAGTGTAACCAAGCTTTGCCTTTTGCGCTAATTTGTACATTGGTTCTGATAATTTTGCAAAAATTGAACGCTGCTTCTCAATATTTTTTTCTTGGATTAATTGATTAGACGTTGCTTCTAAATCATTCAAAACTTGCATCCAAACTAAATGAGATTCTACCGAAAGTTTCGTCATATCTATAGCTGCAATCGATTTTGAAAAAGATGAAATTTGTGTTGATATTTCATTTTCATCTCCTTTTACAAATGCATCTTTCAACGAAAAATAAGAATCAAAAAGTTGAGATAATTGATTTTTTTCTTGAGCATTTTCAATCTGATGATTAGAATGATTCATTTCATGATGATTCATGTTCATTTTTTTATCACGAGAATATTGACAATCTTTTCCCAATTTCGCATAAGCTTCATCAGGAGCCATATAAACTGTATTATCAAAACCTGCTAATGCAATTTTTTTCAAGATTTCGTTCGAATTTGTTTTGTCTTTATTGTAAGAAATTGAAGCCATTTGAGTTTCATTATCAAAATTGACTTTCGAAATTCGAGGTTGATTTCCTACTTTTTCTATTAATTCTTTTGCTTTTATACAATTTCCTTTTACTTCAAATTCTTTTGTTTCTTGATTTTTGAATTGTGCATTTACACTAAAAGCAAAGAAACTTCCGATGATTAAAACACTATATTTTTTCATGATTTTCAGTTTAGATTTTATCAATTGCTCGACGCGTATTTTTACTTAATTGCTTGAAAACAGAAGGCGTCAAACCTGTTACTTTTTTTGAATTGTGCACTAAGATGTGCGACGCTCGAATAATTCAATTGAAATGCTATTTCACTCAATGATAATTCGTCATAAATCATTAATTCTTTTACTTTTTCTATCTTTTGTTGAATAAAATATTTCTCAATTGTTTGCCCTTCCATTTCCGAAAAAAGATTCGAAATATATTTGTAATCTAATTTTGTTTTTTCGCTCAAATAATCAGATAAATTAACTTTTAGTTCGTTATTTTCTTGATGAACCAATTGAATAATCAATGTTTTTATTTGTTCTATTAATTTGCTTCTTTTATCATCAATCAATTCAAAACCGACTTCTTCCAATTCATTTCGGATCAATTGCAATTGTTCCGAATCAATTGGATTTTTCAATTCAACTTCTCCCAATTCGATATGATTTGTTTCGATGTTATTCATCTTCAAAATTCGCCCAACCACTACTTTACAGCGATGACAAACCATATTTTTTATAAATAATTTACTTGTATTTTCCATATTCTATTTCCGAATTTGAGCCATTTAATTGCACTTAAATTTACAAAATCTTCTATTACAAATTTCGTAGAACTGCATTTCAAAATACTTATACAATTTGGAAGATGATGTATATAATTTTCAGATTCATCTTTTCTAACTAAAACTGTCCTTGGTAGATGAATTATTTTATTTTTTATTTTTAAATAAGTGTTGTCTAACTGAATCTTTTTTGCAATATTTGTATTTTAATTTAGACTTAATATAAATAACATGAAAAGACTATTTATTTCTACTGCAATAATAGCTTTATTAGCTAGCTGTAATACGAAAGAAGCAAAAAATGAAGCTACAGAAAATGTAAAAACTGAAGCTACTATTTCGAACGAAAAAATTGTTTCTTTGAATGGTGCTATTACTGAAATTTTAGCTGATTTAGGCGAAGAAAATAATCTTGTTGGCGTGGATGTGACAAGTACTTATCCTACATCTGTAAAAGAAAAAGCAAAAGATTTGGGACATACTCGTTCATTATCTATTGAATCTCTTTTGGCATTGAAACCTACAAAAGTATATGCAACTGATAAAGATTTGACGCCTGAACAGATTTCTCAATTAAATAATGCAGGAATTAAAACTGAAATTATTAAACAAGAATATTCTGTAGATGGAACAAAAGAATTAATTAAAACTATTGCAACATCTCTAAATAAAAAAGATTTTGACGCGCTTACAACTAAAATTGATAACGATTTAAAAGCTGTAAAACCTTTAGCTTCAAAACCAAAAGTTCTTTTTATTTATGCGCGTGGAGCAGGAAACTTAATGGTTGCTGGAACAAATACACCAATGGAAAAAATAATTGGAATTGCTGGAGGGCAAAATGCAATTACAGAATTTGAAGATTTTAAACCATTAACGCCAGAAGCTGTTGTTAAAGCAAATCCTGATTATATCTTAATGTTTGATAAAGGATTAGAAAGCATTGGAGGAATTGATGGAGTTACAAAGTTGGAAGGTGTTGCTTCGACAAATGCTGGAAAAAATAAAAAAATCATCGCAATGGATGGGCAATTAATTTCTGGTTTTGGACCTCGTGTTGGACAAGCTACAGCAGAATTAAATCAATTACTTCAAAAATAAAAAAAAGACTAAAACAATATGTATCCGCAAATTAGAATACATCTTTCTTTGTTAAGTTTAGGCATCTTTGGTCTTGCAGTTCTTGCATTATTTTTGGGTGTTTATCAATTTAACGAATCTATCCTATCTATTATCAATAAGGCGATTACCAATAGAACAGCAATTAATGACAGCGATTATTATGTACTTTTCGACTTGAGATTACCACGAATTATCATGTCTATTTTAGTTGGTGCTGGTTTGGCAGTGGCAGGAACATGCTTACAAGGAATTTTTAAAAACCCTTTGGCATCTCCAGATTTAATTGGAATAACATCAGGAAGTATTCTATTTGCAGCAATTACAATTGTTTTAGGAGGATATATTAAAGATTTTGTTCCAGAGATTATTCATTACTCATTACTTAGTTTAATGGCATTTGTAGGTGCTATATGCTCAACTGTTTTTGTTTATAGAATTTCTTCTCATCATCAAAAAACAAATATTACCATTCTTTTATTAGCTGGAGTTGCCATTTCTGCTCTTTGCGGATCTGCAACAGGTCTTTTGACATATCTATCTACAGAAGAAGAATTACGTAATTTAACATTTTGGACATTAGGTAGTATTGCAAGTGCTAACTGGAGCAAAATCTTAATTTTAGTAACCGTTGTTAGCGTAAGTTTTTTCTTTTTAATCGGAAAAGGAAAAACATTAAACGCAATGATGTTAGGTGAAAGAGACGCCGAGCATTTGGGAATTAATGTGGAAAAAACAAAAAGACAAATCATTGTTTTTTCAGCTTTATTAGTTGGTACGATTGTTTCATTTACAGGAACAATTGGTTTTGTAGGATTAATCGTTCCCTATATTTTACGCTTAATCTTTAAATCAAACTATGTTATCATTCTTCCATTATCTGCTTTTTTAGGCGCAATATTAGTTATTGTTGCAGACACAATAAGCCGTACATTAGTTGCTCCTTCGGAAATTCCTATCGGAATTTTAACCTCATTAATGGGAGCTCCTGTGTTTATTTCGATTTTAATGAGTTATAAAAAATCTTTGTAATGTTAACGGTAAAAGATATCAATTATCAACACAAATCATTCAAGATTTTAGATATGATTTCATTTGATGCAGAAGCAGGTAAAATGATTGCAATTGTTGGTCCAAACGGAGCAGGAAAATCATCATTACTAAGTTATATTGCAAATGAAATTGATCCTAATACAAATCTTATTCGATTAAAAGATATTGCACTTAAAAATTGGAAAAAAGAAGATTTACCTCATCATAAAGCTAAATTTTCGCAACATCAACCAACAGATATTCCACTTTCGGTAAAGGAAGTTGTTTTGATGGGACGTTATCCATATTTCCAAAATTCACCTCAACAAAAAGACAATGATTCGGTTGATTATTGGATGACCAAAACCGATATCAATCATTTAAAAGACAGGGATTACATTCATCTTTCTGGTGGAGAAAAACAACGTGTACATTTGGCACGTATTTTTACTCAATTAGAAAATGAGGTCAATCAAAAACTACTATTATTAGACGAACCTTTGAATAATTTAGACGTTTCTCATCAATTTAATTTGTTAGAAATTCTAAATGATTTTAAACAAAAAGGAAACTTAGTTATTATGGTGATGCACGACCTTAATTTGGCTTCTCAGTTTGCTGATGAAGTGATCTTAATGAACAAAGGAAAAATTGTTTATCAAGATAGTCCAGAAAAGGTTTTCCAACCAGAAATCATCTCTAAAATATATAAATTTCCTTGTACAATTTGTAAAAATCCAATCGATCAAAAACCACTTATTTTATTTGGTAAAAAAAAATTACAATGAACACAATCACAGACTTAAAAAAACAATGGGAAGATTTGAAAGCAAATCAACCTAAAATTAGAATACGTAATGCTGCAAAAGAATTGGGCGTTAGCGAGATGGAACTTTTGGCAACACAATTAGGTGATAATGTTACAAAACTAAAACCTGAATTTGCTGATATCCTACAAGAAATAGAATCTCTTGGAAAAGTAATGGCATTGACGCGTAACAACGAATGTGTGCACGAACGTAAAGGAGTTTACCAGAATGGAGATTTTTCTTCGCCATTTGCTCAGCTTTTTGTTGGAGAAGATATTGACATGCGAATTTTCTTGAATCATTGGAAAACTGCTTTTGCTGTTGTCGAAAAATCTGAACACGGAGAACGAAAAAGTTTACAATTTTTCGGGAAAGATGGTGAAGCAATTCATAAAATATATTTAGTCCCACAAAGTAATGTTGAAGCATTTGATACTTTAGTCGAGAAATACAAAGACGAAGATCAACAAACAATTCCTGCTACAGAAATCATCGAAAATAATGTAGTTGAGAAAACTGATGAAGAAATTGATGTAGATGGATTTCATCAAGCTTGGATTGATCTGAAAGATACGCACAACTTCTTTACCATGTTAAGAAAATTTGGTGTTACACGCACACAAGCGTTACGTTTAGCTCCAACAGATTATCATGCAAAACAAATTTCTAATGAAGCGATTGTTCAACTTTTAGAAAAATCTGCTGAAAAAGAAACGCCTATTATGGTATTTACTGGGAACAAAGGAAATATTCAGATTCATACAGGAGAAATAAAACGTACAATGTGGCATGAAAACTGGTTCAATATTTTGGATCCTGATTTCAATATGCATTTGGATATGAATAAAATAGATTCTACTTGGATTGTTCGTAAGCCAACTGAAGATGGAATTGTAACAGCTATCGAGGTTTTTAACGACAAAGGAGAAATCATTGTTCAGTTCTTCGGAAAAAGAAAACCTGGTATTCCAGAATTGCAAGAATGGCGAGATATCATTGCTGAATTAAAATAATCTTTTTATCTAATTTTATATTTCACTAAATTATTGTCCCGATTAATATTTTGTTAATCGGGATTTTTTGTGTGATTAGTTTAAGAATATTAATTGTAAAACATTTCTTTGTAATCAGATTTTTAGTTAGGATTTAACGGATTGTTATTTTGTTTGCAATAAAAAAGGTCGTCAATTAAGACGACCTACCACAAAAGACAAATAAAGTACTCAAAACTTTATTTCAAAACTATTTTTTTCGATTCCACTTTATCAGCATTTTGTACTCTTACGATATAAATTCCTGCTGAAAGTTTAGATAATTGAATTGTTTTATTCGAGAAAGATGATGTTGGTTGATACGTTTCTTGATGTACCAATTGTCCATTCATTGAAAAAACTTGAATATTTAGTGGAGATGATTTTGCTTCTTGTGAATTATAAGCTAACGTAATTGTCTTTGGTTGAGAAGGATTTGTATAAATATCAAACTTCGTTTTAGACAATTCTGTTGTTCCTAAACTCGCTGTTACATTTTCGTAATCAAATGTTATTTTTCCAGTTGAAGAACCTTCAAATGTTTTGAAAACTAATTTATAAATTTGTTTTGTTGATGTATTTTTAATGAAATAATTTGTAGGGTTTACAACATAAGACCAACCTGATAAACTTTTCCAAGTATAACCAATTGCATTAATATCTTCTATATAAGCTTTATCATCTGTAGGATTTCCTGATTCTGTTTTAGCTACTTTTATCAAATCACTCTGTAAAACTCCTGTTACTGGATACATAACAGCTGGAGATCCATCATTTGGTGTTACTGGTGTAATATATTTTGTAAATTTCAAATCCCATTTACTTTGTTCAGGTTCTGGAGTTGTAGCTTTATCGTTTAATAAACTATAGTAATTGAATAAATTATTTGGGTTGGTTTTATGTGGAAGATTCACTTTTTTATCTTCTGTCCAAGATCCATTCACCAATTTAGAATATGTAAAATTATATTCTCCTAAAGGTGCAGCCAAATTGTCTATTTTTATTTTAACATATTCTTCCGTTGCATATTTTAATACAAAAATAATTTTACCTAGAACATAGTGATTTGCCATATTATAATCTCCCCAACCATAAGTTGCAGAACCTTTGTTAAAAGCCCCATCTTGCCAATTTATATCAGAATTATATAATATTTTCCAAGAATCAATATTTGCAACATCTATTGAATTCCATGTAGAAAAATCGTTTGATGCTTCATACAATTCAATTCCTGCTCCATCGTTTATTCTAATTCCAGTAGCATAATTTGATTTGCGGTAAAATGCTATATCCCAATCTGCACGATTTGTAACTTGAGTAGACTGATCTGCTAATCCATAATATACATCATTTGCGTAAGCAGCGCCCATTGTAACTTCTCCTTTTATAGTTTGCGCATTTATAGCTACAGAAGTTAATAAAATTGTTGTTAAAAGTGTAAATTTGTTTTTCATGATTTTAATAATTTTTTAATTGTTAATCTAATTAGAACAGTCAATCCGAGAAATTACACTCTGACCCGTATGCCTCGGATTGACGAATTCTAATCACTAATAATGAGTATGTTATTTTATAAGTTTATATTCAAATTTTGGATAACCTCTTACACCAGAAGCACTAAGAAATGCTAACATTTTTATTTTATAATAATTATCCTCTGCATCCCTGATGATATAGAATCTATCTGTAAATAATTTTTGAGGAGCAGTTACTTGTCTCCAAGAGTCGCCAATTGCACGCTGATCATTTAAAAACTTCGTTTCATCAATCATTGTTTTATTAAAATTATCATACGTAATTTCGTTTGAAACATCAACGCGATATCCTTTTACTCCTGCTTTTAAATTATTAATTACAAAATCAGAATAACCATAAGAACCATTTCCTTCGATAAGATTTGTAAAAACTGTGAAACTTATATCCCATTCTAATTTTGGTGGTTCAACATTCACTAGATCATTTGTTGTAAAACTGAAATGTTGAAAATTGTATGTCGCATTTTTAGAAATTACTTTTTCATGAAAAGTTGTATCATCTAAATTTGCATATTGCATTATATATTGTTCATCTTTTTTAATAAACTTCACCTTTTTCCATCCTCGAGATTCTCCTGCAATTAATACCGAACCATTAGCCGGAGTTCCTTTTCCTACTTCGTATCCCAAATTCAATAAATAAACGGGATTATCTGTTTCTTTAATCTCTCCAATTGCTGTTTTAGAAATCTCTCCAGCAGGATGATCAATATATTCTTTATTAGAATCTGAGAAAGTACCAACGGCTACTTCATTCATTAAATTCGCAACAGAAGCTCTTGTTACTTTAGACATATCTGTTTCGTCTAATGCTTTTGCAGCCATATAAATAGACGAATTAAGTACAACTCTAAAATTTGTACCATTATAAAATCCTAGATCCCAAGAATCTCTTTTTACTCCGCTTTGCACATCTTTGCTTAAATCCACAAAAACTTGATATTCTTCATTTGTCCCACCAATTTGTGGATTCATTGTTCCTCCTATTGAGGCTCTGAAAGAAACGATTGTTGAACTATAACCTTGAATAATTGCAGCTGGATAATCAATTTTTGTAATTTCGAATTGAATAGATTTATCAGAGCGATCAAATGGATAGATTAAATTCTTAAAAGTGAAACTTGTCGATGTTTCTCCTTTCTTTATCGGAAGTATAATCTCCTGATTTGTTGGAACAACCGAAGTAGAATAATCTACATTATAAGTTGCTTTATCTTCTATAATTCTTATATGAATTTGTCCATTTTGTTCTGCAGTTTCAGAATAAACTAAATTAATCGTTCGTTCGTTATCTATCTTGCTAAAATCAACATTGCTATCTTTAAAAGCTACTACAAATTTTTGCCCAAGAGGATGAGCATCATCATTACATGACCACAAAAAGAAAAAGCTAAACAATAAGGTATATATAAATATTTTTTTCATAATTTTTTGATTAATTAATTCCTAAGTTAAATGTTAGCTTCGCAAAATATGATCGTCCATAACCATATAAAATACTTGTAGATCCTGTAGAATGCGCTCCATCTGAAGAAGTAGCATTTAATCTTTTTACATCAAATAGATTTCTAGATCCAATTGTCAAACTGATTTTATTATCCCAAAAGTTTTGTTTAATTGAAGCATCCATCCAATGAAAACTTTCTTTCGTTCCTTTTACCAAAATCTGCTCAGTTGGATTTGAAGGATTTTTTGCTGATACAAATTGTTCTTCTTTTCCGTTGTATTTATAAAAAACTGAGAAAATTGTTTTTGTTTTTGGTAAAGTATACGATATGTTCGAATTGACTTGTGGTGTGTAGAAATACTTATTTTTAACTGTATTTACTCGCGCTATTTGATCAATATCTTGTTTGATTCCTGTTAATGTAAAACCAAAACCTCCGTAAAATGGACCGATATTAAATTGATTCATATATGTTATTCCTTGTACATCATATTGATCGATATTTCTAAATTGATATCTTAATGGAATATTTTCTACAATAACCAAATCAATCTTATCTTTCAGATTAATTTTCCATAACGAAACTTTTTGTTCTATCGAAAAATTATCATTGAATTTCAAGCCTTTTTTAAGATGTAAAAAAGCAGAAATACCTTTTTCAGGAGTTAATTTATCATTTCCTCTTACATCATGATTCACATCTACAAAATAAGAATACATTTCATCATAATTTGGTAAACGAGGAGCTGTTCCCACAATTGCACGCAATTCCCAATCTTTACCAAATGTATATTTCGAGCTCAAACTCATTACATATTGCGTGTTAAACTGTTCCGAAAACATTACACGTGCGCCTGGACGAAAAGAAAGTTTATTGTTTAGATTAATTTGCGAAGAAGCAAAAAAATCATAAGTTCCAAGTTTTCTTTCAATTGGTTTTTTGATAAATTCTCCCGATGCTGGTGAAGCATATCCTTTGGTTTGATCTATTTCATAACCAAATTGAAAATCAAAGAATTCATTCTTGTTTATAAAATTACTGAACATTCCTTTCGAGTAGTAAACTTTACGACTTTCATATTCGAATTTTTCAACATTATTTTCAATTCCTTTTAAAATCTCAAAATTATATGTTTTTAACTTTCTCTTTTGTTCTTGGTACGAAATTGAAATATCATAATTAATTGCATCTTTAAAACGTCCCGAAGCATTTAAGTGATTATAAATACGATCTGTTGTATAAACGCGATCATCACCGTAAGAATCAAATGTTTTTGTTGATACATTTTCTTCAACTCTAGGATTAGGATCATAAAATTTAGTTTCTTCGTTAAAATATTCGAACTTATAGAACAAGCGTAAATTATCTTCTTTGTATTGAATTAATGCTTTTGCTGTATTTTGTTCTTTTGGTAACCATTCATATCCTCTAAAACCATCGTTATTTGGATAATATTTTCCTAATCTATGATCAAAAAACCCTTGAAAATCGTTACGTGAAAAACTTAAATTACCATAGATTTTATCTGAAAATTTATGCCCGATTTTCAAGGATTGTATATGTCTCCCTTTATTTTTCCAATTATATTCATCACCAATTGTTTCTTCTTGCAAAGTAGCTGAAATGTCATACTTATTTTTCCCGCCTTTTTTGGTGATAATGTTGATAACTCCTGCAATAGAATTGACTCCGTATTCTACTCCCATAGCACCTTCTACAATTTCTATTTGCTGAATTTCATCTAAATTGATTTGTGTTAAATCTGTATTATTTCCTAAACCTTCGTCATTAATTAATGGAATATTATCCACTAAAATTTTGAAATATTGAGAATCTAAACCGAACATTTTTACTGTAGATTTTCCAGTAGATGAACTTGGAATAATATTCATATTTAATGTTTGATTCAAAACATCAGCCAATGTATTACCAGCCTGTCGTTCTATCATTTCCTGCGAAATCACTTTTACTTCGTAAATAGATTTTTTTACAGATTGCGCATTGTATTGCCCAGAAATGACTGTCTGATCCAAATCAATTGTAGGCTGAGATGAAATAGAATCTTTTTCTTGTGCGTATAGAGTAATTGTAGTAAGTAAGCTTAATAGAAAAAAGCGCCTCTTCATGTGTCTTTGTTTTATTATTTAGAATTAGTCTAATAATTGATAAAGCAAAAGTAAACGATTTTTTTTATTTATTTTTATTTGTTCTAAATTAATTTATCCGAATTAAGTTAAAATTAGATTGAACTCATCGTTTTTCTACGAAAGAAGTAATTTGATTTTCGAAAAAAAATTAAGAATGATTATATAATTTAGGTTTTGCTTTTGTAACCGCAAAATAAGAAGCTCTGAAAGCAGACAAACTTTTGTAACCAACCTTATATGCAATTTCGCTTAATGTAAATTGGTTCGTATCTATCAATTCAATACTTCTTAAAATTCGAACAAGTTGCATGTATTTCTGAAGTGTAATTCCTGTTTCTTGCTTAAAAATTCGCTGTAAATTTCGAACAGACATATTTGCTTTTTCTGCTAATTCATCTAAACTAAAATTTGTTGCATAATGAAAATGAATATATTCACTCACAGGAATTAATCGAGCATCAACAAGAACAGGTAATTCTAAATTATTATTCTCTTGGCAAAAATGAGGCAAACTATATAATAATGAGTTTAAGAAAATCTCTTGTTCTTTCTCTTCTACCAAAAATTTATTCCATTTTGATGCATATAACATCATTTCTTTCAGAATTGGAGGCGCAACAAAAACATGAATGTCATTATAGAAATCTTCTTTAAAAACCTTTTTAAATAAAATAAGCATTAGATTAACAGTTTTTGCTTCAGATGTTGTGTAATGTAATTTATTGGCCGGAATCCAAATCACGTGATTTTGAGGAACTAAATAAATCTTTTGTTCAATATGAAAGTATTGATAACCTTTTTCAACATAATTCAATTGAAAATAATCATGTGAATGTAATTCATCCGTATTTTTACGATTCTTTTCGTACCAAACATAAGTATTGGTAGTCATGTTATCGGAATATTCACCCACAATTTGTTTCATCAACTCAGTATTATTTGTCGTTTTAAATGTAATATATGGCAAAATTAATAAAAACGACATATTTAATTTTGTAAAAGAAATAGAAATATTAAATCAATGGAAAAAAATAAAAATAGTTGGATTGGAATTGCAGTTATTATTTTAGTTTCAACTAATCTAAGAGCGCCAATTACAGCGGTTAGTCCAATTTTAGATGAAATGAAATCCATCTTACATATAGATAACTTTCAGGCAAGTTTATTAACTTCTATACCACTTGTTGTCTTTGCTATTTTTTCAATTTTAGTAAGTAAAGCAACTGCTAAAATTAACATTCGACATGGATTAATTTATTCATTAATCATTTTAATCATTGGGATATATGTACGTGTTTACGGAAATATTTCGATGCTTTATATCGGTTCGTTGTTAATAGGATTGGGAATTTGTATTGGAAATGTTTTAACGCCAGCCTATATTAAAAATACTTTTCCTGCTAAAATAGGAATTATGACAGGTATTTTTTCAGTTTCGATGAGCTTAATCGCGGCATTAGCTTCAGGATTAAGCATTTCGATTGGAAAATGGACAAACTTAGGTTGGAAAGGTTCACTTGGAATTTGGATAATCGGAGCTATACTTGCGCTGATAATTGTTAGTATTGATTCTTTAAAAAATAAAACAGTAACTCAACAAAAAACTGTTCAATCAGAAAATGTAAAATTCAATATTTTCAAATCAAAACAAGCTTGGAACATTAGTGTTTTTATGGGATTACAATCTTTAATTTATTATTGTTTAGTTGCATTATTCCCAACTTTATTAATCGATTTTGGAATGACAAAAACCGATGCTGGCTGGGTATTTTCAGTATTACAACTTGCTATGTTACCAGCAATGTTCGTAAGTCCAATTTTAGCTTCGCGCATGAAAGATCCTAAAGTTATGATCTACATAACATCTTTATTGTATTTCATAGGAATTATTTCATTGATTGTTTTCAAATCTGAGTTCAGTTATTTAAGCGCAATTTTAATTGGAGTTGCAGGAGGTTTTGCCTTTAGTCTTTCTATCTTATTTTTCTCATTAAGATCGAAAACAATGGCTGGAACCATCAAAATTTCTGGAATGGCTCAATCTATTGGATATTTGATTGCGGCATTTGGTCCTCCAATTTTCGGAAAATTAAATGATTTAGATTCTACTTGGAATTCTTCTTTATACTTTTTGATTTTTTGTCTAATTATTTTAACATTTTTTGGAATAAAAGCTTCTCAACCAAAATTTATCGAAGATTAATTTGCCTAAAGCAAGGATTTTTGATCCTAATTAAAATAAAAACAAAGTTGTTCATTCTATCAATCTGTCAATTGATTTTAATTGCAGAAACAATTAGAATGAACAACTTTTTTGTAAATTTGTTCCTCATAAATAAGCTAAAATGCAAGGACCAATTGGTGTTTTTGACTCTGGTTATGGAGGATTAACTGTATTCAAAGAAATTCAAGAAAAACTTCCTCAATACGATTATATCTATTTGGGTGATAATGCTCGTGTTCCTTATGGAATTCGTTCTTTTGAAACAGTTTATGAATACACAAAAGAATGCGTTTTCAAATTATTTGATTTGGGATGTAATTTGGTTATACTTGCCTGCAATACAGCTTCTGCAAAAGCATTGAGAACAATTCAGCAGAATGATTTACCTGAAAATAAAAAAGTATTAGGCGTTATTCGCCCTACAACAGAATCGATAAATCTGTATACAAGAAATAATAAAGTTGGGATATTAGCAACGCAAGGAACTGTTTTGTCGGAATCGTATAAAATAGAAATTAACAAATTTCATCCAACGATTGATGTTTTTCAGTTAGCTTGTCCGCTTTGGGTTCCTTTGGTGGAAAACAATGAAATAGAAAGCAAAGCTGCGCACGATATAGTTGAAAAAGATTTGCAAAGATTATTTGCTCAATCATCTGATATCGATACAATTGTATTAGCTTGTACACATTATCCGCTTTTGCTTCCGGTGATTTCGAAATATGTTCCTAAAAATGTTACAATTCTTTCTCAAGGAGAATTAGTTGCAAATAAATTAGTTGATTATTTAGATCGTCATCCAGAAGTTCAAAAACAGTGTTCAGTAAATGGAAATGTAACATTTTACACAACAGATGATGTGGAAAGTTTTCAAGCCAATACAACGATTTTTTATGGTCAAAAAATCACAGCTTCGCACTTAGATATCTAAAAATATAATATTCAATCTTTTTTTTAAAAAACAGGGTCCTTGGAAGATTGAGCATTCCAAATTTGTTCTCTGTACTCTTTTGGTGTGATTCCTGCTACTTTTTTAAATAATTGTGTGAAATGTGAAGCCGTTTGAAAATTAAGTTCAAATGCGATTTCAGAAATTCTTTTACTCGAATGTAACAATGCTTTACTGTAATTGATATCTGTTTCGTTGATCCATTGTTTTGGTTTTTTCTGTGTGATATCTTTCAAGCATTTATTTAGATAATTTTCTGTTACGAATAATTTATCTGCATAAAACGTTACTTTCTTCTCTTCTATATGATGTTTGAAAAGCAAATCTTTGAATTGTAAAGAAAGTTCCATTGGGCGCGTTGTTGTGCTTGGAATCTCTTTGTAATCAATGTTAAGTAATTTTAATAAAACAACATGCAACATCGCTATGCTGATCTCGTTTATTTCAAGGCTATTCAAAAATATTTCTTGTTCCATTAGAACCAATAATTGATGAATTGTCTGAAATGTAAGTGCATCAAGTGACATATAAGGTGACATTAAGAAAATACTCGATTTATATTTTGGCAACTCTAATTCAGATAAGATATGATTTTCGTATGCTAAAAAGAAACCTTCTATATCATCAGACATTTCTACTGTTGCTGTGATTGTTCCTTGTTTTATAAAAATTATTTCATTTGCATTTACCTCATATTCTTTGTTTTCTAAATATTGTTTCATGCTTCCTTTTGTCACAAACATGATAAAATTAAAGGTTGTTCTATATGGAATAACAGGCATTAAAATACCTTTGAGATAATATTCTAATCGATACAATTGTATATCCTCATTATTTCCTAAAATTTGATTACTAAGATGTGAAAGAAATAGTTCTTTGTATTGTGAATTTGAGATCATTTCCATAGCAATGCTTTTTTAATGAAATTGTTTTTAAACTTCGAATTTTATGCCAAATTATTTTATACTCCTAAAAAACGATTGGCATATTTTTTTATTAATAATGTACACCAACTTGCAACAACAAAAGGAAAAGTAAGAACGCCGCCAAATGCTGCCAAAATATTTAATTTAACAAGAACAACATCAACCAAAACAGTGATAAATACGCTGAATAAAACCCAAAAACCATCTATTTTTTTTGTTCCTGCAAATACAATTGCTGTTAAAACTGCGTTGAAACCAAATAAGCCCATGTGAATTTGATCTACTGGTTCTCCGAATAAATTTGCTATTTCTGCACTAAAAATTGAGGCTGCCAATCCATATAAAGCGGCAACAGGCGAACCTATAAAAACAGCAATAAAAAAGATGATACCAGATATTGGACCGCCTTGAAATATAACTTCTCCAAAACCATTTGTAGATGTAAGCAAATCATCAGCACCCAATAGAGGTTGAACATCGCTAACATTCGCTGGCCCTATTGTTGTAAAATGGTGAATAAAATAAACTAAAATCCATGTTAATAAAATAAATGGAAAAGTAAAAACTGGAATATTTTTCTTGATAAAAAAATGTTGAATAATTGCGGCTAAAGCTGAAGCAATAATCAGGAAAAACCATAAAAGAAATGTAGAATCGAACATAAATGTTAGCGCAACACCAATTAAAGCAGCACTAAATCCATATAAACCAGCATTTATTTCTGCTTTATCATACTTTAACAATGTTGCTGTAAGTGTTGCTACTGCTGTTGAAACAATTGCTCCTATTCCTCCTTCTATACTTCCTAAGAAAATACCAATTAAAAACAATAATCCTGTGAACCTGTTTTCTTGTAACATAATTTGTCCTAAACCTTTTAGAACTTGATCTATAAATGGAACTTTCGTTAAAATTTTCTCCATGATTTTTTATTTGTTTCTATAATTCCCAAAGTAAATCTTGGGCAGCCAAAAAATAATTATACATTGCTTCTCCTCCTTGACTTAAAGCTCTTATGACAAAACCATTTCCATCTAAAGTAGAAATACCAATTTCTACATTTGTATGTTGTTTTGCCTTTTCTAATAATGTTTCTACCAATACAACTTTATCCGTTTCTGGTTTTGTACTAAAGAAAATAAAACTTCCTTGATGAGTATAATTTTCTAAAATACCAATGCTATTAATCGGAATTAAATCGGGCTGAATTAAGACATTATCTTTTACAACTAATTTGTTCTGATGATAGATTTCAGTTAAATTCTGAAAACGTTTTAGCTTAAAAACTTCTCCCGAATGTTTACGTCCACATGTAATAATTTCACTAATAATAATTTGACTATTATCTTCAATAGTTATTTCAGCACTACTTTTGAAATTAGAATTTTCATGCGGAACAACTGGATGTGGAACATAAGCAAACGATGCATTTTTCTGAATATTAATCCTCAATTTTTGAGTGGCTTCATCATCCATATTAAACAATCTTTGATACGATTGCGATTGCAATTGTAATGCTGCATTGTCTTCTACATCAATATTCAGAATATAATCGTCTCCATTCAAAATTCCTGGAGAAGAAGTCATCGTCATTTGATAAAGTTTATTATCTGTTTTTCGTTGTCCAACAGATACAACACGGAAGGGTTTACCGACGTACAAATTTTTTACGTACGATTTCCCTTCCTTGTATCCTGCAACAATATCTAATCTACATTCCATTATCTCAAAAGATTTGGTTCTTCGATATCTTCTAAAAGTGCATATTTTTTAATCCAACCAATAACGCTGTCTAGACCTTCTTCTGTTTTTAGATTTGTAAAAACAAAAGGAGTTCCATTTCTCATACGTTTTGTATCATTCTCCATTACTTCTAAACTCGCTCCTACGTATGGTGCTAAATCTATTTTATTGATAATTAATAGATCTGAACGTTGAATTCCAGGTCCTCCTTTTCGTGGAATTTTTTCCCCTTCTGCTACATCGATAATAAAAATTGTAACATCTGCTAAATCTGGGCTATAAGTTGCAGCTAGATTATCTCCTCCACTTTCTATTAAAATTAATTCAATATTTGGAAAGCGATCTGCTAATTCATCAACAGCTTCCAAGTTCATACTTGCATCTTCACGAATCGCTGTGTGAGGACAACCTCCTGTTTCTACACCAATGATTCTTTCTTCTGGTAAAAGACTATTTTTTGCCATGAATTTGGCATCTTCTGAGCAGAAAATATCATTTGTAATAACTCCTAAATCGTAGTCAGCAAACATTTTTCTACTTAATTTTTCTAGTAAAGCTGTTTTTCCTGAACCTACAGGTCCGCAAACTCCAACTTTTATATATTTTCTATTTTCCATTTTGAATATTGTTTATAAAATTTATGACATATACAAGCGAGAATACAAACGTTCGTGCTGCATACATCTGATATCGAAAGATGTATTACACACCCCAACATATTCTCTATCTAATGCGATGGTTTCTTGTGCTGTTTGAGATATGGTTTCGTATAAATCGAACATTAAATCTTGTCCGTCCAATTGTCCTAAAGGCACTAATTTTACTGCATTTGTTACAATTCCAGAAGCCGAAGTATAGTAAAAAGCAAATAATGCTTCGTAAAGTGGTATTTGTAATAAACTTGTGTAAATCCCAAAAACTATTGCATAGTTAGAATATGCTTCATTTTGTTTTATTCTACGTTCGTATTCTTCTACGAATTCAGATTCTACACGACGCTTAAAAATTTTGATTAAACGCAATCCTAATTTCTGGCTTGCTTGTCTGATTTCTTTTGGCGCTTTTAGAGCCGAACATTCTTCATCTAATTTCAGAATTTCATTAAAATCTGAATTTTGAGTTGCTTCGTAAGCTAATTTTACAAATGCTCCATCATTGTATTTCAGATTATATTTTATCATATTTTCTACAAACTCTTGCGCTGTTTGTTTATTATTGACAATTCCATTCTGAATATACGTTTCTAATCCATTCGAGTGTGTATAAGCACCAATCGGTAATGTAGGATCAGAGATATGTAATAAACTTGCTAAAAATTCTTGTTTCATTATTTATCTTATTTAGATAATTTTATTTTCAGATCTTTTGTAGACAATGAAGCTCCTATTTTATTTTCGCGATGATGATCTACATTTGCATTCAATAAATGCAGGAGTTTTAATTCTTGAATTTCTGGATGATAACCAGCCGATTCTAACCAACGAAAAATCGTCATTTCGAAAGGCATAAGTAATAAATCATTTTGACTATAAAGTGGCAAATGTTTATTTCCTATTTCATGGCATATTGCGCTCATTTCGAGAATAGATTGAGGAGAAAGTACAATTGTTTTTGTTTCTAAAACATTGACAACAATTGTACTTTCATCATCTATAAAAAGTATGTCGCCATCATACAAACGTTGTTTTTCTTTTAGAAATTTAATGGCAACATCTTTTCCTGATCTTGTTCTCTTACGTTGAATTCTTTTGGACGTTTCGTACCAATTTAAATCCAAATAATCGACTGAATTTATGATTAAATTTTGAGCGATATTTCCTATTCGTTCATTAATTATCATCTTGTTTTGATTTTTTTCTAAAATCAAAATTTTTAGAAATACCTACTCCAAACGTAGAACCGCTAATTCCTGCCACATGGCTTTTTGTCCATCCTTCATTTGCTTTTGTTTGTAACATTGAAAGTTCTGCAAATTTGAATTTCAATGCCCAACCTCCACCTACAACAATTCCTATCATTGGATATGCACGTAAACGAAATCCGTTGAAATCTTCCATCGATGTTGAGTTTGTTGCAAGTTGTTGTCCCCAAACATAATGTGCGTCAAACTGTGCTATTAACAAGAAATATTTACCAAGAGACAATGACGGACTATACCATATTCCAGCTTCATTAAGTTTGTTTACAACATTATGGTCGACAACATTTTGTGTATAAGCATAATTTACCCCAATAAGATCATTATTGTTGATAAAATATCCCAATCCAATTGGTGAACTAGAAACTGTACTGCTACTATTTGTAGGAGTTGATAGTTTTGAATAATCCAATGAACCGTACAACATAAATTGTCCTTTCGGTCCGTCTTCATCACTTTTTAGTCTCGTTCCACCCAATATTTGTGCGTTCATACTTCCTGATAACATCGACATTCCGACAACTGCAATGGAAAAAACTATTTTATTAAAGTTTATCATTTTTTACTTTAAAAACCTGAATTAATATTTCTTTAAATTCTTTTTGGAAAGGCTCAGAATTTCTCTGAGCCTTTATATAAACTAAGATTTAGAACAAGTGGTATAATTGTGCTAACGGAACAGTTTCCGAAGGTTCACATGTAATATATTCACCGTCTACATATACTTTGTAGTTTTCTGCATTCACATCGATTTGTGGTGTTTTATCGTTGTGAATCAAATCTTTTTTACCAATATTTCTACAATTTTTAACAGGTAAGAAAATTCTGTTTAAGTTATAGCTTTCAATAGTTCCATTATCGATAGAAGCTTGAGAAACGAATGTTACATTTGTTTTTTGAACAGCTTTACCGAAAGATCCGAACATGTTTCTGTAGATAACTGGTTGTGGAGTTGGAATAGATCCGTTTGGATCTCCCATTTTGCTTCCTGCAACAAAACCTCCTTTTACAATCATTTCTGGTTTTACACCAAACATTGCAGGTTTCCAGATTACTAAATCGGCAATTTTACCAACTTCTAGCGATCCTACATATTCAGAAATACCATGAGCGATTGCGGGGTTTATTGTATACTTAGAAATGTAGCGTTTTGCACGGAAGTTGTCATTATCGTGACCTTTATCTTCTGCGATTTCTCCACGCTGATCTTTCATTTTACTTGCAGTTTGCCAAGTTCTAGAAATTACCTCACCTGGACGTCCCATTGCTTGTGAATCTGAACTCATAATACTAAAAACTCCCATATCATGCAAAATATCTTCTGCAGCAATAGTTTCTGGACGAATACGAGAATCAGCAAATGCAACATCTTCTGGAATGTTTTTACTTAAGTGGTGACAAACCATTAACATATCCAAATGCTCATCTATTGTGTTTACTGAATAAGGACGTGTTGGATTTGTAGATGCTGGTAATACATTTGGATACATTGCTGCTTTGATAATATCTGGCGCGTGACCTCCACCAGCTCCTTCTGTATGGAAAGTATGGATAACACGACCATTAATAGCTTCCATTGTATCTTCTAAGAAACCACTTTCGTTTAATGTATCTGTATGGATTGCAACTTGCACATCATATTCATCAGCAACTTTTAAAGAAGCATCAATAGTAGATGGTGTAGCTCCCCAATCTTCATGAATTTTTATTCCTAATGCTCCTGCTTCAATTTGTTCTTGAATTGGTTCAACTGTTGCACAGTTTCCTTTTCCAAAAAATCCAAAATTCATTGGGAAAGACTCTGTTGCTTCCATCATTTTTTGAATGTTGAATTTTCCTGGTGTTACTGTAGTTGCATTTGTACCATCATTAGGACCAGTTCCTCCACCGATCATTGTTGTAATACCACTGAATAAAGAAGTATTAATTTGTTGTGGAGAAATATAATGAATATGTGTATCGATACCACCAGCAGTTACAATCATTCCTGCTCCGTTGTGTACTTCTGTAGAAGCTCCGATAATCATTCCTTCAGTAATTCCGTCCATTGTATCTGGATTACCAGCTTTACCTATTCCTACGATTTTACCGTCTTTGATTCCGATATCTGCTTTTACAATTCCCCAGTGATCAATAATAATTGCACGTGTAATACAAAGATCTAATACACCTTCTTCACGTAATTTTGTAGAGTTTTGTCCCATACCATCACGTACAGTTTTTCCTCCTCCAAAAATTGACTCATCACCATAATCTCCAAAATCTTTTTCGATCTCGATGATAAGATTTGTATCTCCTAAACGTATTTTATCTCCCGTTGTAGGTCCTAAAATATTTGCGTATTGTTTTCTATCTACTTGTAAACTCATTTTAAAGACTTTTAAAATTATGAGATTTTATATTCTCTAATGCTTTTTCTTTTTGCTCTGCTGATTCTATAGAACCTTGAACTAAATTGCTGAATCCGTACATTTTTTTATCTCCAGCGATTTCTACTAATTCAACCTCTTTTTCTTCACCTGGCTCAAAACGAATAGCTGTACTTGAAATAATGTTTAATCTTTTTCCTAAAGCTAATTCACGATCAAAAAGCATTGCTTTATTAACTTCGAAAAAATGAAAATGAGAACCAACTTGTATTGGTCTATCTCCTGTATTAATTACATTAATTTTCACTGTATTTCTACCCTCGTTACAAACGATTGTCCCTTCTTTTATAAAAATTTCTCCTGGTATCATTTCTTATTTTTTTTAGAATTAACGAATAGGATTATGAACCGTTACCAACTTAGTTCCATCAGGAAAAGTAGCTTCTACTTGTACATCGTGAATCATTTCAGCAACTCCTGGCATTACGTCATCTGTTGTTAAGATGTTTGCACCTTCTTGCATCAAATCTGCAACTCGTTTTCCGTCTCTTGCTCCTTCCAAAATAAAGTGACTAATAAGTGCAATAGATTCTGGATAATTTAATTTTACGCCTCTAGCTTTACGTTTCAACGCAAGCTCCCCAGCAGTATGTAACATTAGCTTTTCTAATTCGCGTGGTGTTAAATGCATTTTTATGTTTTTTAAAAAAAATTAGATAATCTCCATACACATAGATGTAGAAAATTTGTGTATGAATTGTTAAATTTTGACAATAAGAATCCTTCATTGCTTCGCTAAAAACAATGAAATTTCTTGTTTAATGAATAAAAATCAATTAGATGTAATCAATTTGTAAAGAATGAAATAAGATATATTTCGGTATTTTTTTAAATGTCTTAACTTCAACTATTTCAGACATTTTATTAGAAAAAGTTTCATGAAAATAGCTTATCAAAAGATGAACACATAGATCACAATCAAAAATAAAAATTTCGGATTCTGTTTTATTTTCATCAATTGATAATAGATTGAAATTATCAAATTGTGTTGATAATTTTTTGCTACAATCCATTTGTTTCGTGTGTTCTCTATGCGTCTCGAAATTGTTTATCGTTTGAGAAAACTTCGAGATACTTATTACGCCAGTAATAAATAACATTAAAAATACTATAGAGAAAACCTTTTTCATTATTGTTGTAAAATTAGACGTTTTACGTTTTCGTTTCTTATTAAAAAAATCAGATAAATATTCAAAAACGTGATAATTTCATTATTTCTTACTATTCTAAAAGCTTTTATGAATGAAATTTATTATTAATTTTAAATAACTAAATTACTGATAAATAGATATTTAAATATTCATAAAAATCGATCATTTTGAAACTAAATCACTTACATAATTTCTAAGGAATTTTCCAAATCAAATCTACTGCAAGGTAATGTACACCCGATTTAGCTTCTGAATAATTACTAATCAAGTTGTTAACATAACCAATATCCATCGTTAAAGGAGAATTCGGAATTTGGAACATATAATAAAGCCCCAAACGAGTTTCTTTGTAGGCATATTTTGTCCAATGTTTTTCCTCATCATTCATATAACTTGTCGCAAATAAACCTTCGGCACTAAGTGCCAAAGATTGATTATTTTTTTCTGAAATAGGATATGTTATTTGTGTTTTCACACGTGTTCTTAACTGAAAATTTTCGTCTACGTTATTAAAATCTGTGTCAAAAAATTTTCTGAATTCTTGTCTTATTGTATTCTTCCATTTCAACTTTCCTAGATTTGCTGTGTACGCATAACGTCCATAAACTCTGAATTCCTGCTCTACTCCATCTTTATGAAAAGGGATTTGAGCATCAAATTCATTTTGACGACGATAACTTAATGCATAGCTATATTGCTGATTTGGTTTGAATTTTTTATAAATTTCATAATTCAAGACTAAAATTGCAGGTTTATCCACTAGATTATAATTATCAGGAGAACTTTTTCGCCCGATTCCTACATAAGCAACTGCATATGTATTTCCTGTAGAATCTAATTTATGTTGCAATCCAAAAGCAGCCCAAGAAGCTGTTTTAGCTTTTCCTAAACCTGGAGGACTTAATTGTCCAAAACTATTTGTAAGCGTAAATAGAAAAGCTGTAACTAGACTTAATTTATTTGAAATTAAAGACATTTTGTTGTTTTGTTTAGAATGAATAACTTAATGTAGCCATCATATTGCTTGGAGATCCTGGGAAAACTCTCGTGTAATCAATTCCTCCTTGAAAATAATATTTGTTGAAAATATTATTAAACTGAACTGATAATTTTAATGGTTGCAAATCATAATAAATTGCAGCATTCACAATTCTATAATCTGGTAAAAATCCCCATTCTGCATTACCTTGTGCATCTTTCCCAATAGAATTTTCCATACGTCGATCGCTTACATAAGAAGCTCCTAAACTAACTCCTAAACCTTTGAATGTATCATGTAAAACTGAATATTTCAGCCAGATATTCGCCATATTTTTTGGAGCATTTGGTAAAGGCATTCCAACTTCTGAAGCTACAGAAGATGCTTTTACATCTGTATCTGTGTAGCTATAATTTAAGCTCATTTGTAAATTACGGTGCAATTGTCCTCTTATATCAAGTTCCAAACCTTTTGAAGAAACTTTACCAGATTGACGATAAACAGGAAAACCTGCATCGCTTAATTGTCCTGTTGGAAGCATCATATCATTACGTTGAATTTGATAAAGTGCTAAATCAACTTGCAATTTTTTCTTAAAAAAATCTGTTTTCAATCCAGTTTCAACCTGAAAACTTCTTTCTGATTTGAAAGGTTTATCAGCTCCATAATTTTTGTAATTCGCCACATAATCTGCTGCAATTGGAACATAACCTTGCGAATAATTAGCAAAATAATTAATTGTAGATGTTACTTTATAAGTTAATCCAACACGAGGCAACCATGTATTTTGAGTTGCTGAATAAGGTGTTTTTGGATCTGCACTTTCTGATGTATAATTTTCGTAACGTAAACCGAATAACATTTCTAATCGATTAAACTTTACTTGATCTTGTACATAAACACCGGTTGTTTTATAAGAACTCAAGAAAGGAAAAGTTGCTTGTTTCAACCATTTATAAGAAGATAAATCTTTTGTTTCGTAAATCGGATTATTCAAATCAAATGTTAGCGGAACAATTTCTCCATTCACTTCTTTGCTTCTTGCTTCTTTTTGTTGATTATCAGCATCTGGCTTGTATTGTGCATAATCCACTCCAAAAATAATATTTTGCTTTACTTGTCCTTTTTGCAATTTATAATTCAAAAAAGCAACAGCATTGTCTGTATAATCAGTTGCTTCACGAGATAAGAAACGCATGTTTACAATTGTGTTATAAGGTGCATCTGCAAAACTATTTAACGTTCTATGTTCGTTTAATTTTTCTTTGTAAATCGATTTTGAATAGTTTAATGTTAAAGATAAATTATCCAATATATTTTGTGTCAACTTTGTACGAAAAGCAAGCGTTTCAGTTTTTAAAAAATCTGATGGTTGTGATAATGTAAAAGAGCGATTGATTGCATATAAATCTGTCTGTTTCACTCCCATTCCACGATCCAAATAACCGTCAAAATTATCATACGTTAAATCGACATCTATTTGAGTTCCTTTTCTTGGTTTGAACGTAAAAGATGGAGCAACAGAAACAATTTTTTGATTGTTATTATTTCTAAACGTTTTACTTGTTTGATAACCAGCATTAAATCTGTAAAATAAATTATTGCTCAATGGTCCTCCAATATCCAATGTAGAACGCAAGGTTTCGAAACTACCAGAAGAGAAACTTACATTTCCTCTAAAATCTTCAAGCGGCTTTTTTGTGACTAAATTTATTGTTCCTCCTGGCGCAATATCTCCAAATAAAGTTCCTCCAGAACCTTTTAAAACTTCAATTCGTTCCAAATTAATTGTTAAAGGAGAATTGAAATAACTTGTTCCATAACCAAAACCAGAACGCAAACCATTTACCAAACGTAAACCATTTCCGTAACCACTACTAAAACCTCTCAATGTATAATCGTCATAAGAAGAAGCTTGATTAACACCCGACAAATCATGTACCATATCCGAAACCTTGAAAGCTTGTTTATCGTCCATCAATTCGCGATTAGCAATACTAATTGTTTGTGGTAAATCTTTTAAATTTCCATTCAATTTTCCATCAAAAGTTACAGTATGTTGGTAATATGAATTCTTTTTATCCGAACTAATTAAAACCTCTCCTAATTGCGTAGATTCTTTTGATAAATAAATTTTAAGTCCAGTTTGCTCGTTCCAATTTTGCTTTGTAATGATGTAATTAGTCGAGTTTAAACGATCTGCCATAATCGAAATCGTTAACGGAAGTTGAACTTCCTTTAGAAATTTAAACTCTCCATTCTCAGCAGTTTTTACATTATATGTATCATTTTCTATTGAAACGATTGCGTTAGAAATTGGTTGATCTTCTTGATTTAGGATTTTACCATAAATCATTTTTGCTTCTTGTGCTGTAGCCGTTATTCCAAGAAAAACGAAAAAACTAAAGATGATAATTTTAGACATGAAAGTTGTTTTCATTGTGAGAAATATTATATTTTTTTTTATTGAAGTAAACCAATCTCTTTTTGCATGTGATAAGTCGGAAAATTTGATTCTTCGCAAAACAGCATCAAATCAAAACCTTGTTTCAACCAAAATTCATATGCTCCTGGCAAACTTGGATGTGTATGCAAATACAAACGATGAATATTTTTTTGGTATGCTTGTTTTTCCAATTCCTGAAACAATTGTGTTCCCAAACCAAATCTGCGATAAGCTGGCTCCACAAACAAGCGAGCAACTTCTACCGTTTTTTCTTCTCCAACAGAAAGATGAGGAAAACGATAATCAAAAGGCATCATTCCGATAACACCAATTATTTGATTACTTTCATCACGAGCTTGAAGAAAAATTCCTGTTTCACTTTCGATATAATTTAACATAAAATGCAACAAATCTTTCGGAACAATTGTAGGATCTAATGTTGGGAATAATTCTCGTCGAAATGCGATAACATAAGGCAATATTTCTTCGACCTGATGAATTTCAACAGGTGTAATTTTTATATTTTTCATTCAGATTTTATTTTAATTGTGGTACAAACAATTGTTTTCCTTGATGCGATAAATGAAGCAAAGGCAACTTATAAGTTTCTTGCAGAATATTTTTGATTCCTTCCTGATTATAATCTTTTAAATCAACCAATTGATGATTTTTCATCATATAAAATTGATCGCCGTACATGAATGCTAAATTTGGATCGTGCATGACACAAAACACTGTTTTTCCTTGTTTAACAAGATCTTGTAAAGTTTCTAAAACCAATACTTGATAATGTAAATCCAAATGATTTGTTGGTTCATCTAACATCAAAACATCTGGATTTTGAACCAAAACACGGCACAACAAAACCAATTGTCTTTCTCCACCTGAAAGAGATGTATATGCTTTGTCTTTTAAATGCCACAAATTAAACTTCAATAACATTTCTTCGACAATTTGATAATCTTCGTTTTTAGGAGAAAATCTCGAAAAAGAAGAGCGGCCTGTCATGACAACATCAAAAACTTTGAAAGGAAAAGTTGTTTGATGAAACTGTGTCATAAATCCCAAACGAAGTGAAGAAGATCCTACTTTTATCTTTTTACGTTCTTCATTTCCTATAAAAACATTTCCATCATATTTCTTCTCCAAACCAGCAATGATATTAAACAAAGTTGATTTTCCACTTCCGTTTTTTCCCATTACAACAGATAGTTTAGCTTCAGAAAAGTTGACATTTACATCGTTCAGAATTTTTTCTTTTCCGTATGTAAATGATAAATTTTGTATGTTAACAATTGTTTTCATTAGTTCCAATTTGCTGCATTTTTTCTCATCAGATAAATAAAAATTGGTGCGCCAATTAACATCGTAAAAACACCAACAGGAATTTCGAAAGGCATGACCGTTCTCGAAAAATCATCGATAATTAGAAGAAGAGTTCCTCCAATACTAATATTTGCCCAAACTGTTTTTTCGTTATTTGGACCAAAAAACATTCTACTAATATGTGGAACAATCAATCCGAATAAACTAATAACACCAACTGCAGCTACACAAGCAGCTGTAATTAAAGTTGCAACACCAATCAAAATCACTTTCAAAAGTCCTGGTTTCACGCCAACTGCAAGAGCTTCTTCGTCGCCTAAAGACAATAAATTCAATTTCCAACGCAAAAGAATGATAATGATTAACCCAATTAAAATTGGATAAAAAGCCATTTCTACTTTTTCCCAAGAAGCTGTATGTAAATTTCCCATCGTCCATTGCACAATCATTTGTAATTTATATGGATCACTGATATACTGCAAAAGCGTAAGAAAAGCTGTGAAAACTCCTGAAATTATCATTCCTGATAAAACCATATTGATTAGGGAACTTTTTATGCTTGTTTTTGAAATTAAATACGTTAATAAAACAGCACAAACTCCAAAAATAAAAGCAGATAAGTTGATTGATAAAATAGGCACAACCATTGCTAAAGCTGCTCCTACTGCTGATCCTGATGAAATACCTAATGTAAATGGATCGACAATTGGATTTCTAAAAATTGCTTGTAAAACATTTCCTGAAGATGCCAAAGCTGCTCCCACAATAAATGTCAAGACAATTCGAGGTAAGCGAACTTGCCACAAAATAGTTTCTATACTTGATTGAGGTAAATTGTTTGATCCTAAAATGAATTTGTTAATTGCTGTTGAGCTATAACGAATCAATTCAGAAATACCAACAAAATTAGTTGCTCCCATTGTCATAGAAAGTATTACAACCGCTACTGGTATAATAAAAAGTAGGCTATAAGATTTCAATTTAGCTTGCATTTTTGTTGTATAAATCTGGTTTTTGATACAATTGCATAATATCATTTTGCACTTCTTTGTTCAACTGTTCCGTAGAATATGCAGAAGGATAGCACCAATTGCGAAGTTGTTTTGCAAACAACAAAAACTTAACTGTGTGAGGATCGTAATAAAAAGCAGGATTCATCGCAAAAACTTGTTTAGATTTCACAGCTGGTAAAGCATCTAATTCTCTTAATTGATAAACCTCATCGAGACTAGAATTCCAAAGCACAATCAAATCTGGATTCCATTTGTAAATAGATTCTGCACCAACATTTGGTGATTCCATCTCCAAAGGACAAGCATTTTCTGCTCCCGATAATTTTATGGCTAAATCTAACAATGTTCCTTTTCCTGATGTTGAAAAAATACGACCTCTCGACCAAGCATAATAGACTTTTTTAGGTTTTTCATTTACAGGAGTTTTTAGCTTCTCAGCTTCTGCTTTTACATAAGAAACCACTTCTTCTGCACGTTGTTTTTTTCCTAATAAAGTTCCCATCCCAAGCAATTCTTTGTAAATTTTATCTTGGCTTAAACTTGAAACCGTAAAAACTGGAATATGTAATTCTTCTAATTGTTGAATTGTTTCAATATTTTGATCATAAACAATTGCTAAATCAGGTTGCAAACCTACTATAGTTTCCATATTACTTGATCCACCTCCGAAAGTTGGTGTGGCAATTGTTTTATTTTTGATTCGTTCATCCAATTTTGCATAAAATTTATATTTGTCTTCATTCTGAAAAACTTGTTGCGGAATTCCTACAACTTTATCTTCTGCATGTAACATATAAATTTCATCTAAAGAAGGTTCGAAAAGTACAATAACTCGTTTAGCTTCTTTTGGCAATGAAACTATTTTTCCTCGGCTATCTTCTGCTTTTATTTCTGCGTATTCTTCTTTCTTCTGAGAAGTTGAATGACAACTTTGTAAGAAAGTAAGAAACAATAAAATAAATGTTATGCGATAAAATATTTTGCAATTCATGGTTTTAATTTTTTACCAAATTTTTTAATAAAAACTTACTTGTTAATTGTTCTTCAACAAGTTGTATTTTGTCTTGATAGCGAACCAAAAGCTGGTCGTACATTCGTCCATCATAAGGAAGTAAAAGTTGATTGTTGTTATCTTTTCCCCAATAAATAGGAAGATGACGGTTACCTACGAAGTAACAAAAATCAGCGGCATCGGACGCAGAAATTGCAGAAAACTGAATACACAAACAAGGTTTAATGTATACCGAAGCTATTAATTTGTTTCCTTGAAATAATCTATCGCCGTTCTGCCACTCATTTTTATGTTGTAATCGAAGTTCTAATGTTAAACCAGCCGTTGTTTTTCGAGTAATTTTTTGTTTTCGAATCTCAAACCATTCAATAGCTAATTGATCAGAAATTTGTTCAACTTCTTCAGATTTTGACTGAATATTATCTATAATTACCAACTGATTTTCCATTTCTTCGAGGTATTATTTTTGTTGTGCTGCTTCTTTTTTCAACTGAACTTTTTCTTTCAACCATTGACACCATTCGTCAATTCCTTCTCCATTTAGTGTACTAATAGTTTGTACTTCCAAATTTGGATTAACTTCTCTTGCATCTTTTGTTACTGCTTCTATAGAAAAAGGAACATATGGTAATAAATCTGATTTAGAAACCAACATCAATTCACTTGTTAAAAACATACGAGGATATTTTTTTGGTTTATCATCTCCTTCAGTTGTAGCGATAAGTGTTACACGATAATCTTCACCTAAATCAAAAGCTGATGGACAAAGAAGATTTCCTACATTTTCGATGAATAATAAATCTGTACCTTCTAAATCGATATGATCCAAAGCTTGTAAAATCATTTGTGCTTCTATGTGGCACATTCCTCCTGTTACAATTTGTAAAGCATTAATTCCTACTTCGCGCATACGAACAGCATCACGTTCTGTTTCTGGATCTCCAACTAAAACCGAAATATTTAATTCTTTCCCCAAACGTTTCCCAACTTCTTGTAACAATGTTGTTTTTCCTGATCCTGGAGATGAACAAACATTAATAATACAAACATCTTTCAAACGTTCTCTAATTGCATTTGCTACATAATCATTTGCTTTTAATAAATGTAAAGTTGTATTGTCGCATTGAACAGAACCTACTCTGTTTCCTGCACTTTTAGGGTTTTGTGTATTTATTGACATAATTGAAATATGATTAATAATTATTTGTTTTTAAAGATAACTTGCGAGATAAAAAGCTCATTTCCTTTTACAATTGTACTTGAAGGAGTTGAACAATCTTCGCAAACGAATTTGTGATATTTGACTTCGAAATTCTTGTGGCACTTTTCGCAATACGCCACAATTTCATTCACCAAAACCTCTAATTCGATTTCATTGTAATTTTTATTTTCTGCTATAAAAGCATCAAAGGCATTTTGAATTAAAACGGGTTGAACATTTGACAAAAGTCCAGCAGTAATCTGAACTTTTTCTATATCTTCAATCTTAGAATCATAGTGTTCGTTCAACGTATCAAATATGTCTTTGACAATACTTAATTCGTGCATAATTTTTTATTTTTTGTAAATAGATTTCCTTTTCCTAAACGATCAAAATGTTCAGAAAGCAGCAATAAGTAGGTAAGGTTTGGTTATCAGATAAATGGTAAACCGTAGATATAATGCTTTAAAAGGCAAATTTTATTAGTTGATGTAGAGAATAAATCAGAAAAAATGCGAACACAAATTTGTTGATTAAAATTAAACTTAACATCTGTTTTAATAAAATTATCAAAAGAAGAATCATTGATTTTTAAATCCTCTAGAGTAAATGTAAAACTCTCGATTGTTTTATTCGTATTATCACATTTTATAGTTACTTTTTCTACTTTTTTTTGCGTAGAATATTGATTTGTTTTGCTAGAATAACTAAACAGAACAATCAAAAAAAGTACTGAAAATATGTGAAAAATCGGTTTCATTTATGGATGTAAAGTTACTTCTTGCTACAATAAAACGATTATATAAAATAACGGATAAATGTTCAAAAACGTTACAAAAGATGAAAGTTTAGATTAACCAAAAAAGGAAGCTCACGTTAAGAGCTTCCTTTTTTTATATTCAAAATAATTTAATAATAATTATAAATTAATTGATTAGCTTCTGTTTCTATAGGTCTATCTGAGTACTTATTCATAAAAGATATTAAGTAGCTTTTATCTTTTAAAGGAATATATTTTGATTCTAAAATTTCTTTTATTGTTTCAGGTTTTCTTGACATTAATGTTTTGAAATTAGTATACGTAAATCCTGTTTTATCTGCTATTCTCAGTGCTAATAAGCTTTTATATGGATTAGGATCATTTACAACCGTGTTTAATAATTCCATGTTTTTATTCCAGTCAATTTTACCATTATAATTTTCAATAAAAAAAGTTAGCAAAGATTGTGAACTTGCTTTCTTATTCAATAAAAAGGGTAAGAAATCGAGAATATCTTGTTCATTTTTCAGATAATTTGGCGCCAAAAAATTTGCCAAATGTGCAATTGTATCATTTTTCTTATAATAATTAAACCCAGCAAGAATATCTTCTTTAGTGAAAACATTAGAATATTTATTATATACTTGAAAAGATTTTGAAATTTTATTAGAATCCAAATTAATTCCATAATTTAATAAATCACTTTGCAACTCTCTAAATCTTAAATCAAATTGCTTTTTATTTGTAATAAATGGTAATAAAGCTGCTACTTGTTGTCTTTCATAAACTCCTAAACTATTATATTCAGATTTAAATTTATTCCACTTATCAAGATCAATATTTTGATATTTTTTTTTAGGATTTTTATATTCAGGAATTTTTCTTGTTGTAATAATAATTTTATCAGAATAAGGAATTGGTAATTTATTACCGTCAATATATCCCATTTTATTTAGAGATTGTTCACAAATACCTTCAGGATAAGATGTTATTTCTGTCAAAAAATCGTGGTAAGAAGAATTATTCAAACCTATAATTTCTACAAAGTTATATTTTTTTTCAATATCAGATTTTTCTTGTCCATAAGAGAAGATTGAATAAAAGAGTATAATGATTATTGCAAAGCATTTCATATTTCAATAAAATTATTATTAAATATAAGATTATTATCTATCATAAAAAAAGGAAGCTCACGTTAAGAGCTTCCTTTTTATATATTTTTAAAATGATTTCTTATTTGATTGTAATTTCATTTCGGTTTAATTGAAGAAAATTTTCTTTTTCTAACGCTTTTAGCAAACGAGAAATCACAACGCGAGAAGTATTGAGTTCATAAGCGATTTCTTGATGTGTTTTTAGCACAACTTTTCCTTTGTTGATACTTGCAACATCTAATAAATATTTTTTCAATCGCTCGTTCTGGTTATTAAAAGCTAAATTATCAATTGCACACAACATTTCTTCCATCCTATTATTATAACTATCAAAAATAAAATGTCGCCACGATGAATATTTAGCCAACCATTCGTCCATTTTTATAATCGGAATCATTACTAATTCGCCATCTGTTTCGGCAATCGCTCGTATTTTGCTTTGTTTATCTCCCAAGCAACATGCCATTGTCATTGCGCATGTATCACCTTTTTCAAGAAAATATAAGAGTAATTCTCCTTCATCAAAATCTTCGCGCATAATCTTGATTGCTCCACTTAATAAAATTGGAATTCCTTTGATAAATTGATTCAAATCAATCAATACATCATTTGTCTTGAATTTAATCAAAGCTCCTAATTCATCAATTTCATTCAACAATTCTTTTTCAAATTGATCCGGATAAGTTGCTATTACTTTCTCTTTTATCATGATTAATGTGGAATTTTGTTTCTAATTTTTCCGTAAAGAAAAGTTCCTATTAATGCGCCTACAATTGTAATTAAAATTGAATAAGTTCCCGCGCCTAATAATACAAATAATGGTCCAGGACAAGCGCCAACCAATGCCCAACCTAATCCAAATAGAATTCCTCCGATTAAATAACGTGCAATTGATTTTGTTTTAGGTTCAATTACTATTTTTTTTCCATCAATATCTTTTACATGTTTCTTTTTCATCACTTGTATTCCAATCAAACCGACAATCAAAGCCGAAAAAATAAATCCATACATATGAAAAGATTGAAAATTGAACATTTCGAAAATTCGAAACCAAGAAGCTGTTTCTGCTTTGTACATTGTTATCCCGAAAATAACTCCTAATATGATATAAACTAAACTTTTCATGTTTTTAAAAAATTAAAGGAAACAAAATATGAACCATCAAAAGTCCACCTATAAAAAAGCCGATAACAGCAATGAATGACGGAAGTTGTAAATTACTCAAACCAGAAATTGCGTGCCCAGAAGTACAACCTCCTGCATAGCGCGTTCCGAAACCAATTAATAATCCACCAATAAATAATAAAGCACTATTTTTAATAGAAATATTTTCAAAAATTTCGGTTGGAGAATAAGCTTTTCCTGCACTTTCAAATCCCATTGTTTTCAATTTTGTGATTGTCGCTTCAGAAATTTCAGGAATCTGATTGTCTGATAAAAAATGTACCGAAACAAAACCTCCTATAATAGCTCCTAATAAGAACAACAAATTCCATTTTTGATTTTTCCATTCGAATGAAAAAAAATCGCACGATTTTCCTCCTCCTAAAGCTGCACAAATCGTTCTGAAATTTGAAGAAAATCCAAAACTTTTTCCGAAGTAAATTAACAAAAGCATTACAATTCCAATAATTGGTCCGCCAATGTACCATGGCCAAGGTTGTAAGATAAATTCCATTTCGTTTACTTTTCTATTTTGTTGAACAAAGTTGATAAATCTAAATTAGTTAGAAAGTTACAAATGTTACACAATTCCTACTTTACAAATTCTATAACTTAAAAATCAACAAAATAATTTTATAAATTTGAGCATTAATGAAAAAGATAAATAAACGAAAAGTTTTTAAACGAATGCTTTACTTCCTATTAAGTTTGATTGTAATTCTTGTTATTGCAACTTTCTGTGTTTTACAAATGAATACATTTGGAGCTGAACCTTCTGGAAAAAGATTGGAACGAATGAAACAATCTAAATTATACAAAGACGGACAATTTCAAAACATACATCATACACCTGCGGTTGCCGAAGGTCATAGTATGCCAAAAGAAATGCTCTCGTTTTTATTTGGTCCTAAAGATCCAAAACTCTATCCAAAAGATTCAATTCCGCATATTCAGACGGATATCAAATCAATTGATAAATCTGAGAATATTTTTATTTGGTTAGGACATTCGTCTTATTATATTCAATTAGATGGAATTAATTTCTTAATTGATCCTGTGTTTAGTGATTATGGTTCGCCTTTTCCTATTTTTAATAAAGCATTTAAAGGTGCAAATACTTATCATGTTAAAGATTTTCCGAAGATTGATTATTTAGTTATTTCACACGATCATTACGATCATTTGGATTATGAAACCGTAAAAGAATTACGAACAAAAGTGAATAAAGTGATTCTTCCGCTTGGAGTTGGTTCACATTTTGAGAAATGGAATTATTCGCCAGATCAATTAATCGAAGAAGAATGGAATACAAGTGTAAAGTTGAAAAACAATTTGAAAATTACATTTACGCCAGCTCGTCATTTTTCTGGACGAAAATTAAAACGAAACACAACGCTTTGGAGTTCTTATGTTTTGGAAACACCAACGCAAAAAATATTTTTAGGCGGCGATAGCGGTTACGATACGCATTTCAAAGAAATTGGAGAACAATATGGTCCGTTTGATTTTGCAATTCTTGAAAATGGACAATACAATGATGCTTGGCGATATATTCACGCATTACCAACAGATTTACCTGCAATAATCAAGGATTTGAAAGCCAAACATATTATTCCTGTTCATGCTGCAAAATTTGCTTTAGCAAAACATGCTTGGGACGAACCTTTGGAGAAAATTGTAGCCAATGGAAAGCAAAATAACTTCGATATTTTAACACCAATGATTGGTGAACCTCTAAATTTGAACGATTCTGTCTTTACCTTCAAAGAATGGTGGAGAGATTAAAACATTTAAAAATGAATAATCTTCGAAATAAAATATATAATTTACAATAATATTCACAAAAATTATTTTGTAATAAGTTTATTTTGAATTTTCTTCAGAAACCCATTTGTATTCCGTAATTTTGACAACTGAAATTTAACTTTAAACAAAAAATAAACAAAATGGAACTGAATAGAGAACGTCTATTGGAATTGGTGCAAAAATATGGCGCGCCTTTGTATGTATACGATGCGAACAAAATTAGATCGCAATATGAAAAGATGACAAATGCATTTTCTACAGTCAAACGTTTAAAGTTAAATTATGCATGTAAGGCGAATACAAATCTTAATATTTTAAAGTATTTCAAATCACTTGGTTCAGGATTGGATACGGTTTCTATTCAAGAAGTAGAATTAGGATTAATGGCTGGTTTCAAACCTAAAGAAATTATTTATACACCTAATGGCGTTTCATATTCTGAAATAAAACAAGCAATTGAATTAGGCGTTCGTATTAATATTGATAATCTTTCGGTTTTAGAAACATTTGGTCAAGATTTCCCTAAATATCCTGTTTGTGTGCGTATCAATCCACATATTATGGCTGGAGGAAATTCGAATATTTCAGTTGGGCACATCGATTCGAAATTCGGAATTTCTATTCATCAATTACCACATATCAAACGTGTTGTAGAAAATACTGGATTACATTTGGATGGTGTTCATATGCATACAGGTTCTGATATTTTGGATATTGATGTTTTCTTGCAAGGAGCTGAGATTTTATTTGAAGTTGCTGCAGAATTCAAAAATTTATCTTACATCGATTTTGGTTCAGGATTCAAAGTTCCTTATTATCCAAATGGCGACGAAACGGATATTGAATATTTAGGAGAACGTTTATCTGCACGTTTCAACGAATTTGAAAAAGCTTACGGAAAACCATTAACATTAATGTTTGAACCAGGAAAATACATGGTTTCTGAAGCTGGAGTTTTCTTAGCAACAGTAAATGTTGTAAAACAAACTACTTCTACTGTTTTTGCTGGAATTGACACAGGTTTCAATCATTTAATTCGTCCGATGTTTTATAGTGCTCATCACGAAATTGAAAATATTTCGAATCCAGAAGGACGTAATCGCTATTATACGGTTGTTGGTTATATTTGTGAAACAGATACATTTGGATCTAATCGTAAAATAACAGAAATTAGCGAAGGAGATGTTTTATGTTTCCATAATGCGGGAGCTTATTGTTTCTCGATGGCTTCGAACTACAATTCGCGCTTAAAACCAGCTGAAGTTTTGTTAATTGATGATAAAGATTATTTAATTCGTCGTCGTGAAACGCTTCAAGATTTGATTACAACAACAGAGGATATAAAATTCTAAGCTCAGAATTTTTTATATATTTTATAGTATTTTAAAAGCCCAATTAACGTTGGGCTTTTTTATTTTCCTAATTGTAAAAAATTTCAAATTGACATTCGTCTTATGCAATTCAAAATGAATTAAATACTTTTGTACAAAACCTAAACATATGGAAGAAAAAAAAGATAAACGAAGTACAACTCAAAAGTTAATAGATGATGCTTTTTTCCTATTTCTAATGATTCTTGGTGCTTTTTGTATAATAATAATTCTTGTAGTTGTCTAAAGATGAAACTATTTGACACTTATTTTTGTTTCTATATCTTGAGTTGGATTTTTATAAAACTTACTCGAATTTATTCCATAGAAATTGATTATCTCAATCATTATTTAACAGATATTTTTGCTGTTCCGGCAATGACGCATTTAGGAAGTTATATTATCTCGAAAGTGAAATATAAAAATCAATTATACATTTATCCAACAAGTTATTTGATAATTACAGCTATTGTTTTGAGTGTTTTATTAGAATTTATTATGCCAAAATTTTCTTCGAAATATACAGCAGATATTATGGATGTTGGTTGTTATTTTCTTGGAATTATTTTTTATTTAAAATTCCATAAACCTTATTTAATTGAGAAATCTGCAACTTTAAAACTTATTTCGTCTTAAAAATCTTCATTCTTCCAACCATAAAAAACATAATCAATCCAAAACAAGCAAATAACGCATACGAATATCTTAAATCAAACATTTCAGCAATATAACCAATTAATGGCGGGCCCATTAAAAAACCTAGAAAAGAAATACTAGAAACTGTTGCTAAAGCAACTCCTGGATTAATATTTTTAGTTTTACCAGCAACGCTATAAACTGTCGGAACATTGCAAGCAACTCCCAATCCAACCATCATAAAAGCAAGCGTACAAACAATAAATTGAGGAAAAAATACCGAAATTATTAAACCTGAAAACATCAATAATCCACTAAGTTGCATGATATATTGTTTTCCGTATTTACTGATAAAATAATCACCTACAAAACGACCAATCGCCATCATAATCATAAAAGAAGCATAACCAACAACCACCAAATTTTGTGGTGCTTTTACAATATCCTGAAAATAAACTCCGCTCCAATCAAACATTGCTCCTTCTGTCGCCATACTCAAAAAACCTATAATTCCTAATTGAACTAAAATTGGATCTGGTTTCGAGAAAATCTTTTTCTTTTCTTTTTCAACAGTTGGAGTAGATTCAACTAAATATTTTTGATTAATAAGCCAACTCAAAATGATGATGGCATAAATAATTACAAAATGATAAAATGTATTAACATGTAAATTCATCATCAATAAACCTATCAAAGCTCCTGTAAAACCTGCAATACTCCAAGCGCCATGAAAAGAAGACATAATTGATTTACCATATATTTTTTCAACTTCTACACCTTGTGTATTCACCGAAATATTACACATATTTCCAAGAACTCCAAACAAGAACAATATTGCTCCCAATTGATAAAAATTCTGAGCTAAACCAATACAACAAAGAATAAAAGGATAAATTAATACAACAATCTTCAATACATTTTTACTTCCAAATTTGGCTACAAGTTTTCCTGAAAGAGCCATTGTGAATAATTGTCCTATTGGCATTAACAACAATAATGTTCCTAATTGCCCTTCTGAAATCCCTAAATCTGACTTAATCGTTGGAATACGACTTGCCCAAGAAGAGAACGCTAAACCTTGTGAAAAGAAGAATAATGAAACCGCTAAACGAATGCGATTTTTTTGAGATAATGATAAATCATTTAATGAATGCATGCCTAAAAAATATGCGCTAAGTTAAGCTACTCAATAGAAATTATAAACTTAAATGCAAAATAGGATAAGCTTTTCCTTCACCATCTTTTTCAGAACGAGAAATAACCTTAAAACCTTGATTCAAATAAAAATCTAATGCTTGCTGATTTTGTTCATTTACATCGACAGCTTTTACATTCAATTCTTGAATAGAATAATCCAATAAAGCCTTTCCTATTCCTTTTCGTCGAAAATCATTGTGAATAAATAACATTTCCAAATTTTGCTCTGCAACACCGACAAATCCAACTAATTTATTTTCTCGCTCAAAACCAAATAATGTAACATGTGGAAAATAATTGGGTAAATTCTCTTTATAAAATTCAAAATCTTCTTGTGCTAAAAAATCATGCGTATTTACAACTGCACTTTCCCAAATTTCACTCAATCTCGAAAAATCAACTTCTTCTACTCTTCTAATCATCGCTAAAATTCATTTCAACAAATATAATGCTACCTCATCAAAAAAAATATTCTATTGAAAATCATTTTGTTAAAATTTATTTTAAAAATAATTGTTTTCAGAGTTTGGAAAAA